>CAIFEG010000005.1:35313-87328 GCA_903789415.1 uncultured Eggerthellaceae bacterium | reverse complement strand
GGCAGTCAAGCATTTCGATGTCTTTCTTCCCAAGCTCCGCAGCGATGGCTCTTGATTCCGTGGGGTCAATCGAAGACATATCGATAACGACAGTATGTTCAGTGCCCGTCTCGATGACTCCGCCCTCTCCAAGGCACACTTCGCGCACCTGGGGTGAATTCGGAAGCATTGTGATGATCACGCTCGCCTTGCTAGCGACCTCGGCACCATTTTTGGCACCTTCTGCACCCAGCTTTACGAACTCGTCAATCGTTGCCTGCTTGTGCGTATTGACTACCAGGTCATAACCTGCCTTCATGATATTCTTCGCCATGGGTTTGCCCATAATGCCAAGGCCGATAAACCCTACGTTCATGTCATCCTCCTTACGCTTATGTGCCACGTCCCCTGTATAAACATTTTTGGCAAATTTTACCGATTTGGGGACACCCTTTTCACGGATACCCTCCTCAGTACGACTCCAGAAAAGGATGTAATGGATCATTTCTATTGTAAAGAGATTACCTTGATATTCCCGAATTACGATCTCATTCAGCAAAGCTCTGCTCCTTTAAGCTCTGCTCCTTTAAGCTCTGCTCCTTTATATTCCTTGTGAAGACCGTATTGGTTATGCAACCGATATATACACTTGTCTTTGACGTAATACCAAAATTACTTAACCTTGCATGCAAGCGGTTTGGTCTGCATGGGCAAGATCTATTTCGTAGGGAAACTCATAAGGAAACTCTGAAAGCAAAAGAAAGGAAATTGTTGTTAGACGACAACGAACGCGTTCTTGATACGAAACTCGTAGCATCAATCTTGGCTTGTGGAATTATGTCATTTGCCGGCGTGGTGGTGGAGACAGCCATGAATGTGGCGTTTCCTGCTCTGATGCGCGAGTTTTCAATCGATACCGCCACGGTTCAATGGGTAACTACGGCATACCTTCTGGTACTCACTTGTATCGTTCCGATCTCCGCGTTCCTTAAGCGAAGATTCCGCATGAAATCCCTGTTCATCGTTGCGATCTGCCTCTTTATCGCAGGCACGGTTATTTGTGCAGCGGCACCGGAATTTAGCTTCATTATTGTGGGCCGGGTGGTGCAGGCCATTGGAACCGGTGTGGCGCTGCCATTGATGTTCAATATCATTATTGAGCAGGCACCCCTTAAACGCATCGGCTTCATGATGGGACTTGGGACGCTGATCACGGCCATAGCTCCTGCAGTCGGTCCATCGTTCGGCGGTTTTGTCATAGGTATATGGGGATGGCGAATGATTTTCATCGTGCTGCTGCCATTTCTGATTCTTGCATTCATCTTAGGCGTCTGGGCGATTCGCCAATCATCAGCAATTACAAGAACACATTTTGATGTGCCTCAGTTTCTTTTGTTATCCGCTTCGTTCTTCTGCTTAGTTTTTGCAATGTCTTCGGCAAGTACGGCGGGATGGGCCAGTATTCAGGTGCTCGGTCTGCTTGCCGCCTGCATAGTTTGTTTGATTGCGTTCTGCTTTCTGTCCGAAAAATCATCGCAGCCGCTTATCCATATTGGTATATTCCGCACACGGAAGTTTACCTTGAGCAGCTTCTACGTTGTGCTGATGCAGATGATCGTGCTCGCGCTCGGGTACCTAATACCGTATTACGGCCAGGTAGTTCTCAACCTTTCTGAGTTCGATGCCGGCTGCCTGTTGGTTCCCGGCTGCATTGTCGGCGCTATTTTGGCCCCTTTGGGTGGTCGCATTTTGGATCGGATGGGCTCAAAGCGACCATTGCTATTTGGAGCCATCGTCCAGCTTGTAGCGATGCTGTATTTCTGGGTATTCGGTTTCGGCGACCGCGCATGGCTGATTGCGCTGGTGTATGTGCTCATTCCTATCTCTCAGGGATTTTCAATGGCGAACAGCATGACGAACGGACTGTCATATCTGCCGAACGACTCGAAAACCGATGGCAACGCCGTATTTCAGACTTTCCAGCAACTTGGTGGCGCATTGGGAACGGCAGTTGCTACGAGCGTGGTGAATAGCGCACAAGAGATAAATGCGGACCTTGTCGCGGGCACGCTTTTTGGCACGCAATCTGCTTTAGGAGTACTGCTAGGACTCTCCGTGATCGCACTTATCTGTATGTTGGGTATATTCATTGGCCACAAACACACAAATTGAGAAAGCCAAAAACGATGCCAGAAAAATGCAGTGGCTAGATTCTAACCGCACATCCTAGCTGCTTGCGTTATCTGATTCTATGTTTCCTACAGAATCGACGATGAGCTTGCTGTAAACCTGGACTCCTGCATCGGTGAGGCTCTTTCCGTCATCGGTCAGATATTCAGGATGTCCCGCCGACGCTTCATTCCAGTCGATGACATGAACGTTGCTTCGCACGGCTGCAGCATCAGAGAGCATCTGGTTGTTCGCAACGGTAAAGCTACTGCTCTCATTGGCATTGACGAGCCAAACCTCAACATCGCTGCCGATCGTGTCGAGCAGCAGATCCACCCGATCTTGAGAAAGCGGAACGTCAGACGGCAGCGCAATAACCACACGTCTGCCGGTGGTTCCCGCATCAACGTAATTCTGCCAGACTTGTCTGACCGCTTCGGGGTCTCTGCCGGCGGCACAGTCAATCAAGCCGTAGGGCCATGCCTGAGAAAGTGAATCAGCGGCATTAATACTTACGCTATCTCCCAAGAAAATTACCTGATAATTGGTGTTTTCCTCGGTTGGCACTTCGTAGCCTGTGGTGCTCACTACCAGATCGGCGAATTGCTGGGTGGCCTCTGGGCGCAGATGGATTCCATCGTCCCAGAACCAGTCATTGTGTCCTTCGGAATCTCCGTACCAGTCGATAACGCCAACGTTTTCGTGGTTCGCGGCAAAGTCGGACAAAAGCTGATTGTTTGCGGCACACCATGAACGGGGTGCACGATCGTTGATAAACCAGATTGACTTGTCAGGTCCCACCGCATCATAGATTTGCTGGAGGCCCTCTTGATCAAGAGCACCATTGGTGCCGATAGAGAAGATCACGGTGTTTCCAACTGCTCCTTGATCCGCATAGCCCTGATAGACCGCGAGGGCATCTCCTGCTTGTCTACCAACGGCGCAGTCGACCATTCCGTGAGGAAATGCAGCGTTGAGTTGATCGGATGCGCCCAAGGCCACCGAATCGCCGATGACAATCACATCGTAGACTCCATCGGTCAGCGGTTTTTTCAAGGCCGCGGCGCTCACGACCTGCTGCTTATCACTGCCTTCTCCAACCGGTGCTTCGGGAGGAATCGCCACAAGTCCGATAATAGCGATGAGGACAACCACGCTCGTGACGATGGTGGTGGGGAAGCGTACCGAACTGCGACGTGCGGCGAGTGCGATGCGTTGCGGCATACTGGTTTGAGAATCGTGTAAGCGTATACGTTCGCTCTGTTCGGAGGACCCATTCTTTTCGAAGCTTCTTGAATGCACTCTTTCGAAGCCACGAGTGTTTGCTTTTTCGAAGCTTCTTTCGATCTCGTTTCCACCCTTCACAAATGCACGCTTGAAGACCGCACCGATTGAATTTCTGCGGAAAGGCTCTTCAATCAGGCGATAGCTCAGCTCTGCGGCTGCGAACGTAAGGGCAAGTTCGAACACAATCAAGTACCATGGCTGGTTGACGCTCGCTCGAGGCGTCAGAAGCTCAACGATGATATAGTGCCAAATATAGATACCGAAGCTACGTTTTCCAATCCATGTGAGCGGCTTTACCGAAAGAATGCGAGCCATGATTGTGCCCTGGGGAATAAGCCCTGCGATCGCCACCGCAGCAATCACTGATACGAGAAGCGTGCCGCCCCAGTAAGAGAACGCAGAGTAGCCGTTCGTTGTAACCATCAAAACCACGAGCGCGATGGTGCCCAAGCTTGCAGAAAGTTCCGTACCTATGCGTCGTTTGATCGGTAGATCCTGAGCGCGCGTATTGCTCCAGCTATTGAAAGGGAAGACGAGCGCAAGCAGGCAACCGAGCAGCAAGGACTGTGCGCGGGCATCGGTTCCGTAGTAGGCACGGGACGGGTCGGCTTCAGGAACGTAGAGCAGTGCCATGATGAGGGCGGAGGCGAGCGTCGCGACTGCGAGCCCACGTATCAGGTTCTTTTTCTTGACCCGATGTCTCAGGCACAGATAGAGAATCGGAGGCCAGGCGAGATAGAACTGGAATTCAATCGCCAGCGACCAGAAGTGCGTCATCGGCGAAGGAGCTCCCGCAGCGGCGAAATAGGACTGTTGCGTAATGATTTTTGACCGGTTGATAAACATCAGAAGGCCTGGGATGATGTCGGGACGCATCTTCGTCAGTAGTTGATGATTGAAAATCGTGCAAAGAGCTAGAGTGATCACCACGTAGGCGATTGCCGTTGGCAGAAGACGCTTGATGCGTTTTAGATAATAATGGCCACAAGAGATGCGTCTGGTCTGCTGGAACTCTTTAAGTAGCCCGCCCATAGCAAGGTAGCCCGAAAGCACAAAAAGAACGGTGACTCCGAGCAGACCGCCTTCGCACCACGTGAGGTTCATGTGATAGAAAACGACGCCGAGGGCGCAGATTGACCTGAGTCCATCGAGTGAATCTACATAACGTTTATGAGTGCTGCTTGTCGATTGGCTTGTGCTTCCGTCGTCTGCTTGCTGTTTCGCTTCCGTATGGTCGCCACCTGCTTGCGGGTGCGTTTCCGCACTTGCATCGTCAGTGTGCAGTTTTGCCCTGTTGTTCTCTATCGAACGTCGTACACTCGGTCGCCGTCTGACGGGGTTTTGAAAAGCATGTATAGAATTTGGAATCAAAAACCCTCCGCGTAACGTTATAGAAAAGTGAGCAAGTAGTTCGAATGCTTGACAGACTTCTGAAATGACCGCCTAAATTGGCTTTTAGATCCATTCGGCCTTCTCATACATTGTTTCAAAAGTATACAAGAGTAGTTCTCGCTTCGTCGGTAGCTTTCGGTCTCAGTTCCAATTGTGAAGATTTTACAAGTTGTTGGATCGGCACGCATCCTTTATATGCTAAAAATAGTCCCAGTTGAGACTAAATAATAAAGGAGAAAGATGGAAAACAATTCATTAGATGAGTATTATCGCTTGTTTTTCCAAGCCAACAGCCTCTATGAGAAGTTTGCAAAAGTTTGCGGTACAAATCTTCAGCACCTCTTTCTCATGCGACTATTGAGCGAAACACCTAATGGACTTTGTCAGCGCGATATCTGTTCTAGTTTGGGAGTACCTAAACAAACCATGAGCCGAATTCTTAAAAGAGCAGTAACAGATGGTTTCCTCGAAGTACGAGTTTCCAAAAGCGACAGACGTGAAAAACTCTGCGCGCTTACTCCGCTTGGTCAAAACCGCGCAAAGAAACTCACAGCGAAGCTTTCAGCAGTCGAAAATGCATCTTTGGTGAAGGCAGGAGGAGGGCTTGCACAAGCAAACAAGTTCAATAAACGATATCTCGATGCATTCAAGGATCAGATAAACAGTCTTAAGAAAGGAAATTAATTATGACCGGGTATCTTCTGCTTGGCGGAGCAATAATTTGTGAAGTGTTCGCGACTACTATGATGAAACTTTCCAACGGCTTCACGGTACTTTGGCCATCAATTGGAATGGTTGTTGGGTATCTTCTCTGCTTCTATTGTTTGGGAAAGGCGCTTGTAACGATACCTTTGAGTGTCGGCTATGCGATTTGGTGCGCGGTAGGGATCGTCCTTACCTCTATAATCGCCGTAGCTTTCTTTGGTGACAAGCTCTCATTGCAGGCTATTGCAGGTATCGCACTTATTATAGTGGGCGTGATAATGGTGAATGTTTTTGGTCCATCGCATTAATCTCTGCCCTTTTTTCTTTCACCATGAAAAACGCCAGCATGCGTCGGTACCCCTCGTGGTCGAGCGCGTAACTTTCTGCCAGCGAACCGCCCTCGATATGAGCGACATATGAGCAACATGCCAGAATAAACTCCGGATCGTGAGTGATGATCAGAACCGTCTTGCCCTGCTCTTCGAGTTGCTGGATGTTCTCGGCGACGCGTTGCATGTGAGCGCGGTCCAAACCGCTGGTTGGTTCGTCGAAGATGATTACTTCTCGTCTGGCAGCGAGTGCCGATGCGATGGCACACCGTTGCTTCTGACCGCCCGAAAGGGATAGGGGATGGAGGTCTTTAAGCTCCAACAATCCCAAACTGTCCAGTATGGCATCAGCCTGTTGCTCGTCGGGCTCATCCATACTCAGCAGTACCTCATCTTCAACCGACTCCGTAAACAGCTGATGATTGACGTCCTGCATCACCTGGAAACACTTTTTCAGGCGTGCACGGCGTCGGTAGCTGGTTCCGTCGATCCACATGACACCCCGCGCACCTCGCTGTATGCCACACAAACACCGGGCGAAGGTTGTCTTTCCGGCCCCGTTCGGGCCGATGATCGCCGTCGCTTTACCCCGCGGTAGCGTAAGCGATTGCAAGTCGAGTATCTTCGTAGCGCCTCCGTCGCGGGAAAACGATAATCCCAGAAGTGATACCTGCCCTTTGGCGGAAATTGAAGTGTCCAAGCGGAGATTTCGGTTACGGTGAATGCGATCGCCAGACTGCGCATACTTCTGCTCAATTTGTCTGGAAAGCATGGTGAGGTCGGGAACGCGTAAGCCGAGTGCCGCGCGCTCATTGTCACTGAAAGATTCCAGTTCCTCCCAAGTCATTTCATCGACAATGCGTCCGTCGCGTAGATAGATCACTCGGTCGACCAGACCTTTCAGGTAGAACAATCGATGCTCGTCCACCACGACTGTTTTACCTTGGCTCTTCCAACGCGCTATCTGGTCGCTAAGGTCAGCGATAGCCGTCATGTCAAGATTCGACGAGGGTTCGTCGAGCACCAGTACCTTCGGCTCTAAGGCTGACACGGACGCACAGGCCACCTTTTGCTTTTCGCCGCCGGAAAGCTCGAAAAGATCACGACCTAGAAGTTTCTGTACGTTGAGTTCCCGTGCAGCTTTGTCAACACGATCAAGCACCGTTTCTTTGGGCAGGCCGATGTTCTCGCAACCGAAGGCGATCTCACTTGTCACGTCAACGGTAAAGAACTGACTGCGAGGATTCTGAAACACTGACCCCACCACGCCGGCTGTCTCGTACAGCTCGATATGGGGTATATCCAAATCACCAACGTGCACACTTCCGGACAGTGTCCCTTCGTAAAAGTGGGGGATCAAACCGTTGATCAAGCGAGTGACGGTGGTTTTGCCGCAGCCCGACATACCGCAAAGCAGAACGCATTCGCCCTCTGCGATGTCGAGATCGATGTTTTTGATGCTCGCTCCGTTCTCGCTTTCTGCATATGCGAAAGTTACGTCCTTGAGTGAGACTACCGTTTTATGTTGATCAGAAGTGCACACTTACGTACCATTCTCCGAACGCAACCAGACAAGCCGCGCAGACGGCGAGGATAATGAGATCTTGGATATGAAATCCCACCGAACATACGTTAGTTCGTTTGACAGGGGCGCCCAATCCGCGCGTGAGAGCCGCAGCCGCGAGATCCTCGCCGATACGAACGCTGCACACCATCATTGGTACCAGGCGATATTCGATCATCGCTCCCAAGTTACCTTTACCAAAGGAGATGCCACGCATGCGCATTGCGTCGTTGATATCGCCAAATTCCTCGTTGACCGTGGGGAAGAAACGGAACATAACAGACATCGGTATGGTGATCTTGTCAGTCAGATGCATACGCTCCATGGCGGCCATGAATTCACTTACCGTAGTCGTTGAGAACACGAAATAGAACATCATGATGCATGGCAAAAACTGCAAGAAGATGCCAAATACGATCATGACCAGGAAATTAAGCGGTCCCGAGGTGATGGGCATCAGATAGGTCATAGCAAAGTACGATGCCAAAAATGCGAGTGAATACCCCACGGCAGCGCCCCATTTCCGTACCGAAAGCAGCAGCACCAGGGGAATAGCGGTTAGCGTTGGCCGTGCCCACGCCATTCCTCCGTTGTAACCTCCGGTTAAAAGGACGACGCCCAAGATAAATGCCACAAAAATCTTCGTTCTGGGATCAAGGGTAATACCGCCTTTGTTATTGACAGCGCCCCGCAGTATCTGCTGGGGCATATTAGGCGATCCCTGCGCGTTTGAAATGTTTCTTCAGAACGGAACTGCCAAGCACACCGCCGAGCAGACCAAAGACGAAGCAGCAGATGAAAAGGATAGGTGCGCTCCAATCAGGCATACACATCATCAGAGTGTTTGCGTAATCGGCGCCATAACTGCTGCTGGCGAGCATCTGATAGTAAGCGTCTCGCGAAGTGTAGATGGGTAGGAAGTTACCGAACACCGAGATGGAGAAAAATCCGTTTGCAAAGATCGACTTCTTCTTGCTTTGGTAGTTACCGGACTTGAGCAGAAACTCAGCAATCAGGCTCACGACGATGGCAATGGGGAGCATGAAGCTTCCCATTCCTCCCATCAGGTAAAACAAACTTATAATAATACCCATAATCAGAACCATGCCGAACTTTTTCACACGGGTGAGGAAGAGCATGAACACGATGCCATCAACCAGCGGGATGATAACCGATAAAAGTGGGATGAAGATGGGTATGAAACCGAGCATCGCGCAAAGTACCATGACCACCAGATAGAGAGCGGTAAAGATACCGACATTGATAAGGTCTTTCGCGTTGAGCTTACCGCCTGTCTTCTTGGTTGATTGCACATTCTTTTGGTCTGACATGGTTCTGCCTTTCAGGAATTCTGGGAATTCGTGCGTAGAGTTAATTGAGGTAAACTTTTGATTTATAATAAGCTCTCCTCGGCAGTAACAATCTCATTCATGGAAAATTCAATACGGGATGGATCAAAGTAAATGAAATGGAGTTGAACAGACTCCTTGCATATGAAATCCTCGGATATGAAAGGATAAAGTAAGATGAAGCTCGCATCTAAAGATATCTGTATAACTCCTGACCGTAAGGGCGACCAAGAGACATCGTCTGTGCGTCTAGCTTCTCTTTCTTGCGGCACAAGCGCATGGGATGCGGTACCTGATGTAAACATATCGTTTCATCAGAAGGAATTTACAACTGAGACAGGAACCGCCATTCATGTTGAACAGGTTTGTGCGGGTGTGACGCGTTACACGTTCGTCATCGGCAAACAGGCGGGTGTAACGACGGTCTACTCCCTTTACCCAGGCGTCAAGTTTTGCGTTAACTCCTTCGATATTCATCGTATTCCTGTGCTCTCTTCTGCAAAACGCGATGGTTTAATTATCAACTACTGCTGTGAAGGTCGATGCCGTGTCGAGCTGGGAAATGGTCGCGTTGTCGATTTGGAACCAGGACAGGTAAGCATAGATGTTGACCATCCCGTCGGCAGTTTTCAATCGTCAATCGGACATTATATGGGCATAGAGATCTTTCTTGATTTCGATATGCTGCAAGAGCAGTTTCCTATGTTTTTCGAGGATCTCAGTATTCAGCCATTCGCGCTGCGTGAGCGATTCTGTCGCGTAGCGCGCGGGACAGTGAGGCAGATGCCCAAAGGTGTCTTGTCATTTTCGGAGAACTTCTATCGCCATGTAAAGCTACCTTGTGAGTATCGTTTGATTCTTGCCCAATGTCTGAAGGGCATTGAGTACATTCCACACGAATGCTGTGCGGTGAAGCGGTCGATGCTCTCGCCTGCACAGGCAATGATTGTCAGGTCCGTCGAATCACAGCTGACGGCCGACCTGAGCGTGCGCACAACCATAGAGTCATTGGCGAACGAATATGGCATCAGTGAATCCTCCCTGCGGTCGTACTTCCACAACATGCACGGGGAATCTATTTCGTCATATCTCAAACGCCTACGTATGGAAAGGGCTGCTCGGCTGCTTGAAAATACCGACGAGTCGGTCGGATCAATTGCCTTACAGGTTGGCTATGAGAATCAGAGCAAATTCGCCAGCGTTTTCAAGGATTTTAATAACATTTCGCCCTCTGAGTATCGTCGGCAGTCTCGGATGCGCCTGGATGTTCAGATGCATCTTACTGAAAACCAGCAGAGCGTGACCACGTAACTAAACACCAGGAGGTACAGTGAAGACGCAACGTTCGAAGAAGTCATCCATACATCAAGAAGTATTAGAGGATAGCAATGCTTCTCCTAGCAGGGGGAAGACCGTTCAAGCATCAGCTGACGACCAGCCTAAAGCGTCTAAGAACGGTGCGTCATCAATGCCAAATCCTATTGCCATTCTGATGGGGTATGCGGGCGAGTACCGGTCTGGTTTCTTCGGTTCCGTTGTGCTGGCAGTCTTAGGCGTTCTCTGTGGTGTCGTTCCTTTCTTTGCCGCAGCTGCTATTTTCAGCAATCTCTTGGGAAATGCCGTTTCGTTCGAAGTCTGCTTGGGGTTATGTGGCATTGCCGCTCTGGGTTACGTCGGAAAAGTTGTGTTTGCCAACGTGTCCACGGCGGTTGCGCACCACGCCGCCTATGGCACGATGAAACACATCCGCGAGATGCTGGTGGACAAGCTTTCACGCATGCCGCTAGGTGAATTGATGAGAACGCCATCGGGGCAACTGACTGCCACCATCACCGACAAGGTCGAAAGTCTGGAGTCTACGCTTGCTCATTTCATACCCGAGATGACCGCAAATCTGATAATTCCCATCATCCTGATCATTTACATGTTCGTGCTGGACTGGCGTATGGCCTTGGCTGCACTTGCGGTGATTGTACTCGGCATACCATTTATGGGGATGATGTTTAAGGGCTCGTCGATGCAGGCAGGTGCAATAAAAACCAAGAATCACATGAACAGTGTGATTGTCGAGTACGTTAACGGCATCAAAGAAATCAAGATGTTCTGCCAGGACGCAACGTCCTACCGCAAGTACTTCGACGCTGTGATGAATAATGCCTCGTACCATTATGAATGGATGCGAGCAACAGAGCTCGGCATGGCAGGTTACATGGTCATCATGCCCACGACGCTTTTGACTGTGCTTCCGGTGGGATGCTTATTCTTGGCGAATGGAAGTTTGGGTGTAGCTGAGTTCTGTACTCTGATTATCGTTTCGTTATCTGCAGTGCAGCCGCTAATGTCGGTAACCACGTTCATGAGCAATGTGGCATCCATGGGTATGCCTGTTGCGGCCATTCAAGAGATTCTCAATGCGCCCGAGCTGGTTAGACCCGAGGCACAGCCGTCCGATGAGATTCCGGTGGAAGGCACGGCTGGCATAAATCTTAAGGATGTAACGTTTGCCTACGAGGGCGGTACCGAGGTACTGCACGGAATTAACATTGACATTCCTCCTGGATCAACATGCGCCTTGGTGGGTCCATCAGGTGGTGGCAAGTCCACTATTGCGCGCCTTATTGCGGGGCTATGGGATGCCTCATCGGGGACCGTTTGCATCGGTGGAACTCCTATATCCCAGATTTCGTTGACGAAGCTGTCTAACCTGGTGGCGTATGTCGCTCAGGACAGCTACTTGTTCGACGACACCATCCGTAACAACATTCGGGTTGGAAGAATGACCGCTTCCGATGAAGAGGTTGAGTGGGCAGCACGTACAGCCGGCTGTGAGCCCTTCATTCTTTCTTTAGAAAACGGCTACGACACCGTTGTCGGTAGCGGAGGTGGCCATCTATCCGGTGGCGAGCGACAACGAATCGCCATTGCTCGCGCAATGTTACGTAATGCGCCGATTGTGGTGATGGATGAGAGTACGGCATACCTCGACCCCGATAACGAAAATATTGTCGAGCAGGCGATATCCGAACTTACCCGCGGAAAGACACTTGTGATGATTGCTCATCGTCTATCCACCGTTATCAATTCCGACCAGATTGTCGTCATTGATCAAGGACGGGTGTCGGCTTCGGGTACACATGAGGAACTGCTTGAGAACAGTAACTTATATAAATCCATGTGGGAGGCGCATGTTGCGGCGAAGGACAGTGATACACAATGCTAGGCTCATTTAAGACAATTTGGGACTTCGCAGGCACAGAACAGGGCAACATCAAGAAGTCCATCATCGTCGGATTTATTTACTCCCTGTTTTACGCACTGGTCATTGTCGCACTCTATCTGGTCTTCGCGGCGCTCGTCGAAGGGCGTATGAACCCATCAGTTGCGCTGCTGGTTCTCGGAATCATGCTGATAAGCGTCATCGGACGTATCGTTACACAGTACTTTTCACAATTGCAACGTACCCACGCGAGCTACTTCATGATCGCTAACGAACGCATCAGGATTGGCGAGCGGCTTATGAAGATGCCCATGGGGTATTTCAACGACAATAGTCTCGGACGCATTACCGCACTTGAGACCACGACGCTCGACGATGTGGAAAACATGGTCCCCATCGTGCTGGTGAACATGCTTGGTGGTTTTCTGGATACTATCGTCTTTGTCATCGCGATGATGTTCTTCAACTGGCAGATTGGTCTTCTCGCTGTAGTAGGATTCTTGCTTTTTCTTCTGGTCACCACGCTGATGGAGAAAAAGGCGAACGCTGCCGTGCCTTCGCGTCAACAAGCTCAGGCGAATCTGGTTGAAACTTTACTTGAGTATGTGCAGGGAATGGGTGTGGTAAAGGCATTTAATTTACATCGTGACTCTGAAGCCAAAGTGCAGGAAGCCATCGAAAACAGCTACAAGAAGAATATGGCGGTTGAGGTAGGCGTCACGCCGCTGATTGCGCTGCAACAAATAGTGCTCGATCTAATAAGCGTAACCATGATGATCCTCGCATTGTGGCAGTTCTGTTTTCAGGGTTTACCGTTGGCGAACTGCTTGGTGTGTATCATCCTGTCGTTCATGATTTTTGGGCAGCTCAAGAGCGCTGGCAGCTCACTTGCTGGTCTGCGCATCGTCGACGCATCGCTCAAGCAGGTACGCAGCCTGGATGATGCACCGATTCTGAAAGAGGGTAACGTGGTCAACGTTCCTGAAACTTTCGACATCACGTTCAAGGATGTGGAATTCTCCTATGAACGCCAACGTGTAATTGATGACGTGACGGTAGAGATGCCTGACCGCGCAATGACGGCGATCGTGGGACCGTCAGGTTCGGGAAAGACCACGATGTGTAACCTGATTTCACGTTTCTGGGATGTTGACGGAGGATCGGTGTCTATCGGCGGCATAGATGTACGGAACTATAGAATCGACTCGCTTATGAATATGATGACGGCCGTGTTTCAGGACGTGTACCTGTTTAATGACACCATCGAAAACAATATTCGGTTCGGTAACTCGGATGCTTTATATGACGAAGTGGTAGAGGCTGCAAAGAAGGCATGCTGCGACGATTTCATCGAGGAGCTGCCCGAAGGGTATCAGACAATAATCGGCGAAGGAGGAGCGAAACTTTCAGGTGGACAGCGTCAGCGGATTTCGATTGCGCGAGCGCTTCTGAAGGATGCACCGATCGTCTTGTTGGATGAGGCTACGGCCAATGTTGATCCCGAAAATGAAAATAAACTTCAAATTGCCATTGAGGCTCTGACCCAGCAGAAGACTGTCGTTATGATCGCCCATCGCCTGAAGACGGTACGCAACGCCGACCAGATTCTTGTACTGGACAGGGGACGAATTGTACAGCGCGGTACGCCTGAGCAACTCGCACGCGAGCCGGGTATCTACGCAAACTTCATTGATAACCGACGTCATGCTCTGAAATGGGGAATTGGCACCGAATGCTGAAAGTGAAATCTTAAAGCGGATAGGAAAAGCCCCGAAACCGTCTTGTTCCGGGGCTTGTTGCTTGTTGGATGATTTTCGCTCGTTATTTTATTGCTCTGCTGAAAACATTGTCGCTCAAACATGAGCTTACTCATCAGGGAATATTCCGTAGCTTTCACTCTAGAAAGCTACGTGGCAAGCAAAAGCTTTTAATGGCGATGATGATGGTGGTGATGATGACCGTGATGATCCTTACGGCCTTTTTTCTTCCCATCAATACCTTGATCTTTCAGGGATACGATGAGCTTTTCGGTGAGACGGTCGAGCTCGGCCTGGTCGTCGGCAGAAAGGCCTTCAAGAATCTTCTCAGCAGCTTCGGCGTTAGCTTTGGCACGCTTCTCTGCGACATCTTTGCCTTCGTCGGTCAAAGATACGATGTATAAATGCTTCTTGTCACCGTCCTTTATGGTGACGTAGCCGTTGTGCTTTGCCTTGAGAACGACGTCCTTCAGGGCGCTGCGGTCGCAGCCTAAAGCGACGGTCAGGTCAGATTGCGGTGCTTCATTGTGTTCGTCCAGATATCTTAGAAGTGCTCCTACACCGCGCTTGTAGCTTCTGGGTCCGTACTTGTGAAACGCAAGGCGGGAAAGTTTGCTCGCTTTCTTCAATTGCGCGAGCGTGCGTTCTTGATCGTTCAAATTGATCCCTTCCTTCTTTCTAAAATCCACAGCACTGTGAGAAATTTGCTTGGGCATTTGTTATTTACGCTGAAACTCTATGAGAGATCTATGCAACCTAAACTCTGTTTCAATTATACATGCAATATACATGGTGATTTATTCTTGCAGGTGAACAATAAAATTGCTTTATTCGGTTTATTTCTGTGAATAATCTGAGATGTATCCAAAGTAGTGTTATCTGGGGCATCTCTTTGCTGATATTCCTTTAATCTTCTGCCAAAGGTACGAGCTAGGTGATGTTTCATCTCTTGCATGACATCCAAATTTTTATATGCCTGCAAGGATAACAATTCCGTGCACCACAAAGGCGGCGACCCATGCCAGCGTGCATTGAAAACCCACCATTCCGAGGGCCCATTTGCCGCCCATTTCGCGCCTGACCGCATCAATTGCGGCAACGCAGGGAGTATAAAGCAAAATGAACGTCATGAGTGCAGCTGCCGTCGCCGCAGGTAGAGCGGCGATTGAAGCAACGCCGCCAACGAGCAAGGTGAGTGTGGATACAACCGTTTCTTTGGCAATGAAGCCGGAAAACAACGTGACCACAAGTCTCCAATCTCCAAGCCCGATCGGTGCAAATAGGGGAGCAATGACTCCTGCGCCTGCAGCAAGAATACTCTGCGAGGGGTCTGAGACCATTTCTAGACCAGGGCTAAAGCTTTCTAAAAACCATGTCAAAACCGTGGCAGCAAAAATAACGGTAAAGGCGCGCCGAAGAAAATCTTTTGATTTTAACCACACTAATCGACCCACACTTCGGGCGCTGGGCACTCGGTAGGGAGGAAGCTCCATCATAAAAGGCACTGCTTCGCCGGTAAATACGGTATGCTTCGCCACCAGGGCAACGCCAATTCCGCAGCCAATGCCCGCTAAATACACGAGCATCATTACCATCGCTGCATTTTGTGGGAAGAAAGCTGAAGCCAAAAATGCGTAGATTGCAAGTTTCGGCGAGCATCCCATAAAGGGCGTAAGCATCACGGTGAGTTTGCGATCGCGCTGGGAGGGGAGCGTCCTCGTAGACATGACCGCCGGAACGGTACATCCCATACCCAAAAGAAGGGGCATAACTGGTCTGCCTGAAAGTCCCAGATGGCGAAGTGCTCCGTCTGCGACGTACGCCACACGTGCCATGTAGCCCGTGTCCTCGAGCAAAGAAAGAAACAGAAACAGTGTGACGATAATGGGCAGGAATAGAAGCACTGCGCCAATTCCTTGGAATATGCCGTCGACGATAAGAGATCGTACGACTTGATTTACGCCGGCCGCTTCTAAGGCTTGCGCGGTCACATCCGAAAGCGCATTAATGCCCAGCTCCATGAGATTCTGTAAGGCGGGGCCGATGAGACTAAACGTAAGATAGAAGATCGCAGCCATAACGCCGATAAAGCACGGGATTGCCGTATGTTTACCCGTGAGCACCTTGTCTATCTTTGTGCTCAGGGCATATTCTGTGCTCGCACTTGGCAATTCAACGCAATTTTTCACAAGGCTATCTGCAATGGTATAGCGGGCAGTAGCAACAGCGCAGGCTGCATCCATGTCTTCAGAGCTTTCCAGGCGGGAAATACATGCATCCACGAGCGGTCGTTGAGATGGCTCCATCATCACGGCGGAAGTGATCCGTTTGTCACCTTCTACAAGTTTTGCAGCAGCGAAACGAACGGGAACACCGGCAGCTTTCGAACTGATATTGACGATTTGCGAGATTGCATCAGTGCAAGCTGAAACTTCCTTTACCAGACGGTCTTTTGAACCTGCAGTTGAGACTCCATAGAATTCTTGATAGCGTGCGACATGCATCGCGTGATCTTTCAGTTCCTCTATTCCTTGACCATTTGCAGCGCTGATGGGGACGACGGGCACACCCAGCAGACGCTCCATCCGGTTCACATGCACATAGCCGCCGTTTTGCGTCACCTCATCCATCATGTTGAGTGCGATAACCATGGGAATTCCCAGTTCCAGTAGCTGGGTGGTGAGGTAGAGGTTTCGACTGAGGTTTGTTGCGTCTACCACGTTGATGATCGCATGGGGATGAGTGTGTAGAACAAACTCGCGACTTACAATTTCCTCTGAGCTGTACGGAGAAAGCGAATAGATACCCGGCAGGTCGGTGATCTCGGTATATTTTTCTCCTCGAATTGCACCTGAAGTTCCTGTGACGGTGACACCTGGAAAATTTCCCACATGCTGATTTGAACCCGTGAGCTGGTTAAATAGAGTCGTCTTTCCGCAATTTTGGTTGCCGACAAGTGCAAATTTGAGGGTGGCACCTTCAGGCACGGCAGGTTGTTTGTTCCCTTCGCGCACATGGTAAATTCCGTCTTCCCCTAACCCCGGGTGATCGGTGTGCTGAAAAAGGTTATTACTGTATGTCGTGCTGTTTGTCGCAGCAGATCTGATTGTTTTTGGTGAATCTTGATCGATCGAATCCACCGAAACAAGTGCCGCTTCACTGCGCCGTAGAGTGAGATCGTATCCTCGAAGCGCAAACCGTAGAGGATCGCCAGAAGGTGCCGATTCAAGCAGCCGCATCGGTGTGTGAGGAGTTACGCCCATGTCTAAAAGGTGCTGGCGAAGTGCGCCTTTACCTGCTACAGAACGGACGCGGCAGGTAGAGCCTTGTTTAAGATCTGAAAGAGAAAGCTCTGATTTTGTTTCTATTGTTTCTGTTACCACGTGTATACATCGAATCTTTTCAAAAGTTTTTATCGATGTAAAAGTAAGCCTTGGCTAACTTTTTGTCTAGAGAATGTTCGAAGATGGAGAAAAATTCCTGAATCCTCTTACATTTGGTTTGCTTTAGTTATTTTTCAAATGTTGGGGAATAGCCCACAACTGAAACATTAACGAAGTTTCATTTCGGGCAAAATTTTTTGAACTATATTCAGAAGAGAACAGAAATACATAAAATCGAAACGTACCAATTGGAGGCATTCCATGGATTACAAAGCAGCGGCAAATTTTTGGATTTCGAAAGACAAGGATTCCAAAAAGATGAATAGGGAAGACCTTTTGAAAGAAATCGAGGCGTTTCTGGACAAGCACAAAATTTGTGCGCTCGCAACAGCTTCTGGTGATTTCGTTCGCTGTACACCGATTGAATATAACTACGTCAATGGAAGCTTTTATCTCTTTTCTGAAGGGGGACTTAAATTCAAGGCGCTTGAGACAAACAAGCATGTGTGCTTAGCAATTTATCATGAAAGCACGAATTTTAGTGACCTCTCTGGATTGCAAGTGACTGGTACGGCAGAGATCGTCGAACCCTGGTCAGATGAATATCTCAAGCTGGTAGAGCATAAACATATCCCCGAGGGTGCGCTTAAGAAAATGCCGCAACCAATCAATCTCATCAAGATCACACCCCAGGTGTATGACTTCTTGAAATCGGATCTAAAAAAGAAAGGCTTTAGCTCACGGCAGCAATTGAAACTGGAATAGGAATACGTATGGGTGTGCCTTTTTGATGCTGCAGAATCATACGGTTCGCAGCTTTACTATGAAGACCACAATGAAGAAATTGCAGATGAGGCGCTTCATGGGAAGTGCGCAAAGGTGAAAACAATGACAACACTTACGTGGTTCGGAACAAATTCATTTTTACTTGAAACACCAGGCACTTCTTTGCTGGTTGATCCATTCTTGGGAATGCCGGGCGCCGAACATCCCTTACATGTTCACGATTTTACGCAGGCAGGAACCCGTCACGCGGTGCGCGATATTCTTATTACGCATTGCCACTTCGATCATTTGTCTTCAGTTCCGGCTATTCTTGCTGAGCATCCTGCCGTGGTTTATTGCACTGAATGTGGGATTCCTGCATTAAAGGCGGCAGGTTGTTCTACAGAAAATGTCATCGTCATATCGCCCGGTGATGAATTTGCGATTGATGACATACAGGTAAAGGTTTATCAGGGACGTCATATTCATTTCGATAGCAAGTTGGTTCGAGAGACACTCGCACCTTCACATCTTGCTTCGAATGCGAAAAACTTGCCGCAGATAATACGCTTGTCTCAGGCTTATCGCGAAAAGCATGAAACACTTGTGTATGAGCTCACAGGTAAAAGTGAGGCAGATTGCACGCCAATACGGATGGTGTTTTTAGGAAGTCTCTCGCTTGATGCCACCGAAAGCTATCCTACAGGAGCTGACTACTTGGTCTTACCGTACCAAGGTAGTTCGCACCTGGTTGATTTTGCACGCGAGGTCATACGGCAATTAGAGCCAAAGTGTGTGATTGCCTCGCATTTTGACAATTCATTTCCGCCCATATCTCAAAGGGTAGGCCTCTCAGAACTGAAGAGGCTTATGGTATCAGAATTCCCGCAGGTTAAGCTCATCATTCCAAGATTTAAAGAACCAATTAATTTGAGTGCTCAAGATGCTCGTGCATGATGTGTTCAAGTCAGCTCAGGGGTTTCGCCGGAACACCGCCTACAACGAATTCGTGGGACCGTAAAAGCGTTCATAAACGTCGTTGTTTTGTCTACTTAGTGTTGGTCTGTTCCTGATCCGGAAGTTTTGCTTATCTCAGAGTCGGTAGGTGTACGTGTTGCGCTCGCGCTTTCTCCCACGCCTGCCCATGCAGGGGTTTTCGGATTATTCTCTTTCTCAGCTTCGATTTCTTCGGGGGTCTGCGCAAGCTCAGGAATTCCCGTGTCTGCTAAGTTCTTATAGCCAATTTTACCGGGCATGATGGCATTCATAATGATGCCCACAAGCGACCCTACAGCCAGGCCAGAGAGCGAAATTACCGTCGGTCCAACGTTGATGATGATTGCGCCTGCATCGCTGTAAGCGATACCAATAGAAAGTACCAGAATAAGTGCCGTCACAATGATGTTGCGGCTTTTCGAAAGGTCTACGTGGTTTTCGACTAAGTTGCGGATACCAACGGCAGAAATCATGCCGTAGAGCACCAGTGAAACACCGCCGATGACGCAGGCAGGCATGGCTCCGATGATGGCCGAAAACTTGGGGCAAAACGAAAACAAGATTGCAAAGCATGCGGCGATACGCACCACGCGCGGGTCAAACACATGGGTGAGTGCAAGCACGCCCGTATTTTCGCCGTAGGTTGTGTTTGCAGGCGCACCAAAAAGAGATGCAAGAATCGTCGCAAGTCCATCGCCAAGCAAGGTTCGATGAAGGCCAGGGTCTGCAATGTAGTTACGGTTGCAGGTAGATGAAATCGCTGAAATATCACCAATGTGTTCAATCATCGTGGCGAATGCAATCGGCACAATGGTGATAATTGCAGTGGTTGCAAGGGCGCCATTAAAATTGCTTCCAAAAATAGAAAACACGGTGTTATCCCAGAGCACTGGCAAGCCAATCCATGCCGCGCTTTGCACGCCTGACCAGTCAACTTCTCCAACAGCTGCAGCGAATGCGTATGCGACAACCACGCCCATTAAAATCGGGATAATTTTAATCATGCCCTTGCCCCAAATGTTGCATATAACAATGGTGGCAATCGCGACGATGGCGACAATCCAGTTTGTTGAGCAGTTTGTGATAGCCGAACTTGCAAGCGTAAGGCCAATTGCAATGACGATAGGACCTGTTACAACTGGAGGAAAGAATTGCATAACGCGCTGTGCACCAAACGCCTTAAAGAGCGCTGAAAGCACAAGATACAGAAGCCCTGCGCACGCCACGCCTAAACAGGCATAGGGCAAAAGCTCTGGCTCACCATTGGGTGCGATAGCTGCATAACCTGCAATAAAAGCAAACGAAGAGCCCAAGAATGCGGGTACCTTGCGTTGTGAGATGAAATGAAAGAGCAGCGTTCCGAGTCCTGCAAAAAGCAGCGTTGCTGAAATTGAAAGACCCGTGACGACGGGCACCAGAATGGTTGCGCCGAACATCGCGAACATATGCTGCAAACCGAAAAGCAGCATTTTTGGTTTACCAAGAGCTCGCGCATCATATACTGCGTCGGGAGCATCGGTGGCTCCCATGGTGATGGTCGTTACGTGCGCATTTTTTGATGACGCCATATAGCTTTCCTATTCCCATCCTTGAGCTTAAACATATTGTTTGCCAGCATTTTTGAAACGTTTGCTGGTTTTTTACAAAGCATCCCTATACGTGCTTCGTCTTTGATTCCAACACCTAAGTCTAGCCAGCCACTTTTGTTACCAAGGCGTCATCTTGAATATTCGTTTTGTTTCCATGAATTACAAACAATTTGAACGTAAAAGGAAGAGGGAGAAAGATGGGCAAAGCTCAAAAACGTTAAGCCTACATTCCAATAGGTTTGCCATACTCTCGGGTCATAGCATCTCGGTTAATTACCCATTGCTTTCCATATTTTCGGGCATCTACTCCAGGTACGATTTTTCCATACGAGATGGCTTTTCGAAGCGTTGATTCGCTCAAGCCCCACAACTTGCTTGCATCAGAAAAAGACATGAGTCCATCAAATGGAGTTGTAACTTTTGTGCCCTTTTCCCATAGTTCATCACAGGAAAGGTCCAGGTCGTCATTCCAGACAATACCGTAACCACCTTGATCAACTCTCACGCTGTCGAATAGGGATTTATCTTCGAGTTGTTTAAAGATTGGAAATTTTTTTCGAGGGGTTTAACGTCATACAGCTTCGTTGTTCCATTAGTAAATTGAACCGCAAGCCTCATATTGGATAGCGCAGAAATCTCTTTCACTATGTGAAACATCATTTCGAGCTCCTAAGTCGAGAGGATCCAACTTCGTGAATTTTTGCGTTTCCCACATTTTCAGAAGTTCAGATTGATGAAGAGCAACCCACTTGCGAACCATATTTGCAGTACGAGTAGGAAGTTTTCAATCGATTATGTGACCTGTCTGAATGTCGACAGCAGCAGAATTCTCACCGTAAATGGCATGTATGTGAGGAGGGTTATGTTCGGAGCTGAGGAAATACATACGAATCACTATCCCGTAGAACCTTGCTCGTACCGGCATTTGCTCCCTCTCCTGGAAAAATATTGTATCACGATAACGTGATTTTATATTATATGTCAGGAATTTTGAAGCTTTTTTCAATACTTGAAATGATTTACCGATAAACGCTCTATGCACGTTTAAACATTATCTTGTTTTGCTATTAAAAGCGTATGAGGCATCACACAAAACAAGGATGAGAGCAGGGAAAATGACCAGAAGTCATGGTTACATCATTGAGCGATGCATTTTTCTTGTAAGGTCGTGTAATGAATCGTTGCGCTTCAGGTTTGTGAGAGCATTAAATCCAATCTAGATGTCGCAACCACACGTCTGACAGAAAGTGCAACTAAATATCGTTGACTTCGAGCTTCAGGACATCCGGACGCGCATAGTGCCCGATGGGGTCAAACTCCCACTTGGACGCCGGCACTTGCTGCATATCGAGCGTTGCATACAGAATGCCATCGGTGTCCCATAAAGGTTCGGCCCCCGGTACGGGATGTCCGAACGGATCGACGATACTTGAGCCACCGCGATAGATGACTTTCGGCAACTTTGCCACTTCGGGATTTTTCTGCAGATCCTCCGGGTAGTCGGCTCGCGTTAAATACGGCGCACAGTTGATCACATAGCAGCGACCCTCGATAGCGATGTGTTGCACCGTTGACTGCCATTCGGGATTTCCATTGGTATTAGGAGCTAGATAGACTGACACTCCTTTTTGATACAAGGCTACGCGAGCGAGCGGCATGTAGTTCTCCCAGCAAATAAGCGTTCCCATGGGACCCCACGGGGTTTCGGAAATGGGGAAATAATGGTCTTGAGCATCTCCCCACACCAGCCGTTCAGCACCGGTAGGCTTGAGTTTGCGATGCCAGGCATCAAGTTTGCCATCAGGAGCAAACACCAGGTTGGTGTTGTAGAGGGTGCCGGATGTGGCATCGCGCTCCGAAACACCTACGCTTACCCAGGAATTGGTCTCGCGCGCGGCGTCGGCGAGTGCTTCCGTTTCTTTACCGCCAACGACCACCGAACCGTCATAGTAACGTTTCCACAGTTCCTTGCTGCCTGGCTCACGGGCGCCGACAACAAACCCGAAGGTTAGCCCATGCGGATAGCCCGGTATCAATAGCTCCGGGAGAACAACAAGATCACTTGGGCGTTCTTTGGCTACCCGGCGAATCGAAGCAAGCGCGCCTTCCAGACATGCGTCGCGATCAAAGGGACGCGGTCGCGACTGCACCACGGCTACCTTACAGCTATCCTTGAGATCCTTCATTTTGGGTTCCTTTCGTTCGGGTTGCCGCGGGTGATCCATGCGGAATGTGCTATTTCGCCAAGCGACGACAATGTCGAGACTTTACCAATCATTTTACGGCTTTTCCTACTCCACTAAAAATCAGGTGAAATAGACCAGGTATTCACCAAAGATGCCAATTAACCTAAACTTTCTCATAATGGTCAATGGACCGAATATTTTCGGCTAAGTTCACAAAAAATGTGAGATAAGGCCATCACAAAAGCCATCAACGTGCCAACTGCGGTTGTGTAGAGCAACAAGTTTTCTGGCAGAAAAGGGAGGCCACACAGGCATGACTACAAACGTGTTGATTATCGGAGGTGTGGCCGGCGGCGCAACTGCTGCAGCTCGTCTTCGTAGACTCGATGAGAACGCACAGATCACTATCATTGAGCGCACGGGTTACGTCTCGTACGCAAATTGTGGGCTGCCTTACTACGTTGGTGGTGTTATCACAGATCGAAGTGAACTCACGCTGCAAACGCCGCAAAGCTTCAAAAGTCGTTTCAACATCGATGTTCGTGTGCGGCAGGAGGCGCTCTCCATCAATCGTCGGGCAAAAACCGTCGAGGTACGTCGTCTCGATGATGGCTTCACATACACCGAAAGCTACGATAAGCTCATACTCGCGCCTGGTGCCAGGCCGATGCTTCCTCCTGTTCCAGGAACCGACCTTCCAGGTGTGTTTACGCTGCGCACGGTAGAGGATGCGTTCGCCATTACGGATTATCTCAGCAGCAATCACGTGAAGTCTGCTGTGGTCGTAGGGGGCGGATTCATTGGCTTGGAGGCGGCTGAAAACCTTACTCACCGGGGAATTTCTGTTACGGTACTGCAGCGACCCTCCCATGTACTGAAGACGCTTGACGGCGATATGGCTTGTTATGTGCAAAAGGCTATGCGTGACGGCGGAATTAATCTGCGTTGCCGGGCCGACCTCACAAGGATAGTCCGACACGGTGACGGAGCTAATCTTTCGGTTGCGTACCGAAATGCTGATACTAAGAAGTCACAAGCCCCGATTTCCGCTGATCTCGTCATTATCGCAATCGGCGTGACACCTAATTCACATCTCGCTGCTGACGCAGGGCTTGAACTGGGGCTCAAAGACTCAATTGTTACCGATGCTCACATGCAAACGAATGACCCGAATATCTATGCGGTGGGCGATGCTGTGCAGGTAAATAATAGAGTAACTGGTCAGCCTGATCTTATTGCTCTTGCCGGTCCAGCTAACAAGCAGGGGAGAATCGCTGCGGATAATATCTGCGGAATCCATAGCACTTATCAGGGTTCACAAGGTTCTGAAATTATGAAGATGTTTGATCTTACCGTGGCGTCGACTGGCTTGAACGAAACAAGTGCCGCAGCTGCAGGCATCGATTACGATTACACGGTCATCACCTCGGCGAATCACGCAACCTATTATCCTGGTTCAGAGAATATGACGCTTAAGGTTCTCTTTGAGAAGGGCAGTGGCCGCATTATCGGAGCCCAGATCGCCGGCTATGCGGGTGTCGACAAACGCATTGACGTGTTGGGTACGGCTATTGGTGCCCGGATGACAGCTGACGACCTGGCCAACCTCGATCTGGCGTATGCACCGCCATATTCTTCGGCCAAGGATCCTGTGAACATGATCGGCTACGTCATTGGCAACATAGTATCGGGGCGTGTTAAACAGATCCATTGGGATGAGGCGTTGGCGGCGAGCGACGACGACATGGTGGTGGACGTACGTACCGCCGAGGAGTTCCGGCGCGGACATCTGGAAGGAGCGCTTAATATTCCCGTGGATGAACTGCGCGATCATCTGTCTGAGCTACCTCATGACAAGCGTCTTATCGTTCACTGCCAGTCGGGACTGCGCAGCTACATCGCTTGTCGCATTCTTTCGCAGAAAGGATTTGACTGTGTTAATGTAGCCGGCGGCTATGGTTTTTATTCGATGACTAAACAAGATACCGAGCTGCATCGAACAGGTACCGGCCCTTGCGGAATCGAGATTTAAAGAACAGGAACTCACGATGCTTCTCCTGGATATGGGAAGCACGATCGATAAGTTCATGTCATGCTACCCTCGAGCATTGAGCACGTTTATGAACGGGCAGATGCAAATATAGAGCAGAATTTTTCTGGAAATGGCACGCGCAATGGGTGATTGAAAAGAGGTAGCGATGAACGACAAGATCACCGAGCTCATCGAGACATACCAGAGACCGAACAGCTTTAATCACGCTCCCTTTACGGAGAAAGAGAAAGCACATGCACAGCAAGAATTGGGAGTCACCCTGCCCGAAGAGTATGTTGCATTTCTTGACCGTTACGGTGATGGAGGTCTCGATGGCTTTGAGATTTTCGGCATCGGCCTTGACGGGAGTAATATCTTTCTCCAGGCGACACTGGACTATCGTAAGTACGGACTCCCGAAGAACCTCGTCGTAATCGAAGATTGCGACGAATGGCTGGAATGCCTCGACTGCGACACAGGTGCGGTGGTCTCTTGGAGTATGGACGGGGATATCTTGCCGACAGCCCCGACCTTTGACGATTTTCTTTTAGACAAGATTAACAACGCCATAGACAACAGGTAACACCGTGCAGCAAGTCATTGACTCGGCGTTTCAGCGCTGGGAAACGCAGACTAGCATCCCCGGGTATGCGGAAGCGCTCAAACGATGACAGATCTGTTTAAAGACAAAGCGGCTATGATCGCAGGTCAATCGGACTTACTGTTACCTTCAGAATAACGTTGGGGACAATTTGCCCCCAGATTGGATAACGCAAACATGGATACAAAGGAAATACAGATAGGAAAAACTGAAATTAAAGTACCCGACTATTATCAGAAAGTAGATTCGATGCCTGAGGATCCTGAAAACTCCGTTCCTCTGATGGTTAAAACAGATAATGCTATGTGCTTCGCCATAGCGTTCCCTATAGCAGAAAACGAAGCTATGCCTTTTGGGGCTCCAAAGGAGGTTATTGATGGCATTCATAAGGCTATGGATGATCTGCAAGGTCTTATTGAAGTAGAAAGCGGTGAGGCCAACGGCAACGCTTATATCTATAGCATCGTGAAGTCTCTTAGAGAAGACCAACCAGGTGTTCAATATACATTGACATTCGAAAAACAATGCAATGAAGAAACTATTCATGTCCAAGGTTACTTTGATGAGGTTGGTACAACAGGTCTACGGGATACACTGGTGTATGGGACATTCGAGCCAAATGTCGATTTTGAACAACGAATGATTGATTGGCGACACGATCCATATGATTCGTCTTATACGCGCGGTAATTTGATGAACCATTCAGAAGACAGAGTTTATGACGACCACTTTCCGGGGCATCCATTGAGCATGTGTAGGGAGCTTGTGAAAGCATTATGCCTATAACATCTGCTTATGACATCTAATAGATACATGTTGCCTTGAACCGTGCTCCTATCAAACTAAGTGCATGCAAAACAATTATGAAATAAGTGCAAGACGATATCCGAACTGTTTGCCACTAAATCAAGACATTACCCTCAATTCTGATCGGTACATCGTAAAGATTCATGATTCGCTAAATAAGACCGGCGACAACGAACGCAACCATAAGGTTGCATGGTTTCGCGCGAATGAGGCAAAAGGGCGGTGCTCTATCTGCTTGTCACCTACCTCGCGGGTTTCGGATGAAGCGTTACCAAGGTCTATTCGTCTTCGTTTTTTTCGTCCCGAAACTTGACGTGATGGACGCGCTTGAACAGGCCCTCGTGCAGGTAGAGCGGGGTAAGTGGATGATGTCCCGTGACACGATCCTTGACCCCTAGGTAGGTGATCGGGGCATCGGAGTGCTTGATGAAAAGTGAATCATGGCCCACGCACAGACCGAGCACGACGTTGAGCTCCGTCTTCTCCTCATTGAGCGTGAATGCTTGGCCAACGGGATTGCAAATTGTCGAGCACATACCCTCGGGGAGCTCGTCTAGGTAGGGCTCCTCAAGCACGCTGATGGGAATGGCTCCGTTCTTGCACATGACCGTGATGGGCGTGAAACCATTGTCACGCAGTATGTCGCAGAAAGTGCGGGCCTCACGTGCGAGCGTGATGCAAAAGGCAACGCCGATTTTCTGAAAACCCATTTCGCGTGCAAAGACCATGATCTCCTCGACTCGAGTGAGCTTCCCATATCCGTATTTAATGGTAACGGAGGCGGCCCGTGCGAGATCATGCTCAGAGCCGTCTGGCTCATACGAAGCGCGTGCTTTGGGTTGGTAATCCTGGAGGCTCGGGCAGTCTTTGGGGAAGTTGGTTGCTCCGGGCTTAATGCAGGCGCGGACTTTACAGAAGTCGCAGATGGTGTTCATGTGGATCCTCCCTTGGGATGAGGGCGTCTGATTCGTGATACCCACAAGTATATACCGAAGCTCTGCTGCCACAGCCACAGGATGAGCAATGCACGTGAGTGAGTTTCCGCATCAAACCTGTGAACGACATTGTTGGCAGACTCGACGCCGGAGTAGTCTCGCAGGGCGAGTACGACGGCATGGAAGGACTCCTTCAGGAGGCTGACCTGAAGCACATTTGAATTTCAAGAGGTCCCTGGGCGCTTTTTTACACCCACGGCTTTTTCTCCCTTACTCGAAAACACGTGAAAGAGCGTCCCGACACACCATATTCCGACTGTTTTTTTGAGTGAACTGGGTGTGTGCAAGTGCAGGGGGAGAGTTGCCCTAAGCTCACTCCCACTCAAAGGGAGAGCGTCTCATGCTGTTGCTTGTAAACTGCACGCAATAACTACGATGCCATGCTCTGCTTATGATTATTCGTGGCGTCACCGGCGGATGACGCCGGAAAGACGCGGTGGTGACGTCGTAATTCCGCAGTGACGTATGCTCCCATGCGAAGAGACCATCCGAGCATCACCGTGAATTGCCGAGCTGTCCAGAAAGCCGCTGGAAGAGCCTGCTAAACTGCTTCTTCTCGGCTTTCAGGCAACAGCAGTAGAGCTGCATCTCCGCAGAGTCGTCCAAAATGGGAACCGGCACCCGCCCCGGGCGGTCCAACCCGTAGGAGAGGGCGATGTCGCTCGAGAACACCGGGAGCGAGGACCGTGAAACGACCTCGTTCACATCGGTGTCGTTGTCTAGCCTCAGGAAATGGGGATCGGGTATCTCGCGGCGGATCACGTCCCCCCAGACGCCTATCTCCTCCGGAACGAGGATGCTTCTCCCGCCCAGGTCTGCGAAGTGGACGCCGTCGGTGGACGTTGGGTAGTCCATATTGTCAAAGCAGTAATAAAGCCGCTCTGTGCAGCAGGGAGCAGCATAGATATCTGTACGCTCGGGCATGTGGGACAGGACGGCCAGCTGATAAGTGCCGTTCAACAAGCCTTCCGTCAGGTCTTTCTCGTCATTTATCTCGCTTGTTATTGTCTTCCCCGCATAGAGGTTCGTCAGCAGGGGAACCAGCTTGATCAGCGGTCCCGGCGCCACGGATCCGATGGAGATCTCGGACGCCCTCCTGCTTTTGAGCCGGAGCTGGTAGAGCATGTCGTCTTCCTCCCGCAGGATGCGCCTCGCATAGTCTGCAGCAAGAAGGCCGTTGTCGTTCAGCGCGATCTTCCCTTTGGACCTGGCGAAGAGGGAGACGCCAGTCAGAGCCTCTAGCTTCTTCATGGACCTGGTGAGGGTAGGCTGCGTCAGATGGAGCTTCTCTGCAGCCCCGAGCAGCGTTCCCGTATCGGCAAAGGCAGCCAGCTGCTCAAGCAGATATGTCTCGATCATCTTTGCTCCTCCCAACAGATTCCCTAATTGTCATCCCTCAATCGATTATATACGTATCACGTATAAATATATTGATAATCGGCATTTCACAACGGAGAGATATCCAGATATATTTGTTCTTGTAAGAAAAGGATAAATACGTAGAAAGCATAAGACTAGGACGATAAGGAGCGTCATTGCGGACGGAGGGCCAAACATGAAGACGAGAAGACTCGGCGAATTAGAAGTTTCAGAAATCGGCATGGGATGCATGGGATTCTCGCACGGATACGGGAAAATCCCGGAGCGCTCATACAGCATCGAAGCGATCCAGCAAGCCTTTGACCAGGGATGCACCTTTTTCGATACAGCAGAAGCATATGGCTCGCAGCTCTACTACGAAGGCCACAATGAGGAAATCGTAGGCGAAGCGCTTGAAGGCAAGCGGGCGCAAGTCCGGATCGCCACCAAGTTCCACCTGAAGCCCGCCGACTATGCACAAGGGGCAGATCTTTACGAGCAGGTCAAGGGACACCTGACGAGGTCTTTAAAGAGGCTGCGCAGCGATTATGCGGATCTGTATTATCTCCACAGAACTGATGACCATGTTCCGATAGAAGATGTGGCAGAGGTGATGGGAAGGCTCATCAAGGAAGGGTTGATTCGCGGGTGGGGACTGTCCCAAGTAGATGTTGATACCTTAAGGCGTGCCCATGAAGTCACGCCTGTTACGGCAGTGCAGAGCATCTACAACATCGTAGAACGGGATAGCGAAAAGGACGTGATTCCGTATTGCCTGCAGCACAACATCGGGTTCGTTGCCTTCTCGCCTGTTGCAAGCGGGCTGCTGTCCGGCAAGATAAAGTCGGACGCTGAGTTTGAAAAGACTGACGACGTGCGCAATTGGGTTCCGCAGCTGACTCCCGAAAACATTCGCGGAAACCAGCCAATCATTGACATCATCGAAAGACTTGCAGCGAAGAAGGATGCCACCCCTGCGCAGATATCGCTTGCTTGGATGCTGCGGAAATATCCGAATGTCGTGCCTATTCCGGGCTCCAAGAAAAAGGAGCATATTCGTGAAAATCTTGGTGCGGTAAACATTTCATTTACTGACGAAGAATTCGATTCGTTCGAAAAGGAACTCGATGCGTGCAAGATCTATGGGCACCGGGGAATCGTCGAAGCGGAAGGGAGGAGCTTCTTGGACAAGAAGCCGCTGCGCTAGGTCAGGCATTGTCCGGCCTAACGTGACTTCGGCTTCAGATTGACCGAAGACGAGATGGAGACGATGCGCTCCCTCGACAAGGGCCATGGCACGCTCGACCCCGATGCCCCAGGCGTCGAGGAGGCGCTGCTCGGCGCCTTCGACGTCCACGCGAACGACTAGCCCCCCATTCAGAAAGGAAAAAAGATGAAGAAGCTCGGTTTCGGATGCATGCGACTGCCAGTACGAAGCGATGACCCCACCGCCATCGACCTGGACGCGTTCAAGCAGATGGTCGACCAATTTCTCGCGCGCGGATTCACCTACTTCGACACTTCCTATGTCTACCACAACGGGGCCTCCGAGCGCGCCGTCCGCGAGGCGCTGGTGAAGCGCCACGACCGCGACAGCTTTACGCTCGCCACGAAGTTCCCCACGTTCATGATGGTGAGCGAGGACAAGGTCGACCAGATCTTCCAAGAGCAGCTCGACAAGTGCGGCGTGGACTATTTCGACTACTACCTGCTCCACAACCTGAACCGCTATGTCTACGCGACCGTCGTGAAGGACACGCACCTGTTCGATCACATGAAGAGGTGGAAGGAGCAGGGCAAGATCAGGCACATCGGCTTCTCCTACCATGACGACGCGGAGCATCTCGACCAGATCCTGAGCGAGCACCCCGAGGTGGAGGCCGTGCAGATCGCCCTGAACTACTACGACTGGGAAGAACCGTTCATCCAGGCAAAGAGGTGCTACGAGGTCATCCGCAAGCATGGCAAGAGGGTCATTGTCATGGAGCCGGTCAAGGGCGGCACGTTGGCCCAGGTGCCTGCTGCGGCGGAGCGCATCTTGCAGGGCCTGGATGCCGATGCGACCCCTGCGAGCTACGCCGTGCGCTTTGCGGCCTCCCTGGATGGCGTGATGGTGGTCCTGTCCGGCATGTCCACCCCGGCGCAGCTGGATGACAACACCTCCTACATGCAGGACTTCAAGCCGCTCTCCGAATCGGAGACGGAGGCGCTGGCAAAGGTGAAGGCTGAGTACCAGAACACGTGGAAGTTCCGCTGCGACGACTGGCAGGCATTGGACGAGAACGCCTACAACGTCCCCATCTCAGGCATCATACGCGCCTACGACAGCCTATTGATCCAGCCCAACCCAACCTTCGGCGCCGAGCTGAACTACTACAAGAGCTTCCGCTCCGCGTACGACCGAGCATACGAGACTGGCGACTACTCGGCACAGACAGAGAAGATCGGCGGGGCGTTCGATGTCACTGCAGCTCTGAGAGAAGCTATCGAGTACCAGACGAAGAACAGCTTCCAGTCCTACATGGACTAGCAGGACGTTCCACGAGCAAGATGATGGTTGGGGCTTGAGATGACCATTCAAGAAGGCAGCCGCCGTGTCCGCGAGGAGACCTTTCGCTGCAAGCGCAGCGAAAACACGATTCGGGGCAAGCTGTATATGCCGGAAGGCAGCTCGCCCTCCCCGCTCGCCATTTGCTCGCATGGATATGGCTACAACATCCAGCTCATCTCCCTGCGACGCCTTGCGGAGACAGGCATTGCCGCATGCTGCTTTGACTTCTGCGGCGGCTCGCCTTGGTCGAGGAGCGATGGCAAGTCCACAGACATGTCCGTGCTCACCGAGGCGGACGACTTGGCTGCGGTCCTGGACCATCTCAGGGCGGATGCCCGCATAGACGAGAGCCGCATCTATCTCGAGGGGAACAGCCAGGGTGGATTCGTGTCCACCCTGGTCGGAATCCGGAGGCAGAGCGACGTGCAGGGGCTGTTCCTCATGTGTCCCGCCTTCATCATCAGCGACTTCAAGGACATCTACTTTCCGACAGGCGACGTGCCCGCGAGGTACCGATTCGGGAACATGGCCCTCTCTGCCAAGTACGCGGAGGACGCAGGGCGCGTTCCGATCTACGAGGAGATGAAGAGGTTCGAAAAGCCGGTGATCATCTATCACGGGACGGATGACGGAATGGCGCCGATATCGTATTCCGAGAGGGCGGCAAGGTGCTTTCCGCACGCCTCCCTTCGCATCTGCCAAGGCGCGGGGCACATACTCGAAGGCTATGGACAACAGATGGAGGACGAGATAATCGGCATCGTAACAGGAGGCTAAAGCCCAATCGGGGGCTCGGAGAACAAAAGGAATCACTTCCAGATTTCCTGAAGAAGATTGTATGTGTATTCATGCGCATGGTCTAAATCGTGAACCCCATCTTCGGACAACTCATAGTGAATATTTGTCGGCTCGGCGTGGTAATACGCTCTTTCCTTCGCCTGGAAATCCTTTACCTCCTGGTCAAATCCCTCATATGCAAAATCTTTCTTTCCGGTTGCCGCATAAACTTCAAACGAATTCATGTTCCATCCGCCATCTTTGATCTCCTGAAGGATCGCATTGGCTGTGCCTGTGCTGCCGCTGCTCATTGGCATGAAGTACTTCACGATATCGATGCAGTGCGCCATGATCTGCCATGTGCAGACACCACCCATAGAATACCCACCAAATCCTCTGTGTTCACGCGACTTTCTTAATCCTTTTATAGTCGTCTCTTCTGCAAAAGTGTGGTATCTGGTCTCTACAGAAGGGACCAGATCATTCAAAAACTCTCGGTAAAAACCCGCTGTCAACTTAACAGCCAGATCGTAATCGCCGCTGTCCGTATCATGAAGGTTATTGAATGTCGGGCAGACGATGATCATCGGCCGGATAACACCTTCCTCCATGGCGTGATCCAGCACGTTCTTGAAATACTTCGGAGGCTGCTCGTGCACCCATGGCGGAAGGGAAGGGCCCGGTTCTCCGCGCAGGAGCGTCTCTTCTGTCCTCCAGCCACCATGCATGAGGTAGAAAATATTGTATGCTTTTGTGTCATCATACCCATACGGTACATACACAAGTGCTTTGTTATGTATCTTTGTTTCTTTTCTTTCGTAATGCAGCTTATCCCACGTATCATAACGGACGTCCACAATCTGGCCCTGACGAAAACCTTTTTCCTTGTAGGATTCCGGTATCTTTTTCATTGGAGCTTCCTTCTTCTTATTGCGCGTGGCATCAGGGAATCATCACAATATCCACTATGACGAGCAGCATGCATATTCTGTAGATCGTTTTCCCAATCAGCTTTTCTATGTATCACCACCGACTGCGGCATCTCAAGATTAGCCTGAATCTGTCGGAACAAGAAGTCTGAAAATGTTCAGCAGTACAAACCTTAGAGGTTACAGTCTGTTATAAAAGAAAGAAATATAACAAGGAAAGCAGGTAGAAACCGTGAATAATGAAGGAAAGGCCATGTACAATCCTCAGCTGGATACATTTCTGGCAGTCGCGGAGGCAGGCAGCTTTACCAAGGCTGCAGACCGGCTTTATATTTCTGTAACCGCCGTAATCAAGCAGATCAATCTTCTGGAAGGCCGGATTGGCGTAAAACTTTTTGACAGAACTCATCGCGGTATCCGACTGACAAAAGCGGGGGAGATATTTTTTCAAGATACAAAATATCTGGTTCAGTACGCGGATGCCTCTGTCCGTAAGATACAGGAGACAGCTCGGCAGGAAGAACTTCTCATCCGTGTCGGTACATCTCCGATGACTCCGTCGCAGGAAATTCAGGAACTTTGGCCAAAAGTCATCAGGTACGAACCGGATATCCGTTTTAAGATGGTGCCTTTTGAAAATTCCACGGAAAATGTCCGAAATATTTTAAGCAATCTCGGAGATTATATCGACCTTGTCGCCGGGATTTATGATGAATCAATGCTTGATCAGTATCACTGCCGTGCGCTCAGATTGAAGGACGAACCGATTCTTCTTGCTGTATCGCTCCAGAATCCGCTTTCTTCCAAAGAAAAACTTTCTATAGACGATCTAAACGGCCAGAAACTGATGCTTCCGGCGTCCGGTGTTCTGTCGCAGGCTGACGCGATCCGAGAGGAAGTTTCAAAGAAAGCACCTGAGTCAGAGATTATTGATTTTTCAATATACAGCACAGAGATCTTCAATATATGTGAAAATGAAGATGCACTTCTTCTGACGATTCCTGGATGGGAAAATGTGCATCCAATGCTTCGGTTCATCCCTGTTGCGTGGAATTATTCTCTGACACTTGGTCTACTCTATTCTCAAAATCCTTCTGATGCGGTTTCAAGATGCATTGCCGCGATTAAGAAAACCATGACCGAAGAAAAGTGAAACGGTCTGTCACAGCATCCACTCTAAACCCTAAACTTCACACTACTGAACTTACTTAGACTTCTGCTTACGGGCGACCTCCATTACCTTATGTATATCGGAAAAAGATAAAGTCAAATCTTATCCGAGAAATTATGAATGCATGAATCTCGAAGGAGGTCGATATTATTAACTATGTCACATTAAATAACGGGATCAAAATGCCGCAGCTCGGTTTCGGAGTCTACCAGGTTTCGGATTCACGGGAGTGCGAACAGTGCGTACTGAATGCGCTTCAAACAGGATATCGTCTTATCGATACTGCTTCCGCTTATGCCAATGAAAAATCTGTCGGAAATGCGATCAGGAAGAGCGGACTTGCGAGAGATGATATTTTTGTTACTACAAAACTCTGGATTCAGGATGCAAGCTACGACGCTGCTAAAAAGGCTTATCAAAAATCACTCGATGAACTTGGGCTTGACTACATCGATCTCTATCTGATTCATCAGCCATTCGGTGACGTATACAGCGCATGGAGAGCCATGGAAGATCTGTACAAAGAAGGCGCTGTACGGGCTATTGGTGTCTGCAACTTTGCTGCCGACAGACTTGTCGATCTGATCATAAACAATGAGATCGTTCCAGCCGTTGACCAGGTGGAAATTCATCCATTCTTTCAGGAAAAAGTACTGATGGAAAACGCTAAGGAGTATGACGTTCAACTTGAAGCATGGGCTCCTTTCGCGGAAGGAAAATATGGGATTTTCACAAATGACGTATTAAACCATATCGCCGAGAAACATCACAGATCTGTTGGCCAGGTTATCCTTCGATGGCATATGCAGCGCGGAGTTGTGGCAATTCCAAAGTCCGTGCACAAAAACCGTATCGAGGAGAATTTCGGGATTTGGGATTTCAGTCTGGATGAGGAAGACATGAATGCCATAGCTGCTCTGGATACCGGAAAGAGCGACATTATTGATCATCATGATGCCAATACCGTAAAAGTTCTCAATAAGGCAAAGATCCACGTTTGAGGGATAAGAAAGGAAAAATAAAATGGAAAAAATTACATTCATGAACAGAGGCCTTAAGATGGCGGGAAATCTCTTTTTCCCGAATGATTTCGATAAGAGCAAAAGGTACCCGGCTATTGCCGTATGCCATCCCGGTGGAGGAGTAAAGGAGCAGACAGCAGGAAAATATGCTGAAGCTGTAGCAAAATCAGGCTTGATCGCCTTAGCATTTGATGCTTCCTACCAAGGCGAGAGCGAAGGCGAGCCGCGCGGGCTGGAGGATCCCTATGCTCGCGTAGAGGACATCAGTGCGGCTATCGACTGCCTGCAGTCTCTTTCCTATGTGGATGAGAACAGGGTCGGAGCGCTCGGCATTTGCGCGGGCGGCGGATATACCATTTGTGCAGCAACGTACGATAAGAGGATCAAGGCTGCAGCAACGGTAAGCGGTGCGGATGCCGGAGTCCTGAACAGGGGAGGATTTGGAGAAGACTTCCCGCCGCAACCTGTATTGAACACGCTTGCCAGCGTCGCGGAAGAGCGTACGAAAGAGGCGACCGGGGCACCTGTCAAGATGATAAACATTCTCCCTTCAAAGGATACCTTTGATGAGAATACTCCTGCTATGGTTCGTGAAGCCTACGACTACTACTGCACTCCTCGTGCTCAGCATCCGCGCGCCGACAATAAGATGCCGCTGATAAGCAATGCGAAGATCCTCTCTTTTGATGCGTTCGCCCATGTATCGACCCTTCTCACGCAGCCGGTTCTTATGATTGCTGGCAGCAAAGCCGACACTAAATTTATGAGCGATTATGTGATCGAACATGCTGCGAGCAACAATAAGGAGGAGTACGTCGTCGACGGTGCAAGCCATGTGGACCTTTATGACAAGCCTGAGTATTTTCCTAAGGTTGCAGCGAAGCTGAGTGAATTCTATAACGCAAATCTTTAATAAGTTTGCCTTACATATTCGTTACCTGGAAGGACAATCGTAAAAGGCATGATTGCCCTTCCATTGATGTATGACGAAATTGTTTTCTACAAATCAGCTACTGCCGTTCTCCAACGAAGTGTGAAAGGGGAGATGCCCGAAATGAAGCGAATCCCAGAATCGTACAAGAAAGAAGCCGTCAATCAGGGTCGTATCGAAGAGGTCTGGTATGACACCTGGGACAGCTTAAACTATGACAAGAAGGAGACGAAGCTGCACAAGCGCGCGCTCGTCTACTTGCCATACGCATATGAGGAATCGAAGGCATACGAAATCTTCTATCTTATGCATGGGGCCTGGCGAACAGAGGAGACGCTCCTGCGCGGGGTGCCCGGACCCGCACTGCCGCCGTGGGTACACGAACAGCCGCCAAAGTACTTCAAGAATGTGCTTGACCACGCCATGGACGAAGGCATCATACGACCGATGATCATCGTCTGTCCGACAATCAACAACCTGCATAACACGGATAGCGGTGACCTGGAGCTTGTCCCCAAGCTAGCGGCAAACTTCCATCGGGAGTTCGTGAACGATATCGCGCCCGCCGTCGAGTCAAAGTATCACACCTATGCCGAGAACACTTCCCGCGATGGTCTCGAGAAGTCCCGGGAGCACAGAGGGTTCGGCGGCTTCTCCTTGGGAGGGGTCACCACATGGCAGATCATGGCACACTGCATCGATGTCGTGAAATACTTCATGCCGATGAGCAGCGGGCGTACTAATACGGCAGACGCCATCTTACAGGAGATTCAAAGCAACGGCTATACCATGGATTTCTTTGAGGTATACGCGGCTAGCGGTAAGAAGGACTTTGCGTACAAGGGATTTGACGAAGAGGTAAAGGATTTCCAGACGAAGGAAAGGGAATATTACCACGCCGAGCCTACGAACATTCACTACGAACTTTCGGAGGATGGCGTGCACGACCTCGATCATGCCCACGAGTACACCTTTACGCTCCTGCAGAACCTCTGGAGAGAAGAGTAATCCCCAAGGCAAACGAGCAATAACAAAGGGGATGAAAGCTCCGGAATTAGCCGAGGTCTTCTCCCGCACTTGAGCTTCGCTTTCTTTGTAGTGACGAGTTGATGACCGAAGAGCCTGCTGATCCAAGGAGAATGACCTTATGATTTTGGAAGAAACCTATACATTGGCAAACGGTGTGAAGATCCCTAAGGTGGCCTTTGGCACGTGGCAGATCACTGGCGATAATGTCATCCAGGCCGTACAAGATGCTATCGAAGTTGGGTATCGCTTTATCGATACGGCTCAGTCATACGGAAATGAGACTGAAGTCGCTGAAGGCGTACGCAAATCCGGGATCTCGCGCGATGAGATGTTCATCGGCAGCAAAGTGGACGCAAGCCTTAAGACCTACGGCGGTGTAGCGAAATCCATCGACGGAAGCTTGAAGAAGATGGGGCTTGACTACCTTGACCAGATGATTATTCATTCGCCTGAACCATGGAATGATTTCCGCAATCCCGAAAACCACTACTACGAAGGCAACCGCGAGGCATGGCGCGCACTCGAAGATGCTTGCAGGGCAGGAAAGATTCGTGTCATAGGGGTCTCCAATTTCGAGATAGACGATCTAAAAAACATTCAGGATAGCTGTACAATCCAGCCTATGGTGAATCAGATACTCTGCCATATAGGGCATGTCCAGAAGAGCGTCCTGGACTACTGCCGGGAGAGCACAATTCAGGTGGAAGGCTATTCGCCCATCGCCCATGGACAGGCGAAAAACCTTCAAGACGTAAACACGATCGCTCAGAAGTATGGTGTGAGCGTACCCCAGCTCTGCATTTGCTACCTCGTGCAGTTAGGGGTTGTCCCGATTCCGAAAGCCTCGAGTATGGAGCATATTAGGGCCAATGCAGACATAGACTTTGAAATATCTGCAGAGGACATGGCAGTGCTTGATGCCGTGCCGCCGCTCGACAACTACGGCGAACAGAACTACTACGCACCATATGCCAAGGCGAATTTATAAGGTTACATAGATTCACTTAGCCACCGTTGACCAATTGTTTGTTTTGCCTATGTGTGATCGTGACGGGCGGAAGTGTGATGCCCTGCATCTCGTCGCCGCTGTGGAACGGCTTGAGAATAAAAGCGCAGGTGGACGCCCAATTTACTCCCACTCGATAATCAAAAAAAACGTCATTTTCAGTACCAACCAAGGCATTGACCTGGGTTTTCTTCTATTCTCCATCCCTGGAATGAGCCCGGAATCGCAGTATCGCCCCGTGCCTTCGTTGGAAACTGGCTCAGGCGCAGGTGTCGACATATTGATGGGCATAGGAATCGACGCCTATCTTATCCATGTCTTTGGCAATATGCCTTTTTTACCTGGGGCCTTTTCAATCAAAAAAGATTTACCACTTTTGGGGTGTGTTGACACCGATGCTGTCCCTTGCGTATAAGGCGTCATCATCGACAAGTTTCATGACGATGTTGGCGATTGAGCTAACCGACACGTTGTGGCCACCAAACGGCTCGCCCTTGCGTGTCACCTCGTAGTCGACCGGGCCGGAGGTGAACCAGCCCGGGCGCACGATCGTGTAGTCCAGGTCGGATGCCTCTATCTCATCAGCTGCCTGACGGTATGTGCCCAGCACGGGGTTCGACTTGAGGTTGCCTTCGGAACCCAGAGACGCAGGAATCTCATTATAGATTCCCATCGACGTGATGAACACCAAGCGGGTAACGTGATTACGGTCCATCGCTGCGATAATCTTTTCGGCATACGTGCCCAAGTCGCCGCTCAACGCGGCGAAAACAGCATCCTGACCAGCCAACGCTCGGTCCAAGTCGGCGTCGCTCATCACGTCGCCGCTAATAGCCGTCTCGCGGTTAGCGTCGCTGATTTTGATTCGACTCGCAGAGCGGGCGAACAGGGTAAGCCTGTCGTCGGTCCCATCCAGAATAGCACGTCGCGCCGCACTGCCCAGATTGCCTGTCGCCCCGATAATCAGTACGTTCCTCATATGCGCATTCTCCTTTGGCATAGATCGTTTATGCTGCTGATAGTAAAACCGCGGTTACGTTCCTGCTGATCGTGACGAACTGTCACCTCGCACAAGTTCTGTTAGAGGGCAGAATCCGCGCAGGTCCATCTTGCCATCTTATGCGAACCAGCGCAAATACTTATGCAGCAATTGCTAGAACTGGAGGAATGTCGTCTCCATATAGGTGCCTACGCCAACGTTGTAGACACGATCCAACGGCAAGCGACCTGAGTACCTCTGATCAAGTCAGCGCAGCACGCCCGAAAGCATGAGTTCGTCATACATTCATAACTGAGTTCAAAGGATTAACTCAGCACTCTCAGTATGTCGACGCTTTCGCCCCCGCCAGTTTCCATCCGTCGGGAGTTCTTGTCACCTGGAAGGAAAGCGCCAGAGGCCACGTGTTCCTTCCTCCGCCGAACACTGCCGCGACCACGCGGCTGTGCCCAGTCATCTCAGCTTCATCCCCATGGACATCAACGTTCAGGCTCTCCGTCTTCTCGCTGAAGTAGTTCAGCGTCCCATCCATAATCGCGCGGATGTACGCCTTCTTCTCCTGGTGCATGCCCGTCATGTGCACGAGGACGAATGCATCGTCATGTATGCGGTTGAGCTCCGCCTCGTCTTTCGCGATCATTGCCGCGTACATGTCGTGGTACAACTTTGCGATCTCTTCCTCATCGCTCATTCGTAGAACCCTCTTTCAAGAATCTAGATTTTCTCCTTCGCCCATCTCTGAATTTCGGCTTTGTTCTTTTCAACCTGCACGCCGAGGACAGCAAGGCCGCTTTTGTCAATGTCCGCTCCTTTGGCGGATTTTTCCAGGACCTGTAGGGACCTCCCGAAGCCGCTTCCGCCGCTTGTCACAAAGGGAATGATTCTCTTCCCAGTCCAGTCGTAGTGTTCGACGAAGGTCAGCACCGGCATCGGAAGCGATCCCCACCAGTTCGGATATCCGAGAAAGACCGTGTCGTAGTCATCCAGATCATCGCAAAACTTCTTCAACGCCGGACGTGCGTTTTCCTGGAGTTCCTTCTTTGCCTCGTCGATCATCGCGAAGTGGTCTTTTGCATACTGCCGTACCTGCTCGATATGAAACAGGTCCCCGCCAACCGCTTGCTGAATATACTCGGCTGCAATATTTGTAAAGCCCTTTTCCAGATCGACTATGTCTCCACCGGCCCAAGTCTGTCCCGTCATTGAGAAATAGGCAATCAATATCTTTGCCATTATCAATCATCCCTCTCTATCCAGAGACGGTTACAGCCACTTCTCGACTTTCCTCTTCGAGCTCTTCGCCTGGGAGCCGCGGATCGCGAGGCCGTTTCTGTCCACCTCTGCACCCTTGCAGATGCGGCTGACGTCAGCGACGACGTTCCCCAGGCCTGAGCCCTCGTGCGTGGTGACGACGCGGACTGTCTTGCCGGTGAAGTCGAGCCCTGTAAGGGCCGTCTCCATCTCCGGAGCGAGAGTGCCCCAGTAGATTGGCGTCATGACGTAGATGGCGTCGTATCCGGAGATGTCAGGCTTGGCCTTGATGGGCGCGTTCCCCACACGCTGCTTGGCCTCCTGTATGCAGGTGCGGTAGTCCGCGGCGTACGGAACGGTCGGCTCAACCTTAAACATGTCGGCACCGGTCAGCTCGTGCACGTACTCAGCGACGACCTCGGTATTCCCCTTTTCGATGTAGCCCACGGAGTAGTTCTCGTCCGCACGGCTGAAGTAGACAATCAGGCTCTTCGGCATAACTTTGTCCTCCTAAATCTATTTGGGAACGATTTTGCGTTCTCTTTTTCGCGCCTCAATAATAAGCCAAATCTATTGTAATATTTGATTGAAAAATCTGATTACTAATAGAAGAATTGGATTAATGCTTCGGGGCAGGAGGGAGAAGTTGTCTGAGTTGAATACCAAGCAGATTGACTACATCCTGGAACTCACAGCAACGCTGAACTTCAATCGGGTGGAAGAGAACCTCTTTATCTCACAGACCAAGTTGACCTATCAGATCAGCGCGTTTGAGTAGGAAATCGGCTTCCAAATTTTCGACAGAAGTGGGAGGAAGACCAGTATCACGCCAGCCGGATCGTAGTTCGTTGCAAACTTTCGCGGAATCCAGGCGAAGTTTCGTAAGGCCGTCGAATAGGGCAGAATTATTCCGCGATCAACCAGGAAAACATCCGCATCGTCATCTCGATCCAGTCTGCCTTGTACTTTCTGCGCGAAGGCAATCCGCAAGATGTCCGAAATCGTCCTCACATGCGTGACGAGCAGGTTTGGCCTGCCCGAAAAAGCGATTCCTAAGAAAGATGGGACTGAGACAACGATATACAGAAAAAGGTAGTTCCAACGACGGTCTGAGACCCGAGCGTAACTACCAACCATTTAGAATCCTACCATGAACTGCTAGAAGGCATACCGCCCAACTCCGACTGATTCCGATTGACACCGTTAGTAGGTTAAACGGGAAATGAGCTATGTGGGTTTGCTCGGAAAACAGATGGATGGTATATTGAGCATACTTGCCTCAAGGAAGCGAGGCACATTGAAACAGCCGCGATTGCGGGACCCGATAGGGTCGAGTTTAAGGGCCGCGCCCAGGACGGGTGCGGCCCGTTTGGTATGGGGAGGGGACGATGAAGCGCATAGCGATTCTCTTTCCTTGCGCCGACCATGACCTGAGGGCAGTTGACCCTTCATGGAAACGCGATTACGAGGGATGCCTGGCGAGCGGAGCATTCGATGTCGCACTGTACGATTATTCGGAATTTGAAGAAGGTCCCTACAATCTCCTTCGGTCGCGCTTTTTTGTAAGCTCACCTGCGCCGATAAAGAGCGAATGGTGCATTCTCATGGGGTATGCCCCAAATAAGAGCATAAATCGTTCGTGGCGCACCGGAGAAGACAGGGGGCATGAGCTCAAACATTTTGGGTATCGGGCAATCTTTTCCGAGTGGCCCGACCAGTACGAGCCCTACAAAGTCGTTTGCCCGTTTTCGTCCGAAAGTGATGCCTCTAGAACCGAGACCCAATGTCGCGCCATCTGCTTCGACGGCCGGCTCCTTCATGCATATCCGATTGGGACTCCTGGTGACGGCAGCGTCGTGACCCAGAGCGACATTGACGAGGACAGGGAGAGCCTCTCAGGAGATTTTGTCGTCGCGGAATACATCAAGTTGTCCGACGGCACCTGGGAGCTTTCTAAGCCGTTGCACAACGCGCGGACCGAAACGCTTCCTCCAACCGTTAACGCCGCTGGCTTCTACGCAAAGCTCAGGGAGTCAATAGATAAAGGCCAGAACCTGCCCGAATGGGCGTGGTGCATAGTCGGAAGCATCGTCGACGAGAACGAGTATGGAACTCAGAAGCGGATCGTTCACGGGACCCGCTACTTCACTCCGGGCGCGAAGGTGTACCTGTTGGGGGACGTCGGCGGCAACGGGTGGGAGAAGCCTGTTGTGGCGGGCATCCCAAAGGGGCTGAACCGCTATGTCACCATGTACCTCCCAGGTGACAAGATAGAAGGCGTCCACGTCGAAAAAGCGTCGTGCAAGCCGGTCTTGTCGGCCCTAGCCAGCAACGCCCTAAGCGATTTCTACTATGGCCTGGGCAATCCTGCCTATATGGGGTGGGACGATTCATTTTACAGCGAGAATTCTGCGGTCATGATTGCCGAATCGTGGCGCTACCAGCGGAAAGAGGGACCTCTCGACAGGTCTATCCTGAATGACGAGAAGTGGCACCGGACGAAGTTCCTGCACTTCTGTGAGATTTGCGGCAAGCAGGAATACATCACCGGGCGCGAGGCGCGGGAGGAGGGCTGGGTCTATCCAAGCGAGATAGGGGACTTCGCAGTGATCTCGCCTCGTCTGTGCGGCGATTGCGCCAAGCTCCCTGGTGTTGGGAAGATGACGCTTGCCCGTAAGATCAATGATCGTGAATGGGGTAGCGGCGATCGGCGAGAAGACATGCTCCGCGTATACATCTCTATCGAGCCGAAGCTCTTTCTCGATGAGCATCTGGAAGAACGCTGCCCGGACTTCAGAGAACTGGTGAGGGAAACGAGGAGTTTCTACGAGAAGCGTTTCAACAAAACTAGGTAAGCGCATCGCGAATTTGCAATCTGCCTCGACTGTGCTTATCGGCGTGAAAGCACATGGTTGAATTTCATTGGAGGCAGAACGTCCGAAGGCTGAATTTCAATCTTTCCTCTCGTATCTGGCGCCACCGCATTCTGCAGTCCGATCAGAAACGGTGCGCCCGCTGAGAGGCCCCAATCCAGCTAGGAGGGGTCTGGCCGTCCGGTCGAGCCCGCCGCTACCGGCAGGCCTCGATGAGCATCTGCGCGTATTCCTGCGGGTGCGTGAGCTCGAACGTGCAGTGTCCCATCGTGCCCTCCAGATAGCGTGCATGCGGATAGGCCTTGCGCACGCGCTTGCGTGACTTGGCCGCGGTCTCCTTGCCGTAGTAGAAGGTCATCCGCCGCTGAATGCCTCCACCCATCGCGGGCAGGTCGCCCGCGTAGCAGGTTTCACCAAGGCGCTCGACGGTATCCCAGTCCATGCTCCGCGCGATGGGGACGAAATCTTCGAGGAACGCCCGGACGATTTCGTTGACGTCGACACCTTCGGCCGCCTGGTCCTGGGTTGGGAGCTTCGAGCGGAGCTTATCCGAGGCGGCAAACCCCCTGATGGCAGCCTCCTCGCTTGAAAACCGCGGGCCGTGTCGACGATCTTCATGAAAACTTTGTCAAATCTGTGTCTGACAAAACCGGGAAAGTGGAAGAAAGGCCCGCCGTCGAAGAACCCGTTGCGGATCTGCGGGCGCTCGTGGAGAAGCTCGAGCGCAATCTCGGCGCCCATTGAGCTACCTTGGACCAGCGCGACGTCCTCAATGCCCTGATCGTCAAGGTAGCTGCGGATCTTTGCGCATTGGTCGAGCTTGGACGTATAGCGTGAACCGTCAAGGCAGTGGCCGTCGTAGGTCGGCAGGACCACGCGGAAGTCCTGGGCCAGCAGCTGCGCCACCGGAAGGTGCACCGCATTGCTGCACATCATGGGCGGGAGCATCACGATAGCCTGCTTGTCCGGCGCCCCCAACTCTGAAAACTGCATCGCGTTCTCCTCTTTCTCGAGTCTAAGAAAGTCTCGGAATCGCCCCGTCCACAACGGCTTGAGAATAAAAGCACAGGTGGACACTCAATTTACTCCCACTCGATAATGAAAATGGACTCATTCCGCCGTACCAACCCAGGCATTGACCTGGGTTTTCTTTTATTCTCCATCCCCGGAAAGGGCCCGAAATCGCAGTACCACCGCGGTATCGGGGGTGGTACTGCAGCAGTACCACCTCGCGCCCGCAGTAGTTGCCGGTACTGCCCAACGACCACTTTCACCTGCGGAAACGTCCGAGAAGAATAGTCGCCGGTACTGCAACCGCTCACTTTCATGAATCCTCTCCGAACGCCGCAAGGGCACGGAACGAGGCCGGAAGACACGGCTGCATGATTTCATGCTCATGTACAAGCAAACAACGTCAATTGCCTGAGTTCTCCTCCTGTATCTGCTGATCCGCCCAGTCATAGATGGAGTCGAGCGCCGGAATAAGCGTCTTCCCACGCTTCGCGAGCTTATATTCGACCGTCGGCGGTATCGTGTCGTGCTGCTTCCTCGTTATGAACTTGTCCCGCTCAAGCTCGCGCAGGCACTTGGTCAGCATCGTTGCGGTGATTCCCACGACGCGCTTCTGCAGCTCTCCATAGCGCAGGGTCTGGTTCTCGGCATCTGCGAGGTACCACAGGATCGGCAGTTTCCACTTCTGACCAATCAGCCTCATCGCGTAAAGAATCGGGCAATTGGTGTCGTAGATGTTCTCCGTTGTGGGCAATGGCTTCGTCTTCATGACATCTCTCACCTGTCAATCATCCTGTCACATCTCCTGCTCCCTAATAGTATCTTTTTTATACTAAGGAAGTAAATTCTTCATACTTTATTATTTATTGCAACAAATTATATTGTAACTAGAGGCAAAAGCCAAGCATGTTGAGGCAGAAATCTTCAAGCCTCAGAAGGGCTTGTGGAGAGAGAGGAAGACCAGCATGAAGAAGCTATTCGAACCGTTCGAGATGAGGAACATGAAGCTGAAGAACCGCCTGGTGCGTTCCGCAACCTGGGAGGCAGCCGCTGCGCCTAACGGAAGCATCGGCGACCCTGTGTTCAAAATCTACGAGGAGCTTGCGGACGGCGGCGTCGGCCTCATAATCACCGGCTTCACGAGCGTATCGGCAGATGACCGGTACATGGAAGGGATGATGCGACTCTCCGACGATTCGCTGATCCCGCAGTACAGGAAGCTGGTGGACCTGATCCACTCCAAGGGGACTCCGGTGATATCCCAGCTCGCCTTGGGCGCCTATTACCGCAAGTCGGAAAGCCTGAGGCAAGTGGAACCTGACGAAATGGAAAAAGACGAGATCCACGAGGTGGTTCGCCAGTTCATCGATGCGGCAGCTCGCGCCCAGAAAGCAGGTTTCGACGGAGTGCAGATCCACCTGGCGCACTTCTTCTTCCTGAGCCGCTTCCTTTCCCCTGCGGTCAATCACAGGACAGACGAGTACGGGGGCTCGACGGAGAACCGTTTCAGGATCGCCCGGGAGATCCTGGAAGGCATCAAGAAGGAGGCACCGAACCTACACGTCACCGCGAAGGTCAACAGCAGCGACTTCGTCCCCGGAGGCATCGACGAGGAGGAGAGCCTGAGGATAGGAAAGATGCTGGAGCGTGCCGGCATCGACTCTATCGAGGTGAGCGGCAACGGCACCTCGGTCCAAGGTGTCAGGGCGCACAGGGACGAAGGGTATTTCGCCCCGTTCGCGGCACGGCTTGCGGAAGAGGTCAGCGTCCCCGTCATCGTCGTGGGCGGCTTCCGAGCGCTCGACACGATGGAGTACGTGCTCAACCATTCGAAAGTCGAGCTGATCTCAATGTCACGTCCGCTCCTGCGCGAGCCTGACCTGCCGAACAAGATGAAGGCTGATCCCAACGTGGTATCGGCGTGCATCTCCTGCAACGGTTGCTATTCCTCAAACCTGCACAGGTGCATCTTCCGGAAATGAGACACAAGAGTTCTTTAGGAGATGATTGGCATGATGTTCAAGCTCGACGTCCCCACAAAGCGGGGGCCCATCTTGAATGGGGTCTTGTTCCGCCAGAAGGAGCAGAAGACGTCCGATACGCTCTTCATCGCAATCACGGGGATTCATGGGAACTTTTACTCGAACCCCTTCTACTTCAATATCGGGGAGACCCTGAGCAAGGCCAACATAGACTTTGCCTATGCCCAGACGAACGACGCCTTTCCTCAGATCCAGACAGTCAACGCGAAGACTGGCAAGGAGGAGGTCATCGGTTCGTATAACGAGCGCTTCGCCTACACCGACGACGACATTGAGGCCTACCTGGATTTCGCCGAGCGGCAAGGCTATAAGCACATCATTTTGGGATGGCTTTCTCGGGGGTCCAACAAGGTGATCCATTACCTGTCAGGACACCACGACAAGCGGGTGGAGCACTTCTTTCTGCTCTCTCCCGCCAATCTGGACTACATGATGTCGGGAGTGACCGATAAGGAGAAGGCCGTCATCAAGGAACAGGTGGCCAGGGGCGACGGAGACAGGATGCTCCCCTTTCCCTTCATGGGCTGGGTCGACTGCATCGCCAACACCGCCTACGATTGGGAGTTCTCGGGGATCCTGAACAATGTCCACACCGCAAAGGATGCAGATTTCTCGCAGGCAGAGAAGGTCACCCATACCGGAGCCTTGCTGGTGGGGACCTATGACAACTTCACCGACGGGGACCCTTCGGAGTTCCTGCGCAACCTGAATAGCCATATGCCGGCCGCCAAAAAGAACGACCTCATCTTTATCGAGAAGACCGGCCACACTTACCAGGGCAAAAACCAGGAAGTGGCCGACGATATCCTAAAGCAGCTGAAGAAATGGAGAAGGGAAGACAAGGTCTCGAGCGCGAAGAGCGAACTCTGAAGCAGCCGTTGAGACAATGCCGATCCATGAAGGAGGTCATCCATGCCTTTCATCAAGACGCAGACGAACGTCAAGATATCAGACAAACAGGAAAGTGAGCTCAAGTCGATGCTCGGCAAGGCAATCGAGCTCGTCCCGGGGAAGAGCGAGGAATACTTATTCCTCAAATTTGAGGACAAGGCGCATCTCTGGCTTAAGGGGGACAATTCCGAGCCGATCGCCTACATCGAAGTGGCGATCTTCGGCAACGAATCGCATGCGGGATACGACCGCTTTACAGCTGTCGTGACCAAGGCCGTCTCGGACATTCTCGGGATCGAGCCAGACCACGTCTACCTCAAGTTCGAGGACATCACGGCTTGGGCCGTGTCGGGAATGTACATCGACAGAAGGGCACTCGGGTGACCAGACATGTCAAAGGTGATCATCATCGCGTTCACAGATCCCATGATGGGGCTCTCCTTCGAATCGGAGCCAATCTTCAGGAAGCTCGAGACCCATTATCCGGGGAAGATTGATCTCCGCTATCGGATGATGGGATTGGTGCCGGACGTTTCCCAGTTCATGACAAAAAAGGAAAGGGCGCTTGAGGCGGCGGAGGGCATCAGCCGTTACAACAAACGTCTCGCTGGGATCTATCTCGACGAGGAGGATATCGGTGGGATTCCCATGCACATGAAGGACTTCCGGCTGTTCGATCCGTCTCATCGCTCCTCATGGCCGCTTGATCTGGCTTACAAGGCCGCACAGAAAGCTACGCCTGAGCTCGCGGACCGTTTCCTCTACAGACTTCGCTATGCCACGATCGTCGAGACCCGTCCGACGACCCACGAAGAGGAAATCCTTCGGGTGGCCGACCAGGTCGGCATCGACAGGGATTCCTTGCTGCAATACTTGCATGACGGAACCGCAGAGAAGGCCTTCGCTTACGACCGCCAAGTGGGGGACTCCCTTGGGATTCACGAGCTGCCTGCCTATGTGGTCAGACACAAGGGGTTTGCCATGGTCGGCAGCAGTGTCTTCGACTACCAGACCTTCGTGGGGCTAATCGACCAAATAAGCTCGGGGACGCTTAGGCCACAGGCGCCCGACAGAAGCAAGGGGGCTGTCTGCACGTTCCTCGAGAGTCATCCCCTTGTCTCTGTCGTGGAGATCCGCGAGGCGTTCGACCTGGGAAGCGACGAGGAGGCGCGCGACCTCATCCGCCCCCTCCTTGAGGGAGGGCACGGGAGCCGCGTGCGAGCGAAGCTCATCCAAGACGGAAGCTTCGTGGAATGGCAGCGCTGAGCGGGCCACAGCGGCATCAGCATCACGACCTTCTCGCTCTCCGGGAGATGAGAGGCATCGTGTGCAGCGGTGTTTGAAAAGCCGTTGACCATAAGATAGCCGATGCCCAGGTCCGTGGCCTCGAGCATCATGCACGTCGCCACTATCGCGATATCCTGCACGCCCGAAGCGATCCCAGGCTGCCGCAGGTCAGGAGGATATCCAGAAGAGAGAGCAGAATCGAGGACATACGATCAGGCGGCGGGCGCGACGCCGAAGCCGCCGCCGAAGGCCCGCACAGGCTCGCGATGCAGAAAGGCCGGCTCGAACGGAACCGGGCAGGCGATGCACACCCTTTCGGGCTACTCCCACTCGATGGTTGCAGGTGGTTTGCTCGTGATGTCGTAGGCCACGCGGTTCACGCCGGGAACTTCGTCTACGATGCGGCTTGAAATCTTCGAAAGCACCTCATAGGGGAGTTTCGCCCAGTCCGCGGTCATGGCGTCGCGGCTTTCAACAGCGCGCACAATAATCGGGTGCGCATACGTGCGTTCATCACCCATAACACCCACGCTGCGAATACTGGGAAGCACTGCAAAATATTGCCACACAGAATGTTCGGAATCGCGAACGCCCGTTTCTTTGTAGAGCTTTTCGTTATAGGCATCGATTTCTTCACGCACAATGGCATCCGCATCACGCAACATGCGTAGCTTGTCTGCCGTTACTTCACCGATGATGCGAATCGCAAGACCAGGTCCTGGGAAAGGCTGGCGATATACGATGTTTGAAGGCAGACCCAGCTTCGTACCGAGTTCGCGAACTTCATCTTTGAAAAGATGGTCCAACGGCTCGATCAGATCAAAGTGAACCCCTTCAGGAAAGGGGATTAAATTGTGATGGCTTTTGATCTTTGAAGACTTGCTTCCCGTCTTACGCGCCCCCGACTCAATAATGTCAGGATAGATTGTGCCTTGTGCCAGATATTTTACGCCGTCAAGCTTCTGTGCTTCTTCGAAGAAGACCTTCCAAAACTCAGTGCCAATTAATTGACGTTTCTTCTCTGGTTCGGTGACGCCGCGAAGCAAATCCAAATAGCGCTGTTCTGCATGTACATGGACGAAATCGACGTCAAACACTTTAGTGAACACATGCTCTACTTCTTCGGGTTCGTTTTTGCGGAGCAGGCCGTGGTTGACAAACACACAGGTCACTTGCTTGCCAATGGCACGTGAGAATAGGGCAGCAACCACACTTGAATCAACGCCACCTGAAAGCGCCAGGATCACACGATCGTTGCCAACCTTTTTGCGGATGTCTTCAACGGTACGATCGATGAAATCTTCCATCGACCAATTCGCTTCGAGACCCGAAATCTTGAATAAGAAATTCCTTAAAATAGTTTCCCCATATTCGGTGTGATGGACTTCAGGGTGGAACTGAGTTGCGTATAAGTTTCTGCTGGCATCTTCCATCGAAGCGACGGGGCAGATGTCGGTGCTCCCGGTAACCGTGAATCCTTCAGGAGCTTCGGTGACAGCATCGCGATGGCTCATCCACACGGTTTGTGTTTCGGGAGTGCCATCCAAAATGCGTGACTGGCCTTTGCGGTGGAGCGTTGCGCGGCCATATTCACCCTCATCAACGTGGCTTACCGTGCCACCAAGCGTTTTGGCCATGATTTGTTGGCCGTAGCAAAATCCAAGCACCGGCACGCCAAGATTTAAGATTTCAGGGTCAATATCAGGTGCTCCCTCAGCATATACACTTGCAGGACCACCGCTTAAGATAATCGCAGAAGGATTTTTCTCCTTCAATTCGTCAGCGGTAATATCACACGGAACAATTTCGGAATACACGCCTAGATCACGAACGCGACGCGCGATCAGTTGCCCGTATTGTGCACCAAAATCTAAGACAAATACCTTTTGAGAAGGAGCGTTGATATCACTCACGTTAAGTCCTTTCAAGCAAGTTTGCTCTTCGCGCACATCACACACGAAAATGAATGTATACCAAGATATTAGTTGAAATGGAGGCGTGAAGATAGGCACAGCAGTTCTACAGAAGTATCAGCTTCATGTTCTTCGTACATGCGACCCGCCGCGCAACTTTGAAACTGATTTATTTGAGTTTTTGAATGTGTCTGTAAAACTTTCTTTGTGCGTACAAGTAATATGAGCGGTACGCAAACGAATATGCCGTGAGACGTCAAGTTAGTAGAGGATACCCATGACGCAGAATAACGATATGAATTCTCAATCATTTTCAAATTCGCGAAACAATAATGAGCAATCTAAATCCCAAACTCAGCAATCTCAAGAGGTGCAAGATCCCGAAGAGGAGCTAAAGGTTATCAATCAGCACCGTCAAATTATTGATGAAATTGATGATCAAATCATTCCATTGCTTAATAAACGAGCAAAGGAAGCGCTTATCATTCGGGATCTGAAAAAGAAAGCCCACTTAAGCTTGTACGATTCGGCGCGTGAAGAGCAAATTGGAGAGCGCATTGCACAGAACAATGAAGGTCCCCTCTACGATGATAACCTGCGCGCGATTTATGACACGATTTTACGCGTCATGAAAGAAGCTCCTTCAGCATGACTTCTTCTGGAAACAAGGAAAAACCATTGAAAGGAAAATCATTTTCCACTGCGCATTCAGCAGATATCGCTCATTTAGCGCCTATCCCTGATCTGTTGCAGAAAAGCGATACAATCACCATTTTTGCAGGCCCATGCTCCGTAGAGTCACAGGCACAGCTTGATGAAGTTGCCGCATGCATCAAAGATCAAGGACTTCACTGGATTCGCGGGGGAGCGTTTAAGCCACGAACCAACCCTCATTCCTTTCAAGGGCTTGGAGAACGTGGGCTTGAAATGCTCGCAAATGTGCACGAACGTTATGGTTTAAACACCTTAACCGAGGTCATGGACTCTGAACATTGCGGAATGGTGGATCATTATTGCGATGGCTTTCAAATTGGCGCGCGGAATTTTCAGAACTTTAGCCTTCTTCGCACGGTAGCAAGACAAACGAAAACCTCTCACAAGCTGGTCATGTTTAAGCGGGGATTTGCGGGTTCGATTGAAGAATGGCTCGCTGCAAGTGATTATCTCACCGCTGAAGGCAATACAAATGTGATGCTGTGTGAGCGGGGCATTCGGACATTCGAAACCGCTACCCGTTTTACGTTGGATATATCTTCGGTTCCGGTGCTGCACAAGCAATCACTGTTTCCCGTTTGTGTGGATGTTTCGCACGCAGCGGGGCAACGAGATTTGGTGCCTGCCTTGGCACGCGCCGCAGTGGCGGTAGGAGCAGATGCCATCATGGTCGAAATCCATCCGAATCCACCGGCGGCACTTTCCGATGGCCCGCAGCAGCTCACGCTTGATCAATTTGTTGCCATGCTTGATCAGCTTCGTACCATTGCGCATGCACTTGGTAAACGCATCGTGTAGCATGGTGCAGCGAATTCAAAGAGATTTTAATTCTGTAGATTTTCAACTTCAGAGGAGTTATGTATGTCCTTAGACCTCAGCGGTCTTAACGACGAGCAAAAAGACGCAGTTCTGCACACCGAAGGTCCGCTTCTGGTTTTAGCCGGAGCGGGGAGCGGAAAAACACGCGTTCTCACCTATCGAATTGCTCATATGATTCTGGACAACCACGTGCAGCCGTGGCAAATCATGGCCATCACGTTTACCAATAAAGCGGCACGTGAAATGCGCGATCGTTTAGGTGGACTCATCGGGCCATATGCGCGCGGTATGTGGGTATCGACGTTTCATAGCATGTGCGTGCGGTTTTTGCGCACCTATG
>CAIFEG010000005.1:0-35303 GCA_903789415.1 uncultured Eggerthellaceae bacterium | reverse complement strand
CCTATGCCGAGGTTATGGGATTTAGCAAAAACTTCACCATCTATGACGATGATGACTCAAAACGCCTGGTCAAAGAAATCATGGCGTATTTCAACTACGATACCAATCGCTATCCCATCAATGCAATTCGTGCGCGCATTTCAAAGGCAAAAAATGACCTTGTCATGCCGGGAGACTTCGATCGGACCGTAAATGATCCGGTAGGGCGCGCAGCGGCAAAGGTGTATACCGAATTGCAGAAGCGCCTGCGCCAAGCAAATGCATTCGATTTCGATGATCTACTTGTCTATTGCTGGCTGCTTTTTAAAAATCATAAGGACATTTTGGCAGCTCAGCAGGATAGATTTGAATATTTCTTGGTTGATGAGTATCAAGACACGAACCGCGCGCAATATGAAATTGTGCAACTTCTCGCAAGTCGCAATAGAAACATCATGGTGGTAGGCGATGATGACCAGTCAATCTATAGTTGGCGTGGCGCAGATGTGCGTACCATCTTGAACTTCGAAGAAGATTATCCCGACGCATACACGGTCAAGCTCGAAAAAAACTATCGTTCAACAGGCAATATTTTATCTGCGGCAAATGCGGTTATCGCGAACAACGTGCAGCGTAAAAAGAAAAAGCTTGTTGCAACTCAAGGTGCTGGCGACAAGATCCAGGTATATCAGGCAAGCGACGAGCGAGATGAAGGCCGTTGGATCGCTGGTGAAATCGAGCATCAGCATGGAAACGGATATTCCTACGATCAAATTGCAGTGTTCTACCGCACCAACGCCCAGTCACGTATGCTTGAAGACATGCTTTTGCGTGCAGGCATTCCGTATCGTATCGTGGGTGGTACGCGATTCTTCGATCGCGCCGAAATCCGCAATGTCATGGCGTACCTCACCGTGGTCGTCAATCCTGCTGATGATGTGGCAGCTAAGCGTATTATCAACGTTCCCCGCCGTGGCATTGGCAAAACAACCATTTCGCGCATTGAAGAGATCCAGCGTCAGTATGGCCTGACCTTTATGGAAGCCGCGCAGCAAGCTGTCGGCGATCCCGATATTCGTAAGAATACTCAGAAGAAGCTTGCGGAATTCGTGAGCTTCTTTGGCGAGGCTTCTACCTGGGAAGGCGATCTGCGCAAGGTCATCGAGATGATCCTCGATAAATCAGGTATTGTTTCAGCCTACGAAAAAGAGGGGACAGAAGAAGCTCTCGATCGCGTAGAGAATATCAAGGAATTCTTAGGCGTCGTCGACGAGTACACGAGTACGCACGAGGAAGATGATGCTCAGTTTGCCGTTCCTGATATCACCACTAATGCTGCAAATGCCACGAATGGTGCGGCGGGGGAGAAGGCCATTTCTGATACCGATACCGCGTCATTCTCAACCGCTGAATCAGCTACCGAACAAACGCCGGTTCAGCCATCTTCTGTTTCCGCAGAACCCGCCTCTTTGCAAACTGTGGACGAGGCGTCAGAAGCACCTGCAGATCAGCCCCCAACAAGGGTTCTACAGCGTGACTCGCTTCCTGACTTTGTTGAATGGGCCACGCTTCGAACCGCACAAGATACGATGAATGAAGACAATCATGCGGTCACACTCATGACGATTCACGCATCCAAAGGTCTGGAATTCGACGTGGTATTTGTGGCAGGCATGGAAGAGGGGATTTTTCCCCATATTCGTTCTGCAACCGATCCTCAACAGCTGGAAGAAGAGCGCCGTCTGGCTTATGTTGCCATCACACGTGCCCGCAAACGTTTGTATTTAACGTATGCCAGCTCACGTAAACTTTTTGGGCAAACGCAGGCCAATCCGGTTTCGCGCTTTTTGACCGAAATTCCGACCGATCTAAAGCGTACCAGCGGCATCGGCTCATCTGGATATTCCGGTGTTGGCTGGGAAAAGCGTGGATCGCGCAAAGGTATTTCAGGATCTGGCACCGAGGCAGGACACGGCAGTGTGTTCAATCACTCTTCGGCAGGACCTGCAGAACCTACATTCACCTCGGCTGAATCCTTCAAAAAACCTGCGGCAAAAGAAACCTTTGTTACAGGTGATCTCGTTGATCATAAAGTGTTTGGTCGCGGTAAAATTATGAAAGTAGACGGTGACGTGTTAACAATTCGCTTTAAAAAGAGCGGGTCAACGAAAAAATTGTTGAAAGGGTTTGCACCGATCGTCAAAATTAAACAATAAAAATGTCTTCGGATCGAAAAGGAGTTTGATTGTATGGCACAGCCAATTTACATCGTTGGCCACAAAAATCCTGATAATGATGCAATCGCTGCAGCAGTTGGTCTAGCATATCTAAAAACAAAGCTCGCCGAGCGTGATCAGCAGAATAATCCGGAGGCAGAAGTGCCGACCTTTATTCCTTGCCGTTTAGGTCCTCTTCCTGCAGAAACCCAGTGGGTTTTAGACACGTATGGCGTTGATGCTCCACAGTTGATCAGCGATGCGCGCCCCCATGTTGGTCAGGTCATGAATGCCAATGCACCACAAATTTATGACGAAGTTACCCTGATCGATGGTATGTCGGCAATGAAGAAGGCTAAAACGTCTGTAGCAGTGGTATTAGATGAAACGGGCTCCTTTGAAAGCCTTGTTACCACTTCTGCAATTGGAAAATGCTTAATCAAAGCGGCTTCTGGTGAAGGTGACCAAATCATGGGTTCAATCTCATCAGGACTCCGCCAGAATATTAGCTATGCAACCATGAAAAATGTTGCAAAGTTAACTCCTGACATGGGGCTTGACGAGGCTAAAGAAGCCATGAACGCAGCGCACACATGCTGGGGCGTCGTTATCGACCAATACGATACCGTTCTGGGTACCGTCCATCGCCATGATATTAATCATGCGGCTCCACTCAATTTCATTTTGGTTGATCACAATGAAAGTACCCAAGCGGCGGATGGCATCAAAGATGCTAACGTTATGGAGGTTATCGATCACCACCGTATCGGCGATTTCACCACGACTTCACCGATTGAGTATCTTGCCCTTCCGTGGGGGTCAACCGCAACGATTGTTACTACACGTTTCCGTGAGTATGGCATTGATATTCCGAAATCTATTGCAGCGGTTCTTCTGTCTGCAATCCTTACCGATACCGTCATTTTGAAGTCACCAACCGCAACATCTGTTGATGAAGAGCAGGTTGCCTACTTAAGCGATATCGTGGGGGTTGACCCAACGGAATTTGGTATGAAACTCTTTAAAACTCGAGGCGGCGATTCCGATATGCCGATCGACGAGTTCGTAGGTGCAGATTCAAAAGAATTCGACTTGGGCGGCACCACCGTTTTGATTTCTCAGCATGAGACCGTTGATTCTGAAACTTCGATGAAGCGTGAAGACGAAGCACGTGAATATATGAAAAAGCTACAAGGCGAAAAGGGATATGGTTTTGTACTCTTGCTCGTCACCGATATCTTAAAAGAGGGAAGCTACTTCCTCGTCGAAGGCGATCATTCTCTGGTAGATAAGGTTTTTGACATCGATAGTTCAAAAGCAGTCTGGATGCCAGGAATTATGTCTCGTAAAAAGCAGGTTGCAGCACCTATTTTATCTGCATAGTTTTCTGCGCAATCGTCGGTACCGTCTGTAAAAGACGCACGTCAGTCATGGCGTTTTAAAGACAGCAGACATGGCATTTTAGAGGCAGATTTGCCAACCCAAATACGCTTAAACAAATGGAGCCCGCACAAAACAAAATGTACGAGCTCCATTTTCGTATGTTTATTTAGAAACAAAATTTTGTTCTTTAGCCTTACGCCGAGGTTTCATCCAACGTTTTGACTTTATGCTTCTGGCTTACGAACCTTGCCTTCAATGCTTTGGTCCTTTACGACCAAGACATCACATTTCTGCGTGCGGATAAGATGGGTGCTGACACTTCCCACAAATGCATACTTCAAGTTAGAAAGTCCACGAGCGCCGCAAATAACCAAATCAGGATCGTATGGTTCAATAAGCGCATGGTCCATTGTCTCAGTGACGACACCCGCAACAACAATTAGACTCACATCGGGAATATTATTATCATTTCTTGCTGCCTCAAAAACGTCAGCCAAATCATTTTCGATTTTTTCTTTCATTTCTTTGCAGACTTGGCTGTAATCGATAGCGCTCGCTTCTGCCGGAACGGTATCAATAACATGTCCAAAGCGCAGTTCTGCATTATTTTGTGCAGCGATAAGGTACGCCTTTTCTGCAACCGCTCTCTGAGTTTTCTGACCATCAAGGGCAGCAAAAACCTTTGTGTACTTTGTCTGCTCCATCCCAACCTCCATTCCTCGGGTATTTCTATTTTAGATCAATTACCTGATAAAATGATTATATCCAAACAGATTGTTGCTTTGTTCATTATTAATAATTGTAAATTTCGGTACAGGTACTGTTCTTTTTCGTGTTTGGAAGTCGGCATACCTTTTATTTGGAACTCGGCATACCTTTTTAAACCGTTCGTGGTGATTATCTATGAAGTACCGATAAAGCCCGTTTCCAGATAACTATGACATATGGCTTGCGCACCATTTACATGCAGCAGGTGTTGCTGCAAGTCCTCCTAACGCACTCTCGCGTAAGGCAAAGGGCAAGCTTTGACCTACCTTATACATAGCTTGGACCGTTTCATCGAAATCCACCAAGTTTTCCACACCTGAAAGAGCAATTTGTGCACTCGACATGGCGGAAACTGCTGCCGTCGCATTACGCTTCTGGCAGGGAACTTCTACAAGACCCGCCACGGGATCACATACAAGCCCCATCAAATTAGTCAGTGCATTCGATGCGGCGTTGAAACATTGCTTGGGGCTTCCCCCTGCAAGCTGCACAACTGCTGCGGCCGCCATAGCGCTCGCGGTGCCAATCTCAGCCTGACATCCACCTTCGGCACCTGCAACCGTTGCATTACGCGAAACGAGATATCCTATGGCAGCGGCGCAGAGTAGCGCCTCTCTCATCTGCGCGGGCGAATATCCTTTTTCGTCTTGCAGACTTAAGAGCACCGCGGGCAGGACACCGGCAGAACCTGCCGTAGGACAAGCGACAATGCGTCCCATCGAAGCGTTTGTTTCAAGCACCGCAAGGGCATAGGAGGTCAGGCGTGTAAGTTGATCATCACAGGGATCATCTTGAGCGTGCGTGCGGTGATACTCCATCACATCTTTTGATTCGCTTCCGATAAGCCCACCCATCGTTGAGACATCCTTATTCAGCGATGCATCAACCGAACTCCGCATAACGCTTAACACGCGATCGAGATAGGTATCAATATGAGCATGCCTTCCCAACTGAGCGCACAGAATCTCTTCACGGCGCCGAAATGCTTGCGCGATTGTGCATGAATGTGCCTCGCAATAGGAAAGCATCTGCTTGGCATTCATAAAATCAATTGCATCGACTTCAGAAACATCAGGTACATTTACCGGTGTTTCATCTTCAGCCGCGTTTTGTGGAACGTGATGCTTTTTCTGATAGCAAGATTCCGATGGAATCACCCGAACTTGGATAATGTTCGGTTGTTCATGGATTTCTTCAACCACACGGTCGGGCACATCCGAATCGATCTCCATAACCGTGAATGCCTTTTCGCCACGACGTTCGCGAAACATCCGCGTAGTTGCAATGTTGATATGGTTGCGTGAAAGAATTCCCGCAATTGAGGCCAGCACGCCTTCTACATCATGCTGGCAAACAACAAGGGACGTATGCTCTCCAGTAATTGAAACATCTATGCCATCGATGCGGCGCAACATCGCCATGCCACCACCAATGCTGACGCCACGAGTTGAAAGGGTCTCGCCTTCAGTATCGGTTATATATACATCAACGGTATTCGGATGGTCATACGGTTCGTTGGGAAGGGGAGTAAACACAACTTCTAACCCATGTTCTTTTGCATAGTCTAAAGAAGTGCGAATGCGCAAATCATCAGGTTCCCAGCCCAAGATTCCGGCACACAAAGCACGATCCGTACCGTGTCCTTTATAGGTACGCGAAAACGACCCATACAGTTTGAATTCCACATGGACCGGGTCATGTTTGCACAGCCGTCTAGTCATTAGCGCAATCTTCAGCGCGCCGGCGGTATGACTGGATGAAGGCCCCACCATAATCGGACCGATGATATCTGCAAGTTGAAGCGTCTTATTCATAGATTTCCTTCACGCATGATGGTGAATTCTGCCGAAAGCAAAAGTGTTTCTGCAGGTTTAATTTATAAAAAGCATACGTCTGTAGCAGGCTATCTGCAGGGGTAAAACCTAAAGAAACGAAATTTTTTTCGATAAATATGAAGAAATGTGATGAAACCATGAACAGGAATAACGTCTTCATTTGCATACATGCTGTGATCAGGATAAATGCAAAATTAAAGAATAGACACGCCCGGATACGTGGCGTTTGACATACTGGGATTAGGCTGATAAATTAACCAATTGCGTCTTAAAGAGGTTTCAACCTTTGTGCGCGTAACAGCTGAACGCGCACCTTAAGATCAAGGTTTTAACGTTCGCTTCGCCTGTTGGTTAAGCGGGCGAGGAGACGATAGGTAACAAAAGGAGATTGAACTTTGCCTACTATAAATCAGTTGGTCCGCAAGGGCCGCCAGCAGTCTGTCGCAAAGAAAAAGACACCTGCACTCAGAGGTAACCCACAGAAACGTGGCGTATGCACGCGTGTGTACACCGCAACCCCGAAAAAGCCTAATTCTGCACTTCGTAAGGTTTGCCGTGTTCGCCTTGTCAATGGCATGGAAGTCACAGCGTACATCCCAGGTATCGGCCATAATTTGCAGGAGCACAGCATGGTGCTCGTACGTGGTGGCCGTGTGAAAGACCTCCCAGGTGTTCGTTACAAGGTTATTCGCGCAGCCCTCGATTGTGCTGCCGTAGCTGATCGTGCTCAGGCACGTAGCCGTTATGGCGCGAAAAAGCCAAAGAAATAAGTATTTGGTTCTACCGAATCTAGTTTTAGAAAGGAAGTTACATGTCGCGTCGTACAACAGCGAGCCGCCGTGAAATTCAGGCGGATGCAGTTTATAACAACCGGCTGGTAACACAGCTTATTAATAAAGTTTTACAGGATGGTAAAAGGTCTGTAGCTGAGGGCATCGTCTATGGTGCATTCAACATCATCAGTGAAAAGACCGGCGATGATCCTATGACCGTTTTCAAGAAGGCAATGGACAACGTTCGTCCTACCTTAGAGGTCAAGCCAAAGCGTGTTGGCGGAGCAACCTACCAGGTTCCTATGGAGGTTAACTCTCGTCGTGCAACCACCTTGGCAATTCGTTGGATCGTTGACTTCAGCCGCTCTCGCAAAGAGCACACCATGACTGAGCGCCTCGCTGCGGAAATTATGGATGCTTCCGATAACCAAGGAGCTTCGGTAAAACGTCGCGAGGATCTCTATCGCATGGCTGAAGCAAACCGCGCATTCTCGCATTACCGTTGGTAGAAGAGGGACTGTAGTAATGGCACAAATTAAAGTACCGCTGAAAAATACGCGTAATATTGGCATTATGGCCCACATCGATGCGGGCAAAACCACCACAACCGAGCGTATTCTTTATTACACAGGCAAGACGCATAAAATTGGCGAGGTCCATGATGGTGCAGCCACAATGGACTGGATGTCAGAAGAGCAGGAACGTGGCGTAACAATCACTTCTGCTGCTACGACTTGCTATTGGAAACGCAACAACAAAGAATACCGTATTCAAATTATTGACACCCCGGGTCACGTAGACTTCACTGCTGAAGTCGAGCGTTCACTCCGCGTTTTAGACGGCGCCGTTGCTGTCTTCGACGCTGTTGCAGGTGTCCAGCCACAGTCTGAGACCGTATGGCGTCAGGCTCATCGTTACAACGTTCCTCGTATTGCGTTCATTAACAAATATGACCGCGTAGGAGCGGACTTCTTCCATGCAATTGACACCATGCGTGATCGCTTAGGTGCACCAGCATATGCTGCTCAGCTTCCTATGGGTGCTGAAGATCAGTTCTGGGGTGTCATCGACTTGGTCACCATGACTGCATGGGACTTCAAAGCGGACGATAAGGGAATGACTTACCCAGAGCCTCTGGATGAGATTCCTGATGAGTTCAAGGCTGATGCAAAGAAATATCATGAAGAACTCTTAGAAGCAGCCGCTGACTGCGACGACGACCTCATGATGAAGGTTCTCGAAGATGAGCCCGTTTCATCCGAAGAGCTTCGGGCAGCCATCCGTAAGGGTGTTATTGCAAATAAGCTCAACCCGGTATTTGTGGGTTCTGCATATAAAAACAAGGGTGTTCAAGAGCTTCTTGACGCTGTTGTTGATTATCTGCCTAGCCCTGTTGATATTCCTCCAGTTGAGGGCACTGATCCTGAAACTGGCGATACCATCACGCGCGAAAATGATCCTAAGGCTCCGTTCTCAGCACTTGCCTTCAAGATCATGACCGACCCATTCGTTGGTAAATTAACGTATCTTCGTGTGTATTCGGGCTCTCTTGAAGCAGGCAGCTATGTGCTCAATGCAACCAAGGGGAATAAAGAGCGTATCGGTCGTTTGCTCGAGATGAATGCAAACCAACGTACCGATATTCCAAAATGCTCTGCAGGCGACATTGTTGCATGTGTAGGTCTAAAGCACACCACCACAGGTGATACGCTTTGCGATGAAGATCATCCTATTGTTCTGGAGTCTATGGACTTCCCCGATCCTGTTATCGATGTTGCTATTGAGCCTACTTCAAAGGCTGAGCAGGAGAAATTAGATACCGCACTTCAGCGTTTAGCTGAAGAGGATCCTACATTCCAGGTTCACACCAACCAGGAAACCGGTCAGACCATTATTGCGGGTATGGGCGAGCTTCACTTGGAGATCATCGTTGACCGCTTGACTCGTGAATTCAAAGTTGATGCAAATGTTGGTAAACCACAGGTTGCATATCGTGAAACCGCGACCAAAGAAGTCGACGACGTACAAGGCAAGTTCGTACGTCAGACTGGTGGTCATGGTCAGTACGGCGATGCCATCATCAACCTTATTCCGCAGGAGCGTGGCGCTGGCTACACCTTTGAGAACAAAGTTGTTGGCGGTGCAATTCCAAAAGAATTCATTCCTTATGTTGATAAGGGCATTCAGGGTGCACTTCCAAATGGTGTTCTTGCAGGATACCCAATCGTAGACGTAAAAGTCGAGCTTATCGACGGATCGTACCACGAGGTCGACTCTTCTGAAGCAGCATTCGAGGTTGCAGGTTCTATGGCGTTTAAGAAGGCTATGGAAAAATCTGATCCTATCTTGCTTGAGCCTGTTATGTCTGTCGAAGTTGAAACACCTGAAGAGTACATGGGCGATGTTATGGGCAACCTCAATGGCCGCCGCGGTAAGATCACTGGCATGGAAGACCGCGCAAATGCAAAGGTCATCCAGGCAAAGGTTCCTCTAAGCAACATGTTCGGTTATGCAACCGACCTGCGTTCTACGACTCAGGGACGTGCAACATACACCATGCAGTTCGATGCATATGAGCCTGTGCCAAAGAGTGTATCAGCAGAAATTATTAAGAAGGCTGGCGGCGAAGCTTAAAGCCTGAAGGCTTTTGCGAGCACGCTTTATACGGAGGTAGTTTTAAGTGGCTAATCAAAAGATTCGCATTCGCCTGAAGGGCTATGATCATGAGATCGTAGATCAATCTACGAAACTCATCGTCGACACCGCCCAGAAGACTGGTGCAAAAGTTTCCGGACCAATTCCTCTGCCTACGGAACGCAATGTGTTTACCGTAGTCAAGGGTCCACATGTAAATAAAGACTCTCGTGAGCAGTTCGAGATGCGCACTCATAAGCGCTTGATCGATATCTTAGAGCCAACCGCAAACACGGTTGATTCTCTGATGCGTCTCGATCTCCCTGCAGGCGTGGATATTGAGATCAAGCTGTAGGAGGACACATTTCATGATCAACGAAATTTATGGAAAGAAACTGGGTATGACCCAGGTTTTCACCGAGGGTGATCGTTTGGTTCCTGTAACGGTCATCCAGGCAGAACCAAACGTTGTCTGTCAGATCAAAACAAAGGAAACTGACGGATACGACGCAGTTCAGCTTGGCTTTGGTGCTATCAAAGCCAACAAGGTTAACAAGCCTATGGCTGGACACTTTAAAAAATGCGGCGTTGAGCCTGTTCGTCATCTTCGCGAAGTTCGTGTTGATGATCCTTCAAGCTACAAAGCCGGAGACAAAGTGACCATTGATGCATTTAAGGATGCCAAACTGGTTGATGTAACGGGTACATCAGAGGGCAAAGGTTTCGCTGGTGTTATGCGTCGTTACAACTTCCAAGGTGGCCCTGGCGGACACGGTGCTCATTTCCATCGTGCTCCAGGTTCAATTGGTATGTGTGCAACACCATCGCGTATTTTCCGCGGACATCGTCTGCCAGGACATATGGGTTGCAACACGGTAACCACAAAGAATCTTTCGGTGGTTGAAGTTGACCCAGATCAGAACCTTATTCTGATTCAGGGGAGCGTTCCTGGTGGCAAGAATGCCACGGTTCGTATTCGTTTGGCCTAACCGAAGTAACACGAGGAGTTAACACAACATGTCCAACATTGAAGTGAAGAACGTCGAGGGAAAAAAGGTCAGCACATATGACCTTAACTCCGACGTATTCGGCATCACGCCGAATGTCTCCGCTATGCACGAAGTGGTTCGCGCCCAACGTGCGAGCTGGAGACAGGGCTCATCAGAGACCCGCACACGCGGTAAGGTGAGTGGTGGCGGTCGTAAACCATGGCGTCAGAAGGGTACAGGCCGTGCACGTCAAGGATCCATTCGCTCACCACAATGGGTAGGCGGCGGAACCGTATGGGGTCCTCATAATCGCTCATACGCATTTAAAGTTCCAAGCAAAGTTGTTAAATTAGCAATGCGCTCAGCGCTTTCCGACAAGGCAGCATCGAATGCGCTCGTTGTTGTCGATGCATTTGATTTCGACAAACCTTCGACCAAGCAGGCAAAGGCGGCACTTGATGCGTTAGGAGTAGAGGGCCGTTGCACCGTAGTTGTTGATAACGACAATTACAAAGCTCTGCTCAGCTTCCGCAATTTGCCAAAAGTACTTTGCATTCCAGCTTCTGCAATGAACACCTACGATTTTGTAAATAACAAGACGCTGGTGCTTACTTCTGGTGCTGTTAAACATATTGAGGGGGTGCTTGCATAATGGAGGATCCTCGTCAGGTTATTATTCGTCCTATTGTCACTGAGCATAGTTATGATCAGATGGCTGACAATGTGTACACCTTTGAAGTAGCGAAGACTGCAAACAAGGTAGAAATTGCTCAGGCTGTACAAGACATTTTTGATGTTACCGTCACTAAGGTTAACGTCATTAATGTTAAGCCAAAGAACAAGCGTGTTCGTTATCAAATGGGCCAAACCAAGACCTGGAAAAAGGCCATGGTTACCTTAAAGCAAGGCGACTCGATTGAGCTCTTTGCAACAAAGGCAGATAATTCTAAGTAAACACCTTTGCATATATGCATAAATGAAAACCTGATCTCGACCATAAGCCGGGATCAGGTTTTTTTAATGTACTGTTAATTATATAAAGAATTGAACATTATATATTGATGCTCAATATTAGAGAACGATTGCCTGCTCAAATTGGGTGCAAAAGGAGATTCACGTGGCAAGCCAACACATAAGCGGCAAAAGCATAGGGCGTCTTATTTTTGATTATCTTTTTGCTATTGTCATGGCTATCCTAGGCAGCATCCTTGGCCAATTTATAGCTATTTTCCTTTGCCTCTTTATTTATGGATTCGCCACACAGGGGAGTGGCGTCAATGATATGCTTTCTGCCTTTTTGTTTGGAGAGCTCGAAGCCGTCGGGCTTTCTGCTGGTGAATATTCGGCTTCACTTGCCAGTGTGGTTTATACGAGCCGAATGTATCTTGGCCACTTAGGCATTTGGATTGTGATCATGATATATCTATGCATCAACCGTCATGAGCGCCCGATCATACAAACAGTCACAACAAAAATGAAGGGCAATACACCTGCCTGCCTTGGTTTGGGGCTTCTATTTGGCCTCGTTTTAAATGGTATTTGTGCGCTTGTTGCAATACAAACGGGCAGCATCAACGTTTCACTTGTCGGTCTCAATATTGCAGGACTTATTTTTCTTCTCGTTTGTGTCTTTATTCAATCTTCAGCCGAAGAACTTATTTTCCGTTGCTATCTTTACCAATGTACCTTGCGCACCTTAAAAAGTCCCTGGATTGCGATACTTCTCACCGCTGGTCTTTTTAGCCTGGCTCATCTGTTCAACCCCGGTGTCACCTTTATTACTGTTGCCAATACCTTTCTTGTGGGAATTCTTTTTGGCCTTCTGGTCTGGAAGTTCGACAGTCCCTGGGCGGCATTCGGTGCACATACCGGATGGAATTTCATGCAAGCGATTGTGATTGGGCTTCCTAACAGTGGCTATACCACACCATTTGCTCTATTTGGAATTACTCCTGGCACTAATCTTGTTGCAGGGTTTGCGTATGATCCCACGTTTGGCCTCGAAGGATCCGGCATGGCAACGATCCTATTGATTCTTGCATGCGCTCTTGTTTGGTATCTTGGTAAAAAGAAGAAAATCCAGCCTACCAATATCTGGACATTACATACGGCAAAAGAAAATTAATTCTTATTTCTTGCGTTTCTTTCTTAGTGTTGCAAACATCTCATATGGGATCTGAGGCGCAAAAAACTCCGCACGGAAAACCATGCGGAGTTTTTTAAAAGCCTTAATTTCGAATACTAAATTCGAATTATTTAACCAGCAGGGCAGGGTTGTGGTACTTCGAAGCCCACAGACGATCTGCACGAGGTTTCCACGCTTTAGAAACATCAACGCATTTGTCTGAATAATGCTTTGCGGTTTCTGGCTTCAAAATCTCACTTGAATGAGCACCAGTCTCCTCAACCATTGCCGTCAAACGTCCAGGATTGTCGAGTACAGGGCATGGACGAAGCATGTTCTCATTGAATGGCTGATTGTTGTGATAAGCCATAAACATTGGCGCACGCAGGCAATCCAAGAGGCTCTTCTCACGAATGTTTGAATCACTGTAGTGAATAAATACGCATGGATCAACGTCACCATTTGCATTGATGTGCAGATAACGACGACCACCTGCAATGCATCCGCCTACATATTCACCATCGTTAAAGAAGTCCAAAGTGAACAGCTGTTTTTCGTTGCGGAACTTACGTACACGGTGATACATGAGCTCACGCTGCTTTGGAGTAACCAGCAAGCTTGGATCTGCATCCATTCCGATCGGCATATAGTCGAAGTACCAGCAGAACTTCGCGCCTTTTTCGATCATCCAATCGTAGTACTCTTCACTAGTTACAATCTCTGCATTCTGAGAAGTAGAGCAAATGCTGACGCCCCAAGCAAGCTTATTCTTGGTCATCAAATCCATGGTGCTGGTGATCTCGTCGAAGCAACCTTCGCCACGACGTGCATCGGTGGATTCCTTCGTTCCCTCAACGGAAATGATTGGGATGAAGTTGCCAACACGCAAAATCTCATCGACAAACTTCTGATCAAACAAGCTGCCGTTGGTAAAGCATAAGAATTCGCAATCGTTATGCTTATTTGCGAGAGCAATCAGATCCTTTTTACGAACCGTTGGCTCACCGCCTGTGTAGATGTACACATAGCAGCCCAACTCTTTGCCCTGTTGAATGATGCTGTCGATTTCATCAAATGAGAGGTTTAATTTGTTGCCATATTCACCTGCCCAGCAGCCGATGCAATGCTTATTACATGCGCTCGTCGGGTCCAGAAGAATAGCCCAAGGAATGTTGCACTGATACTTTTTGCGCATTTCCTCCTGGCGAGCCCATCCGGTCAAACTTCCGTTGAGAATGAAGTTCTGGAAAGCCTTCTCAATGATGTGGGAATCAACCGTATCCCATAAGTTGCAGAGCATCTGATTCCAGTTGTTGTCTGGATCGTTAATAACACGGCGGAATGTATCACGCTGTGATTTCATTAAGTCACCCGGAGTAACCTTGTCGACGAAGTCCATGATCTTCGGCAAGTTCTCACGAGGATTTTTTTCCAAATATTTATAAACCTTGGTAAGGCCATAACGTTTGGCTGTATCGGTCAGTCCCATTATTCCCTTTCTTTCTCTCGTAGTAACTGTACTCATATTACTTTTACCTGCGGTTTTAAGAAATAATCAAACAAATAAATCTGTAAGGTATTCAAAAGTTTTGTATTTTTGCGTGTATGATCGATGATGACAATCTGTATTCTTTTCCATTTCACGAAAAGAATATGTGCAAACTAATACTGAAATACCTCTATGAATCGATTGAAGTATTTGACCCAGAATGCGTGCTGAAAGGAGCAAATGTGGCTGGTCAACAAGGTACAACAGAAGATCTCGGTTTTTGCAAACGAACCGTTCTCGATAATGGTATCACCGTGGTAAGCGAGCACATGGATGACGTTCGGAGTATTTCTCTTGGTCTGTGGATGAATACGGGAAGCCGAGACGAAAAACCCGATCAAGCGGGTCTTTCACATTTTATGGAGCATATGACATTCAAAGGCACGAACACACGGAATGCATTTGATATCAACCGCGCATTCGATGGGCTTGGTGCCGAGTCAAATGCCTTTACCGGCAAGGAAGCAACATGTTTTTATGCGCGCTTTGTGGATGAAAAGCTCTCCGACGTGTTTGAAATTCTGGCTGATATGTTGGTCAATTCCACCTATACAAACGAAACAATCGAACCGGAACGTAAGGTTGTACTCGAAGAAATTGCGCGATCCTACGATGCGCCCGACGATTATGTTTTTGATCTATTTACGAAAACACTTTTAGCCCATCATCCTCTCGGAAAGCCCGTTCTTGGCGACAAAGACCTGGTGGCAAACTTCAATCACAATGATTGTATGCGCTACAAAAATGAGCATTATTACACGGGGAATTTATGCGTTGCCGCATCAGGGCATGTTGATCACGATGAGCTGGTGGAAATGTGTTCTCGCCTTTTTGTCAAAATGAATAAAGGAACAAAACAGGTGCGCCACGCACAAGACGCTCGTCCATCTCATACTTTTGTTAGTGATACCCGTGATACGCAGCAAGCACATGTAGTGGTAGGAATGCCATGGCTATCGGTCCACGACCCTCGGCGTTATGCGGGCTACACACTTTCGCAAATATTGGGCGGCTCTATGTCTTCACGGCTTTTTACAGAAGTTCGTGAGAAGCGCGGGCTGGTGTATTCAATTTATGCAAGCCCTGTCACCTTTTCCGACACGGGCATTTTCACGGTGTATGCGGGTACCCGTCCTGAAAACGTGGGCGAGGTGATTCGTCTTGTTTGTGAAGAGCTCAAAAAAATCGCCCGCGATGGCGTAAGTGAAGAAGAACTTTCACGCGCTACTGAGAGCGTGTGTGGGCAAATCTTGTTGGGCGAAGAATCAACGATTACACGCATGCTGCGCCTGGGACGTCTGCAAACGTTAGGAAATGATCTTATTTGCGCAGATGATATGGTAGAAAGATATCGCAGTGTAACGCAGGATGACGTACAAAAAATTGCGAAAGAATATTTGCTTGAACCGCCAACGGTTGCCTTGGTCTCTTCCATAGAAAAAGATAAAGCTCAGTCAATCGTCAATGAGGCCTTGGAGTCGAACTAAATATTCGAGTTAATTCCAAAGTAAACATTAACAATATCAAGTAGAAATATACGAACACTTGTTCTATTATCGGGCATAGGATACGATCCGAAAAGGATAGAGCCTCAAGAACATGATGTACCGAGTGGCATAAATTAGTATGTAAACGGTTTGCAATAACGTTTGGACAGGAGAAATTATGATTCAGGTTTGTGTATGCGGCTGTGCAGGCAAAATGGGTACGGCTACGGTTGGGGCAGTTCAAAAAGCAGACGATATGAATCTCGTATGTGGTGTAGATCCAAAAAGTGAACAACAAGATTTTCCTGTATATGCATCGCTCGATGAAGCGTTGAAAAACGAGAAATTCGATGTGCTTGTTGATTTTACGCGCCCTGATGTTGTGGCCTCAAATATTGAAAAGGCACTTCCACAAGGAATTAACTGCGTTATCGGCACAACGGGACTTTCTCAGGAAAAACTTGAAAGTCTTGCAAAACTCGCAACAAATGATGCCTGCCTTTTTGTGGCGCCAAACTTTACCACCGGAGCGGTTCTCATGATGCAATTTGCAAAAATTGCTGCTCCATATTTCCCTGAGGCCGAAATTATCGAATACCATCATGCAGACAAGCTGGATGCTCCAAGCGGTACCGCGGTTCAAACGGCAGCGATGATCCAGAAATCCCGTGGCTTTGATAGTAAAGCGCCCGGTAAGGAAAGCGAGAATGAAGGCTGCGAAGGGGCTCGTGGAGCGCTTGTTCATGGCGTACCGATTCATTCCGTACGCTCAATGGGCTTTGTAGCAAACCAAGAAGTCATTTTTGGCTCTATGGGGCAAACCTTAACCATTAAGCATGAATCGTGGGATCGCGAAAGCTATATGCCTGGTGTACTGCTGGGTATTCGCAGTGTGGGTGAGCGCAGCGGTTTGATTGTGGGCTTAGAAAACTTCATGAATTTATAAGCACAAGCATTTAGATCCGGGACCAAAAAGCAGATAATGAGGCCCTTTAACAAAAAGATGAACGACGTAAGCAACGAAGGACTCGAAATTTAGATGGCACAAAATTCGATTGTCATAAAAGGTGCACGCGAACACAATTTAAAAAACATTGATGTCACGATACCGCGTGACAAACTTGTGGTAATTACAGGTCTTTCTGGATCTGGGAAGAGCTCCTTAGCATTCGATACCATCTATGCCGAAGGTCAACGTCGATATGTTCAAAGCCTCTCAAGCTATGCACGTATGTTTTTAGGCAAATCAAATAAGCCTGATGTCGATAGCATTGATGGGCTTTCTCCGGCAGTTTCTATTGACCAAAAGACAACAAGCAAAAACCCTCGTTCAACAGTGGGTACTTCCACCGAAATATACGACTATCTTCGTCTCCTGTTTGCACGCGTCGGGGTTCCGCATTGTCCTGAGTGTGGTCGGGTCATCGAAAAACAAACCACTGACCAGGTAACCGATAAGATCATGCAACTCGGAGACAATCTTCGGGCGCTCATTTTGGCACCGGTAGTTCGTGGACGTAAAGGTGAGTTCACCAAGCTTTTCGAAGACTTGCGCAAAGAAGGTTTTACGCGCGCGCGAGTTGATGGGGAAGTGCTGCGCCTTGAAGACGAAGACCTCAAGCTCGACAAAAAGTTCAAACACACCATTGAAGTTGTAGTTGACCGAATCGTGATAAAACCGTCAGCCCAAAACCGAATTGCCGAGGCAGTCGAAAATGCCGTGAAATTGACTGGTTCGTCGGTTGTCGTAGAGACGCTCCCTAAAGATAGCGATCCGAAAGATTATCAGTACAGCACGGCGCTTGCATGCCCGATTCACGGCCATTCAATCGATGAACTCCAGCCTCGTGATTTTAGTTTCAACGCTCCCTACGGAGCGTGTCCTGATTGCGGAGGAATCGGAAGCAGGGAAGAGGTAGATCCTGACCTCGTTGTCCCTGACAAGAATCTTTCTCTTGCGGAAGGTGCAGTAGCGCCTTTTACTACGGGAAATTATTATCCACAGGTGCTTCGCGCCGTTGCGAGGCATTTGGGCTACGACGAACATACACCATGGAATAAGATGAGCAAAAAAGCCCAGAAGGCGCTTATGTATGGTTTGCGTGGCGAAAAGGTGCGCGTGGATTATCACACGATGGATGGTCGCGATACCTATTGGTTTATTCGATGGGATGGTATCGTTGCCGCGGTGCGCGACAAACTCTCTGATGCGAAAACTGATAAGGCCCGGCTTAAATATGAACAATATTTTGCCATCGTTCCTTGCCCAACATGCCATGGAAAGCGCCTGCGTCCCGAAATTCTTGCCGTAACCGTTAACGGCAAAAGCATTTGGGATGTGTGCGAAATGAGTTCTGCGGAATCGCTTGAATTTTTCAAATCGCTACATTTTACGGGAGAAAAAGCCGTCATTGCTGCACCCATTGTTAAAGAAGTTCGCACACGTCTTCAATTTCTGGTGGACGTAGGACTTGATTATCTCACCCTCAACCGAGCGACAGCGACGCTGTCTGGTGGTGAAGCACAACGAATTCGTCTGACCACGCAGATTGGTGCAGGTCTGATGGGAGTTCTCTACATTTTGGATGAACCTTCTATTGGTTTGCATCAGCGTGACAATGTCCGCTTGCTCCATACCCTTAAACATCTACGCGACCTCGGAAACACCGTCATCGTCGTTGAACATGATGAAGATACGATGCGCCATGCTGACTATCTGATTGATATGGGGCCAGGTGCAGGAGAGCACGGAGGCTATGTTGTTGCTGCAGGAACCCCGGAAGATGTCATGAAGTGTCCAGATTCACTTACCGGTCAATACCTGTTGCACAAGAGAAGAATAGAAGTTCCAAAAGTCCGAAGAAAGCCAAACCGAGGCTATATCACCATTTCAGGAGCTCAAGAAAATAATCTTAAGAATATAACGGTCAAAATCCCGATTGGCACCTTAACTCTGATTACCGGTGTTTCGGGATCCGGCAAAAGTTCTTTGATCACCGATTCACTTGCGCCAGCACTGGCAAACCGAGTCAACCATGCACACCGCGTAACGGGAAAATTTGATCGCATCTTCGGAACCCAAAAGCTCGACAAGGTAGTTAACATCGACCAAAGCCCCATTGGCCGAACTCCACGTTCAAATCCGGCAACCTATGTGGGTCTTTGGGATGATATTCGCAAGCTCATGGCCTCCACGCCAGAATCCAAGGCTCGAGGTTATTCGCCTGGGCGCTTTAGTTTTAATGTCCCTGGGGGTCGATGCGAAGCATGCAAGGGTGACGGTCAAAAAAAGATCGAGATGAACTTTTTACCGGATGTATATGTTCCCTGCGAAGTGTGCGGAGGAAAGCGCTATAACCGTGAAACCCTGCAGATTACGTATCGTGGCAAGAATATGTACGACATCTTGCAGATGACTGTCAACGAAGCTCTTGATTTCTTTAAACATATTCCGTCCATTAAACGCAAACTTCAGACATTGCACGATGTAGGGCTCGGATATATTCGCTTGGGACAACCAGCAACCACACTTTCTGGTGGGGAAGCACAGCGTGTAAAACTTTCAAGTGAACTTCAACGTCGTCAAACAGGGAAAACATTTTATATTCTAGATGAACCCACCACAGGACTTCATTTTGAGGATATACGTCAGCTTCTTGCCGTTCTGCAACGCCTGGTAGATGCCGGAAATACGGTTTTGGTTATTGAGCACAATTTAGATGTGATTAAATGCGCCGATTATATTGTTGACCTTGGCCCCGAAGGAGGAGACAAAGGAGGCAACGTCGTGTGCTGCGGGACTCCAGAAGAGGTAGCACAGTGTAGCGCAAGCTATACGGGAAAATTCCTTGCCCCGATGCTGAAGTAGCAGGTCAAGCAAAATTAGATCAAACGCTCTTTATTTCAATGCCATATTTATAGAGGCGTCGTTTCTTACATATTGGTGCAGAATTTTTGTACCCAACGTGAATTTATGCTTTTCAGTAGTTTTCGCTCGTCATTGCCCTTTTTTGCAAGGGTATAATAATCGAGCTATGAACCAGAAATTACGTGAAAAAATAGCCCTCATTGCATTCATCATCGTCCTTATTGGGGGACTTGCTGGCAGCCTTTGGTACAACATGAATGCCGGCCACCAATGGAATGTTGCCGCCACAAGAATCGACGATGCAGCAGGTAAGATGACAGGTTATACGACAATTGCCTTTGATGGTGTTGCGATCCCTACCACCGATGAAGCATCTTCTGCACAGGATCCCGTATCGCTGGCACAGGTGAAAAATTCTTATATAGAAAAAAGTTCCAATGTCATGCAACTTGATCTGGTTCATCCAGAAAAATATACCCAAGGTATGGTTGTGTGGGTTGGCGACAAACGCGTAGGAGTGTTTTATGCTCCAACGGTCCTTACCCAACAGCAAATTGAAGATCACGTTTCATATCTTAAATCACAGCACGTTGATTACACCGTATGTATCACTCCTGAAAGTTCTTACATCGATACAAATGCTGCACCCAGAACGCACAGAAATACCGCAAGGAATTCCAATACCAGCAATCCAGCCAGTTCCAATGGGACGAATTCGACAAGCAGTAGCTCAGCTCAAAGCGAGCAGAATCCTGGTCAGAATCAATCTCAGTCTTCTCAGGACCAGGCATCATCCACAAATTCGTCTAATGATCCATCTGAAAATATCTCTTCGACTTCAAACGGTGCAGAACCACAGAATTCGAGTAGTTCGAGCAATTCATCTTCGCAATCCACAACGTCAGCACAGACAGATAACCAGACAAACGGCCCTTCAGGTGAAACGGGCATCGACGTGGTGATTACCATGGATAATGAGCAAGATCTTGCCAATGGCAGAACTGTTGATAATACATTTTTTGTAAGTGCACCTACGATAGGCAAATGCGGAATAGTCGTTATTAGCCCCTACAATGTCGTAAGTTCTGATGTAATAGATACGGTCTGATCCTTTTTGATGTTATATATTCTGCCTATTTTAGGATTTTTTATTGGCTTGATAATGGTCTCTGTAGGTGGCGGAGGCGGCAGCCTGTATGTCGCTATTCTTACTGCCTTTTTAAATGTTCCCCCTGCAATTGCCGCAACAACATCGGTGGCAACAGGAATTCCTACTTCAGCCGTTGGCGCAATAAGTCACTGGCATGCGGGTAATGTAAACAAGCAGATGGTCAAGCAGATGCTTGTTTGGGGCATCATTGGTGCGATCGTGGGTTCTCTGATATCAGGTTTTCTTGAAGAAAAATTGTATTCCATCATTACTGCAGCAACGCTCCTCTACCTTTCAGCAAACAATATAGTGGTAATGGTGAAAAAACATCGCGGTACATTTCACTCTGTGAAGGGGACAAGAAAAGGTACTATCGAAGCGGCTTCTTATGGAATACTCGCCGGCCTGATGTCGGGAATCGTAGGTCTTTCAGGAGGCGGTCCTATTACCGCAGGGCTTATTGCCATGGGATGTACAGCCCTTGAAACGGTTGGGACATCGGTTGTTGTTTTGCTCGCGCTTGCTTGCGTGAGTTTTATTATGCATATAGGCCAGGGAAGCGTCGATTGGCTTTTGGTGGTACTTCTTACTTCTGGGACCGTTATTGGCGCATGGTTCTCCCCGAAACTGCTAGGTCGTTTTGATCCGAATAAATTGGATAGGATATTCAATCCATTTGTTACTGTTGTCTGTTTAACTTCCGGCATAATGCTGCTTGTCAGATAAGATTTTCGCTACCATCCGCCGATTTATTTCTATCTTCACTTGTTTTGAGCCTCTTTTAATGCCCAGAGCCCTACTCTTTTGAGTATTGGTGTTTTTCACTTTTTGACATGGTTGAAAGTGAAAACAAATTCTAAACAAGGAGGAAATAATGGCTGAAAAGATCATTTTAGATAGTGATCCCGGTCATGATGATGCGGTGGCAATTTTACTTGCCGTCGGGTCACCAGAAATAGACTTGTTGGGAGTAACTACGGTCGGAGGCAATCAAAGCCTTGACAAGGTAACCTACAACGCCCGTGCTGTTCTCGAAGAAGCTGGCGCAACAAGCATTCCAGTCCACGCAGGATGCGATCGTCCTATTTTGCGTCCTATGGAAAATGCCGCGTCAATCCATGGTCAAACGGGTCTCGATGGCGTCGACCTTCCAAAGCCCACGCGTCCACTCGATGAAGGCCATGCCGTAAACTGGCTGATTGACACTATTATGTCGAACGACCCAAAGACCATCACACTGGTTCCTACCGGCCCCCTTACCAATATTGCTATGGCAGTTCGTATGGAGCCACGCATTGTTGATCGCGTGAAACGTGTGGTGCTGATGGGTGGCGCTGTCCATGATGGCAACTGGAGCCCATGTGCAGAATTCAATGTCAAGATTGATCCAGAAGCGGCAAAGATCGTTTTCAACGAACCATGGGATGTAACGATGGTGGGGCTTGACGTAACCCATAAGGCACTATGCACCCCCGAAGTTCAAAAGCGTATTGAAAATACGGGTGGGGAACTGGGCGTATTTGTCAGCCATCTTATGGATTTCTTCCGTAAATCATACCAAGACAATCAAGATTTTGTTGATCCTCCTGTTCACGACCCCTGCACAGTGGCGTATATTATCGATCCGCAGGTACTTACGACACGCCGTTGCACCGTGGATGTTCAGTGTGGAGAAGGGCCTGCTTTGGGTATGACCGTGGCCGATCTTCGTGGTCCCGAAGATCCAACGTGTCATACGCAAGTGGGGTTGGGGCTTGATTTCGATCGTTTCTGGGATTTGATTGCAGATGCGATTCAAAATATTGCTGATGGCAAAGGTCAGCATTAATTGGGTCTCAATTCCCCGGTAATATTCGAAACAAACAAGGAGTGAATATGGCAGATGCCAAAACAGGAGGGAAGCATGTATCAATCGGCGTATTGATGGCTTCTCTCTTAGTAGCAATTTTTGCTTTTCAGCTCAATGCATCAATGCTTTCGCCAGCATTGGTGGAAATGGCAGATGAACTGGGAGTTCCGCAGAGCGATGTCGCAATGTCGCAAACCATCTTCTTTACGGCGGCAGCATTGTTCTCTCTGTTTCTCCCTCGTCTTGCAGACCTTAAGGGTCGCAAGAAGGTCTTAGGCGGCATGCTCATCGCAACCATGGCTGGCTGCGTTATTTCTGCAATTGCCCCAAACATGACAATTTTAAACCTTGGTCGAATCTTAGAGGGCGTTTCAGGACCAGTCGTTCCTCTTTGCTTGATCATGTTGCATGAACGTGTCCAGGATAAGGCACGATATGCACGCTTGATGGCAATCCTTACCAGCGTCAATGGTGGTATCGGCGGCGTCGATGCACTGCTCGGTGGATGGCTTGCTGGCAACTGGGGATATCGTTCCGTTTTCTGGGTCATGGGTCTCGTTTGTGTCCTCGCAGTCTTCATGATCTTTGCATTCACCGATGAATCCAAAGATTCCGATACCGATAAGATGGATTGGCTGGGCGTTTTCTTCTTGGTCGTCGCCGTTGGATGTGCACTGCTCGCAATTGATGAAATTGAAAAACTCGCGGCAGCAAATTGGGCATTTGTAGGAATTATGCTTGTCGTTGCCGTTGTTGCGTTTATCTTATTCTGGCGCACCGAATCGCACTCACAGCATCCTATGGTTGCAACGAAATACCTGAAACAGCGTCGTACATGGGCCTTACTTTCTACCACGCTGTGCACCATGACGGGTGTCTTCGCCATCATGAACGGTATTGTTCCTGCACTCGCGCAGGACGGTGTTGCAGGCACCGGCATTGCAACAACCGTGGCCTCGTTCTATACGCTTACCCCTTATGCTCTGGCCGGCCTGATTTTTGGACCAGTCGCAGGCATCTTGGCAAGTAAGTTTGGCTATCGTGGCGTTCTTCGTTGTGGCTTAGTTCTTACCATCGTGGGTGTACTTTTCGGAATTTACTTGGCAAACACCCCAAGCATCTGGGCATTACTTACGATTTCCATCTTTGTTGGTATCACGTATGCAGGCACGAGCAACATCATGCTTAATGGCCTGGGTATTGTTCTTTCGCCAAAGGACAACACGGGTTACCTCCCTGGCTTAAATGCTGGTGCATTTAACCTTGGCGCTGGCATTTCATATGCAGTTTTGTATGCAATTCAAAACGCATTTGGCGGTCCTGCAACGACTTCTGGCTATGTGGGAGCATTCGTGGGGGGCGCAATTCTTCTCTGCGTTGCGTTCATCCTTTCATTCTTAATCCCAGATCCAGACAACGCGGATCAATAAGTTGCCTTCGCAAATGGCCTTGCGTGCATTATGGTGTACGTAAGGCCATTTTTATGTACTGAAAGTTTTGCTTTATGAATGAATCAATCAAACATGATCTCGAAAATTTATCGGGACATGTATGCGTGTTCGGATCAATGAATGCCGATTACACCGTAAATACCCAAACACTCCCTCAACCAGGAGAAACTGTACGTGGCGGCGCATTGCATCTTCGTCCCGGCGGAAAGTCGAGCAACCAGGCTGCCGCAGCAGGGAAACTCGGCGTCTCGACCCATATGTTTGGTGCCGTGGGATCAGATAGTAACGCAGAATTTCTTCTCACACAGCTCAATTCGGCAGGTGTCGATACCTCGAATGTTCTTCATAGCGAAGGTTCATCGGGCGCAACACTTATCACTGTTGATGCAAAAGGGGAGAATACCATTGTGTATTCTCCGGGATCTAACGCCACACTATCTCCTGCATACGTACATGCGTGTGAAAAACAACTTTGCTCAGGAGATGTTCTTGGACTTTGCTTAGAAACACCGCTCGATGCAACAACCGAAGCCGCAAAGATCTGCCATGAAAAGGGGATGAGCGTCGTGCTCAACGATTCTCCTTTTATTAAAGATCTGCCTGCTGAATTGCTCGAATGTGTCGATGTGCTGCTCGTAAATGAAATTGAGGTCCAGCAATTGTTGGGTTCCTCGTGCCCTGAACTTCCATGGGATGACAATGATCTAGGTGCCATCCAAAACATGCTTCGTCGTCTTGGTTTTACACGCGTGGTCATTACCTTGGGAGCACATGGGTCTGTGGTTCTTGAAGCGAAAGACTCTCTTTCGATTACGCGCGTATGTCCCATCAAGGTAACCGCGGTTGATACCACCGGATGTGGGGATGCATTCATGGGATGTCTGCTTGGGGGACTTGCGTCGGGATATCCTCTCGTTCGCTGTGCTGAACTTGCCTCGTATGTAGGCGCCTATTCAGCATGTGGATCTGGTGCGCAGGCATCTTACGGCACAGTAACACAGATCGAAGAAGCTTTTTCGCAGCTATAATCGCTGTATGACCAAATTAGATGAAATAAAAAAACAACTGAATGATGTACCCATGAAACCTGGTGTCTATCTTTGGAAAAACAAAGAAGGCACCGTTATCTACGTGGGTAAGGCAAAGCGTCTGCGTGCACGCATGCGTCAGTATGTGAATTTCGAAGATGATCGAGCAAAAATTCCCATGCTCGTGAGTCAAATTGATTCATTTGCCTACGTCGTGGTAAATAACGAACACGAAAGTTTAGTTCTCGAAAAGAACCTCATCAATCAATATTCGCCGTATTTTAATGCCGACTTCAAGGACGACAAAAGCTATCCTTTTATCGCCCTTACCAAAGGTGATGTATTTCCCGCGATCAAATACACGCGTGAGCATCACAAAAAAGATACGGAATATATCGGACCTTTTACCGATAGCCATGCCGCTCGCGACATGATCGATATTGCGCGGCGAATCGTGCCATTATGTGCCTCTACGTGTGCCGATTGGCGACAGATTAATCGCCTGTTTACTAAGAAGGGCATAACTTCCGAAGAAATTCGGAAAGACCCTCAAAAACGTGCGGAAATCACCACGCTTCTTAAAGGACGTCGCATATGTTTTGACTGCCATGTAGGCCTCGGTCCCGGTGCGTGCTGTGGGAAAATTTCACCTGAGGATTATGCACACAATGTCAAACGTATTGAGCGCTTCTTGAAGGGACAACATCAAGAATTTGTCGATGAGCTTACTCAGGAAATGAACCAGGCTGCGTCTAAGCTCGACTTTGAGCGGGCAGAACGCATAAAAGAACGCATCCAGACAATCAACCATCTCAATGAAAAACAACATGCGGTTTCTTCTCGTGACGTCAATGCCGATGTCATTGGGTTTTACCGCGAAGAAACCATTGCGGGTGTACACGTGCTCAATGTGCGCGAGGGCAGGATCATCAACGGAAATGAGTTCGTCTTAAACAAGGGCAAAGACGTTCCCGATCAGGATTTATTCCACAATTTCCTGTTGCGCTACTATGATACGACCTCATCGATTCCTCACGAAATCATTTGTGAAGAGCTTCCTGAAGATGAAGAAGCCATGGAATCATGGCTGACGGAAAAATTAGCGAGCGTACACGGTGCTCACGTACATTTTGTCGTTCCCGAACGGGGAGACAAGGCTGCGCTTCTGCGCATGGCGGAGGTCAATGCGCAGCATACGCTTGTACGCTACAAGGTGCGCAATAACTATGAAGACAAACGCACCAATGAGGCGCTCTTGCAGTTAGAAAGCGCCCTTGCGATGGATCGTCCTCCTATGCGCATTGAGTGTTTTGATATTTCAACGATTCACGGCAATTTTACCGTCGCATCCATGGTGGTGTTTACGAATGGACGACCCGATAAAAGCCAATATCGCCGTTTCAAAATCCACGCCAAGCTCGATGAAGCAAACGACTTTGTTTCGATGGCTGAGGTTATGAAACGTCGTTATTCACCTGAACGCATGGCTGATACGCGATTTGGCCATAAGCCTGATCTCATTATCTTAGATGGTGGTAAGCCTCAACTTACTGCCGCTTTAAAAATGTTTGATGAAATGGGAATCCATGACATTGCCATTGCGGGTCTTGCAAAACGCGATGAGGAGCTTTTTGTTCCCTGGCAAGATTCTGGCCCCGTTGTTCTTCCTTCAGGCTCACCGTCACTGTACTTGGTAAAACGCGTGCGCGATGAGGCGCATAGATTTGCCATCACCTTCCATCGTGAATTGCGCGGCAAGGGAATGACTACCAGCATCCTTGATGAAGTAGAGGGTATTGGCCCGAAGCGCAAGAAAGCCTTGTTGAAATCTTTCCACAGCTTTAAACAGCTTCGCCAAGCTTCTCTCGATGACATCAAAGCCTCCCATACCGTTCCTGACGAGGTGGCGCAAGAACTCTATGACGTACTGCAGCTGTATAATGATCAACGAAATAAGGCAAGCGCCCTTGCGCATACCGACGGCGTCTCTGAAAAGATTGCCGAAAGTAGAACGACCGTTTAATTTTGCGTTTAACACTTGATAAGGTATTTCCCGAACCATTTAAAGGATCTCGACGATGTCTGACCAGATCAACGTATCAACACATTCTTTAGGATTTGATGAGCAACCAGCACAAAGCCACATGCCAGGCGACTCTTCATCCGCCAATGATGCGCAGGCTACCCAAGATAGGGCAGAAGCATCTGCTTCACATACCAATCTTGAAGATAGTGAGCTCGTTGTTATTACGGGAATGAGTGGGGCAGGGCGTACCGAAGCGATGCATACCTTTGAGGATATGGGGTATTACTGTATCGACAATCTTCCCCCATCACTTTTAATGAGCTTGATTAAAAGCAAAGATGTTCCGCGAAGAAGCGATGGAACGTCTCGAATTGCCGTTGTGTGCGTTGCGTGCGAGGCGGCTAATTTTGCCGAACTCTTAAGTGAACTACGCAGGCTCCATAAAGCAGGCTTTCCGTACAGCGTGCTGTTTTTGGATGCGAACGACCAGACGCTGACGGCGCGCTACAAAGCATCACGGCGAAGACATCCGCTTGCAACGGACGGGCATACCTCAACACTTCAAGCAATTCATAAAGAGCGTGAAGTACTCGCTGACCTTCGGGGTATATCGGATCTCACTATTGATACGTCAGGGCTACGTCCCATCGAGCTCAGACGCCAAATTCGTGATCATTATTCCGATGAATCCATGCAAGATGGCATGAGCGTGATAGTGTATTCCTTTGGATTTAAGCATGGACCTGTTCTTGATGCCGACATCGTTATCGATGTGCGGTTTTTGCCAAACCCGTATTATGATCCGCAAATGCGACATCTGACCGGGCTTGACAAATCGGTTCGCGATTTTGTGCTTAACCGTCCAGAGACCAAAGAATTCCTTGCAACGTGGAAACGCCTTCTTTCGGTTGTTATGCCTGGTTATGTAGCTGAAGGGAAGCAACAACTCATCATTGCAGTGGGCTGTACGGGCGGACAGCATCGAAGCGTGGTACTTGCGCAAAAAACTGGTGAATACCTCAAGAGTTTGGGGTATCGCGTCCATATTGAACATAGAGATTTGAATTTAGCAGAAACTCATGGTGGCTCCCCAAGCGTAACCAATAGAGCCGCAAACAAGAACGAAGATTGATACGTGGTGCATCATGGCAATTATTTCTAAACAACCATTTGTTCAGGATCCTTCCGCGACGGAATCCTTTCAGCGCATTCAAGACGCAGCTCCCGTAGTAGATTCATTACGAACGGTTCATGCCGTTGTCATTGGTGGAGGAACGGGAGCGCCCGTTTCTATCAAGACGCTTCTTTCTATGGGCGTCCATACCTCCGCTGTTGTCGCGATGGCAGATGATGGGGGATCAACAGGTCTTTTACGTGAAGAGGCGAACGTGACCCCTCCTGGAGATGTCCGTAAATGCCTGACCGCTTTTGCTGAAAATCCACAGGATCCCCTTGTCCAGGCATTTAAATACCGTTTCCAATTTGCAAATGAACATACCCTGGGAAATTTAATGTTGTCTGCCTTAGAACATGCTACCGGTTCATTTCCTGAAGCCATTAAGATTTGCGAAGGGCTTCTGCACACTCGCGGACATGTATACCCGAGCACCCTTGATAAAGTGATTTTGTGTGGCCGCACCCGTGACGGACAAACAATAACTGGTCAGTCGGCCTTATCGCATTCACCTACGGCACTCGATACCGTTTGGCTTCGCTCCGATGTTCCCGCCGAGGCATATCCCGATGCAATTAAGGCAATTTGCGAAGCTGATCTGATCGTTTTAGGTCCGGGGTCGCTTTTCACCTCAATCATTCCAAACTTATTGGTACCCGGTATCATTGACGCCATTCGTGCAAGTAAAGGGAAGACACTTTTTGTATGCAGCTTGGCCGATATGCAAGGTGAAACGTGGGGACTTTCTGCCGAGGAGCATGTCGACGCGCTTTTGGCTCATGGCATGCGCGGTCTTTTGGACTATGTTTTGGTTCACACACCCCGACCTCTGCAACCGAAATCAATGGAAACAGGCAGTTTCCAGGCGGTTCGTGAAGCCCATGGTGCACAGGGCGAACCCACGGATATGAATCTGCGTGGGCGAAAAATTCGTCCCGTTCCTATCACCTATGAAGCAGCTCAGCGCATTGAGCGGAAAGGACCGTTGGTAATTGCGCGCAATTTGGTCGATCCACAGCGTCCGACCTGGCATGATCCCATAGCACTGCGGGAAGCATTCACGGGGGTGCTTCGGATTTGTCGTTCACCACAGATGTAAAAGAGGAACTCTCACACGTTCCTCCCGTGTGTTCTCACTGTGAACGAGCTACCTTGTCTGCAATGGTTCGCATGGACGGAACGCTGATGTTTTCCGGGGCAGGGCAATATCGTTTAGAAACGAATACCGATTCTCCTTCCACCGCACGTTTGATGCTGGAACTTCTCCATAAGCTCTATCATCTGCGAACCGAAACCGTTATGCGCCGCAATGTGTTACACAAAACTCCAAACTATTTGATCAGCGTCCCTAGACAGCATAATTTAACCATTGCTTTAAAAGACCTAGGAATAATTTCCGATACGGGACTTGAGCAGGGAATTAAAAGCGATCTTGTGAACAAGAGGTGTTGTGCAGCCGCATATTTGCGTGGGGCGTTTATGGGACGCGGATTTGTGGCTGATCCTCATGGAGATTTTCATTTTGAAATGACCGCATCAACTCCTGAACTGGCTCAGGACCTGGCGTCACTGTTGCAAAAAGCAAACATCAATGCGCACGTCATGCAGCGCCGAAACGACTATATTGTCTACATGAAAAGTGGCTCTGCGATTGCAGATTTTTTGGCACTTGTCGGTGCTCATTCAAGCATGTTGAAAATGGAAGAAGTGCTGGTGATTAAAAGCGTTCGCAATCAGGTAAATCGCCAGACAAATGCCGAAATGGCCAATTCGCAACGGACCATTGACGCAAATTCCGATCAAATTAAGGCCATGCGCTCAATCATTGACCATGGCAGATTTCATGATCTTCCTCCCGCACTCCGGCAAATCGTCCAATTGCGCTTGGAAAACCCTCAAGTATCCCTGAAAGAGCTGGGAGACAAATCAAATCCTCCACTTTCTAAATCTGCCGTTTACCATCGGATCCGCCGTATTGAGCAGATAGCTCGAAAGTATGATGATTCGCTTTAATACAATGGAAACATAGGCGGGCCAGATCTGCCTCGTATAAAAATTTGTTTCCTTTGAAAGGGGATATATATGACCACGCGTTTTGGCATTAACGGATTTGGACGCATTGGACGTCTGGTATACAGGGCGATGGATGCGGATCCGGATTGCGAAGTGGTCGCCGTTAATGATCCAGGCAACGTAAAAGCCTTAGTTCATCTTCTCAAATACGATTCAGTCCACGGTATTTATGATCACGATCTTTCCTTTGATGATGAGAGTTTCACCGATAACGGACATAAAGTTGCCGTGTTTGGCGATCGAGATCCACACAATATTCCGTGGGGAAAAGTTGGTGCTGATGTCATTATTGAAGCAACGGGTCATTTCCGTGATGCAAATGATGCACGTGCGCACCTTGAATCTGGCGCAAAAAAAGTTTTGATTACTGCTCCCGGAAAGCATGAAGATATCACCATTGTTATGGGCGTAAACGACGACAAGTACGACCCCGAAAAACACAACATTGTGTCGAATGCGTCGTGCACCACAAACTGCTTAGCTCCCGTAGCCAAGGTTATGCTCGAAAACTTCGGCATCAAACGTGGTTTTATCAATACGATTCACTCATACACCAACGACCAGCGTATTTTAGATCTTCCTCATAAAGATCTTCGCCGTGCGCGCGCAGCAAATTTATCAATTATCCCCACAACAACGGGAGCGGCACGCGCCATTAGCCTTGTCCTGCCAGAACTTAAAGGCAAATTAGACGGTATGGCAACGCGCGTTCCAACTCCTGATGGTTCTCTTGTTGACTTAACCGTCCAAACAGAAAAGCCAGTCTCAAAAGAAGCAATCAACGCAGCGATGAAAAAGGCTTCTGAAGAGGGCCCCCTTGCAGGATATCTCGGCTATACCGAAGACCCCATTGTGTCATGCGATATCGTGGGTGATTCTCATTCTTCTATCTATGACAGCGGTCTTACGATGGTGCTTGGCGATAACAGTGACTTTGCAAAATGCGTTGCGTGGTACGACAACGAATGGGGATATTCTTGCCGCGTCAAGGACCTCGCAAAAATTTTGCTCGGTTAAGTGTAGGTGTCAGCATTGATTCAAATGAAAACTATAAAAGATGCTCCCGTTAAGGGTAAGCGTGTGCTCGTTCGTGTCGATTTTAATGTGCCGATCCAAGAGGGAAAAGTTACCGATGACGCTCGTGTACGTGCCGCTCTTCCCACCATTAAATATTTAGTAGATGGTGGCGCAAAAACAATTCTCATGAGTCACCTTGGGCGTCCTTCAGGAAAAGGTTTTGAAGAGAAATTCTCTCTTCGCCCTGTCGCAAGCGTGCTTGCCCATCTTTTAGATCAGCCTGTAGTTTTTGCCACTGACACCGTCGGCGAAGATGCGAAGAGTAAAATTGCTGCCGAACATGATGGAGATGTCGTCCTTCTGGAAAACCTACGCTTCGATCCTCGCGAGAAGAAGAATGATCCCGCCTTCGCATCGGCTCTTGCATCCCTGGCAGATATATACGTCAACGATGCGTTTGGGACGGCTCACCGAAGCCACGCTTCAACCGTAGGGGTCACACAATATCTGCCTTCATATGCGGGATTTTTGTTGGAAAAAGAAGTCAATACCCTCTCACATATGCTCGAGGATTCTCAACGCCCCTTTACCGCGGTTCTTGGCGGTTCAAAAGCCTCTGACAAAATTGGTGCGGTAGATTCACTTTTAGACAAAGCCGACACCATCCTTATTGGCGGAGGGATGTGCTTTACCTTTTTGGCGGCAGAAGGCATTTCGATTGGTAAAAGTTTGGTGGAGCCTGACCTGGTTGATCAGTGCAAACAAATGCTTGAAAAAGCTACAAAACTCAACAAAAAGCTTCTTTTACCCACCGATGTTGTTGTTGCGAGCAAAATCGCACCCGATGCTCAAACCGAAACGGTCCCTGTTCAAGAGATTCCTGATGAGCAAATGGGACTCGACATTGGGCCACAAACACAAGAAATCTACGCCAAAGAGATTGCAAATTCTCAAACCGTTTTTTGGAATGGTCCCATGGGCGTTTTTGAGATGAAACCATTTGAAGCGGGAACGCGAGCAATCGCCGAAGCTATGGCAAAGACAAACGCGACAACGATCATCGGAGGTGGTGATAGTGTCGCGGCAGTGGATAAATTTGGCGTCGAAGATAAGATGACATTCATTTCCACTGGTGGAGGCGCTTCGATGAGACTTGTTGAGGGTAAGGAGCTCCCCGCAGTAACTCCGCTTTTAAAGTGATTGTATAAATAAGGTGTTCACGGTGAAGAAAACAAATAATGACTCAGAATTTACGTGCATTGTTGCACCCATATATTCTGTATATCTTCACTGCTCCATGGAATAATAGTTGCCGGTAAGCCGAAAGGTTTATCGGCAACTTTCAATTTGAAATGAGGTACTCGAATGAGTAAACGCAAACCGATGATGGTTGGCAATTGGAAAATGCACAAGACGTGGGCAGAAACCAGTGTTCTTGCACAAGCTATAAGCAATCGCGAGAAAAATACCTGGGAAGATACCGACGTCGTGATTTGTCCTGCCATGTGCAATTTGAAAGCTGCCTGGGAAGTTCTCGAGTTTGATAAATCGAAGATAAAAATTGGCGCGCAAAATGTTCATTGGGCAGATGAAGGCGCATATACCGGAGAAGTCAGTGTGGCGATGCTTCAGGATGTGGGTGCCGCCTACTGCATTGTCGGTCATTCTGAGCGTCGTGCGTATGCAGCTGAAACAAATGAAGACGTTAATCGGAAAGTAAAAGCACTCCTGAAAGGTGAACTCACACCTATTGTGTGCGTAGGGGAGTCTGAGCACATCAGAAATGATGGCGCGTACCTCGATTATGTGTGCAAACAAGTATCTGCGGCATTTGCAGGACTTGAGGACAACGAAGTCTCCAAATGTGTTGTTGCGTATGAACCTCTATGGGCGATCGGAACGGGACGTACGGCAACCCCTGAAGAAGCTCAGGAAGTTTGCGCAGCCATTCGAAATGAAATTTCAACCGAATATGGAAAAGATGCTGCCGAGAGCATTCGTGTCCTTTATGGCGGTTCGGTAAAGCCTGAAAATGTCGATGGGCTCATGGCACAGCCAGATATCGATGGTGGACTTGTGGGCGGTGCCAGCTTAGATGCGGATAGTTTTACGCAACTTGTCGATGCAACATTGAAATAATTTTCCGTGCTATTCAACAACGAAGCACAAACAGCATCATGCAAATTACAACTTTTTACAAAATACATGCACTTAACCAATAAATTGAAGGGACCTACGTTGGAATCTCAAAAAGTTTTGAATCATAACTTCGCGAGCAAAAACACACCACAAGCAAAAGGGCTTCATTTGCCCGTCACTTTGATCATTATGGATGGCTGCGGGTTGGATAAGCCAAGCGATCGAAATGCGGTTTCACTAGCACAAACTCCCCATCTCGACGAGTATTGGAAAACATGCCCTCACATGCAGCTCCAAGCAAGTGGAAGAGCCGTAGGTCTGCCCGAAGGCCAAATCGGCAATTCTGAGGTAGGTCATCTCAACATTGGTGCAGGGCGCGTCCTTCGCCAAGAGCTCACGCGCATAAACGATGCGTGCGAAGACGGATCTCTCCTCTCTAATGAAGTTCTGTGTAAGGCGATGGATAAGGCAAAGCAACCAGGCGCAGTGCTCCATATCATGGGGCTGGTTTCTCCCGGTGGCGTGCATGCATCTCAGTCACATTTGTATGCGCTCATTGATATGGCGTGTAAGCGCCACGTTCCCCAGGTGTTCATCCACTGCTTTACGGACGGGCGCGATGTCCCACCAGAAAGTGCAAAAGAATATTTGGCTGATCTCCAAAAATTTATTGACGAACACGATTGTGATACGACACACATCCAGATCGCTAGTGTTTCGGGGCGCTACTATGCAATGGATCGTGATAACCGCTGGGATCGCGAACAAAAAGCATACAATGCGATGGTTCATTGCACGCCTCAAGCAAATTCCGCAGTGCCTGAATATGTTCAAAATTCCTATGACAATAAGGTAACCGATGAATTTTTAGTTCCAACAAGTTTTGTAAATCGCGGAGTCGAAACCCAAGATTCTCTTATCTTTTTTAACTTCAGACCTGACCGTGCACGCCAGATTTCATATGCGTTTACCGACCATAATTTCGACGGTTTTGACCGCGCTGGCGCGGTGTATCCCTATTTCGTTTGCTTTACCGAATATGATCCTAAGATCAAAGCTGATATCGCATTTCCCAAAGAATTCCCCGATGAAGTGCTCGCAGATGTACTCGCTGAACATCACTTAGAGCAATATCACATCGCTGAAACAGAAAAATATGCCCATGTAACCTTCTTTTTTAACGGCGGTCGTGAAACACCAAAAGAAGGAGAGAAGCGCAAACTCGTACCATCGCCAAAAGTTGCTACGTATGACCTAAAGCCTGAAATGAGCGCAAATGAGGTGTGCGATAACCTCGTAAACGCAATCGATGGAGCCGAGGCAGATTTCTATTTAGTGAACTTCGCCAACTGTGACATGGTAGGCCACACTGGGTCTATTCCCGCAACCATAAAAGCGGTGGAAACGGTGGATACTTGTGTAGGACGCGTCGTTGATGCAATGAAACGCGCAGGTGGTGTGACGCTTATTACCGCTGATCACGGAAACGCCGACTGCATGGTGCTCCCCGATGGAGAACCGATGACAAGCCACACAACCCAACCGGTTCCGTTTATCCTGGCGTCGAATGGGGGACTCGACTTGCATTTCAACAGAAGTGAAGGAGCGCTTTGCAATATTGCTCCCACTATTTTAGATATCATTGGCATCGACAAACCCGAGCAGATGACCGCAGATTCGCTTCTCCAGCATTAGAAAGGCGCAATCAAAAAGACGCTGTTCCTTTGCGCTGTTCGGTTGATTCCCAAAGCCAAATAGACAGCTAAGAGGATTTTCGCATTCTTGCACCT
>CAIFEG010000004.1 GCA_903789415.1 uncultured Eggerthellaceae bacterium | reverse complement strand
CCCTTTCTCGATCGATTAAGTTAGACTGAAAAACACACTTTTTGTCCTATAACCCAAATTTTCCCATGGAGGATTTTTAATGCGCGGTTTTTCGAACGAAATTACCCAAAATGGCGCTCAATAAACTTAACGATTCGCGGATCTCCGTCACGATACTGACCATATGCAGTACCCACAGCACTCAAAATAGCGATAAACAATATTGCCCAAAATCCGAAAATGAGCATCAAAATAGCAATGATTGCTCCGGTAAGCCCCCATAAAACGGTATTGGGATGGGTTAAGCAGTAATGCTTGATCGCTTCTTTAATAGTTTGCTGGTCGAGATCCTTCTGCGGCTTTGACTGAAGTTCTTTTTGGCGAGCATCGGCAGCAGAAGCCATTTGTTCGATGGCACTTTTACTTGCTTTTTGGGCTTTGGTTGCTGCATGTTTTGCGCCAACGTGGGCTTTGGCAGCAGCCTTTTTTGCGCTTTGGCCTGCTTTATCTGCGGCTTGCTTCGCACTTTGCCCCGCTTTATTGGCGGTCTGCTTCGCGCTTGCTTGTACTTTTGCTGACGCCTGTTTTGCACTCGTTTGCACTTTGGTTGTGGCCTTCTGTGCGCCCTTCTGGGTTTTATCGGCTACAACTTTAGCTCCTTCATGCGCCTTTTCTGCCACTTTTGACGTGGCCTTTTTCACCTCTGCAGCACCTGCAGTAGTTTTCGAATGCGCCTTGCTGGAAGCCGTTTGCGCCTCGTTAGAAACCGCGTTCGCAATCCCTGCAGTTTTGGATGCCACCTGTTTCACATCTTTTTTTGCTTGTTGCGTATGCTTCTTCATAGAGTCTGAATGAAAGAACTCAGATGATTTTTGCGTAAGACGAGACATAATTTAGGCCTCCTCTTTCGAAGAAGCACCGCGTTTGTCAGATGCGGTATCGGTTGCGTTTGCCGTCGACGAGCTATCTTCTTCTTGATGATTTTCTGAAAGAGAATCATCTGTCTGAGACTCATTGGCATCTGCTTCAGGGAGTTCCCGCTCCTCATCAGATGCGGCTTCGAGTTCTTCTGGAGTATGACCATCCACAAGTTCCGATTCCTCTTCAGAGGTATCTTCAGAATCCGCGTCGCCATCTTCGGAATCTGTTGGGGTCTCTCCGGATCCCTCTTCCGGCTCTTCAGAATCTGCTTGAGTCTCTTCGGATTCTTCCGCAGGCTCGTCGGAATCTGTTTCAGCTTCGTCGGAGGCTTCTTCAGACTCTTCTTCGCCTTCTGTTTCCTCTTCAGTCATGACATCGGAAAGATCTTTGTTCTCGCGCACATCGAGTGTGACACTTTGAACAGGAACTCCCGTAAGTTTTTCGAGCGCTTCTTTGATTTCCTTTTGCAACGTTTCTCCCGCCTCGTCTACGGAAACCAAACCGCGCGGAGCAATACGCACATCAACTTGCAACGATGGTTTATGCCCGTTTTCGATATAGACGAATGTTTTTATCCCTTTAAATTCGGGATGCTCGTAGACAATCTGATCAACGACGTGGCGTATCGCCGCTTTAGAAATATTGATTTTTCCAAAGTCGGTAGAAGATTGCTGATAGGAATGTTTCGAACGCGAAAAGACCGTTGAAAAAAGAATGATCAGCGCGCCTATGGCGATAATGACAAGACACGCCAGCAGCAAAATGGTAAACCATGGCTGATTTTGGTTGTCTTCGGCAAAGGTGGCAATGGGTTCTACGTCAAACCACGCACATGCAAAAATTCCCACACATACAAGCAACGCAAGGAAGAAAATAACGTTACAGAACTTGCGAAATCCACCCACAAATATCAGCTCCTGCTCTTGCACACAAAATGCTGTTTAAGGGGTCTATGTACGCTTTCGTTTACCTGAAATATCGGGCACCCGACATGTGCCATCCGAACCCACGCATACAATTTTGCCGCACTGCTTGTACATAGCATGTTTCAAAAATGGTGCCCCAGATAGGAGTCGAACCTACGACGCATGGTTTAGGAAACCAACGCTCTATCCACTGAGCTACTGGGGCTTGCTGATTATTCTACCATTTGCTCGTTGCTACAGAAGATACGCAATGACTTTCTGCGTGATTATGTTATGTGGCCTGAAAGTTATGAAACTTTCGTGTGGCACGTTTCCGAAACAGACAATGTAACAGTTTATTCACGAATAACCGTTACCCTCAAAACATCAGAGGATATAAGCCGCCATCGCAAGGGAGGATAAACGTGGAAACAATCACGTCTGTTCTGCAAAGCATTGATTCTGCCATTTGGGGTATCCCACTGATTTGCTTAATCCTTGTCGGCGGTATTTTCTTAACCATTCGTACCCACGGCGTGCAGTTCACTCACTTGCCCCGTGCGCTCCATTACATGCTCAAAAATGAAGAAACGAGCCAAGGTGAAGTGTCGAGCTTCGCGGCACTGTGTACCGCCCTCTCGGCAACCATTGGAACCGGAAACATTGTCGGTGTAGCAACCGCTGTGGTCACCGGTGGCCCCGGAGCAATGTTTTGGATGTGGATCGCTGCTCTTTTTGGAATGGCAACCAAATATTCCGAAGGAATGTTGGCGGTAAAGTATCGCGATCTTGATACCGAAACGGGGCACACGCTCGGAGGACCGTTCTATTACATTCAGCGTGGCTTAGGACATAAATGGACCTGGATGGCAAAACTGTTTGCATTTTTTGGCGTGCTCGTAGGTCTGTTTGGTATCGGAACGTTTACCCAGGTAAACAGCATTAGTTCATCGATCGTGGAATTCTTCGATCCTTCGCATTCTTATACGATTTCCCTTTTTGGATCTTCCTACACCATCGCGACCGTCGTGGGAAGCTTGGCATTGGCGATTGTTGTCGGACTCATTGTTATCGGCGGGCTCAGGCGCATCGCCAGCGTCGCAGAGCTCTTAATTCCTGCAATGATGGTCATCTACGTTGGATTTTCGCTTCTATTAATCATTTTCAACATTGGCGATCTTCCCCGTGCATTCGTAGAAATCGTTGAAGATGCGTTTGGTTTGAATGCAATGGCCGGAGGAGCGCTCGGCTCTATTCTTATCGCCATGCAGATGGGAATCGCTCGTGGCATTTTCTCGAACGAAGCAGGCCTTGGCTCTGCTCCTATCGCAGCGGCAGCAGCACAAACAAATGAACCTGTTCGCCAGGGACTCGTTTCAATGACCGGAACATTCTTGGACACCATCATCGTTTGCTCGATGACCGGGTTAGTGCTTGTGATGACAGGCGCATACCAGATCCCGGGACTTGAAGGCGCAAATGTCACGGTCTATGCGTTCCAAGCAGGACTTCCGTTCGTTCCGCCTGCAGTGGTGTCATTCATTCTGATGGTATGCCTTGTTCTCTTCGGAATGACCACTATTCTGGGATGGAATTACTACAGCGAGCGCTGCCTGGAATTCCTTACGCACGATAATGAGCGCGTTATCAGGGTTTTCCGTTGGCTCTACATTGCTGCCGTCTTCATCGGCCCATACATGACCGTTTCTGCCGTGTGGACCATCGCCGATATCTGTAATGGTTTAATGGCAATTCCAAACATGATTGCGCTCCTTGGACTCTCTGGAGTCGTGGCCGCGGAAACGAAAAGCTATTTCGACCGCTTAAAAGCTGCCGATGGCGATGATGAAAAAATGGAGCCATTTAAGGAGACATTTAAACTGTGGAAGTACGTCCCTGAAGGAATGATTACTTCCGAGGGGAATAACGAGCCCACTCCTTCAAGCGCAACCGTTATTCATACGGAAAAAACTCGCTGATATGAAAGGCTGCGCGCGCCGCTCGTCTTCAGCTGTTTGCTAGGCTAAAATTGCTACTCGTCTAGGGCTGTTCACCAACCTGAACAGCCCTATTTCGTTAGTCTAAAGCGCTACGTTTACCTGAAGATTGAGTACGCGCGAGGCCGTGTTTTTGCTTGTTATCAATGGTATGCGAAAGTACCGCCGCGCACCGTTTGACACCCATGGTGTGCGTGGCGAATCGTACGTGCGCATAGTGTCGATAGAGCGGCAATCTTTCGTGGTAGACCGCAGCAAGATCGCTTGTAAGGCAATTTTTAAGTGCCACACCACGTTCAGACAAATCTCCAAGACGCTTTTTAAGCGTAGGGAGCGGGACATCGATCATCACCACAAGACCCATTTGGCGCAAATGTTCCATTGCCTTCTTGTGATAAATTGCCGAGCCACCCGTCGAAATAACGCAGTTATGGCATGAAAGACTTTCGATGGCGTTTGATTCGGCATCCCAGAGCTCCGTGACGCCCCCGTCTTTCAGGAGTTCCGCCAACGTTTTACCTGTTTGTTTGCGGATCAGTATATCGGTATCAACAAATTGCATTCCGCGCAATTTCGCAAGGGCGTGCCCGATCGAGGACTTCCCTGCACCAGGCATGCCGATCAGGATAATGTTGTCGAACGTCTGCACCTAGCGTGCACCTCCGCCGCCACCGCCGAATCCTCCGCCGCCACCGCCGGAGAAACCGCCACCGAAGCCTCCACTGTTGACTCCACTGAAGAAACCACCAGCATTCGACGCAGTATTGGCAGTGTTAATAAACGATTGATTCAACGCATCAGCGAACGAGCTTCCCAGGTCGAACCCTACTACCGGCGTATAGGCCGCATACCACGGTACCCAGAACCCACTTGCATCGGCTGGCTCTTGTTCATTAAATAATTCGGGAACTGTCCCACGAAGTTCCTTGATCACCCTATCAGCAATACCAAATAGGTATGCGTAAATCATCAATTCGCCCCAGACCTTCACATCCATAGGCGGACGTTCTTTGAGGTTGCTGAAATCAAGGAGCCACTTACGAAGTGCCTGGCAGCGCGCATAATCGTCGCAGCCTTTTTGGGACCGGCGCGGCATAAAGTTCGAAATAATAAAAACCGCGACAGCGGTAGGGATCATAAAAATGAGCGGCCACCAATTTGACGTAGCATACGCCATGACAACTCCAATGACTCCATAGATCATTGCTACGGTTATGAGGATGTTTTGCCAGCGCACCCCTTCTTCTTCAAATAGGTCAGCAGCATTCACCGCAGCTGTCAGTTGTCCTTGCCAATTCATCATGGTGTTGTTGTATTCGGTTGGATTGCTCTCGCCAAACTTTTTGATGTCAGAGAGCCACAGTTGATCCTTGCCTCCGGAAAATTTCGTGAACAGCATGTCCATGGCAGCTCTATCTACCCGATTGCTGATCACCTGGTCGGCGTTTTGCGTTTTTACGACAAAGTATTCGGTTGTTTCTTTTGTCCCAATCAAACGCTCTTGTTGGTGTGTACCTTTATGGATCTCCAGGGCACCAATAACAGATAAATGCATAATTGTTGCAACCAGATCGTTGCCGTTTTCCTTATCCCACCGATACAGACGTCCTATTACCGCCGGATGCAAATCTTTATCGGGAACATCACGCCAATATTCTTCGGTAAACGTAGGCTTGTGCTCTTTCCCATGGCGAAGGAATTCAAAAAAGCCCCAACCGATAAGCGCAATAGAGATAACGCCCAGAACTACCAGGAAGATGAGGGAGTTGACCTGCTGATTGTGCTGCGCATCTGCCCAGTGTCTTTCGTCGGTCAAGACGGTATCGAGATGTCGTTCATTGCCATGAGCCTGCAGCGCAGTGGAATCAATATTGGTAAGCCAGCCTACCGGAAAGGCAATATGGGCTTCAGCGAATTGTCCAGAGTTCACGCGATCCGCTTTATACGTAACAACCGTAGCGTTTGTATTAAATGACACATTGCCCGAAGCCGGTCCATGACCCCATGCATACACATTTTGACCAGGCACGGATTCTACACCACTGGGAACGGGAAGCGTAATGGTGCAGGTGACATTTTCTGAAGGTTCACTCCACTCGGGACCAATAAATTGCCAATAAAGGTCGGCACAATCTTGATATGCTTGCACACCATTTCGAACGGTGTAGTCAAGCTGAACGACCACCTGCTGATCTTGCGCATGCATAAACACATAGACAGCGTTTTGACCGTTATCCACAGAGTACGAATCAGAACCAGGACCTCCCGAGTCACGCCAATCGGTATTGAATGGAACCGAACTGAGGTTTTCGAGTTCGCCACCATTTCCAGAATTCTGAATGTCCTGACCTTCGGAAGCATATTGGATTGATACTGAATTAACTTGCACGCCTCCGTTCGAAGGGACGTTTTTCAAGAACCAATAGACAGCTGTATAAGAACCATGAAAATCAAAGGTGCGCTGCTCAACAACGTGTAGCGATCCATCGCTCTGCGCGTCGGCGGTAATGTTGACTTCAGGCATTGAATAACTTTTCGCTTGAGCTTGCCCTGGTGCAGCCACAAGAAGAAAAGCGCATAGAATAAGCGTAGCGAGAATGGCAAAAACTGCTGCAAGATGAGACTTTTTTACGCCTGGCGATGCGTATGCAGCGGTAGAAACATGTGTCTTTGGTTTAAATATGCTGTACACGTAAAGCCTCCTTGCAACTCTTGTCATATCACGGTATCATTTTTCCCGCGTCTAAAAAACGCATATTTTGACGGAGAGCTGACCGAGTGGCCGAAGGTGCTCGCCTGCTAAGCGAGTATACGCCAAAAGCGTATCTGGGGTTCGAATCCCCAGCTCTCCGCCATCTATCAGTTTCAAATTTTCCATAAATATATTCCAGGTTGCTAAAAAATTTCTTTTCTAGTAGCTAACTGGGATTCTCTAAGCTTATTAATCAACTTTATATTTCCTATTTTGATATAGACCGTTCATAATAATCATATTCAAGATGCTTTTAGAAATGATTTTTATCAAAATGGCAGGAGAACACTAAATGGAAGACATTGTCTTTCTCGATGTAGAAACCCCGAACGGTGCCAATGACCGTATATGTTCGATTGGACTCGTCCGCACAGACCCAAATGGAACAATATTAGATAAGGATTATACCTTACTTAATCCTGAAACAGAGTTCAGCGTAATCAACACCAGGGTAAACGGAATTGAAGCAGCAGATGTTGCAGGCAAACCAACATTTGGTGAAGCTTGGGATAAAAAGCTCCATTACTATTTTGAAAACTCACGCATTGTAGCTCACAATGCAAGATTTGATCTTAATGTTCTCGACAAGACTATGGCTAGCTACCATATTCCAGAATCTTTAGTTATATATTCTTGCACTATGCAAATTGCACGAAAAATTGGACTTTCTAATCGAAAGCTCGATCAGCTGTGCAATGTTTACAACATTCCTCTGCTGCATCATCACAATTCTTTTGATGATGCAATGGCATGCAAAGGAATTTTTTATTCAATGATTGATACAGTACCAAGCGAAAATGATTGGTACTGGATGAAATTTCAACCGAAAAGTGATGCAAAAGCTCGCTATAGCTCATCTCCAACAATTTATCGAAAAGTTTCTGATACCACAGAACATAAAAATGAAATTCTTAATTCTGCAAAACAATACATATTAGATGATGAGATAACGTTAGATGAAGCAAAACAAATGTATGATCTTTTGAACTCTTCACCTGATATTTCAAATGATGAAATGCTTTCCCACCTAAGAGATCTTTTATTTAACGTATTAGCTGATGGGAAAATTAGTGATGAAGAAGAGAAAGAACTCAGAGATATTTTTGAGCTAACTGCTTTTCCTATTTTGACGCATTCGAGCCAACGATTTAATGTAAACGGGAAAAAATTCTGTTTGACCGGTGATTTTGAATTCGGAAGCAAAAATGATGTCCAAAAGGCTTTAGAAGCTCGAGGTGGCAAAAGAGTAGACAAGGTTTCGAAAAACTGTTCTTACGTTATTGTAGGCTCCAAGGGTTCAAATGCTTATGCGTTCGGCAACTATGGCTTGAAGGTAAAAAGAGCCATTGAATTAAAAGAACAAGGCGTGGACATAGAGATCATTAAAGAAAGCGATTTAAAACTTTAACTCGTTTTATTTGTTTGAATTAAAGAGTGGAACCCAAAAACTTAACTCTTCCGAAAAAAATTGCAGAAATGCTTATATTTTGCCTTAGATACAAGCATTTCTGTATGCTCATTCAATCGAAAAATCTTCTGGTTCAGATGCCTAATTCTTTTCGGAGGCATTGCTTCCAAAATCAACACGAGGCGCAGCGGCAGCAGCGGGTGCAGCTTCAAAGTTCTCACGTTTTTCAAAGTGGAACATGCTCGCGAAAATGTTGCCGGGGAATGTCTGGATCGCGTTGTTATAGCGCAAAACTGTATCGTTGTAGCTCTGGCGCATATAGCTGATCTTGTCCTCGGTATCACGAAGCTGTGCTTGCAAATCCAAGAAATTCTGGTTTGCCTTCAAGTCTGGATACGCCTCAGAAACAGCGAACAGGCTTTTGAGGGTGTCGGTCAGAAAATTATCAGCTTGCACTTCTTCTGCAGGCGTTTTCGCATCCATAACCGCACTACGAGCCTTGGTAACATTTTCAAACGTCGATTTCTCGTGCGTTGCATATCCCTTTACAGTTTCCACCAGATTTGGAATCAAATCGAGACGACGCTGCATCTGCGCTTCAACTTGTGCCCACGCATTATCAACGCGGTTGCGCAAGCTTATCAAATTATTGTAAAGACCGATTATCAAGCCGATAAGGATAACGACAATGACAATTGTCACAATTGCTGCAATCAATGTTTCTCCTTGTAAAACGCATGCGATCCATATCCACGCATCGCATGAAAAGACTATTTCTTACCAAAGTTTATCATGGATGCGCCGCTGTCCAATACATGATTACCAACGCATGGCGCTATCAGGAATTTTGGCGGCACCTATCGGGGAAAACATCGTTGAACGCGCCCACCAGCCTTTAAGGCGAGCACGACCCACCACTGCTGTCGCATCAGATGTCGAGTCGCAAATGGCGAATATAGCGGATCCACTTCCGCACATAAGCGTCCCTTTTGTCTCTTCGGCATTTTCGAGCCATTCATGAATTTCAGATAAGTCATCCAGGAGAGATTGCGCTGCAGGCTCCAAATTGTTAAACAATGGTGCTTGATCAGCACTTTCAAGAGCGGCTATCTGTTGAATCATATCATCTTGAGCATAGAAGGGATCTTCATCAAACTTGTCATAGGCGCGTTTTGTTGAAACCCCTTCATCGGGGCGAATAACAACAACACTGTCGTGGCGAGGCTTAATATGTGAAGCTACTTCTTCGCCCTTGCCGGTAAGGACGGCACATCCGCCTTGGAGGAAGAAACACACGTCAGCACCCAGTTCATGAGCGGTTTCGATTACCGGTTCACTATTGATATCAACGTCCCAAAAATAGCACGCGGCAACAAGCGCAGCAGCCGCATCAGACGATCCGCCGCCCATGCCCGCACGTGACGGAATATGCTTTTCAATAGAGATGCGGAAATACTCATCTTCGGCGCGACCAAGCTTTTTTGCCAGCGCATACACCGCTTTTGTGGCTAAATTCTTTTCAGAGGGAACATCTTCGGGAATAATGCCATCCATCCACACGCAATGCGTGTGCACCGTAAGCCCATCACCAGGATGAACTTCGAGTTCCGTTTGGCGAATTGGCTGTTCACGTGACCAGCGCTCTTCCAATTTCACGTGGTCGCCAACCTCAAGGTGCGTCACGGTTAAACGATCATGCAACGCAAGCGTATGCATCACCGTGTCTACCCGATGAAAACCATCTTCGCGTTTCGGCCCCACACCCAAAAAAAGGTTAACTTTGGCCGGCGCTATAACCTGGATTGTCTTCACCGTGAATCGTCCTTCCATCTATATAGAGGCGCTCTTTTTGCGCAGAAGCTCTTTAACTCTTAGCTCTTTAGCTCTTTATATACAGGCACTCTTCTTACAGGCACTCTTTTGAATTTGGATTGCCTTCCTCTTAAATTTACCGCGCTCACGCTTCGCAGAAAAGTAATCGTGCAAGATGGCACTGCATTGTTTCCCACAGACACCGGATGAAACCAGAAAAGAATGATTGAGGCGCGCATCATCTTGAAGTCTATAAACGGAACCGAGCGCTCCCCCCTTTGGATCGGCAGCACCATATACACATCGCGAAATGCGCGATTGGATCATCAGCCCCGCACACATCACACAGGGCTCTAGGGTGACATATACAATGCAATCTTTCAGGCGCCAGGTTCCTAAACGCCAGGAGGCTTCTTCAATCGCAAGAAATTCCGCATGTGCTTTTGGATCTTGATCTTCCTCACGGCGATTCCGGGCAAAGCTTATCACCTGGGGAGACGCAATAAGCTTGCGACTTCCTCTGTCCCGTGGCGCATACACCACGACCGCACCAACGGGGACCTCATCGTTTGCGCGCGCAAGATAGGCTTGTTCAAGTGCAAGGTTCATATAGAACTCATCGCTGTGCTGATAGATAGCATGCCGTTGCTGAAAAGTATTTTTCTGACGAGCTGCGCCTTTAGCGCCTTTATTGAGCGGAATTTTAAGATCACAGGGTTTTTGATCTGAATAAGTTGAAGCATCGGAATGCACCAATTGCGGAACATGCATGCGAGACGTTTTTGAAATTCGCTGGAGCGAACTTGAAATCATGCGTCTATTTTCTGAGACTTCACCCAAATCGTCGCCGCACTCTGCCTATCAAACTACCTCTATCAGCGTATCGATAACCAAAAGAGAATAACCAGGATATAAAGCTGACAAAAGGCGGTACATACAAAAATGGCGGAGGAAGTAGGATTCGAACCCACGGTACCCAAGGGGCACAACAGTTTTCAAGACTGTCGCCTTCAACCACTCGGCCATTCCTCCGCGTGTGAGCTTGGACGCGCTTATGTATGCGGATCGCACGACCAGCTGCAAAAGAAAGTATATAGCACCTCGCACAAAATATGAAATAGGGTACACACAGAAAATTCAATATGGAGAAAATGTGAGCCTTTCCAAAAGTATTGCCACAGCAACAGAGTTTTTTGTTCGGTCTACCTAACTTTTAATCATCACCAAAGAGTTTGGGCCTACGGGCCCAACACGGAAAAGGAGTAACTTATGGCTGCAAAAGAAGCAGGACACAGTTTTTTGGCACGGTTGGGCAAGACAAAGCTGCGCCCCGGCGGTGCGGAGGCCACCAATTGGCTGATCGAGCACGCTCACATCACCGCAGATACAAAAGTGCTTGAAGTGGCATGCAATATGGGTACCACATCAATCATGCTGGCTAAGAAGTATGGTTGTTCAATCAAGGCACTCGACCAAAGCAAGTCGGCACTTGAGAAGGCAAAGGTCAATATCAAGAATAATGGGGTCGACAATCTCATTGAACTTGTGCACGGCTCTGCTACGAAGCTTCCGTTTGAAGATGAATCATTTGATGTCGTAATCAATGAGGCAATGCTCACGATGCTTCCGACGCCAACAAAGGCGAAGGCTTTAGCCGAGTACTTCCGCGTCTTGCGTCCTGGTGGCGTTCTGCTTACCCATGATGTATGCCTGTACGTGGACAACGACGAACAACGACAAAAAGTTATCAATGACATGCACGATGCAATAAATGTGCCCGCGCAACCCCTGACAGTCGATGAATGGAAGAACCTTTTGAAAGACAACGGTTTTGACCCGGTCATCAAACAAGGCGCTATGACGCTCATGAGCCCGGAGGGTATGATCAAAGACGAAGGGCTAGATCGTGCGCTTGAAATTGTACATAACGGGCTTAAACCCGAAAACCGTGCCCAATTCGAGCACATGGCGAATTTCTTCTTCGATAATGCGAAAACCCTGGGCTACGTGGCATGTTGCAGTAAGAAACCTGCATAATTGGTCACTTCAGTCCGCAGGAATCACAGCTTTTCTTGTACGTTATTCTCATAATTGCACGTTATTCCCATTGTTTCGTGCCTATGATTTGGCCGACAGTTTACCTAAGCTGCCGGTCAAACTTTTTTCTAATCACATTAATTGATTAGATAACTCTTTCTAATCATTTAGGTAGATGAGTTAGACGCAGCAAAGACGATTCGTGTGTTGCGCAGCCTTGTGGAACAGGGGCTCGTACAACGCACGGGGACAGGCCGCGGCACACGGTACGCCCTGCCGAACTGAGTGTGATAAAGAAGTTCAAACGTTGCACTGAAGTTAAAAATCTAGCCAGAAGCGGGCCCCTATCGAATCTTTTGGTAGCTTTGTAAACATAGTTGACAGTATTTGAAGTCCGTGCAAAAATAATTTTTGCTGTTCGGATGTGCGCCATTACCTCAGCTGGATAGAGGGACTGACTACGAATCAGTACGCCGAGGGTTCGAATCCCCCATGGCGCACCATTTTTAACAGTCATAGATTGACACCGTTGTTGGGTGTCTATGGACGTCCGTTACGGTTGGAAAAAAGAATCCAACACGTGCGGATTTTTTTATGAGCAAAACCAGGAGGAATACCGTTGAAGGTTCGAAAACAAAAACCTCACAGTATGTAGCCCTCCGGCTTCCCTGTTTTCGCAGTGCAGCCGGGGGATCGACTGCGGGAAATTCGTGTCGTCATGAATTTGCATACCAAATTTATGCTCACACGATATTTCGTGCGTAAAACAAGACAGGGGAAGTAATGCTTTATCTTTCTCAGATGCTGGGCGCACCAGTTATCGACAAAAATGGCGAACGCATTGGAAGCATTTCTGATCTGGGAATCCAGACAGGTGAAGTGTTCCCACGCATCACTTCGTTTGCATTCAAAGGCCCAGGAAAAGTGCCATTTATGGTGTCTTGGCGTAAGTACGTTGAGGAATACACCGAAGACAATGAAGTACATCTGAAAGTTACCGCGACCAACGTTCGCTTCAGCTATTTGCAACCAGACGAAATGCTTCTGGCTCGTGATTTGCTGGATCGACAAATAGTCGATACCCATGGCATCAAAGTTGTGCGCGTCAATGATTTGAAGCTTTCTCAATCGGGAAACCAGCTTCGTCTTCTTGGCGCTGAAGTGGGCATTCGCGGAATTTTACGCGGGCTGGCACCCTGGCTGGAACGCGCGGTTGTCGCTATCTCCAAAAAACTTGGTCACCCCATTTCCGAACACATCATTGCATGGAACTACATGGACTTGCTCGATCGCGACCTGTCCGAAGTACAGCTTTCCGTTTCTCACCAGCGCTTAGACGATATGCATCCTGCCGATGTGGCAGACATTTTGGAGCAGTTGGACCCAAAGCAACGTGATGAAGTGTTCAAACGTCTGGACGATGAACAGGCCGGAGACGCAATCTCGGAAATGGAAGACGAATACCAGGCGGGCGTCATCGACAACTTGGATACCGCTCGTGCATCACGACTGTTGGGCGGTATGGATCCAGACGACGCAGCTGACATTGTGCGTGATCTTCCCTATGAAAAGGCAGAAACCCTTTTGCGCCTGATGGGCGTGCAAGATGCTCAGGATATTCGCACGCTTTTGGGATATAAAGATGATACCGCAGGCGGCTTGATGACCACCGATTTCGCCACAGCCAAAGCTGATGATACGGCAGGTCAGGCAATCGATATGCTCCGCGACCTGCCAGAAGATTTTCCCAGTGTGCATTACCTGTATATATGCGACAACGAAGGAAAACTCGTAGGTTTGACAGGCATGCGCACGTTGGTCATGGCGAAAAGCAATACCAAGCTTTCCGACATCATGTATACCGAGGTAATTTCAACCACTCCCGAAACTCCTTCCACAGAAGTTGCCGAAGACTTCAGAAAATACGATTTGCTTGCCATGCCGGTCGTTGATGAAAAAGGTAAGATGTTGGGCCTTGTGACGTTCGACGACGTCATGGATGTTATGGAAGAAGATAACGACGATTCAAGTGGGACAAAACATATCGCTCGCAACGTGGGAATTGCCGTGCTCGTCGCCGTTCTTTTAGTCGTTTATACACTGATCGTGGTTGCGATTGTCAAAGGATAGAAAACCATGGCAGAGTCAAAAACCACCGCAGAAGTGCTCGAAGAAAGACAATCTGGTCAGGGGCAGATCCAAGATCAGCAGAATAACGGATCTCTGAAAGAAAAATCGAAAATTGCATTGGTCCTTTCTTCGATGGGACCGGGTATTGTTACCGCAATGGCCGGCAATGATGCGGGCGGCATTTCGACATATTCCACCGTGGGAGCCAACTACGGATATCTTGCGCTCTGGATTATCCCGATCATGATGGTGCTTTTATCTATCGTGCAATTCACTGCAAGCAGAATGGGCGCAGTGACCAAAAAAGGATTTGCGGCGCTCATCCGTGAACGCTTTGGCATTCGCCTGACCGCCCTTGCCATGTTGGTCTTGCTTATTGGTAATATTTGTACAACATTTTCCGAGTTCGCCGGTATTGCAAGCGGCATGGGAATGTTCGGCGTTCCTACCTGGCTTTCGGTTTTGATCGCAGCAGTGGGAGTTTGGGCGCTCATTTCCGGTGGGAGCTACAACCGAGTAGAGCACATCTTTTTGGCCTTGAGCTTCGTATTCGTTTCATATGTGATTGCAGCATTTATGTCTCAGCCGAACTGGAACGATGCCCTCTTTGATACTTTCGTGCCGCACATTGTGGGTGACCACACATTTATTGGACTCATTATCTCTACCATCGGTACCACGATTGCTCCGTGGATGATGTTCTATCAGCAATCAAACGTCGTCGAAAGCGGCTCCGATGAAAGTGATTTATTTAGTCTGAAGGTAGATGCAGTCAGCGGAACCGTTGCCGCATGCCTGGTTGCGTGGTTCATTATCGTCACCACGGGAACTGTGTTCTTCCCCCAGGGGATCCAGATCGAAAGCGCAGCAGACGCTGCATCAGCCTTAGCGCCATTTGCGGGAAAATACGCTGAAGCACTGTTTGCTATCGGCCTTATTGCCGCAAGTTTTTTAGCTGCGTGTGTGCTGCCGCTGACAAGCTCCTTTGTTATCTGTGAGGCATTTGGATGGGAAGCAGGGGTCGAATTTTCATTCCACGAAGCTCCTGCGTTTAAGCTGATCTTCACATCAATTATTGTTATCGCTGCCATCGTAGTTATTACGCCAAACATCAACTTGATGAGCGTCATGCTTACCGCACAGTTGGTAAACGGAATTATCCTGCCTATTCTGCTGGTGTTTATGGCGCTCATCGCAAGCGACAGACACGTTATGGGAAAATATGCCATCGGTAGGTGGTCACGCATACTTCTTTGGGCTACCGTCATCATTGTTTCGCTTCTGACGGTTACCTTGTTTGTTATGCAAGCGCTGGGGCTGGCATAATTATCGGCAAATCTCTAATAGCGGTTGTCGAAAATGCGCTGCGTTTTCTTTTCGCTTCGCGGAAGGTCTCCAATTCCCACGGCCTTTGCCACTGGGGTGACACCGATTTTGCCTTTGAAAATTTCCGTGAGCTGCTCTTCGATCTTCTTTCGCTCTTCCCCTGTTGCCTCGGTTTCAAAGAACACCGTCAGAATATCCTTGCCCAGCATGTGGTCGATCATTACCTGATATTCACTTGATGTGCCATCGGTAAAGTTGATGACTTCCTCAATTTGAGCAGGGAATATATTGACCCCATGCACCTTAACCATGTCATCGGTTCGGCCAAGGATCGTGTCAATGCGCACATCCTTGCACCCACATGCACAATCACCTGGCAAAATACGTGTAAGATCATGGGTACGGTAGCGAATAAGCGGCGCCCCCTCTTTTTGAAGCGTGGTAAGTACCAATTCGCCCTCTTCGCCATCGGGCACGATCTCGCCCGTTTTCGGATTCACCACTTCGCAGTAGACATAGTCTTCCCAGATGTGCATGCCATTTTGCTCTTTACATGCAATGCCAATGCCCGGGCCATAAATTTCCGTGAGACCATAGATGTCATACAGCTCAACACCAAGTTCATTGGCGATGCGATTGCGCATCTTTTTGCTCCAACGTTCAGACCCAATAAGCCCGGTACGCAGATAGATCTTGTCGCGAATACCTGCTTCGTTGATCTTCTCGGCAAGCAGGAGTGCATAACTGCTGGTCGCACAAAGAACTGTAGACTTCAAATCCTGCATAAAACGAAGCTGCTTCTTGGTGTTTCCCGGGCCCATTGGAATCGCCATAGCGCCCAAACGTTCGGCACCCGCCTGAAAACCACTGCCTGCGGTCCATAACCCATAGCCAGGCGTAATTTGTATACGATCTTCCGCCGTCACCCCTGCCATGCGGTAGCAGCGGGCAAACATTTCTGCCCAGTCGTCTACATCCTTCTTGGTGTACGGAATGATGACGGGCGTACCTGTTGTTCCTGATGAACTGTGAATACGCACGATTTTTGACTGAGGCACCGCCGCAATTCCTAGAGGATATGCTTCGCGTAAATCAGCCTTTTCTGAAAACGGAAGTTTCTCAAAATCCGCTTGGGTGCGTACATCAGAAAGATCAATATCCTTGAATTTTTTCGCATAGAACGGCGAGCGTTCTTTGATGGTCGAAAGTTCCTTTTGAATCTGCGTGAGTTGCGCTGGTTTCATTTGCATAATGTATCTCCTGAACGGACCGCTGCGAACGCAGCATTAATGGCTTTTTCATTCAAGTCTTGATATTGAGGCTTCACACGGGCATGCATCGCGTGTACAAGATCATCTTTTGTGATGGAATCCCCCAGGCCAAATGGTTGCTTTGATACCGATTGGCCCGACACAGAAACGCTCGCGCACGAAGCAGCTACGGCTGATGCGAGCATACAAACGTTGAGGACTTTCCGGCTTCCAATTTGCTCGCATAGTTTTGCATCATCAATAGCAAGAAAATGGGGAGATTGCCATCGAAGTGCGTCGAGGTACGGGTGGCCATCATAAATTTTGTTTGAAAGCGTTGTCTCCACCGATGGGATCGCCGTTTGCGCACAGACCATAAGGCCATTTTGACTGAGATACGGCAAAGCGCGAAAGCCTTCCCCTGGCTCAAGGGCGATGATGACATCCGCCATACCGCGGGAAATGAGCGGCGCATATACGTATTCCCCTTCATCACCCATGCGTACATGAGAGGCAACACTGCCACCGCGCTGAGCCATACCAATGGTCTCAGCGGTACGCACGTGCCATCCCTTTTCGCTCGATACCTGCGCCAAAATGCGAGAAGCAAGAACGTTGCCCTGTCCCCCGATGCCAACAATAAGAACGTTTTTCATCGCACCTCACCATCCTCTACAAAGACGCGGGGATCCGACGCGGTATCGATGGAGCGCTCATCTTTAAACGGAATGACGCCCCGTTCGCGGCACGCAGTAGACAGTGCTTGGTGAGGGCAGACATCGGTGCAAAGTCCGCATCCAGTGCATTGATTCGCATCGATTTGTACACATGTACCGTCGGCACGCATGCTTATGGCAGGACATCCGATGGTAGTGATGCAGACACGGCATCCGATACAGCGCTGCGGATCAACCACACATGCGGGCTCTCTTTTAACATACTGTGCACATGGCGCCTTGAAAATCACCGCCGAAGGACCATCAAAATCGAGCGCAATTTTTGCCGCTTGTACGCTTTGGCTGAGGTAGAGCGGATTCGCTTGCGTGATGCAGCGAACCCCTAGAGCGCGGAGCACGCGCGCGATTTGTATGGGCGCACTTTTTGGCCCCATAAGCGTTTGTCCTGTTCCCGGATGGGGTTGGCCGCCGGTCATCGCGGTTGTTGAGTTATCGAGTACAAAAACCGTTATGTCATGCTGGTTATAGACCGCATTTGCAATTCCGGTCATGCCGCTCGCGAAAAACGTTGAGTCGCCCACAAATGCAAGCGCCTTTTTCTGAGGATCTGCCGTCGCAAATCCCTGTGCCATCGTGATTCCGCCGCCCATGCATAGGCAGGTATCAACGGCATCGAGTGGCTTTGCGTTTCCCAAGGTATAGCATCCAATATCTCCACACCAAACCGCAGGCGTGCGCCGACCGAGGGCTTTTTTAACCGCATAAAAACTTCCGCGATGAGGACATCCTGCACAAAGTACGGGCGGTCGCATCGGAGGTTTAAGATCCGCTTGAGACTCAAGGTTTGCTTGCGCCGTGGGTCCTGCAGAAGGCGCAGCATCTTTTGGCGCTGATGCGCTTTCAACAAGACCTTCAACGCCAAGGAATTTCGCCAACCGCGCAAGACAGTCATCGGTAGAGTTCTCTCCGCGCTCTTGTGTGGTGTGATCAAGCTTTCCGTGGATGTTTGCCTTTAGATGCTGCGATCCCACCACCTGAAGCAAGCTATCTTCAATCACATGATCAAGCTCTTCAAACACGATGACATCTGAAAGACCGGAAAGAAACTGTGCAGCTTTTTTCTTCGGAAACGGGAACGGAGAGGCGACTTGCATGGTTTTATATGGCGGAAGAAGGCGCCGCGCAGCTTGTGCCTTTTGCCGGAGTATGCGCAGAGCTTCACACGCATAGGCGCTGCTTACCCCACCGAAAACGATTCCGAGCTTGGGGGCAGAAACGGAAGCATCCGAAGCAACGTTCTGAATCGGGTTTCCGCTTTCGCCGAGCTCGTCGGAAATGTGGACCAAACGTTCGTTAACTTCGGCATGCGCTTCATATGCACGTTTAGGGAAAATGACCCACTTACTGTTGCGCTCAAACCCTGAAGGATCTTTCGCATGCGTTTGCTGGGGCACATCAAAAAACGTGGTTGCATGGCATACACGCGTGGTGGGTCGCACAATAACAGGTGCCCCATATTTCTCGGATACATCAAACGCTTGAGTTACCATATCCGCCAGTTGTTCGGGAGACGCAGGGTCGAGAACAGGGACCTTTGCGAAGCTTGCGTAGCGGCGCGTGTCTTGTTCGGTCTGGCTTGAAATAGGACCGGGATCGTCGGCAACATAAAGCACCAGCCCACCTTTGATTCCCACGTAGTTCAGACTCATCAAGGCATCACTTGCGACATTTAAGCCCATTTGCTTACAGGTAAACAGGCATCGTGCGCCCGCCAGGGATGCACCTGCTAAAACCTCGAGTGCCGCTTTTTCATTGTCGGACCATTCAACATGTACCCCTTGCGCAATTCCTTGGCGATGGAGCTGGGCTATTGTGTCGACAACTTCGCTCGATGGGGTTCCAGGATATCCAGCAACAACACGCACTCCTGCTGCAAGCGCCGCCCAAGCACACGCTTGGTTCCCCATCAAAAGCATGCGCTGTGTTGCCCCTTTTGCGTCGCCGATCACATGCGATGGAGCTGGACTGTTGGATGCGTGTAAAGACATATGACCCACCCTATCAAAAATGGAGGCGCAGCCTAAAATGCATACACCTCCATGCATCTTTTATATACAAGTTTACGTACGCAGCAAACTTGTATATAACAACAATGTTAATCCTTATGAACGGAATACCTGGAAAGCATGACGCTTACGTCTCGGCTACTCTTCTGCCATCTTGGCTTTGTAGTCAGCCATCTGCTTGCGACGAGCATCATCACCAGTTCCCAGAATTTGCAAGGCAAGCAGCGCCGCATTTTTGGCACCATTGATTGCCACACAAGCCACCGGCACACCGCTTGGCATTTGTACCATTGATAACAGTGAATCCATGCCCCCAAGGTCGCTGGTTTTCATGGGAACACAGATGACAGGATCAGGCGTATATGAAGCAACGACGCCGCCTAAATGCGCTGCTTTTCCTGCAGCCGCAATAATTACTCGAATGCCTCGATCAACTGCAGTCGTTGCCCATTTCTGAACGACGAGCGGCTTTCGATGAGCACTTGCAAGTTCAAGTTCATAGGGGATATTGAGTTCCTTGAGCATATCAAAACATGGTTGCATGTTTGGAAGGTCGCTTTTCGAACCGAGAATAACACCTACAATAGGTTTTTCTTCGGCCATTTCTGTCTGCCCCTCTCTTCGTTTTTAAGAAAATTTGCTCATGCACGATGCGCGTAGATGAGTCCATCCAAGCCGTACATAGATTTCATTATGCACGTTTTAGAAGACAGCATGAGGCACAAAAGGCGCAAAGGGAACGGTGACAGGCGTGAATGCTCAAAAGCCACGGTTAATTTTCGAAGCGGTGAGTCTTCGGAACAGTTGACTCTTGCCAGTTGGCTCTTGCGAAAGTGAGCTTCCGCAGCATTTGCCTGTTGAAGCGGTTTACCTGTTGAATTGTGGCAGCGAATCTCTAGCTACTGCTGAGGCGGATTAAACATCGGAGGATTGTTGTTCGCAGGTGAGTTCAGTGCAGTCTCAAATGGCAGCGGATCATCTTGGCCACGCCAATGAGGGACGTCGAAATTCATAGCCCAATACCCAAGCGCCCGCGCCGTAAATGTTGCGAGAAAAGCCTGGACGATAGATATGGCATACGCAAAAAGAGCAATAAAACATACAATTGCCACTATCATTCCTGGTCCTAAGCTCTGTATGATCGCGCCTAAGTCTGACATCGAAACAGACCCATTCGTTAAATACATAGGGCTCATATAAATTGGGAGCAACAACAGTATGAGCAAGATTGTAGTAACGATTCCAACAACCATTCCGCAAATAAGTGCGATAACGATTCGAAGGCCAAGGATGCGCCACAGACCTTCGGAATCATGGCGAATCATTTTCCAGATGCGTCCGATTTGGAAACCAGGGCTCAGTCGTCCATAGATGCTCATGCGCATAAGACCCGCACATAGAAAGAAAAAGATAACGAGCTCAAGCGCATATTCTAAAAGGGTAAGCGGCATATTAGAGTACGTAAGATAATTTTGCAGCGCCATGTCGCGGGTAAGATCGGTGCCGAACAACAGGTCACGGTAGAAAGACCAATTGCCGATAAAGGCTATGATTGTCACCGGAAGCGTCCATACAATATCAAGGACCCATGCAAAAAATCCGCGACTATACTGTCGCCCGTCTGAATTCCCCAATATGTGTTCTGGCATGGGCTGGTGAATACCCCACGAAATATCACGAGCCCAGCCATATATATATCCTGCAACAGCGATTGGCCCAAAAATCGGGATAAAGTTGATCAATGCCATAAGGCAGATTTTTCCAAACCAATTAGGTGAATGAGTTATATCACCAAACATAATCGCAAAATAACGCCGTATCTGTACCATATACATCCTTTATTTGTGGCTTTGGTTTATTGTTTCTCAGAATTGGAAATGATTCTCTTAGAAGTATAGCCTGTTAAAAATCTGTTTGAATATCCGCAAAATCATCAAATAGTAAGGGTTTATTCAATAAAGCATGTTCAAAGGTAAAAGAAGGGAATTCTCGAGGAGCATGCTTCCCTTAATTGTATTGGGGGCAAGCACATACGCGCTCACGATACAGAAAGAGCCCCAAGACACCAGGTATCTCGAGGCTCGTTATTTATGGTGGTCAGACGGGGACTCGAACCCTGGACACGGGGATTTTCAGTCCCCTGCTCTACCGCCTGAGCTATCTGACCATACATGCGAAAAGTAAGAACTTAACGCAGGAATTGATTCTACCGTTGCGGGTGTTTGTGGTCAAGTTAAGAAACGTCCGCTATATATTCTCCTTATTTTTGTTTCGGCGTGTCTTCCCCATTTGATTCCCCAACAGATGATTGAGGAACCGTAACATAGTCCAAGTTTTTACGAAGCACTTTAAAGTCAGACAACGCCTTTTTACCAATACGAATGATATTGCCGTAATTAATAGAGTTCGTTCCGCCCTGGCGCTGTTTAAAAGAGATTTCCTTGAATAAAACGTTGTCGTGGAAATAAATAAAGTACGTGGTCAGCATCGCATTCGGCAAGTTATAATCCTGCGGAAGCAACTTGATGTATTCATCTACTTTCGACGCTCGCATCAAGCGAAATGGCGCATTTGCATCAGGAATATTGACAGAAAAATAATGGCGCAAAACTATACGTAAAACATTTTCGACCATCTTACGTGCTTCACCGTCTTCACGATGCGTTCGCACGCCGAAAAGCGCATCTTGGCCTTTTCGAAGATTCCAAAAGCCGTCAAATTCGGCAGGGTTTGTTTGGCCATCTGAATCCGTTTGAAAAATCCACGTTGCCCCATGTGCAATCGCATACCGATATCCGTAAAGCACGGCCGACCCATGACCACCGTTTGGCTTCGTAAGAGGAATAAGCAACGGCCGCGTTTCAGCCAGCTGCGTAAGTTTGGCATACGTGTCGTCTTTGCTCCCATCATCCACAATAACCAACCGAGAAGTTCCACCGGCATCGTGGTTCTGAATGATGGGATACCAGCCTTCGACAAACGCTTTAATATTTTCGGATTCATTATAAGCCGGAACAACTATATAAAGCGTTTCTGGACTCATACGCTCTCTCTCAACTCGTTCGTAGTCCGTTAGGAAATAGATATCATATGCATGCCACATAAATGGCATCACGCATATGACATCACCTATATCGCCATGTATGCGATATATCGTTTTTTATCATACTGGTTCATACCATTTCACTTATTCATAACTACGAAAAGAAATGAAATACATAAAAACGAGCTACCCAAACATATATTCAGATAGCTCGCTTACCGTTTATGTGTAATTCACCAAATGCTGTGAGCACTTGGTCTAAATGCGATCTAAGCGCGACCTATGCGCGATCTTAAGCGCTCAGTCGTTTTTCGCCGACGCTTTGCCTTTTGCGTTATTGTTCCTCAGCGATTTTCTCATTGAGTGTATCATTTACGCCGTCGCCAAAGATCAAGTCATGCTCTTCTCCGGTAAGGGCTGCACGCGCTTGATCACGTAAGCGGTTTACGCCAATGAAGAACTCACGCATCATGACAACCAGCAAATAACGACCCTTGGGGGTAAGCGTCATGCAAATTTCGTCATCACGGTCGATGGCGCCTGCCGTCTTCATAAACGCAACTTCAGCGGGAAGGCCCTGTTCGACCGAAACGCCGAAATCACGCTTAAACTTTGCCTTGTCCAAGCGCAGTCCAAAGAGGCCCATCATAAAGCGATAGCGCATCTGATCAAGTTTTGTCGATGTGACCTCGCGAAACACTGACATGTGACCATCTTCGATAGCTTTGTTGTAATCGCGAACCGAAAACGTATTGACGTAGGTATGGTCCCCCATGTATGAAATGCCACCAGAACCGATCGCAGGGTATTCCTCATAATCTACGACATACTCATCGATCATGCCCTGTTCCTTGCGGTTAAACGTCCATGCGCTTCCCATGGTGAAGCCATGATCGAGCAGCCCTTCACTGATAATCTCATAGAAATATTGCTCACGCTCATAGTCGACTTTGCCTACGGTAGCCGCAAGAGACTTTTCAACCGAAGGCGACGCCATCAGCGGATAGAACGTGGTCTGGCTGCATCCCGACTCAAGGATGTATGCGATATCGTTGATCAACGTTTTTTCGGTTTGCGCAGGGAAGTTGAAAATCATGTCCGCATTCATAGATTCAAAATGGGGCGTCGCATATTCAAGGCGCTTCATGATTTCCATGCCGCTTCCGTATTTGTCATAACGACACATCTGTTTGAGCAGATCATCATCGAAACTTTGGACACCAACCGAAAGGCGCTGCACGCGGCCCTCAAGTTTTTCCACATATTCAGGGATCAGGTGATTCGGGTTGGTTTCGCAAGAAACTTCTTTGATGTTGAACGTTTTGCGCGCCAAATCGATGGTCTTGCACAGCTCATCGATCATGATCGTGGGGGTGCCGCCACCAATGTACATGCTTTCAAAATCATAGCCAAGATCGGCAAGCATAAGCATTTCTTTACGCAGGTTCTCGTAGTACGGTTTCGCGCGATCCTCAGAGAACGGATAGCGGTTGAAGCTGCAATACGGGCATAACCGTTCACAGAACGGGATGTGCGCATAAAGCATGTAGTGTTTACCTGGCTTTGGCGCAGGTAAGAATTCACGCTTCGTTGGTTTAAGCTGTAAATATGATCCTTCAAAAGTCGAAACGGCTTTTGTTAAAAGACGTTCACTAAGCATCTGAGTGCACCACTTCACTTCCAAGATTGCCGACCGGCAGCCGCCTTTGCACCGATATCGTGGCGGTAAGTCTTCCCTTCGAAATCAATAGACTCACACGCTTTATAGGCAAGTTGCCGAGCTTCATCAAATGTAGCACCAAGTCCCACTACATCAAGCACGCGACCACCATCAGTTACCAATTCGCCTTGTGCATTATGGGCTGTTCCCGCATGGAATACGATCACGTTATCCATTGCCCCTACTTTATCAAGCCCGTGGATAACTTTGCCGGTTTGATACTTTTGCGGATAGCCTTTACTCGTAAGAACCACACATACAGCCCAATTATTTTCCCATTCGAGGTTGATATCCTCAGGACGACCCTTCGCGACCGCCTCCATCACATCAACCAAATCAGTCTTCAGGCGCGGAAGAATAACCTGAGTTTCTGGATCACCAAAACGTACGTTGAACTCAAGCAGCTTAGGTCCTTTAGGGGTGAGCATGAAACCACCATAAAGCACACCACGATAGTCGTGCTCAAACGGAGGCTTTGCCGTGGCTGCAGCGGCATCGGCCATAATGCGTTGCATAGATGCAAGCTCATCATCACGAACAATCGGCACCGGCGAATACACACCCATACCACCGGTGTTGAGCCCGAGGTCACCATCGAGGGCGCGCTTGTGATCTTGTGCGGTCGTCATGCAAAACGCCTTTCCGCCCGTGACGAACGCCAAAAGCGAGCACTCGGGACCGGTGAGGCATTCCTCGATCACCACACGATATCCTGCGTTTCCAAAGCCGCCCTCAAAACAATTGTGCACGGCATCTATCGCTTCCTGCGCCGTTTGCGCTACTACAACACCTTTACCTGCGGCAAGACCATCTGCCTTTACTACGATAGGCGCACCCACGTCTTTCACATATTGCACAGCCAGCGCTTCATCGGTAAAAGTTTTCCCGTCTGCGGTAGGCAAATTGTGCTCATGCATAAACGCCTTCGCGTATGACTTGCTTCCCTCAAGCTGCGCATTTTGCTTATCGGGACCAAATACCAGAATGCCCGCATCGCGCACGACATCAGCAACTCCCGCAACAAGCGGTACTTCCGGACCGATAACTACCATGTCGATATCATGGGCACGCGCAGCCGAAAGAACGGCTTGGCCGTCGGTAATATCGATGTCAGGGAGATTTGTCGCGAGAGCTTCGGTGCCTCCATTGCCAGGCGAAACGAAAAGATGATCACAGCGCTTTGATTTTGCCAGTGCCCATGCAATTGCGTGTTCGCGTCCGCCGCTGCCCAGTAACAATATGTTCATAAAAATTGCTCCTAATTATTGAGAGAAGCTCATGCGTGAGCCCAAATCAATTCGGACTCACGCATGAAATTTGTAATGCCCGAAGGAAAGACGCTCGTAAAGCGCGCGTATATACAGGCTTTATAGACTATTTTGTCTAGTTGTTCCATCCATGAAGGATTGTTTGATCATGGTCGGGGCCGCATCCGATGATACTTACCGGCACACCAATCTGCTGCTCGAGGAAATGGATGTATTTCTGCGCATTTTCGGGTAACTCTTCAAATTTGCGGCACCCTGAAATATCTACACCCTTCCAACCAGGTAATTCTTCATAAATTGGTTTGAGATTCGGGTTGTTGACCTGAGTAGAATCAGTAGGGAAATCTTCAACACGCGTGCCATCAATGTCGTAGGCCACACAAACCTTAATGGTGTCGAAGGCAGAAAGCACATCGAGTTTGGTGATTGCCATATCGGTAAGTCCGTTTACCTCTGTTGCATAGCGTGCGACGACCGCGTCAAACCACCCACAACGACGTGGACGACCCGTAACGACACCAAACTCGTGACCGACCGAACGCAAGGTGTCGCCGTCTTCGCCAAACTGTTCAGTAGGGAATGGGCCAGATCCAACGCGCGTGATATATGCCTTTGAGACACCACAGACTTTTTGAATTTGCGTCGGGCCAAGTCCGCTTCCCGTGCATGCACCACCCGCCGTGCAAGAAGAAGAGGTGACAAAAGGATAGGTTCCGTGATCGACGTCGAGCATTGTTGCCTGAGCACCTTCAAAGAGCACTTTCTTACCATCGCGAATTGCGTGTGACAAAAGGTGTTCGGTGCTTGTCACATAGGGACGCATCATATCGGCAAACGGAGCATATTCATCACAAATTTCATCCACCGAATACGTTGGCAGGCCATAAATTTTATCAAGAACGAGGTTTTTAATAGCTAAAACGCTGGTGACTTTATCGCGAAATACATCGGGATCCAACAGGTCCTGCACACGAATACCCGTACGCGCTACTTTATCCTGGTAACAAGGACCGATACCGTTTTTCGTGGTACCAACTTTTTTGTTGCCCAGACGTTTTTCAGATGCACCATCCAGGGCAACATGCCAAGGCATGATCAGGTGGGCGTTTCCGCTGATCACAAGCTTATCGGTAGAAATACCATCATCATGGAGAGTTTTGAGTTCATTTGCAAGAACATGTGGATCAACAACGACTCCGTTACCGATAACAGGGGTAATTGTTTTGCACATAATCCCGCAGGGAATCAAACGCATGGCAAGTGTCTGACCGTTGTGCACAATCGTGTGCCCAGCATTATTGCCACCGCCATAACGCACAACATAATCGTAGTCATCCGAAACAAGATCGACTACTTTGCCTTTGCCCTCGTCGCCCCATTGAGCACCAACAATAACCGTACTTGGCATTTGAGAAGTCCTTTCGTGCGATGCGTACAACATCGAGATCACTCTCGCGCCTCGATTATATTACAGAGATATCTCGGTAATGTTCGGGCATACATCCTTCAACAAGCTCACCACGTCTTGATGACACGTGAAAACGATAATCTGGCGCTGTGCGGCAAGAGATGCAATTGCCTTTGCGGCGCCTTCCCTGCGCGCTTCGTCGAAATTTACCAAGATATCGTCACAAAGAACGGGTACATTTTTCCCCACATCAGACGCGGTTTGCAAAAGCGCAAGACGAAGTGATAAATACAGTTGTTGCCGTGTACCAAGCGACATTTTTACCGGCTTCATGGTGTTGCCGCTAAATGAAACTGCTTGGATTTTTCCCGCGCTATCAAGCTGAACGTGATCCCACGCACCCGATGTCATAGCTTCAAGTATATGGCCTGCACGCCCGTAAACATCGGGGCTGCTTTGACTCTCCCACCTATGAAGCGCCCCAGAGATTAAATCACGTGCAAGCAAAAGCACTGCTAAATGCTTGTGAGCATCATCAAGTTTTGTGTGTAGCTTTTCTACTTGCAAGCGAAGTTCGCTGAGTTCGTTGTCATTTGCTGCACGCGAAAAACGTTCGTTGAGTTGACCTAAGTGTCGTAGGTTTTGCGTTTGTTCGTCGCGGGCAAGTTTAAGCTCTTCAGCCACCCGGCTTAAGGCATTTTCAAGTTTCTGCTCCAGGTCAGATGCCGAATCGTTAATATCAGCATCTTCAAAAGTGCGCAGGATATCCTGATGTTCTTCGGCCAGATTGCGCTCCCGCTTCCTTAGCTGCACATCTTGTGCATTTAAGCTTAACCAGCGCTGATGAAACAGGCGTTGGGTCTTATGTATCTCTTCAAGAGAGTCGAGAATATCTTCCGCTTCATCAAGGTTGCGCGCATATTCGCCAAAACCAGCATTTTGAATCCATGTGGCAATTTCCTTTTCGCAGGCCGAATAATCTTTCTGCTTGATATTAAAGAGTGCATCGTCGCGATCGAAGGTTGTTTGGTCACTTTCAAGCTGATTTTCGAGTACAAGGAGATGGCTTGGCTGTTTAATTTGCCTGCGGCCTGCCACGACAATCGCGAGCATACCCACAAAGGCAAGCGCCAGGATCACCATGCCAAGACCGGTGATAGAAATGCTTGATTGAATGCGCCCAAATGAAAAAGTCAGCGCACCAATCGCAAGAAGAATGAGCGTGAGTACAGACGGAAGAGCTCGTCGCGCGGCGCGAGTCGTACGTGTGGATACAGAGTCGGTTTGCTCCTTCGCCATCTTATTTTTGAGTGTTTGCAGACGAACGTACGAATCTTCGCGATGCGTTTTTGCATCTTGAAGCGCATCCTCACTTCTGGTTAATTTCTTACGAAGCGCCTGGATATCTTTGCGCATATGCATAATATCGCTGTCTTTTTTATCAGGATATGCATCATGCGACGACTCGAAGGTGCGCTCCTCCCGCGTTAAATCATCCTTCTGTTCATCGAGGTCGCGTACATCTTCGGTAAGCTTTTTATGCTCGTTTTTCCAATGGACAAGATTTGTTTCACAGTTTGAAAGCTGTTTTTCGAGCGACTGCAATCGCGCAATTCGTTCATTGAGCGTGCGCTCTTCACGCGAGAGATTTTTGTATGTTTCCCGATCATCAAAAAGACGATGACGCTGTTCCTCGGCTTCTTCAAGTTTGGACTGAACTTGGGAAAGCTGCGCCTTCAAATTCGGGATAGAGCGTTTATACGATTCTGCTTGCGAACGCGAAAAACAATCTTTTATTTGATTTTCAATATTTTGTTTTGCCTGCGAAGGCGACACCGCAGTATCTGCGCTCGCCGATAAAAATCGCGACGTAAGCTTATCGCCTGCTTTGAGATCCATCAATTCATCGGTATCAAGAGAAAACACATTTGCATACGTCGTTTTGTCAATGTCGGCAAGCAAGCTGGAATGCTCTGCGGAATCTTCTTCTGGCTGCCCACGTTTAGAGGTTCGCGTGATGCGAATTTCGGAACCGTATGAAGTTCGCGCACCATTTGTCCCTGCACTATATGCGCCTCTTTGTGCACTCGCTGCATTCACACTGTTAGGCTGTGAGCCTGCACTGTCTACGCCTGCACTGCCTGTATCTGTGCCTGTATCTGCATCACCTGTTACCGTACCTGCACGACTCGCACCCGCACCACCTACATCGGCGCGTGGAGAAAAGTTGAGCGTACCTGCACGATCGCCGGAAGTATTTGAATAGCTGTTAGTGCGAGAACCTCCTTGCGGCCACCCGAACAACACGCCACCAATGAATTGACGAATCGTAGTTTTTCCCGCTTCGTTTCGCCCATACACAACATTGAGCCCGGGGCCAAATGGCCCGATATCTTTTTGGTGAAACACACCAAAGTTATCGATATGAAGTGCGCGTAAGTAATACCGTTGGCCTGCGCCTTGAACTGCCCCTTTAGATAGGTCGTTGTGTCGCAATACTATTTCTTGCCGAGTTGGAGGGGCGACAAGGGACGGAGTTTGGGTTTCGCGCGCATGCTTTGGCAAATTGTTCACTTCTTTTCGCCCCCTAGCTCTCGAAACACCAGCTCTAAGGCATCTTGTTCAACGCTTTGCATCTGATCGGAAAACTCGCGAGGAAGCTGTTCGCCTCTCTGAGCAAACTCACGCTCGAGCGACTCAAAAAGTTCATTGGAATGATCCTTTTGCCAAGATGCCCCCTCCAGCACAAGAGACGCAAAAAGACCCTCTCGTTTGATTGTTGCGTCGTCGCGTATGCCACGCGTGCAATCGATAATGGAATCACAAAACACGATGGCATGGTGTTCGTTGATATTGTGGCGAATGGCATTGAGATTTTCGTTGCTAAAAAGCGTGTTGAGATTTGTGCGCCCCACAAGTGCCACCCGTACAACCACTTTATGTTCTCCCGGGCCTGCATCAATACGTTGCAGCGCATGACGAATTTTGGACGTTACCTGATCGAGCGTTGAACATTCAGAAATGTCGACGTTGCATTGCTCCCAGATAATCGATGACAGGGGAATGAATTCTAATTTGTTCCGCTTTCCCTGTTCAAGTGTGATTAATTCACATCCGCGAGGACCGATTTCTTTTACATCTCTCCCCTGGATGCACCCAGAATATACCAGTTGCATATTCTGACCATTCGGGGCATTGATGACCATTCTTTTATGGATATGCCCGAGCGCCCAATAGTTCATGCCTGATGAGAAGAGTTTTTGTCGCGGAACATATGCCTGGTTATGATCAAAATCCAATCCCGTATGAATGACACCCACGTAAAACGGCGTCGCTATCCTTGTGGCCCTTTGCGCATCAAATTTTGTAATACCATTGGCAATGCAATCATTTTTAGGGAAGGTTTCGTTTAAAAAGCTTCGCCCTCCAAGCGTGGCAAGAGGGGTGCCGTCTGGCGAATTGCCTTTTCGATACACGAAAAACTCGGGATGTTCCGCCGAAAAAATATGCGTGTTATCGGGTAGCTCGCCATAGTCTTTGCTCCATGTAGACCATGGATCGTGATTGCCATTGCAAATATAGACAGGAATATGAGCCGTTTGAAGCTTATTGAGCCCGTTATAAAAGCTCGAAAAGTCGGCATACGTTGGACGTGCACGGTCAAAAACATCGCCCGCAAAAACGACAAAATCAACCTGACGACGGAGCGCCGTATCAATCAGCCTGTTGTACGATTGCGTAATTGCCGCAACCAATGAATGCGCCAGTTCGGGCGTCGTATGACGAATGCCGGTAAAAGGCGCACCGATATGCAAATCAGCAGCATGAATAAATGTTACTTTTGCATCGGTAGCCATTTACATTTCCCCATAGCTTGAGTCATCAAAATAATCACCAAACGTTGTATTCGTCGGGTTCCACGAAAGCGTGATATCACGTGTTGGACCGTTACGATATTTCGCAACAATGAACTTTGCGGTGCCCCACTCCGGACGTCCATCGGCTTCTGCTTCTTCCTCGTCCATGGATCGATCGATGAAGGCAACGATGTCAGCATCCTGCTCGATTGACCCCGATTCACGCAGGTCGGAAAGCATAGGGCGCTTATCACGCCCACGCTGCTCAACCGCACGAGATAGCTGTGAAAGTGCAATCACCGGCATGTTCATTTCTTTTGCCAAAATCTTCAAGCCACGCGAAAGTTCACCAACTTCAACCGCGCGATTTCCATCACGACGGTTCGAGGTTTGCATCAGCTGCAAATAGTCCACGATAATCAAACCGGCCTTTTGCCCACGTAGCTCTCGACGCGCCTTTGCGCGCGCTTCCATGATGGACAAATCAGGCGTATCGTCGATCATCAGCGGAATATTTTCAAGAACTGGCATGGCATTTGCGATTTGCTGCCAGTCGGCCTCAGAAACAAAACCGTTGCGCACATGCTGCATATTGACGTTTGCCTGTGAGCACAGCACGCGCTCTGCCAATTGTTCTGCGCCCATTTCCAGCGAAAACACTGCAGTGGGATACCCCGCTTTTGCCGCATTGGTCGCAATATTTAGCGCGAGCGAAGTCTTTCCTACACCGGGACGCGCAGCCAAAATGATCAAGTCGCCGCCGCGTAATCCATGGAACAGATCATCGATATCTTTAAAACCGGTAGGCACACCCGCAAGTTTGTCCTGCTGTTGGGAAATTGTGGTAATGTGCTCAAACGCGGTTGTGAGTAAGTCGCGAATACTGTGGAATGATTCAGACACGCTGTGCTCGGTGGCCTGGAACAAAATCTTTTCGGCCTGATCGACAACTTCATTAATATTGTCTGGTGCGTCGTAGGAAAGCGCCCTAATTTTCGATCCCGCAATTGCAAGATGCCGCAACAGCGAATCACGTTTTACCATCTTTGCATGCGACATGTAGTGCGTAAGCGAAAACGTATAGTTCGCTAAATCCATGAGAGCATCATCGCCGCCAACCTGATCGAGCTGGTGGTTTGCTTTTAAGTCCTCACTTACCGAAATTGCATCAACCGCTTGATTTTGCTGGTGAAGGTTTAAGATACTCTGGTAGATAATCTGATGTGCAGGCAGATAAAAATCTTCAGGGGCCAGCGATGCAGATACTTCATCAATTGCATCGGGTTGAAGCAGGCATGCCGCAAGAACCGAACGTTCAGCATCTAAATTTTTGGGCGTCTCATGAGTGCTTTCAGGATCAGGAAGAGGCTCTTGCCGAAATACCTCAGCCGCATCAGAGCGCTGAACTTTACGATCGGCATATGGATCATCAGAATTTGGATATGGCATTCAAAATCCTCCAAGCAACACTTATATAAAGGAACGCACCACGGCAAAACTCATAGATGCGTATTTCAATAGTAACGCCTGCAGAGCATCTAAAGAAGTGTTCGAAAACTCATCGAAAACATCTCGAAATGTAAAGCGGGCATATAAAAAAGAAAGTGTCACACCGAAGAACCGATGTGACACTCAAAAAAACAGCGCTATCAGGAAATGAGTTTATTCATTCTCCTGATTTTCGATGTCCTTAACTGCCTTTTCCGCAGCCTCAGTTTCAGCAGCAGCTTCATCAGTATTTGCTGCCTCTTCATTCGACTTTTCAGCTTCTTGAGCTTCTTGAGCAGCTTTGATTGCTTCAGGATCACCAACGGTAACCTTGATGGTAGCCTTGATGTCATGATGCAAGGTAATCGTTGCCTGGTGAATACCAGCTACACGGATTGGAGCGTTGAGATCGATGAGTCTGCGATCAACCTCGATGCCCTTTTGATCTTTCAGAGCAGAAGCGATCATCGCAGGAGCGACAGAGCCAAATAGCTGGCCGGCCTCTCCGACGCGTGCATCAATATGGATCTCTTGACCGTCCAATTGCTCTTTAAGCTGGTTAGCAGCAGCAACGCGCTCTTTTTCGCGCTTTGCGATGTTGTCGCGGCGCATATCAAGCTGCTTTAAGTTGCCCTTGGTAGCCTTAACCGCGATCTTACGAGGAAGGAGATAGTTATTTGCGAAACCATCAGCTGCATCGATGATGTCGCCCTCAATACCTTTCCCCTTCAGTTCTTGAAGAAGAATAACCTTCATAATCTAAGCCTCCTTGCCTAACCGCGCTTGTGACGACGATCGCCACGGTTGCTTACGGTAGACACGGCATACGGCATCAAAGCCATCTCACGTGCACGTTTGACAGCCTGAGCCACCATGCGTTGGTGCTGTGTGCAGCAACCTGTTACACGACGAGGCTTGATTTTGCCACGATCAGTGACAAATTTACGCAGCATCTGTGTGTCTTTATAATCAATATATTTCGTATCGTTCTTGCAGAACTGGCAATACTTACGATGCGGTTGTTTTACAACTGCTGGCATTTTTTAAACTCCTTTCGATTTCCTAGAAGGGAATCTCATCTCCATAAGCAGAATCATCATCAGCAGGTGCAGGCGAATTTTGCATAGGCACCGAAGGTTGTGCAGGTTGCGCAGCATTATTCTGCTGATATCCACCACCATATTGGGTGTTTCCGCCATAATTGCTGCCACCGTTGTTTGCATACCCGCCGCCATTATTGCGGCTCGACATAAAGTCGACGTCGTCAGCAATAACTTCAAGTTTGCTGCGGTTGGAGCCGTCCTTTGCTTTCCAACTAGACCAACGAAGGCGACCGGCAATGGCCACTTTTGATCCTTTATGCAAGATATTAGAAAGGCTCTCTGCACGTTTTCCGAATATGGTGCAATCCACGTAATTCGGATAATCTTCCCAGTTGCCTGTCTGTGGGTTACGACGACGATCGTTTACAGCCACTCCGATGCTTAGAACGCTCGTTCCCGAAGCAGTCGTACGAAGTTCTGGGTCTCTGGTTAAGTTTCCTGTAATAACAACTCGATTAATGCTCATGGTCTTTCCCTTTTATGCAGCGCGGAATGAATCCGCATTCCCTTTACAACTACTAATCACGATCAGTACGATTGACAATCATGTGACGCTTTACCGCATCGGTAATGCGAAGAATACGATCGAGCTCAGCGATATCCGCGGGATCTGCATGGAAATCAACGAGAGTATAATCGCCCTCAGTCAGGCCATCAACCTCAAATGCGAGTTTGCGTTTGCCCCACTCTTCAACGTTGTCGACTTTGCCCTTTGCCTGAGCAATAGTATCGTTGATACGCTTGGTGACGGTTGCGCGAGTATCCTCATCAATAGATGGGTCTACAAAATATAGCAATTCATATGCCTTCATCAGCTCACCTCCTCCGGACTTATGGCTTCGGGATTTAGGCATATACCCGAAGCAGGAAACAGCCCTCGTAGTGTAACAAACCTTGAATCGCGTTGGCAAGGATAAAAACACAATGCCACAACAGCCATACAGATTGCGAAAATCCATACGACTATTGTGGCAAAAATCGTCTTACAAAACTTGTACAGATATGCTGCAGAAAACTTACGCGAGGGAGCTTACAACGTGAAACGGCGCTCCCGCGCAGAATTTATTCGGCTGCAGAATTTCCCTTATCCACATCTGAATCTTTTTCTGAGGTTGCATCTGAATCTTCAGCATTATCTGCAGTGTCCGGATCAGCTGTCTCTTCAACCGTCTCTTCAAACGTTTCGGAAACTTCGACTTCTTCCGTTTCCTCTTCAGGCTCTTCTTCATTGCCAATCTGTGCAAGTTCCTCTTCGGAATACGGGGTTGCCGCAATCATATAATTGGGAGCCTTGCCGATATAAACGGGGTCTTTTTCAATTTTCGGAACTGCGTCTTCGCTCGAATCATCTTCGGTATAGGGATATGCAATCGCATAGCCCGTATCTTGACCAGGCATTCCGCCTTCGGAGATAAGCGCATCCTGCGTGCCGGCATCCGTATCGATGTAGCCATCGTAGCAAAGCGCATATGCAGATGCACCGCGAGCGTTCTGCACCGTATGACGCGCTTTTGCGAAGCAGCGCTCTGGCGTTTCCTCGTTTACTGACTCAAGGAACAAATTGTCTTTAACCGCCAACGCAGTAAACGGAACAACCGGCTCCCCGTTTTCCATCCGCTCACGAGCTTCATTTAAAGCCGCAAGAAGTACTGCCCGAAGTGTCTCATCAATGTCGGGGATCTTGTCAGCTTTTGTTTCAACCTTGCGATCTGGCATATGTATCCTTCCACCTAAGCTTTCGCTCTTTTTTACATAGCGTTTCGAAACAAACCGTGCCTTTTAGGCAGCGTTTGTGTGTATTCCTTTTGTATGCATTTCCTTTTATATATTTTGCATTTCTTTGTTTGTGAGCATGTCGTTGTTTGTACGCATGCCTTTATCAGTTTTAGTAATGATAAACCCTGAGAGATATATGTTGTCTGAATACACAAAAAGGGCCGCTCCATGCGACCCTTCAATGCAGCTAAACAGTGATAGAACAACGATTAGAGAACACGAACGTTGTCTGCCTGCATTTTTCCATTTTTGCCCGGCACAACGTCGAACTCTACCTTGGCACCATCGTCGAGAGTCTTATAGCCGTCACCCTGAATTGCGGAATAGTGAACGAACAAGTCTTCACCAGTTTCGCTTGAGATAAAGCCATAGCCCTTTTCGTTGCTGAACCATTTCACTGTACCTTTTGCCATTACAACAACCTATCTTTCTTGCTCCGCAGAGCATACACGCGATGCTTACTTCAACATCGCTCCACGGCACTTCAAATCCGAAAAGAAGAGCCTTGTATAGTATGAACCTTATTGCCTGTATTGAGGCTATCAATTCTGTAAAAACTGAAACCCTACGATAAAAGGGGAAAGATCTTCAGACTGCGCTGCAAAAAAGCCAAATGTTTCACCGTGTTTTGGAGTTACCTGACGAAAATTTCGCTGCATTTTGGCAGTAACTGCGGAAATCTCCATCACGCTTTTGCGTTACCTATCGAAAGCTTCACCACGTATTGGCATTAACTGTTGAAATTTCGCCAGGTTTTGGCATGTGTCCCATTATTTTTGATGTTTGGGGTGTCTCGGCATTCCCTGATTATCGAAGTTCTCCTTTTTCTTACGGGATCGAACGGCAGCAACGACAACGACAATACACGCGGCGATAGCGATAAGAACAATGGGAAGTATATTAAGCGCGTCTCGTGTTTGCGCTAAAGTCCCATATCCCTGGCCGGAAGTCATGACTGTAGCAGCCAAAGCCGTCTTGGGAGCAAAGAGTGTAATTGAGACAACAAGCAAAAAGAAGTTCCCGAATTCTTTTAACGCAGTATGTCCATGTAATTTCTTGCGAATCATGAAGCTCTCAGCAACCTCTATCAATATCTGTAAAAACGAAACATCCTTTTCAGCGGCATAGACGGAAAAATCAGCTCAGTATTCTTATTATTAAGCGTTTTACGCACCCGCTTATTGGGCGTTTTACGCATCCGCTTGGAGTCGCCATGGTATGCCACCATTTTAAGCGTTTTTGGCCACGGTCCCCTCTGCTCCATTTTGCTTTGCGGTTCTTCTCATAAGCACCGGGACAATAACAGCCAGGATCGCTGCGCCTACCGCAAGCGAAATCCACGGATTGTCGGTAAACGAAAGCAAGACATAGCAGATAGCACACACAATCATGACCGTTGTGGCATAGGGCAGCTGCGTGGACACGTGGCGCAAATGGTTGCACGACGCACCGGTAGAACTAAGGATAGTGGTATCAGAAATAGGAGAAACATGATCGCCATACACCGCGCCGGCAAGTGTTGCGCCAATTGCCACTAAATACAGGGAATTATCTGGTGCAAAAATTCCTAACACCATGGGGAGCATCAACGCGATCGTGCCCCAGCTGGTGCCCATTGCAAAACTGATGAATGCGGCAACCAAGAAGATAACCAGCGGAAGCCACACCACGGCAACTCCTGCGCTTTCGAGCGACGTGCTCACGAACACACCCGTACCAAGCATGTAGCGGCAAACGCCGCCGAGGCTCCAGGCCAAAACCAATATCATGATGGCACCCACCATGCTGCGTGCACCATCGGATACGCCTTCGACATATTGCTTAAGCGTCAGAAGCTTACGCGGCAAAAACATCAGCACGGTTACCGCCATAGCCACGCACGCACCGATACATAATCCGGTAATAGAATCGGTGCCAACCGCAGTTCCAAAATCGACGTTTCCGCTGAAGAAGTCACCGACATACAGCATGCCCCAGATGCTTGCGAAGATCAGGACCAAAATGGGAATGAGCAGATCCCAGATGGTTCCCTTGTCGGTTTTTTCGAGGCTATGATACTGGTCAACAGTGTCATTTGCCGCAGCTTGAAGATCTGCCTCATCTTTGAGCATATGTTTAAGGCGATGAGACTTATCGAATTCCGTTGCGGAAGGCGAAGACTCATCTAAAGATTGCGCAAGCTCTTCTTCAGCCGCATTACGATCTGCATACATGCTCTTTGCAGCATTCATTTTTGCATCCACGGCATGCTGTGCAACTTCTGCACGGGGATCGAACGCCACACGAGAATGTCCGCCAACTGCAGCTGCCGCCGATTCCGCGGCGTTCTTTTCTACCTGGTCAAGAATGCGTCCCTTTTCATATTCAACTTGCGCCTTGTACATGGGACCATAATCCCTGTTGAGCGCACATACATAGAAGACAAAGAAAACCGTGAGAAGTGCATACAGGTTATACGGAATCGACTGGACGAACGTAGAAAATCCGCCGTCGCCAATGTATCCGCCAACGGCAACCGCCCAGCTGCTTACCGGCGCAATAATGCATACAGGCGCGGCCGTAGAGTCGATAACCCAGGCAAGTTTTTCGTGCGAAATATGAAAACGATCAGTGACCGGGCGCATAACCGCACCCACGGTAAGGCAGTTGAAATAGTCGTCAACGAAAATGATGATGCCCAAAAGCGACGTGAGCAGAAGTGCGGTACGCCGGCTCTTAATATGCTTTGCCACCCATTCGCCATATGCGCGCGAACCGCCTGCAGAAGCAATAACCATGACCAGTGCGCCAAGCAAAGCCAAGAACAGAAGCAGGGCGGCATTGTTCCCAATTTGATCGGCCATAATTTGTGGCAACAGGGCAAATGCCTGAACGAATTGATCCCAGCCCACACCATTCAGCATGAACTCATAGATGATCGTTCCGGAAAACACACCGACCAGCAAAGATGAATACACTTCTTTGGTACCGAGTGCTAAAGCAAGTGCCAAAAGTGGCGGCACCAACGACAACCACCCGGCATTTATGAGTTGAAGACTTTCCACGGGTTCTCCGATTCGCCAGAGTATCAGTAAAAAAATTTTACCGTTATCGGATTGCCACAAAGGCACCTGAGAAAACTCTAACTAGAAAACCGCATTTCTCTCAAAACCGCGCATGGTATAGTGAGCACATGAACTCATATAAAACCATACAAGGCACCTCAACTGCCGAAATCGAAGTGAAGAAAAGCCGGTTCATCGGGAATGTATGCCACGTGGACACCGAAGATGAGGCGCTCGAATTCTTAGAGAAAATTCGCAGCGAAAATCGTATGGCGAAACACAACGTATACGCCTATATTCTGCGCGACGAGCAAAGTAATGTCCCCCGTAAGCGGTATTCCGATGATGGCGAACCACAAAAAACTGCTGGCATGCCCACGTTGGAAACGCTCGAGCATGCGGAACTTGCAAACGTGATATGCGTGGTGACCCGTTACTTTGGAGGGGTTCTCCTTGGCACAGGTGGCTTGGTGCGCGCATACACGCATGCAACGCAAGCTGCGATCGAAAAAGCCCAAATAGTTACCGTGTCCCGCTGTGTCGACATCGAGATAACCCTTCCGTATTCCCTCTACGATTCGTTTGTTCGGCTCGCAAAAGATTGCTCGGCTCAAATTCTTGATACGACGTATACCGATTCGGTACGTGTACGCCTACGCATGATCGATGGGACGCAAGATTCCCTGATCAAAAAGGCAACAGAGTTACTGCATGGCGGGAAATTGATCCACGTGAGCGGCCCCAAAAGTGCCGTTTTCCATTGAGCGTAAACACAAGCAATTTTTCATTTACAGGATTGCCTTTTTACAGGATTATCTTTTTATAGGATTACCTTTTTACAGGATTGCCTTTTTGGATCAATTTTCGACCAAAAAATTTTGAATCAAAAAATGGCGGAGGAGGAGGGATTCGAACCCTCGTTACCCGAATATGGGGTAAAACGGTTTTCGAGACCGCCGCATTCAACCGCTCTGCCACCCCTCCACGGATGGACCGGTTGCGAAATTCACCGGTAAATATGTGAACTGGCGGAGAGATGGGGATTTGAACCCCAGATACGCTTTTGGCGTATACACGATTTCCAATCGTGCTCCTTCGGCCACTCGGACATCTCTCCAACCGAATAAAAATGCTACGTTATGTTTTTAGGTAGCGCTGAATAAGTATATAGCAACAAAAATTTCTTCGCTACTTCGGTATGTGAAATGAAAATTCAGCAGAATTCCGCCAAAACTCAGCGGCATTCCCCGGAGCAGGTTCGCCAATACTCCATCGAACAAAGTTATTATTTGACCAAAATATTTAATATTTAGCCTTAATTTTTTAATATTTGAAAGAATATATAGCTAACGGATTCTTAAATGCGGCGATGGGCCTAAACGCATCGTCTTCACTGTTCTCTGCTCCATCAGAATTGACTCAGTTTTGCTAGAGCTGCATTCCAATAACATCCAACCATTGTTGAACATCAGCGTTTGCATCTAATAATGACACCCATTTAAATGAACACTGTCCGTTTTGAAATTCGTGTATAGCCTGATTAAATCCGCTTTTTTAACAATTCGTTAAAACTCATTTTTTTCTTGACATGTTAGGTAACCCTAACTATTTTGAGCTTATAAAACATGTTAGGTTTACCTAACTTTCTCCATCAATAATTGAAAGGACTCTTATGGCAGGCAAAGAGAATAACAGCTATTCGCTCAAGCGAAATAGATTAATTGACCGTCGGCATTTTGTTATGGGAGCCGGATTGCTTGCTGCCTCCGGCTTACTTGGAATGGCTGGCTGTTCATCGGGAAACTCTGATTCGAGTTCGGGCTCTAATTCAGGTTCGCAAAGCAATGACCAGGGGTCCACTTCGACAGCTTCAATTGAAGTAACGGACCAGTTGGGTAAGACCATCACATTTGACAGTGTGCCTCAACGCGTCTGCACAACCATTATTCCGTTCCCATCAATCTATTTTGCTTTTATGGGCAATACCGACACGCTGGTTGGGTGCAACCCCGCATCGATGCCTGCCTACGAAAAAAGCACGTTGAAGGATATGTATCCTGAGATGGCAAATATTAATACAGACTGGACGGCGCGCAACTTTACCGTAAATGTCGAACAATTGCTTGCACTGCAGCCTGATGTGGTATTCCAATGGACAACACAACCTGAAAGTATTCAGTCGATGGAAGACGCCGGGCTGAAAGTAATCGCGCTGCAATACGGTACCGTCGATGATTTAAAGACCTGGCTGAGCATCATTGGCACAATGACTCAAAGACAAGATCGTGCAGATTTCCTTTCTTCATATTACGACACTCAGGTTGCTGAGGTGACGGACAGGCTATCAGGACTTTCTGATGCGGATAAACCAGTTGCAATCCACTTGGCTGATGACCTTACCGTAGACGGCTCAGGGTTCACTCCATATTTGCTGAGTACAAGTGGGTCGGACGACCCGGCCGCAACACTTCAGCAGCAAAGCGCAAAAGTGGATATGGAGCAAATTCTTACCTGGAACCCAGAATATATATTCATCGGCAACTTCACCGACATTATGCCTTCAGACCTAATGAATAACACGCTTTCGGGAGAAGACTGGTCAGGCGTTGCCGCCGTACAGCACAACCATGTGTATAAGATTCCTATCGGCGCATATCGCTGGGATCCCCCATCAGTGGAATCACCTCTCATGATTAAGTGGCTCTCTAAGATCATGCATCCTGATTTATTCCAAGATATGGACATGAAAGCAGAAGTAACCACCTTCTATCAAGACGTGTATGACTACCAAATTTCTGATGATCAACTCTCGCAGATGCTCGATCACACGCAGGAATAGCAGCAATAGCGAGCACAGGGCTTAAGCCATCCAAGTTATGACAGCAAAGTCCATGCTCATCATGCTCACGTTTTGCGCGGGTGCTCACTACCCACTCGTTAAATATTGGCAGTGTATGAAACGGATGAGATGTAATGAGAAAAATTGCAATTTATGGAAAAGGCGGTATCGGGAAGTCAACCGTAACATCAACTCTTTCTGCTTGTATGGCAGATGAAGGAAAACGGGTCATGCAAATTGGCTGCGATCCCAAGGCCGATTCGACATTTAACTTACTTGAAGGCACAACCATAAAACCGGTGATGGAAGTACTTATGGAACACGGTGGAACGTGTCCATCACTGGATCAAATTGTGACCCAGGGCTACCGGGGAGTCGCCTGTGTTGAGGCGGGCGGCCCAACCCCAGGAAGTGGCTGCGCAGGCCGCGGTATCGTAAAAACATTCGAGACACTTGAAGAATTCGAAGCATTTGACAAATACGACCCCGATTACGTTTTCTTCGATGTTTTAGGAGACGTAGTATGTGGTGGTTTTGCTACACCTCTGCGGGCAGGATACGCCGATGAAGTGGTTATCGTTACCTCAGGGGAAAAGATGGCACTCTATGCTGCCAACAATATCAACAAAGCACTTGAATCATTCTCGTCACGCGGCTATGCGCGTTTGCGTGGAATTATCCTGAATTGTCGAAATGTCCCCAATGAAAAGGAGATTGTCCAAAACTTTGCTGACAGTATCCATACTCAGATTTTGGGTATTGTTCCGCGTGATGACAATATTCAGCAAGCTGAAGACCAAGGCATGACAGTCGAACAGATGGATTCCTCATTGCCCATTTCGCAGACGTTTCAGTCTATTGCGGATAAATTAATGGAGGAATAAATATGAAACAGACGACGCGTCATACAAGCAGCGACGCTGCGCAGCTCTCGTCTAAGAAAAATCCTCCTTATACACAGAGGACACAGACAGATGCGGGCGTAGCAGTACCGCTCAAAGATATGGTGGACCGCACATCACGGCCAAGTGATGTGTTGGAAGATTCTGCAGACGGATCCCAGGTAGTGGGACTGCCAATTACCGAAGGGTGTCTCACCCCAAAAGGATTCGTGCGGTATGTGGCTCCGTGCGCCGGTGGATGGGGCATTGTTCGCGGAGCAATACAGGTGCCTGATTCGGTGATCCTGTTTACCGCTCCTGCTGGATGCGGACGGCACGGATCGTTATCAGCAATCATGAATGGATACCGCGATCGCATCTATTACCTGGACGCCACAGAATCAGATTTAGTAATGGGCACACATCTTGAACGTGTCAAACAAGCGGTGGCGTGGATTATGGAGCATCGCAGGCCACGGCCTCGCGCGTTCTTACTATTCAGCACCTGCGTGGACGATCTGCTTGGATCAGATTACCGTGGTCTCGCTGCAGAAATGGAGCACAAATATGGGATTCCGTTTGTGGATGGCCACATGGACCCCGTGACTATGACGTCACACACGCCACCTCCGGTCACCCTGCAGCGCACCATATATCATGTGCTTGAGCATCTTCCCCAAGGACCACACGACGAACACGCCATCAATATTATCGGTGGTTTCGCTCCTGTCGCGGCTGAATCTGAGCTATATCCGCTGCTCAAACAGGCAGGGTATCAAAGCGTCCATCAAATAGCGGCATGCAAAAACTTCGATGAATTCGCCGAGATACGATTGTCGCATTTCAATATCTTGCTTAAAGCATTCGGCCGCTTGGCCTGCGATGAAATGAAAAAGAAATGGGGCACACCGTACAAGCTCACAGGCATGCCCATGTCGATCGATCATGTAGCACATATGTACGATGCACTTGGCGAAGCACTTGGCGTCAAGCTCGAATACGAGCCATATAAAACGCATGCACAGCAATCGATTGAGGAAGCTCGCTCTTGGCTTTCAGGGAAAAATGTTGCCGTCGGATCAAGCCTGAATGGTTCGACATTCGAAATTGCAGCCTTGCTTCAGCAGGCCGGTGCACACATCGTCGCGCTCGTCGCCGAGGAAGCAGCTGCATCAGATGCCCCCTATGTGGATGAACTCATGCAGGTAAACCCCACGCTTCCCGTCTATCCGAGCACAAACCCTCGTATGGCAACCGTTACCGGCTTGAATGAACCAGTTGATATTGCCGTGGGATTTGATGTAGGGCGTCTGTGCCCAGAGGCGACGTGCGTGCCATGGGGTGTTGATCAGCAGCCATTTGGTTTCCAGGCCATTGAATACCTGCTAAGCGAAGTAAAACATGCACTTACGGAAACGCGCGATACACGCAAGATGCTGTTGGAGAAAACGTTGGTGGTCTAATGAATGAAAAATTCCCACAAGATCTCTTAAACGATACGCGTATTCACATGTATCTTCCTACGTTCGCTGGCGATTATTCCGGCGTCGCATCGGCATTATTTGAGCTTGATGGCACCATCATTTTCCATGACCCTGCGGGGTGCACCGGAAATTTCGTAGGATACGATGAACCGCGCGCCTACAGCAGCCATGCACGCGTATTCACTTCCGCCCTCGATGATATGCAGGCGCTATTCGGGCGAGATGACTTATTTGTAGAAGCCAGTGCGCATACTCAAGAGGCAGTTGGGGGGCGTTTTGTTGCCATCATTGGCTCGCCGAATCCCATGATTTTGGGAACTGACTTAAAGGCTCTTGGTAAAGAGCTGCAGCGAAAGATTCACACGCCGGTGCTTGCATTTGAAACTACGGGCACACGTTACTACGACTATGGCGTGTCACTTGCCATGCTTAAACTCGCTCGTGATCTTGTCTTTCCTAACCCAAAGCCACGCTCTCAAAAGCAGCGTCACACCAAAAGTGTAAATCTGCTTGGAGCAACTCCATTAGATCTGCTTAACAATGAAAATGTACAGGCCATCAAGGACATTTTGGAAGATGCGGGATGGGCCATCGAAAGCTGCTGGTGCATGGGTTCATCGCTCGATGAACTGGCCGAAGCGCAGAATGCTGCATGTAACGTTGTACTTACGCGAAGCGGACATGACGTTGCAGCCTGGATGAACCAGGCGCTCGGTATTCCGTATATTGATGGTTCTCTATCAGGTGAGAAACCTGTGCAGCGTTTTCTGCGTAATTTGGAGATGGTAGCGGAAGGTAAACCTGCTGAACAAGGGCCAGAGGCGACTGGTGGTCACGATCGCGCTCTTGTCATCGGAGAGCAAGTGCTTGCACACAGCATACGCCAGTCACTTATCGAAGATATGGGATTTGCGAAGGTAGAAACCGCGACATTCTTTGATTGGGATCAGCCCCTTTCTGAGGGTGATCATGGAACGATAAGCGAGCTTCAAGCGCTTGACCTGGCAGGTTCGGGTAATTATGACCTCGTGGTAGGCGATGGCCTGCTCCAGCCGTATGTGAGTGAAGGAACAGCGTTTGTGGAAGTTCCTCATGCTGCGGTGTCGAGCCGTCTGTCATGGGATAAGCATCTGTGCCCATATGGAACCTCGTTCCTCAAACTTGTTGACCATGCGTTCGTAAAGAAGTCAGCATCATGAGCAGCAAAAACAAGGTCATCAAAGGAGAAAAAGCCGCGAAAACTCCCGCCGGCCAAAGCAAGACCGGCGCACTCCAAAGCCAGACCAACGAGCGACATAAGCATGGCGGAATTGCCATCCTTGCCCTGCTCATACTTCTGATCGCAACGTTTATCTTTTCTCTCTGCCTTGGCCGCTACCAGTTTTCACCCTCAGATATCATTCAGGTACTCTGGGGAACATTAACTCAGTCAAACGTCGATCCTATGGCATCAAACATCGTATTTTCGGTGCGAATGCCCCGTATTCTTATGGGAATCCTCGTGGGCGCGGCACTTGCCGAAGCCGGTGCAACATATCAAGCGGTGTTCGGGAACCCCCTCGTCAGCTCCGACATTCTGGGTGTATCTTCCGGAGCAAGCTTTGGCGCAACACTCGGCATTCTTCTTTCGGTAGGAACAATCGGAATCCAAGCCTGGTCACTTGCTTTTGGATTAATCGCCCTGGTGATAGTAATTTTTCTGGGACGTGTGCAAAAGAAAACACAGCTGTATATGTTGGTCCTTGCAGGCGTAATCGTAAGTTCTCTGTTTTCAGCGCTTGTTTCACTCTTGGAATATGTGGCCGACCCATATGACCAACTGCCTGCTATCGTCACATGGCTGATGGGATCGCTTACCTCTTCATCATATGGAGACGTAGTTACCTCTGCCATCATAATCTTGCCATGCTGCATCTTGCTTTGGCTGCTGCGTTGGAAGCTCAACCTTCTATCCCTTGACGAAGAAGAAGCTGCTTCGCTTGGCATCGATGTAAGCAAAATGCGCATTCTTGTGCTTGTTATCGCAACCCTTATGACGGCAGTAACCGTGTCGCTCTGCGGCGTTATTGGCTGGATCGGCTTAGTCATTCCACATATGTGTCGAATGATCGTAGGGAACGATCACCGCGTCCTAATTCCTTCATCAATGCTGATGGGAGGAGCATACCTTTTACTTATTGACGATATTGCACGGTGTGCAACAGGAACGGAAATTCCTTTGTCTATTCTCACGGCAATTATTGGCGCACCTGTCTTTATGTCACTGCTTCAAAAAACCGGAGGGAGTGCAAAATGAAAGTAGAAATTCACAATGGATGCTTCGGATATCGCGGAAAGCTCTTATTTGACCACCTGAATTTAAAGGTGCCCGAAAACAAGGTACTCACTATCCTGGGCGCAAACGGCGTTGGGAAAACAACGCTACTCAGATGTCTGATGGGGTTTTTGCCATGGAAAGAAGGTGAAACACTCCTCAACGGCGCTCCATTCCATTCATATTCCCATAAAGAAGTGTGGTCGCATATTAGCTATGTGCCCCAGGCAAAACAAAGCTCATTTTCGTATCGTGTCATTGACACGGTGGTCATGGGGCTCAACGCCTCTTCTTCACTGTTCTCTACACCATCAAAAGAGGATTATGAAAAAGCACAGGCGGCACTCGAATGGCTCGGCCTCGCTGACCTTGCTGAGCGAAATTGTGACCGCGTAAGCGGAGGTCAGTTGCAGATGGTGCTGATCGCACGTGCACTGGTAAGTGATCCAGAGGTACTCATCTTAGATGAACCCGAATCCAACCTGGATATGGCAAACCAATTGCGTGTGCTCGATGTAATAGAGCGCATTGCGGATAAAGGTGATACCACATGCATAATCAACACCCATTTCCCCAACAACGCGCTTAGGATTTCGGACGACACGCTATTTCTTGGAAGCAATGGGAAACAACTGATGGGTCCCACAAAATCCGTGATTAACGAAGATACCATCAAAGAGTTCTATCACGTGCGTTCATATATGGTGCCCGTCACGCCCATTAGCAATAAGCTGAGAATCGTGTTTCCGTATCAAACAGAACAAATTCCTGCGGAATTATAGCTCGTTCTGCAAGAACTTCTTTTCTGCAATCGCCTCTTCATTGAAATACGGCGGGTTTCGACAACAGTTCGATGAAATTATCCATATAGCTCTTCTATCGAGATAAGGCGCGTATCGGCCGGAGCAGTTCCTTTAAAGCCGGAGCGCGAGAAAAAGCCGTACGCATAGCTTGTAAGACCCGTGGCTCTCACCTGTGCGATCTCCTCTTCCATCATTTTTGTCGTTACCGGCGTTGAGCGAAACTTCGCTTCATAGAATGCATAGCCCTTCGGGTCTTTTGTCACGATGTCAAACTCGCCGTTTGTGTGCGTTGACGGATCATCATACCAATATCTTCCAATTTCCGAGAACGTTTCTGGCATTTTCCCTGCACGATTCTGGCGAATGAGATACTGACGGCACACCTCCTCAAAACGATGCGGTATAAAGTTTGTTTCCAGGTCATCGTGCACATATCGTTTGAAGAAAGCCTTGGGGCTCATGACCATCCGCTGCGAGGAATAGCGAAAGAGATACCGGTAATAAAAAAGCGAGAGCCCATCCACAATACGATAGCTGGTTTTCCGCCGATTCACCGGATCATTGATGGGCGTCTGCTTCTGAACGAGCTCCATGCTGATAAGCTTGTCCAGAACATTTACCATAGCAGGACCACTCGTCACATGCGACTGATCGAGGATGTCCTTATATCGCGCATATCCCTGCGCGAGTGCTCCGAATACTTCGTTCGCATTCGTAATTTTAGATATCTCAGACCCCAGATACAGCGGCACTTCATTTTCAAGCCGAGAGTCAGGCTCTACCAACAAGCCCATGATGTTTTCATCAACACTTGCCGTGGAATCGATGAACTTGTTGTAATAAGGAATGCCGCCAAAAACACTGTACAGGCGCACCTTATCTTCTGCGGAAAAGTTTGAGTAGAAGCGCGCCGAGTCATAATAGTCCATCGGCTCGAGCGCAATCGTGTGATCTACTCGGCCATACAAAGGGTTCTCATGCTCAAGTAATGTTCGCATCACCTCGATATACGAGCCGCAAAGCACGAGTGAGAGCTGCGACGTATTGGCAAACCGATCGATAAGTGTCTGAAGTATGCTGTCAAGCCCCTTGACGGCGCTTCGCAGATACGGATATTCGTCAAGCACAAGGATAAACTTCGATTTGTTTGCCTGTCTGAAAAGGAACTCGAGCAATGCTTCTATAGTTGAAAAGCCTAGCGGAGGAAGTTCGAGCGTTTCCGAAACGAGACTCGCCAAGCTCGCAACGTTGCCCCCTCCCGAAATCTCCTTGCATTCATAGTAAATGGCATGTGAATTCGAGCACGTGAGCGCCTGCTTGATGAGCTCACTTTTGCCAACGCGTTTGCGTCCATAGACAAGCGTCACGTTTTGTTTGCGACTTTCGAATGTCTTTTGTAGGAGCGCAAGCTCATTTTCTCGACCATAAAACGTCATACGATCCTCTTTACTCAATTTTATTTAACTCAATTAAAATTGACTCAGTTTTCATTGAGTAAAGAATTTTCCAAAAGAAACTTCCAAAGCGGGATAACTTCGATGGAAGAATCACCGGTATCGATGGTTCTCTCATCATCTGCATAAGTGACGATTACAGACCGCTTGGGTGCAAGTCTTTTGTCACGCGACAAGGCATCGAGACTCGATAGCTCACGCTTCTTACTGTTTTCGTCAAGGGTATACACCACCTGAACAGCAAGTGATTGGTCTGGGAGGTAGAAATCTATATCTATGCTGGTCTTTGAAGATTTGAAATAAAAAACTTTGTCGCCGAAACGCCGTTTGAGACTCAGTGCGACCGCATTCTCCAACAGCAACGATGCCTTATCTACCAGGAAAAGGTCAAGCAGACCATTATCTCCAAAGTAATAACGCGGGGTGCTTTCTCGCTGGGCGAAGTGCGCAACATAGTTGCTCGTATGGAAGAGGAGATAGGCATCCTCTGCATAACCAACATAATCAATAACCGAATCTGTGCTAATAGAGGCACCTGTCGCAACAACTGATCTTCTGAGCGACGAGAAAGTTACTTCGCTTGTGACTGTCTCTGCGATCTTCTTAATGAGCATTCGCAGCGTAGCAATGTTGCGAATCGAATGTCGAGCAGCAATATCTCCCAGAAGTACCTTCTGGTAGACATTCTCAGCATACGTTCGTCTGTCAAGAAATTCGATAGACTCTGGAAGACCGCCATTCTTCAGATAGTCAGCAGCTGCAGCCTGAATCTTGCCAACAAGCTCCGCAGTAAGACGCGCCTCCTCGTCGTAATCAATATTCTTAGCAGAGAGGTACTCGGCAAAGTTGAAAGGCATGAGCTCGCACACCAGATACCGTCCCCCAAGACGCTGCGCCATCTCACCACTGAGCATCTCGGCGTTGCTGCCAGAGATGAAGACCCGCCGCTGCTCATCAGCCATGCGTCGTGCGAAGCGCTCCCACCCCTCAATGTTTTGGATTTCGTCAAAAAAGTAGTATGGCTCGTCGTTCGTAAGCTCTGCTGCCGTTTGAACAACATCGTTGAAATCAGCAAGCGTAAATCCGAGAAGCCGTTCGTCTTCAAAATTAATGTAGATTATTTGGCTCCAGTCCGCCCCCTGGGCGACAAGTTCACGCGCCCTTTCATAAAGAAGGGTGGACTTTCCCGCACGACGCATGCCAACAATGATGTAGTTTGCCTGCACTTCTAGCCGGTATTGACGAGGAGTAATGTGCATACGCTGAATGACACGACGCTGGTCAAATATCACCTGCTTTATTACTTCATGGTTCATAATTGGGCTCCATAATATCGATTACAGTCGATAGAATCATGTATTTTTATCGATTATAGTCGATGAAGCACTACGAAAAAGTAACGAGCACGCAGTGCCACAAACATTCAGATACCCGGCAGGTATGTTTTAGTCACGAACATTCAGATGTCCGGCAGGTATGTTCTAGCCACGAGCATTCAGATGTCCGGCAGGTATGTTCTAGCCACACACGTCTTCCGCCGGCACGGCAAACGTACCGCTTTTGGGCTGGGTGCAAGACAACGCGCAAATTCGTGCTTAGACGTGCGATTTTGCAAGCGCCGCAAGCGGACCCATAATCACATCCTCGATTTCAAGAGACGGCTCACATTTGAGGTCTGGCTGGAATACCACCAGGCTATGTTCACCGCATACATCACACGTCTGAATGCGGTGCGCCGGATCTCCCTCAACACTTGTGTAATGCAGCTTCGATTGATCTTTGCTCCCACATTTTCCACAACGAATGCGTTCAAACGGCCAGGTAAACCCACATACCGGGCAATACTGCTCGCGACCATTTCCGTCAGTGCCAGCAGCCGGACCTACAAGGGAAAGAGACGGCTCGGATCCGCAAACCGGGCACCGCAGCGGATTTGAACCCTTCACGATGCTTTCGCGCGGGTTAAACGCCTCATGTATTGTATGAGATACGGCATCCAAATGCGTACGGAGCGCGTACGCCATCACCACATGGAAGGCATCAGCTGTAGCATCGGCAACATTTTCTGAAACATCCACCGTAAGCGTTGCAGCAAACATCTTATTTGGGTGGTTCACGAGCATCTCAACATCATTGTCGAACACAAACGCATCCCACGCAAAAGAGGAAAGTGCCCGAGAAGTTTCCGGTGCAAGATTTGGATTTTTCGCCACCACATCGGAAATCTGCTGGAGCGTTGCGGCAAATTCAATTGGCTCTACCGCAATAGGGTGTTTTGAAAGAACCGTTTCGCCGATCCAGTATTCCCGGTCAAGTTCGTTTTTATCAGGATGCGCCGGATCAAACGGGTCATTCGAATTGGCGGCTTGAGGTGCACCCAATTCTTTGCTCCGCGCATCACACGTTTCAAAAAGCTGAACAAAAAATCCGAGCTGGTCTGTTTTGAGATGACCTGCATGATTGCGGTAGAAGTTTGCCGCTTTTTTGATGGCATCTACATCCATCGCATATTCTCCGATCGTTGATTTTTATAGTTTGTTATTTAATTGCGTTCTCTGCGCAAAAGTGATTCTGCAAACGTATTTTCGTGAATTGATTTGCACATCGGCAATTCCCAAATGTATTTGAAAATTTTCGCTCGACATGAATGCATGCGCATGTCTTCGTGCACGTTTCGCTTCATATGATAGCGATCGTTGCACATCCAACATGCGCATAAAAGGAGGGGGGTCGTATACGGAACAGACGTTTCTTAGAGGAGTCACAAGGTATTCGCGCCTGTTCCGTCGGTTTATTCTTAATTCGGCATTATTCCTGTTTGAGTGGTGCTTTTTGCTTGAGCTTTTCCTCGATGTAGGTATTACCGAGATCAACGGCTTCTTTGCCACGCGCAACAACCTGGTCATTTTCGTCTTTGAGCAACACCTTGTCGCCCTTTTCAAGCTCTTTGCGCGCCCAGAAGCCCCAGTGGTACAAGGCGTTCGATTCGCTCACTTGGCCGTTGCCCCACATAAGCTTTCCTGTTCCTTTGTACGGCTCGAAGATGCCGGCACCCAGGTAGACATGAGCAACTACAAAGATCACTAGAATAAGGAAGCAAATATCGTGGATGGTGCGCATAACAGAAGCAGTGTCACCGCTTACACGCCATACCGACGTGCCAAGCCACAGCACCAAGCCGCTAATCGCCATTAGTAGCACGCCGACGACCATCAAGCCATCAGCAAAGCGCTGGCCCGACTTCACTTCGTCCTGATCAGGCATGTGCACATTACGCGCATTCAGCATGTATGGGACGAATTTCTTCGTGAATTCCTTATCCTCAGGCGTCCACTTCGTGAAGTATTTCTTGAAGAATCTACCCACGCCACGTGGTGAAAGGATCGCGCTCACGATTGGCGTGATAATCAGAATGCAACCCACGATGCGGTGAGACACACGCATTGCGCGCGTAAAATCGGGGAATGCCGAGGCAAGCGCGGGGATAAATACGAACAAGCCACTAAACGTCAACCAGATGCAGGCAACCGCAACAATGTCATGCGTGATTCTAGTTTGCATAGAATGACGCTGGATGTATCTTTGTTCCTTCTGTTCCATCTTAGCGCTCACCTGCTTCCTTATCGATATGACGTTCCACTTCGTCTTTATCCATATCAACAACGTCGTGAGTTTTAGTGTCGTACGCCATATGGTCACGATGATAGCCATGTGCACGTGCATAGGTGATACCTAAGCCACCCACAATTCCAACTGCTGCAAGTGCGGTAAGTGGTTTCATAACATTGGAAGCAGCGCCCTTATTGGTATTCGGATTTTCAGGCAAATCATATTGAGAAATGTCGTATTTCAACACCATAATGACATGCGTGCCACCGGCTTCGGTCTCACCGTACACACGCGCATCGGCGTAGCCTCTTTTGTGCAGCCATTCGACACGTTCATGTGCACGCGTAAGCATCTCTTCACGCGGACCAAAATCCAGCGCATTTGGCTGGCAGGTGGTCACGCATGCGGGCTTCATACCATGGGCCACACGTGTCGCGCATGCATCGCATTTATCGATCTTGATATCGGCACCACGCACGTTCACTCCGGTGTGACGCGGCACATCAAACGGGCAGGCTGCACGGCAATACTGGCAGCCGATGCATTTGTCAATATCCATAACCACAAACCCGTTGTCATCATGATACAGGCACCCACTTGGGCACACTTTTACGCACGCCGCATCGGTGCAGTGCATGCAGCGTCTGCTGCCGAACGCCCAGTCAATGCCGTACGCATTTTCGCGTTTACGCTCTTTGTACGTGATGATGGTGCGTGTGTTCTCGTTCAGGTCAACGGGATTTTGATACGTGCCCGAATATGGCTGCGAATTCAGCTCGATCGGCGAAGGCAGGTTATTCCAGGTTTTGCACGCAACCATGCAGCCCTTGCATCCGGTGCATTTGGAGGAGTCATAATAAATTGCTAGATCAGCCATTTTCTATCACCCCTAAGCCTTCTCAATGTCTACAAGGAATGCCTTGTATTCAGGAATATAACTATTTGGATCGCCGACATTCGGTGTGAGGTCGTTCACTGTATCGCCGGTACTGAACTTGTTTGCCCAGCCCCAGTGGTGAATCAGGCCAACTTCGTGAACTGTTCTTCCGTTGACGGTAAGCGGCGTCATGCGATCGGTGACCATTGCGGCAACAACGACCGATCCGCGGTTGTTAAACACGCGTACGTCGTCGCCGTTCTGGATGCCCTTCTCATCAGCCAAATCGCGATCAATTTCGATGAACTGTTTCGGCGCAATTTCGTCGAGCACAGGGCAGGAACGTGTTTGCTGACCCGTTTGCCAATGTTCGGTGATGCCGTAGGTAGTTGCAACCAGCGGATACTGATCTGGATCGCCTTTCTGCAGCGACGGATCCTTCGTAAACATCGCACGCGGCGAATTCTGACGATGGTTGAGCTCGTTTTCCGCAGGGCTTTCGATTGGCTCGTAGAATTCAGGAATCGGCATGTCAGGCATTTGCGTCGTGGTAAAGCAGCCGCGCTGTTCCCAACGCATAAAGAATGCGTTGTCGTTTGGCGGAACTTGCGTGGTAGTGCCATTGGAAGTGGTCGTTGCGGTAAAGTCAGGCACATCGTTTGAGATCCAACGGGTTCCGTCCCATTCTTCCAATACCTGATCGTGCTTCCAAGGGTTTCCCTGTGGATCACAAGAGGCACGGTTGTAAAGAACACGACGGTTGTTCGGCCAGCTGAATGCGAAATCGGGGTACAGACCCACACCGCCGGGATTGCGCAGTCCGCGAGAGCCCACGGGCTGAGCTGCCGGGTTCATAGGCTCAGCAGAATTGTTGTAGTAGCCGGAGTAAATCCAAATGCCACATGCGGTAGAACCATCGGCCTGCAGCTGGCTATATCCTGTCAACAGATCAGGTTTGTTGGCATGGAAGTCGCTGCTATTTACGCGATAGCCATTCATCGCCCATGCAACCTTTTCGAAGCTTGCTTTGCCACCAATATCGTAATCCCACGCAGTATTTAAGATGCAATCTGCACCGACGCCACCTTCGCTGCGATACAGCGCCGCGACACGCTTCCAAATTTGGTTGACCATTTCAAGGTCGGTCATCGTATCTTCCGCCGGCTCAACAGCCTTGTTGCGCCACTGCAGCCAACGACCAGAATTAACGATGGTACCGGGCTTTTCGAAAATTTCCGCAGCAGGCAACATATAGACTTCGGTTTGTACCTGCGAAGGATCCATATCGGGAGCTTTCCAGAAACTCGCGGTTTCGGTTTCAAACCAATCGGCAACGACGAGCCAATCAAGGTTTGCCATTGCTTGACGAGCGAACTTCGCATTCGGAGCGGAATTTGCGGGGTTCATACCCCACGCGAAATAGCCCTTCATGGTGCCGTCGCGCATTGCCTCAAACGTGCGGATGTGCGTAAGGTTGTTGCTGCCGATCTTTGGCAGCCAGTCATAGCCGTAATCGTTGTCGACGGTGGCATTCTTCCCGAAGTATTCCTTCAAGAACGAAACCATGAACTTTGGCTTATTGGTGTAATAACCTGATGAATATGTCTCATGATGCAGCCAGTCAGCAAGAGATGGCGTGGTTGCAACCGTTGGCCAGTGAAGATATCCAGGCAAATCGTAGACGGTCATTGCCATGTCAGTTGCGCCCTGAACATTTGGCTCACCGCGGAAGGCGTTGCAGCCGCCACCAGGCATGCCAATGTTTCCAAGCAGCAGCTGGATCATAGCCATCGAACGGCAGTTCTGCGCACCATAGGTGTGCTGGGTCTGACCGAGCGCGAAAATAATTGTGCCCGATTTATCAGATGCGCCTGAACGCGTATAAAGCTCATACACTTGCTCAAGTGCGTCTTTGTTCATACCACAAATATCAGAAACCGTGTCTAGCGTGTAGCGGCTGTAATGATTACGCATAATCTGATAGACGCAATGCGGATCCTGCAAAGTGGGATCGGTACGCGGAACCTGCACTGTCGGAGGAGTAAACTGAGGCACACCAGGACGTGACACCCATGAATACGTTCCATTTTCAGACGTATCCCACTCTTCGGTGTGGTCTGTTGCGTAGCCCCACTGGGTAGTGTCGTAGGTTTGTGTATCCTCGTTCCAACCATTGAACAAACCAGTCTCGGGATCAAAATCGAAATCGTCGTTCATGATGTAGGAGATATTGGTGTAATGCATGACATATTCATGCTGCCAACGATCGTGCTCAAAAATGTAGTTGATCATGCCGCCGTAAAACGCGATATCAGTGCCGGAACGAATCGGCAGATACACATCGGCATTTGCTGCGGTACGCGTGAAACGCGGATCGACCACGATCCATTTTGCGCCACGCTCCAACGCGCGGTTGATCCACTTCATAGAAACGGGGTGACACTCTGCGCAGTTCGAACCACAGGTTAAAATATAGTCGGTGTTGGCAATGTCGCTGAAGTGATTGGTCATGGAGCCACGGCCAAACGTTGGCGCGAGTCCCGCAACCGTTGATGAGTGACACACACGTGCCTGGTTATCAACGGCGATAATGCCCAGCATACGCATGGCCTTCAAGATAAGGTATTGCTCCTCGGAGTTCTGCTGAGACCCGCCATAACTTGCAATCGCCTCGGTGCGGTTGACCGTTACCCCGTTTTCGTCAGTCACTTGGAACGTTGCATCACGCGTGTCTTTAATATGACGTGCAATTTCGTCGAACGCGTCATCCCATGAAATAGGTTCCCAGTCACTTGCGCCAGGGCGGCGCACTTTTGGCGCATACTCACGATTCGGATTCGGAATCCACTTTCCCGTTTCTGGGTCAACGATATCGTGCAGCTGCATCATCGCCGCGCCCTTTGGGCACAACCCACCTTCATTGATGGGGTTATCCGGGTCTCCTTCAACATTTACGATCTTGCCGTCGCGCACCGAAACAACCGACCCACATCCACCTGCACAATAGCAGCAGACGTTGGTGTATTCTTCGGTATCCACCAGCTTCCAGTCACTGTCAGCTGAAAATTCTGGGTCGGCATATGCCTGAGCTTCTCCAGAAAGTCCTAGAGCTGCAACTCCGGCAGCGGCGAGCGCGCTGGCTTTAAAGAAACCGCGTCTCGTCAAGTCCATATTTACCCTCTCTCTTCTTTATGCTAGCTACCTTTTGCGATGCGCATGACCTGAGATGTTTTCCGCGCAGCACATATGGGTAGCACAAACTCACTACACTCAATTTAGGAAAGAGTTTGATTGGATTAACATGGGTTGAAAGGGTTATTTTCCGAGTAAACCATTCTCGCGTGAGAATAATATATGCCTCTGAACAGGCAATTTAAAATAATGGCGGAAAAGGCATCATCGAATTGCTTGATTTACTAAAGCATATTTGCGAAGCATCTTATTTCTTATTTGGACGTCTATTTTTCGTGATTCTGATTCTGTTGTTGCAATTTATCGGCTTTATCAAGCGCCGTTCTCGCTCTTTCGTGAGCCCGATCCGAACTCACTTTCGTGTATGCCTTATCTACAGCAACACGCAATTCTTCACGATTATGAATCCCCATTTTTGAATAAATGTTATGGATATGCGCTTTTACCGTTCCGCGAGCAATAAACAAATCAACAGCGATTTGCCCCGCAGATTCCCCCATAAGAAGTTGGGTGAGAACTTCTGTTTCGCGATTGCGTAGACCATATACACTTGCAGCAGCAGAAGAAAGAATCTTCGCATTTTCTATGGTCGAAGGTAACGGACAAAACGGCGCGCCGGACGTGGGTACTACTTCACCAGAAAGACTATTGTTCAGAGCCATACTGTTTAATACATCACGTGGCGATTCCGCTGCAGAAATATTCCCCGTCCCAAAAGGACTTTCCTTAGAGTTCATTGTTCCGGCATATTGAGCCCCACGAGACCGAGAGCTGCGGGCTTCTTGCTCAGTCTCAGATTCGGGCTTCACAGATTCAGATTCCGAGGTATCGTGATCCGCAATCTTATGCGCAGCCACCGAAATTGGGCGCAAATAACTCAGCCCTTCTCCTGCGGAAAATGCCGAGAAACCAGTAAATGTGCTCGCTTGAAGTGAAAGCGTATCATTCCAGACCAGACATACCATCACCGCGATCGTTGCGACAACCGTAGCAACGAGAACGATAACCGTACCGCTGATATGGACATATTGAAGAAGCGCAACCGTGCCATCAAAACCGAGAAGATCTGCTGCCGCAAATGCTCCACCCGCAATGCAAGCAAGTTTAATCGTGGGGGTTGTATGGGTTCGTGCGTAGTGCACCCCAATGCTTGCCGCCATAATAGCAAGCATCCCCACGGGAATATCGCAGATAATACGCCCTGCAATATCTGAAATTGAGCCCTTAAAAAGCGCTGATGCAGCCCCAAGAAGTAACAGGGGTAAGCTGATGCGCCAGAGCCAGTTTAGGGGAACGCGGCCGAAGAACAGCATAAGAACTACAATAATTGCTCCCGAAAGGCTCACCCCGACTGAAAATTCCATAACAGGAAGTCCCGTGCCAACAGTCTTGATGGCTGAAAGCAACGTAAGAAGTAAAAAGACCGTAATTGCAAGTCCAGCGACCGATGATTCATGATGAGTTGGCTGTTGCTTACCCGTCGTTTGCATAAGACTTGGGCCAATAAGCATCGCACCCGCACGCTGAATACCCGCCGCGGTGGCCGCAATAAGCAGAAGCCCCATAATAAAAAATGCTATTTCGTTTGCTCCACCAGTTATCTGATCAATCAGTCCGGAAAGAAGCACGCATGCAGCAAGCGTGAATGTCGCTTGCGACATTTCAACATGCACAAATATTTCAGCCCACATCACAAAAAAGCCCGCACACGCAACACCCGCGCTTATCGTCTCGAGGTATGCGAGCCAGATAGGCGCATCGCCATCAAACAGGAGGAAAAGTCCAATCCCCCAGTTCAAAAGCGCAAATATGAGGAAGAATGCCACAACATGAGGATCATTGAAGAAGGTGACGAAAAGTTCGGGAATGGTATTCTGCTCATCTTTTTTGCGAGCAAAAAGAGCAACGACCACGCACGAAATGATAACCGTAAGCAAAAAGAGGATATTGCCGATATTCCCATTTTCGAGTGTTTTGCTGGAGAGTAAAAGTACCCATTGACGCCAAGAAATAGTCGCTGCCGCACAAAAAGGGAACCATTGATCAGTCCACAAGAGCACCTGTCTCTTTGTGGAAACTGAAATGTGCGGATGGTTCATTGATGATTCTTTCTCAACATGTCTTAAATGGTACAAAAAAGACCAGACATCTTGCGTGCATACGTAAGATTAGCATATCCTACGAACGCAGCGCCTCTGTCTGGCCTTGTTGAGAATGACAAAAACAACGTAAACCAAGCGGCGTTCAGCTAACTTGCTTTTTGATTAAGAAGCAGGCGAGCATCGCTCATTTAAGCGACAGCCGAACGCCACTCATTTAAGCGGCAGCCGAGCATCACTTACTCTGCAACTGCCATCAATTCCGCGGTTCAGTAACTAGTTGTTCGAACCTGAATCCTGAGATGACTGGCCTTGATCGCTGGATTGTCCAGACTGATCAGAGTTTTGGTTTTGGCTACTCTGATCGGTACTCTGATTGTTCTGATCTGAGCTTTGGTCTTGGCTATCACTGTTTTGGCTCTGATCGCTTGTGCTGCTGTTATCGGTTTGATACTTAGACATGTCAACGTTATACGGCAGTCCGTCAGGCATATCATTTTCCTGGATACTCGCATTATTTCTGTAATTTGAGAACCAATTGCTAAATGCCTGCTGTTGATTTTCCGAAATCAGCATCTGACGAATGAAGTCCACGAGCTCGCTCGGCATTTGATCTAAGCTGTCGATGCTGTCCGGGGCATTCCATTGATCGGTGCATTTCACGATCTCGATACCGTATTGATCGTTGAATAAGCCGCTTACCTGGCCAGGACTCAAGCTGTCGAGCTGGCTGGTGTAGTCGGAATTGAACTGGTTGAGTTTATCCCAACCAACATCGCCACCGTTTTGAGCGGTCTGCGTGTCAATCGAATATTGGCTTGCAGCATCCTCAAATGAAATCTGACCGTTGTTAATCTGGTCTAAAACTTGCTGTGCCTGATCTTGGTTATCACTTGAGAACAAGATGTGCTCGGAACGTTTTGCGCCGTTAAATGCAGATCCGTACTGTTTTGCAATATTGAGAACGTCATCATCTGACGGATCTTGGACACCGGTATTCACCTGCTCCATCAAACCTCTTTGCTGCAGACCAGAGCGAACGGTTTGACGATACGTATCTTCGGTGTATCCCGCTTGGGAAAGCGCCTGATTCCATGCATCATCAGAATCATAGTTGGAACGCATCCTTTGAATGTTGGAGTCGACATCTTCGTCGGTAACGTTGACGCCATATTCATTCGCCGCTTCGTTGAGAAGCTCCGTGCGCTCGAACTGTTGAAGCACCGCGCTACGAACACTTTCGGGTGTCATCTGATACTGTGCGAGCCATTGGCCCCAAGAATCTTCATCGGTTAAACCCTGGTTCTCGCGGAATCCTTGGATGTAATTCGTAATGTCATCTTCGGAGATGTCGTTACCATTAACGGTCGCCGCGACCGCGCCGGTGTTGCTGCTACTTGTACTACTGCTATTGCTGCTACTGCTGTCGCTGCTGCCATTGTTTGAGCTCGAGCAAGCGGAAAGCCCAAACGCAAGAACAACGCCAAAAACTGCCACAACAATGGCTAAAAGCCTGCGTGACTTCATATAATCCTCCCAATCCCAAAAATATGGAGAGTGTTAAGAACGACAAAACTTTTTCGATTTTCGCATAGAGGAAATTATTCCTGGCAAGATTGAGCAAGATTGCACAAAATCGTTATGCAAAATGAGCAGAAATACAGCCAAAAGAGTATATTTTTGAAGACCGTATGAATATCTCATACAAGAATGTTCGCAATTGGAAACACTTCTTTTGAAGAATGTGTCGCCTCATTTTTTCTAAAAGAAACACAAGGTGCGAAAGAGACGGTGCATCTGCTGCAACTTCGGTAGGGTGCCATATTTTGCGCAGTATACGATAGAATGAACTATTAATATGTGAAAACATGAGAGGGGAGGTCTGATTTGGGCATACAACATCGAAAAGCCAGTTCCGCTCGAAAAAAGTCTCCCACTATTAGGCCTTACCGTAAGCCTGCGGACGCAACGTCGCATGCAAAGCCTTCGAGATCTGCCGCCTCAACGTCGCACGCGAGGCCTTCGCGAGCTGTACATTCGACGGACCATCAGCAATCCCACACGAGCGTACACAGAGAGCATCAATCACCCCGCAGATCACACAATCATGGTACCTATCAACCATCGTATGATCGGCCCGTTTATCGAAACACGAGAAGAAGAGCTCCGAAAGCAAATACTAGGTCGCGTGCCTCGGAAAGCACGTTCCCTAAAGCTTATTCCCCATCGACGCAACAAAACGCATTCCGCGCATTTCTTGCTGCATTGCTTAATATCCTTTTAACTATTGCAAAAGCGATCGGGCGCGCCATTGTTGTTGCGTTTCGAGCACTGCGCAAGCAATTCGGTCGGCTCTATCGTCGATCCCAACGAGCCGCAATCATCGTGGCGTGCGTCTGTATTTTCTTAGTTGGCGGTGGCATATGGTCGGTTGCCGATGCCATTTCACATTCCCATATCATTTACGATGGCACCACCATTGGTGTAGTGAACGTGGGCGGAATGGATAAAGACCAGGCCATACAAGCGGTTTCTCAAGAGTATGAGCAGCGGCTTCACTCTTCAGGAATTACCATTTACGCCAGTCAGGAAGCACTTGACGCCCAGACTTCCAATGAAGAATCTGGCGATACGGTTTCTGTCGACCAGGAGAATGCTTCAACCTCGCAGTGGACGACCGATGCCGATATGCTGCAAGCTACTATTGACTACGATGGCTTGGCGGAAAAGGCGCTCCAGACCGGCCATGCATCGCCCTTCGATCGCATCAGACAGCTCTTTTCACCCACTCACCTTGATGTACCAGTAGATTTAAACCAATCTGCAGTGGATTCTTTTTGCGATCAAATCGACCGAACCATCGGAGATCCGTTCGAAAACTCCAGCGTTACCATTACCGATGGAAAAGCAACTGCTGTTGAAGGACACGACGGAAATATGATTAACCGCCAAGATTTTGCGTCTACCTGTAGCAATTTCTTTACTTCAGATTCCGACACCCCGAGGCAATTTGTTGCGGCTCCTACCTATACCCCGATGCAAATAGACATGGCACACGCACAAACTTGCTCTGATGAGGTCAATCGAGCGCTCACCGAAGACGTGCAGTTTGATTGCAATGGGAAACAGTGGTCGTTCACGCCAAGCGATTTGGGCTCGCTTACCACATGCGATGCACGCAATGATGACGGGCAGTGGAATTTAGTTCCTTCGATCAATCAAGATGAAGCAAAAAAGCAGATCATGAGCGAAGCCGACACGTCTGATGCCGAAAACAATTTCACCGTTTCTTTTGAAACAGGTGACGACGGCTCTGTCCAGGTTACCTTGAGCAACGCAACCGAAGTTCCCGACGTCACCGAAGGTGCCGCCACGTTGCAATCGGTGCTCTACGACCAACCGGGCGAAACTGGCAATCGGTTCATTCAGATAAACATGCAGTCGGTGCCGACGACGATGTCCCTTGATGAGGCAATTGACCTGGGGGTTGTGTCTCAGATCAGCACCTACACCACCGAATACACGGCACGCGCAGAGAACCGTAACTTTAATATTCACCGCGCTGCCGACGCTATATCGGGATCGGTAATAAAAGCAAATGGAGGGTCCTGGAGTTTTAACGATACTGCAGGCTATTGTGGCGAAGAAACAGGCTATAAGCCCGCAAGCATTGTGGTCGGGAACACCACGGAAGACTCGTACGGCGGTGGTATTTGCCAAGTGGCTACGACCGTGTTTAATGCGGTGTATGAATCGGGCTTGCCTGTAGATGAACGCCACAATCACTCTATTTATATGGCGGGATATCCTGCGGGCCGTGACGCCGCCGTAAGTTGGCCTTCTCCCGACCTGAAATGGAGCAACGATACATCTTCAGATATCCTCCTGGAAATGTCGCATACCGATACCACGGTTACCGCTACATTGTATGGGATAGACCCCGGCTATACCGTTACTAGCGACGTAGGAAATTGGGAACCAGGTCAAGCATACTCAACGGTGTATGAAGATGATGACTCCCTGCCTTCAGGAACCGAAGAAGTGAAAGCGCAAGGGCAGGATGGACGAGAGATTACGGTTGTGCGCACGGTACGAGATTCTGATGGCGATATTGTACGCGCCGACACCTTTGACTCCGAATATCTTCCGCAAAATCGTGTGATTGCACAAGGAACCGCATAGGAGGTGGCTATGATGGCGCAAAATTCATCGACATCCCCGCATCGCAAGATCAACACAACAGGCGCGAACCACGCAACAAGCGCAAACAAAGCAACCACTGCTCCGGCAAACATGGGTCGTCCAACTGTCACTTCAAGCCTAACCAAGCAGAGTGCATCGCAATCATATTCTGTGTCTCGACAGCATATCTTGGAAAAGTATGCCCAGATAATTTCGGGATCAAGCACGGGATTATTTGTGGCGCTTACAAGCGAACCGCTTTCCGATGCCGCAAAGAATGCGCTCACCAAAACAGCCGAATCATTCAACTATGGAGCTGACCCAGTTACCTATGTGGATGTTTCTGGACTCGAAAAGTCAGATAATCGAGGGCCCAAAAATCGTGATGAGACAAATAAAGTAATAATCTCTAGCGATCAACTTTTTGAAATCGTCGAAGGGCTTGATCCTGTATGCCTTGTGACCTGCGATGACAAGGCAACCCATCTTCTTGCAGAAGCGTATCACACGCAAATTATGCCCATGGAGCCCGCCCGCGTCTTTGGACGAAGCGTAGCTCCACTGAACAATATCGATACCATGCTTGAAGCTCAAAAAGGGAAAGCGCACCTGTGGAAGGTTCTGCGCACGCTCCCGCATTTTCGAGCGAATTAGCTGTCCACTTGGCTCAAGAAGCCACTTCACTCTTGCTTTCCCAGCTCAAACGCCCGCGGGAAAACCTACGAATTTCCCTGCTCAAGCTCTTGTTTCAGATATTTGCCCGTGACGCTTTCTTTGCACGCGCACACCTCTTCCGGCGTTCCTGCGCACACGATACGCCCGCCTGCGGTGCCGCCGCCAGGTCCCATATCTATGATGTAATCAGCGTTCGCCATCATATCTAAGTCATGCTCAATGACGACCACCGTGGCGCCCTTATCAATCAGGTGTTCGAGCACACTGAGGAGAACCCCCACATCAAGAGGGTGCAATCCAATGGTCGGCTCGTCGAAGACGAACAACGCATCCGACTGATCACGGGACATCTGACTTGCAAGCTTTAGCCGCTGCGCTTCACCACCAGAAAGTGCCGGTGTTGATTCTCCCAACGTGAGGTATCCCAAGCCAATGTTGTGCAGCACCTGCAGCTTATGTGTGACACCCTTTATGTCAGGTAGCTGTTCAAGCGCTTGGTCAACGGTAAGAGCCAACACCTGTGCAATCGAAAGACGCACGTCTGTGCCATCTTCAGATTTTGCTGGAAGGGTGATCTGATCAGCCTCTTTTCCATATCGGCTTCCATGGCAGTCAGGACATTCGATTTCAACATCGGGCAAAAATTGCACATCCAAAGAAATCGAGCCCGTGCCATCGCAGGTGGGGCAGCGCAATTTTCCCGTGTTGTAGGAAAAGTCCCCTGCCTTGTGCCCTGACTTTTTCGCTTCGGGCGTCGCCGCAAACGCCCGACGCAAGCCATCAAGCACGCCGGAATACGTCGCCACTGTCGAGCGCACATTTACCCCAATGGGCGTCGCATCAATCAAGTGAACGTGTTTGATCCCCTCGGCTTCGATCTTTTTCACATGCGAAGGAAGCGCCGAAGCGTTGTTGCGTGCCTGCAGCCCCGCAACCAGACTTTCCAAGACCATCGTTGTTTTCCCTGATCCAGAAACGCCCGTAACCACAGAAAGACGCCCGCGAGGAAAGCGCACATCAAGGGGATGAACCGTGTGAATTGCACCGGTGACAAGGTGGATTTCGCCATGCTCAAACATTTCGTCAGCGTCACATCGGTTGCGCACGGAAACTCGTTCGGCACCACTCAAAAATGGTGCAATACGGGAAGCCTTCATATGTTCAACCTGATCAACGCTGCCTTGCGCAATTACCTGCCCACCTTGCGCTCCCGACGCAGGTCCAATTTCTATAAGGTGATTGACGCGACGCAACACACGAACATCGTGATCAACCATGACCACGGTGTTCCCATCAGCCAACAGGTCGTCGACCACACCCATGAGGCCATCGACGTTGGACGGATGCAAACCAATCGTCGGCTCATCGAGCACATACAGTACGCCGGTTATATGGCTGCGAACCGCACGCGCGAGTTGCACACGTTGACGCTCGCCCGTCGAAAGCGTTGAAGAGGCACGGGAAAGCGCAAGGTACGACAGGCCCAGCTGCAACAGACGATGCATCGTGCCCTGCATCGATGCGATAATTTGACGCGCCATCGGGCGTACCACTTTGGGCAGTGTATCGGGAACGCCAGCCAGCCACCCATTCAATTCTTCAAGCGTCATGTCGGTGGCATCGGCTAAGTTTTTGCCATCAATTGTTGGCGTACGCGCTTCCTTAGACAGGCGCGAACCATGACAATCGGGACACGGCCCCTCTTTTAAAAATTTGGACACACGCTTCAGACCACGCTCATCCTTTGCCCTGTTCAGCGCATTTTCCACGGTATATACCGCATTGAAATACGTAAAGTTGAGCTCGCCCGCTTGTCCATCTTTATTCTGATAAAGAATCTTTCGCTTTTCGGCAGGTCCATGAAACACGATGTCTTTTTCGCGTGGCGTTAAATCCTTAAACGGCACATCGGTGCGAACCCCCATTTGGGCGGCGACCTGCGTCATCAACTTCCACATAAGCTGCTGCCAGGGTGCCACGGCTCCTTCATCAATGGTTTTCGTTTCATCAGGCACAAGCGTTGACTCATCCACTTGGCGAACAATGCCGGTTCCCCCGCAGGTAGGGCATGCTCCCTGCGAATTAAATGCCAAATCTTCCGCCGAAAGTCCGTGGAATTTCGCGCCACACACAGGGCAGACGATGGGCTGCTCAAGCGCCACCGCCATCGAAGCCGGAACGCGGTGACCATTGGGACACACATAGCTTCCGACGCGGCTAAACAACAGGCGGAGCCCATTGAGCAATTCGGTTTGCGTACCGAAAGTGCTGCGAATGCCCGGGACGCCAGGACGCTGGTGTAAGGCGATTGCCGCCGGAACATGCTCGATTGAATCGACATCCGCCGAAGATGCTTGCGTCAGGCGGCGACGCGTAAATGTCGAAAGTGCTTCAAGATATCTGCGCGACCCTTCGGCATACAGAATGCCAATAGCAAGCGAGCTCTTTCCCGATCCCGACACACCTGCGATACCCACAAGCTTATGAAGCGGAATGGAAACATCGATATCTTTCAAGTTGTGCACACGGGCACCATGGATTTCAATTTGCGTAGGTTCTTCAATAGGTTTTCTGCGATCAGCTCCCATTGTTTTACCCTTTCGTCTTTCATTCATCGTCTGTATTTCATGCTTCTACTGTATTTAAGACGAGTTTTGATTTCTATATATTTGCTGTTTTGCCAGGTTATCAATAGAACGGCGTCTCTATGGAGCTGTTCACCTGGCATTTTGTCGTATGTGTTTAAGTTGTGAAGTAGTAGAATATGTGAATATTGTACAAATTTTATGAGGGGATTTTATTTTGCCGCAGTCATCACAGAAAGATCAGCAGAAGAGCTCGCAGAAGAGTTCTCTCAGCGGCATCGAGTTCCCTTATTTGTTTCTTTGCTTGCCGATTGCGGCAGCATATCTTATGACGGCGTATCCGACGCCTTCGAATTCGGCAGTACAGCCAATTCAGATACCTGCGATGTTTCTGATTCTCGCGCTGGTAACCTGTGCAGTGACTTTGCTTCTCGAAGCCATATACACCCGACATGGCGCGAATACTCGGCCACCAACTATTTTGTGCTCATTACTTTTGCTTTCAGGCACCGTATTGTACATGATTTGTACGGTCGTTCCCTATGCTTCTGTTATGCCCCTAACCATTATTTCGGCAATTTTAATCGGCATTGGGGGCGCGCTTTTACTTCTTTTGTGGACCTGCGCATACGCACAATTATCGGGGAAGCAGATTCTTCCGAATGTGGCCGCATCGGTGTTGCTTGGCAGCGTATTTGTGCTCATCACCATGGCGATTGCGCCGGTGCTAGATACCACCACAAAAGCCCTGACGCTTCTCGTGATTTCTTCCATTCCCCTTCCAGGCATTGTAGAAACGACACCGGAAGGATACTTGGCAGTTCTTGCGAAAGACACACAGGAGAAATCGATCATTCCAACGCATATTCTCAAGCGCGAAGACGGACAACGTGCGACGCTAGCGCTTGGCGTGTTGGTTCTTTATTGGGCAGTTTGCGCATGCTCATGGGGCGACGTTGCAGCTCAGGGCTCATTTATAGGAAGCGCCCGCAATGAGATTGCAAGTTCAATCGGCACCATTGTAAGCAGCATCGTCCTTTTGCTTATATGCAGGAGTAACAATACGAAAAGCAATCTTGAGCTCGAAAAACAAGCTGAATTCTCGGCATCTCTTGTTGCAGCAATATTACTTTTTGTGAGCTGGGCAGTAAGCCAGGCATTCACCACGCAAAGCTTTTTAGTTGGAGTTATTTTGGGCATAGGTCAAGGCCTTGCGCTGTGCACCTCAATTTCCGCCGTTGCGCGGACTGCCTTTTGGACGGGCCCGATACACGCAATGGGAAGCAGCGGAGCAATTGTTTGTGTGCTTCTTCTGGCTCTTGCCGGCTGGGCATTTTTCCATCCAACTGCAGGTACAAGCATCGCCGTCGTGATCAACACGATTTACCTTGTGCTCGCTCTAAGCTGGAGAATAGCTCTGCACTTCAGGCACGAAAGAATCAGACGCGAACACGATCAAACACAAGTGTTGTAAGGTTCATGCAAGGTTTTTAGTAAGCCTTTAGTAAGCCATATATAAGCTTTACAACACCACATTCTGGACAACGCAGAAATCACAGTTGTTGCGGAAACCCTTTGATACCCTTTTTTGGAATTTCGTGGGTCACGTGTGAATGTATTTCAATTCAATCAAGCCGGGATTACAATCAGCACATGACTTGGGAAAGAAGACATACCATTACCTGGGCAGATTATGCCAACTCAGATTATGCCAACGCCAACTATATTTGCGGCTGCTGCATCGGCGTCGCTTGCAAAACCTCTCTGAGGCGAAAGCGGTAACGAGCGTATGTGGCAACGGTTTTCTTCGACAGACCTGCGCAGAGTCTCGCATTATCTCGGTCTTTTGATTGCGTATTCTGGTTTAGCCATGTTGGTGCCCATGGTGTTGGGCATTGCTTTTGGCGAATGGCAGGCCGTAGCTCGCTATTTATTCTGCGCGGGAATCGCACTTATCATTGGTCTGGGTCTGGCCATGATAGATGTCACGCCAGGTGAACTATCGGCACAGCAAGCACTTGCCGTCACAGGTTTTGCCTGGTTCTTCATCAGTGTAATCGGGTCGCTTCCTCTATTTTTCTCTGGCCATTACCAAACCTACCTGGATGCACTATTCGAATCGGTATCCGCTTTTACTACCACCGGTGCGACCGTCGTCCAAGACCTCGATCACATGTCGAATGCCGACAATATGTGGCGTTTTACCATGGAGTTCCTCGGTGGCTTAGGGCTCGTCGTCGTCGGTCTTTCGTTCGGAGGTGTCTCCCACGCCGCGGGAAGCCTTTACAACGCCGAAGGGCGAAACGAACACGTAATCCCAAACCTCATGACGTCTGCACGACTCATGCTTCGCACATCCGCGGTAGTTATTCTTGTGTCCACGATCGTGTGCACCATCATCATGCTCGCAAAAGATCTTTCATTGGAAAACTCCGTGTTACATTCCCTGTGGTTGTCGATCACCTGCTATGACACGGGTGGCCTCGTGCCCACGCAGATCAACTTAGTTTCCTACCACTCGGTGGTGCTTGAATTCATCATGATGATTGTGATGCTTTTCGGTGGCACAAACTTCTCGCTTCAAATTGCAATGCAGAATGGCCGCATACGCGACTTTTTTAAAGACATCGAAACGCGCACCGGCATCATTTGGTGGATGTCGCTCACGCTTATACTGGCGATTATCATGGCGAATTCCCCGTTCATGAGCAATGTCACGACGATGTTGCGCATGGGATTCTTCACGATTATTTCCGCCGGAACCTCTACCGGAGTCGGGCTGTTAAGCCAAAGCCAGATGAACGATGCAATGCCTGGTGGCGGGATGTTTGTAATTGCGATTGCGATGGCTATTGGCGCAGGCGCCGGGTCAACATCAGGCGGTATTAAATTCATGCGCTTAGGAATGGTGGTAAAAGCAGCTTGGATAACCATTCGTCGTGCCGTCGAACCATCTTCGGTTCGCCTGAATACCTCGTACTATCACATGGGCCGACGTATTCTAGACAACACCGAGGTCAAAAACGCAATGACCGTATTCCTGCTGTTCATCGTCGCATATGTGGTGGGTACCCTCAGCGGAATTGCCTGCGGAAATAACGCGCTTGATTCGATGGTTGAAAGCATCGCAATGGCAGCAAACGGCGGCATTACCACGGGAATTGCTGCACCAGGAATGCCTGCTGGCCTGGAAATTGTCTATATCATTGAGATGTGGGCAGGGCGTCTTGAGTACGTCACGTTCTTTGCCCTCGCCGCAAAAGTGGGCGTGTCCATCGGAAAAGCGCTCAAGGATGCGGTACTGCGCTTGCAGGGCGAATCAGAAACCGAAAAGAGAATGAGGGAGCAGCAAAATAGCTGAGGTTTTCGAAAAACACGAATGATATGGCTCGAAAATACCGATTGAAGCCACTCGAAAATCACGGTTGAATTTCCTCGAAAATCGATGTTGAGAATCCTCGAAAAGCACGATTGCCTTATAATGAGGTTAAACAATTTACAGGTATCTGCACTGTTTGATTGGAAGTCCAACATGTCTGCCTACGGACCCTTAAAACGCGACACATACATACCACGCCTTGTTGACCGCCTCATGGAAAAGCGCCTGAAAGAGTTTGGTGCGATTGAAGTATGTGGAACACGCTGGTGCGGAAAGTCATGGACATCTGAAGCATTCGCTCGCAGCATCACACGGGTAGATGAAAATCCTGAGATCTATACCGAAGAGCCCGAGCTTGCTCTCATTGGCGATCAGCCCCATGCAGTTGACGAATGGCAGGACGTGCCAACAATATGGAACCATGTGCGGCACAGCATTGACGATTCTTCCAACACCCCCGGACAGTTCATTCTTACTGGTTCTTCAACTCCGCTCGACAAAGAAAATCGTCATAGCGGCGCAGGACGCATCGGACGCATTCGCATGCACACCATGACATTGGCAGAACTCGGTATTTCAAGCGGAACTGTTTCATTAGCTGATTTGTTTGAAGGGAAATTTGCGCCCCAGCAATCGAAACTCACCCTAGAGCAACTCGCAGAAATCATTTGTCACGGCGGCTGGCCAGCCCTGATCAACCAACCACTTGAACGTGCACAGGCATCTGTAGACGAGTATCTTTCCGCGCTTTTTAATATCAGTATGCGGCGCCTTGGAAGAGATCCCCAGCTCAGCAGGCGAATTGCCCTTGCTCTCGCGCGCAATGTGGGGACAAGCGCCACATTACAGACCCTTGCGATGGATGCTGCAGAAGGGTCGGATAATCCGCCTTCACCTGAAACAGTGTCATCGTACCTCACAGGTTTCGAGTTAAACTACTTCATCGAGACACTGCCCGGCTGGGATGCACCTGTGCGCTCTCGCTCCCGCGTACGCACGAAGCCAAAACGCTATCTTGATGACCCTTCAATGGCAGCATCTCTTTTAGCAGTATCCCCCGAACGTTTGCTACAAGACGGGCAACTTTTCGGCATATTGTTTGAATCACTTTGTGTGCACGATCTTGAAGTGTACGCGAGTCTTTTACCGGGAGCACAAACACAGCCACTTCGTTATTATTCAGACGCAGATGGACTTGAAGCCGATATCATCATCGAATTGCGCGACGGTCGGTGGGCAGCCTTAGAAGTAAAGCTCGGCGAAGCAAAAACAGACCAAGCTGCGGCCAATCTGCTGCGACTGCGTGACAAGGTAAAAGCCAACACTGCTGCTCGAAATCCTGATCCTGTCTTTTTGGCAGTTGTGGTGGGTAAGGGCACGTATGCTCGTCAGCGCACAAATGATGGTGTGTATGTATTACCAATTAATACACTGACCGCATAAAGGTCATCTTGCATAGATGCCGCCAGCCTTTCCGCAGGAATTTCGCGCCGCTCTTAAAAAGAGTTGCCGCCTCCTGCACCTGCCGTTGCACAATGGACGAACACCAACTGCAACACGAAGGAGATTTCTATGACTCGTGCTCATATCTTCAATCCAGGTCCTGCCGCTATGCCGCTTCCCGTACTCAAGGAAGTGCAGCAAGAGTTCCTTGATTACAAAGGAACGGGAATGAGCATCGTCGAAATCTCACATCGCAGCCCCGAATACCAGGAGATGCAGACCGAAACCGAACAAGACATCAAAGACCTGCTGAAGATCCCGGATGGTTACCATGTGCTGTTTATGCAGGGCGGTGGCTCCATGCAGTTTATTTTGCATGCGCAAAACTTCCTGATTCATCGGGGCGCATATATAAACACCGGCTCGTGGGCAACAAAAGCCGAGGCCGCAGCCTCGTTTTATGGCGAAACCTATGAACTTGCGTCAAGCAAAGATGATAATTTCAGCTACATTCCGGAAATTCCCGCGAGTGGCACCTGGGTTCTGAAGCCTGACACCGACTACGTACATATCACGGTAAACAACACGATCCATGGCACAGAATGGTGGCAGTTCCCGCACTTCGATGTGCCGCTGTTTGCAGACATGTCGAGCGACTTTTTAAGCCGTCCAGTCGACGTGTCGAACTTCGATCTTATTTATGCGGGCATTCAGAAAAATGTGGGACCTGCGGGCTGTGTGGTCGTAATTATCAAGGATGAACTGCTCCGCCGCGCGCGTACCGATATCGCTCCATACCTGCAGTACAAGACGTTTGTCGAAAAGGATTCCACTTACAACACCCCACCGGTTTTCAACATCTATTTTCTTGGCAAGGTGGCTAAATGGCTTAAAAACCTCGGCGGCCTTGACGCAATGTACGAGATCAACAAGGAAAAGGCGGGGCTTATCTATTCGGTTATCGACGAGAGCGATGGCTTTTATAAAGGCCACGCCCGCCCAGGTTCGCGCAGCCTGATGAACATCACATTCAATATGGCAACACCCGAACTTGAAGCTGATTTTGCAGCCGAAGCAGCCAAGCAGAACCTCATCGGCGTGAAGGGTCACCGCAGCGTCGGAGGCTGTCGCGTCTCTACGTATAACGCGGTCACGATGGACGACTGCAAAGTCTTAGCAAAATTCATGCGTGATTATCAGCACGCCCACGCTTCTCGATCATAGAGGTCACAAACAACACAGGTCACACAGACCGCGCATCAACACAGGTCACACAGACTACACACGCAGCATGACACTTTTCGCAGGTCACCGCTGCAATACCACCTTATGCTGTGCACCCGCAAAATTCACCTCGTAATTCCTAGTAATTTTGTATAGTATATAAACATGTTGCACCAGAACCAAAGGGGAGAAAACCATGGCTGAAAAAATTCTCGTAACGAATGACGTACAAACCGATGGCGTAGAAGAGCTTAAAAAGGCTGGATATGACGTCGACATTTTGCCAAACATGAATGAAGACGAATTCGTGAAGGTCGTTGGCAAATACGACGCATTTATCACCCGCTCGATGACACACGTAACCAAAAAAGTCATCGACGCGGCGGATCATTTGAAGGTCATCGGTCGTGCAGGCGTCGGCGTCGATTCGATTGATATTCCCGATGCCACCAAGCGCGGCATTGTCGTGGTTAATACCCCTGAATCAAATACATTGGCGGCCACCGAGCTTACGTGCGGCCTGATCATTGGCGTCTCGCGTTTTATTCCCCAGGCAAACCAATCCATCATGGAAGGTCGCTGGGACCGCAAGAAATTCGTCGGCCAGCAGCTGCAGAACAAGACGATCGGTATCATCGGCGTCGGCCGCATCGGATCGCGCGTAGCAAAACGCATGCAAGCCATGGAAATGCGCACGATTGGCTATGACCCCTACATTCCGCGTGAGCGCGGCGACCAACTGGGCGTTGACCTGGTCGACCTGGACACGCTCCTGAAAGAATCAGACTACATCACCATGCACGTGCCACTGACTGACGAAACGCGCGGCATGATTGGCGAAGATGAAATTGCAAAGATGAAAGACGGCGCGTACGTAATTAACGCATCGCGCGGCGCGGTTTTGGATATTTATGCATTGGCCGACGCGCTAAAGTCGGGACACATTGCGGGCGCGGGTATTGACGTATATCCAAAAGAGCCACTCACCAAGGATGCAAATCCGTTTTTGGGTATGCAGAATGTTGTCTTAACGCCTCACATTGGCGCGAATACGCGCGAAGCACAGCGCGCGGTTTCAGTCGACGTGGCAACCGGCGTTATGCAGGCACTGCGCGGCGAACCAGTTCCGACAGCCGTCAACATGGCACCGGTTTCTAAGCAGGTTTACGCAAAGATTAAGCCGTATTTCGAGCTGGCCGAGCGCATGGGCACGCTGGCGATTTCGCTGTGCGATGGAGCGGTGACCGGCGTGACTATCGAATACATCGGTGACCTGGCCGATGTTGACACCAATCTGCTTTCCACTGCAGTGCTGAAGGGCATTTTGAACCCGGTCATGCAGGATTCGGTGAACTATGTAAACGCGGCGCTCGTCGCGAATAATCGCCATATCGCCGTCAAGGAAACTAAGCTGAATAGTGACCCCGAGTTCGTTGATGCAATTCGCCTGACACTTGATACCGAAAAGGGCCAGCACAAAGTGGTCGGCACGCTCTTCAACAAGGGCGAGGCGCGCATCGCAAAGATTGACGGCTTCCGCGTGGACTTCGAGCCAAAAGGATATTTCCTGGTAGCACCACACCGTGACCAGCCGAACATGATTGGCCAGATTTCGACCATCTTGGGCAAAGCCGGCATCAACATCACCGGGATGCAGGTAGGCCGCTCGGAAGAGAAAGGCCAAAACATCATGACCATCGCGATCGAAAAAGACATCCCTGACGAGATTTTGGATAAGGTGCGCGCAATTGATGGCATCGTTGACGTGAAGATGGTCTGCTGCGAACCACAACTGTAAGGAATAAACCGTAAAAGCTAAGCATGCGACACAGCGCAGGCTGATACGGTACGTTGTCATAAACGGCGTCGTCTTTTCAGGCGGCGTCGTTTCCGTATAAGGAGCAACATGGTACGAATTATTTTGGTGCGACATGGGGAAACAGAGTGGAACATTCAAGGTCGCTATCAGGGACAAGAGGATACCAAACTGAGCAAGCGCGGTTTACAGCAGGCGCAACTGCTTGCAAAAGGCTTGGTCAATGTGCCGTTTGATGTGGCGCTTTCGAGCCCGCTTGAACGCTCATACATAACATGCAAAACCGCAGCCGATTTGCATCAGGTGCCGGTACAAAAAGATGCGCGCTTGACGGAGATCAACCATGGCGCATGGGAAGGAAAGCTGGCAAGTGAGATTGAAGCTGCGTATCCCAAAGAGTTTGCGCTCTGGCATACGCATCCTGAACAGGTAAAAATGCCCGGCGAGGGTGGAGAATCACTGGATGATGTGCGCCGCCGTGCCCGCGCGGCGTTTGAAGATTATGCCAAAAAATATGATGGGAAAACCGTTCTAGTTGCAGCACATGACGCGGTGAATAAGGCAATCATTTGCGATATTTTAGGGCTCGATATGAGCCACTTCTGGCAAATAAAGCAGGACAACACCTGCATCAACGTACTAGAAAAAGAAGCAGATACTTGGCGTGTGGTATTACTTAACTCCACAGCTCATATGGGATATCTCTATAGCGGCATCGAGCAAGCTGGGTTGTAAGTTTTACTTCTTTACATATCATGCTTCAGCACGTGTTCGCATATGCCATTATTCCTAAAAACTGTTACATGTAACAGTTTTTAGGAATATATTCAGACCATTGCCTCAGGCTGCCTTACAGGGAAAGTGCCCGATAAGTCGACAGGAACTCATCGAGCACTTTTTGTTTTTCTTAGATGGTAGTTAAGTGCCAGGAGGCATCAACTATATTGGTGGCAAATCATCACACGCCAAAGCCCTATCGCGCACTATTTCATGAGGTCATTTACCTCTTTGACGTACTTCGCAGGATCTTCCAGCGGCATACCTTCAAGCATCATCGCCTGGTTATACAGGATGTCGGTATAGGTTGATACCTTGTCCTTATCGCCGAGTGCCTGTGCCGCAGTCAGCGACTTAAACACGGGGCTCTTCGCATTGATTTCAAGCACACGCTGGCTCTTGACGCCTTCGGCACCAGGCATATTTGCCATAACCTTTTCCATCTCAAGCGAAATTGGGCCCTTCGCCGTAAGCGCAGCAGGAGAATCGGTGAGCGTGGTGGAAATGTTCACGCTGGTTACGCGATCGCCCAGGGTATCTTTCATAGCCTTCAGCAGATCGCTGTTTTCGCCTTCGATCTTCTTTGCGGCATCTTTATCGTCTTGGGAATCGAGATCCAGATCACCACTTGCAACGTTCTTCAACGGCTTGTCGTTGTAGCTTTGCATTGCGGTCATGCAGAAGTCATCGATATCCTGCGTGCAAAGCAGCACATCGTGACCCTTGTCAAGAACCGTCTGCACCATAGGCGTAGACGAAAGCCGTTTAGTGGAATCACCGGCTGCATAGTAAATGTTCTTCACGTCGTCGCCTTCGGCCTTCAGATACTCGTCAAGGGTGACCATCTTTTTCTGCTTCGCTGAATAGAACAGCAAAAGTTCTGCCAGCTCAGTCTTCTTCGCACCAAAGCTCGCGTAGATCGCATACTTCAGACCACGGCCAAAGTTCGTAAAGAATTTCTCGTAATCCTCGCGGTCGTTGTCACGCATCTGGCACAGCGACTCTTTGATGCGGTGCGAAACCTTGCGGGCGATTGCCTGCATGCGGCTGTCATGTTGAAGTGTCTCGCGCGAGATGTTCAGATTTAGGTCGTGGCTGTCCACCACACCTTTGACGAAGTTGAATTCATCAGGCAACAGCTCTTCGCACTTGTCCATGATCAGGACATTTGAGCTGTACAGCTGCAAGCCCTTCTTGTATTCACGGCTGTACAGATCGCTTGGCATACGACTTGGGATAAACAGCAGCGCATCGTATTCAAGCAGACCTTCGGCATGGAAGCTAATCGTGCGCAGCGGGTCCGCATAATCGTGGAACGTGGTCTTGTAGAACTCGTTGTAGTCTTCCTGCTTGACCTCGCTCTTGCGCTTTTTCCAGATAGGAACCATGGAATTGACGACTTCAAGCTTGCGCTCGGTCTTGTACTGCGGCTTGTAATCGTCGCCCGCATCCTCAGGCTTTGGCTGTTCAACCTCGTGGCTGACCATCATCTTGATGGGGTAACGCACGTAGTTCGAATAGCGCTTGATGATGCCGCGCAAGCCATATTCGCTCAGGTAATGATCGTAATCCTTGCCCTCTTTGATGGTGAGGATAACGTCAGTGCCCCAGGTATCTTTTTCTGCCTTTGTGATCGTGTAGCCCTCAACACCGTCGCTTTCCCAAGCCCATGCTTGGTCATCGCCATATTTCTTGGAAACAACGCGAACTTTGCTCGCTACCATGAATGCGCTGTAGAAGCCCACGCCGAATTGTCCGATGATGTCGGGCGAATCAGCTTCGGCAGCTGCCTGGTCGAGCTTTTCGGAATCGGCTTTGGTGTCGGTATTGCCAGACGCGCTGGTTTCGGTAGAAGATTCGGCTGATGCCTTCGCCGCTTCGGTATCGGCTGCTTTATCCGCACTCTCGCCGGACTTTTCGGCATCTTCAGCTTTAACCTTTTCGGCTTCGGCCTTCTGTTTAGCCTCTTCACGAGCTTTTTCTGCAGCTTTTTGCGCTTCTTTAATCTCGTTACTATCGGAATGTGCGATGGTGCCCAAGTTCTTTTCAAGCTCTGCATCATTCATTCCGATGCCGTGGTCGGAAACCGTGAGGGTGCGCGTTTTTTCATCAAAGGTGACCCTAATATCCAAATCGCTCTTGCCGACATTCACCTTGTCGTCGGTCAGGCTTTTCATATACAGCTTGTCGGAAGCATCTGACGCATTACTAATAAGCTCTCGAAGGAAAATTTCCTTATTGGTGTAAATTGAGTTGATCATTAAATCGAGAAGCTTTTTACTCTCAGTTTTAAACTTGCGCATCACTGCATCCTTTCAAATCATCGTATGTATAGAAGGAAGCTGGGCTGGAGGTATGCAAACCATTGCACAGAATTAGCAGTCAACTTCTTTGAGTGCTAAAAACAATTATAGTAAGACGCAAAACCAAGACAATTCATACGGCAAACCTTCGGGATTTCGTCATCGTTGCGTTACTGCTTGAAAACAAAAACAATCAGTTGACCTGCCTACATTTTTTTCCAACATATTTGTTATAAAACTAATAAAGAAATTTTTACGTGGCGCTTTCATGTGAAAGCCTACATACGAAAGAGTGGTTGTATTTGCCCAGAACCGGACGACATACGCAAAGATCATCCTCACAAAGAAATCCTTCGCCGAACAACCGCATAAACGAGAAGGCGATACGTTTCGCGGCAAAGCATCGATACCACTACACCACCAAAACGCGGCCTCGCCTTGTTCTACTTATCGTAATTCTGGCCATTATTGCAGTTGTTGCCCATGTGTTAGGGTCATGTTCAAGCCGCGAACCTGTCACCCAAACTGCCAGCTATAACACCGCAAGCGAGCAAGTATATCAATCACCCTACGATTGGAATAATTTGTCCTTAGACGATAAAGGGCTTTACGAATATCGAAGTGGGCTTGCGACACTTTCGCGTGTGGGGGTGGATGTTTCTGAACATCAGCACGAAATCGATTGGACACAGGTGCACGATTACGGCATTCAGTTTGCCTATATTCGCGTGGGATATCGATCAACCGATACCGGCACTATTGTGAAAGATGCCTATTTTGACGAAAATTTCGCGAACGCGCGTGCCGCCGGGCTTGATGTGGGAGTGTATTTTTATAGCCAGGCTACAACCACTGATGAGGCTGTTCAGGAAGCAGATTACGTGGTAAGCCAGCTGAATAACGCCGATATTGCGTACCCCATCGCATTCGACTTGGAGCCCACCAATGGGGCACAAAATCGTGCAAGCAATTTAACGCAGGATCAATACACCCAGATCATGAAGGCGTTTGCCGATGAAGTAAACCAGCGCGGCTATCAGGCAACGGTATACGGAAATGCCTCTGACTTGGGAAACTATGATTTAAGTTCGCTTTCAAACTACCCGTTGTGGGTGGCAAGTTACGGTGCCGTTCCGCAGACAAATTTTGATTTCACCATGTGGCAGTATTCAAACAACGGAAATCTACCCGGCATCGATACCGCAGTGGACATGGATCTCGATCTCACACAGGCATACCAGCGTGCACGGGGCTAAAGCTAATTCCCGGTTGTTCGGGATTTCCGCAACGTCTTTCCCGCGTTTGACCAGTTCGTGTTGTACGTATGGGCGAGCATTTCGGCATACACATCGCGATCAAGTGCGTCAATGATTGCTTGTGCCTGCTCATGTGGCATATAGAAAAGCGAACCATTTTCAACAATGACCCACCACTCCGGATGAATTCCCGTGACTTTTTGAATGCAGAACGCTTTGCTTTCAGAGACGGGATCATACGACGGCTCGGTGATGTTGTGTACCCAAGCAGAACGCTGCGATCCGCCCTTTGCATTTGCACGACACGCCGCACTCAACAGATGCATCGGCTGTGCATGAAGCTGCGCGCTTTGGGTTTTCGCACGCGTGCGATCAACCAAAAACAAACGATTGTACTGCTGAAGTGCCTGATCACTTGGGTCATGGGCAAGCTGATTTTCGTCTGGATTCAACGTTAAAAACGGCCAATTGTGCACCGACGGCGACGCCGCCACAACCACCTGGAACATTTGCAACAGACGTCCCACCGCCTGCGAATCGGACATATCACACGCTTCGATCATTCGATCCACATAGGCGCGCGCCTGCACATGAGTAAGCTGCACCTTGAAATCGGGTTGCTGCGCTTCGACATCCAGGAGCACCTGGGCAAGCAAATAGTCAATAGCTGCTGCATGATTGAGCGCTTTGGTGGGGTCGGGACCCAGTGCACACGAAAGTGTTCCCCCCGCAGGATTGGCAATTTTTCGCGTTTTGGGATCAAACTCCAGACGATTGTTCGCGTCTTTCGAAATGAGCCCACAGATTTCAGGGTCAATCTCGACACCCGTGCTATCCGACACGCGACGAAGCCCTCGTAAGTTGCGGGTTTCGGCATGCTCATCGCCGGGAATAGGATCAAATGCCACATACAGACCATCCGTGTTGGTCGACACCACACGTCCACCTTCAAGCGAAAGCGACTGCCCGATCATCCACGTAAACAGCTGGCCAATGATGCGCATCGAAAGGATGCGATTATCCATTCGAATCGCATTTTCGAATGGTGCAGCCCCTGCCCCTGACGCTGAGTTGAGCAGCAGTTTTACACCCTCGCGACGAATGCGATATTCGCTTTGTTCCTCAGCACTTTTACTTGGATCATTCATCAAACGCTTGTAGAGTTGCTTCTGCTCGAAAAGCTGCCCATAGCGATCAACCGGCTCACCATCTGCATCAAAGCCAAGGCCCGGATTTGCAAACGCCTTCATCTTACGAAGCATCGAAGGGTAGTAGCTCGTGAAATCCTCGTGCCACACCACACCTGCCGAGGTCATCGCATAGCGAATGTCCAGGCTGCCATTTTTGGCAAGCGCAACACCTTGCGGCTCCGTTTGCGCCGCTTCGTCCTGCCCGCCAGGAGTTGCCGCGAGCTGGTCGAGCAACGAAAGCTGTGTTCCCTGCTCAGGCGCGCCCACCTTATGGACGCCCATCGCGTGCTGAGCGCCATGCAAACCACCAACAGAAAACATCACGTAGCAATCGGATTCCGTGCCCTCACTATCCAAGTAATACGGAAGAAATACCGAACCACCCACGCCGTCGTCGCCGGCATGGATATGCGCAAAATCACGAATGACCTTAGCCGCACTCTGCACCGTTTCGGCGCTCGTCCCGAAATCATCCGCATATTGCTGCGATGCATTGAAATTTTTATTGCGCAAATTGTCATAGAACTCATAGGCGAACTGGAATTGCGTACGCGCTCGTTCGGCCGCCTTACTCGTGCCATTAATATGCGTGTTAAAAAACTCCCGCGCCATTTCAAGCACATCGGTACTTTTCGTGGTGCCATCGGCCATAACAACGGGATAATGAAGATCCACATGGGGCAGGTCGCTCAGGTGTCCATAGGGGCACAACGCCATAATGGCGAACTGCGCTGAACGCGAATCGCTGGTAAGGCGATCGCCGCGCATTGTGTTGACGCTTGGGAACGCACGATAATCTTGAACGTTTGCCGCGTGTTCGTTTGCGGGTACACGTCCTCCGCGCGGCCACCACACAAGCTGCGGATATGTGCGTAAAAGTCCGTGCTTCAACACAAATTGTCCCTGATAGAACGGATGATGGAAAAGCACCGCCAGGTTCACGCAATCCGAAGCGTTATACGCAATCAAGTCTGCGAGCTGATCGGTGTTTTCGATATGCTGATCATCGGAAATTTTGTCTGATTCCAAAATCTGACAACCCAGAATTCCCAGCAGTCGCTTCAGACCTGCATGACTTTGCTTTTCATTTAAGCGCGCAACGTCGATGTTCGTTCCGCACTTTATGATGTTGTGACGAATGCGCGAAGCCGGCTCGTCGGGTCCTCCCAACGCTTGCGGCATCTGGCCTCTATTTTCACGGCGAAACAGTTGGTCGTTGAACGTACGAAGATCCTCGGCAGTCGGATGCTCATAGGCAGCCTGCCCATTTGACCACTTCACACGACTAAACAGCCACGCAACCATGGTGACATCGTAATTGTACGAGTTGAACCCGAACAACCATTTGAAGTACTTGGGCGCTGACGTTTGTCCCTGCGTATCAAAGGTGCCCATGTCCACACTCATGGGCGCATACGGAATTCCATCGGCGCTTATGGCTGCGGCTTTTCCCGCATTTTCACCCGTTTGTGATGGTTGCATGGCACTTGGCGCCAACTGAGGCGGCTTTTCCGGAGAATCTGACGTCGAGCACCCAAATAGATTCACCAGATCACGCATGCTTCGCTCGCTGCTGAGATCGTGATAATAAATTGCCGCATCCGTAAAATTACTGTTCTGTGAGCGCACACGCTGCGCGGTAGTGCGCCGCCAATCGTCGGTGCAGATCTCGCTGGCATTGTCTATGAGATAGAAAATATCATCACGCTGAACTGGTGAAACCTGACACACAGAAAGCAAAAAGACATTTGGTGTACTTTCGATATCGTAGAACAGCTCGACATCTGACGTAAGTTCTGCGGTTGGGGTCACCATTGAATCTTGGCTCAATTTATATATGCACTTCCTATTGATGCATTTCCTATTGATGCACTTCCGCATCTATAACAAGATCGATAAATCTGTCTGAAGCGTCCTTTGAAATGGGTGTGTCTGGAAGCTGAAGAGGCTCTTCTGAAACGACCTGGATGCAAGAAAATCCGGCTGAAGAAATTCGGTCGATGAAGTCTTCTTTTGTTGGCGCATGAACAAGCGATGCGGGAAGCGAGTTCCGCGACTCATCCGAACTTTGCGTCGGTGACATTTCCTGCTGCTCACCTGCGGCATCAACGCACACCATCTCGTGATGTAGATGCCCACCATCACGAAGCACGCGTGCAATTTGGGTATAGGCACGCTGCGCGTCAAAGAACATGCTTGCAGCCGTGTTGACAAATACCAGGTCAACGCCGTGCTCTGGAATCCCTGCGCCAACTAAATCTTCGGGAAACCCCACAAAAAATTGCATGAGATTTTTTGCAGCAGTCATACGTGACCGCGTATCGGATCCACTTGCTTGCGCGGTGGCTTCACTCGTTCGCCCAGCACCACCGGCGCCGCACACCCACGGCATCTTCGCCATCGCATGCGCCTGCCCTGCGCGAGCAGCGTCTATAAAATCGCTATTCCAGTCAAGTCCGAGCGCGTGGCCATTTGGTCCCACGTCTTCGGCAATTTCATAGACGCCTTTGCCCTTGCGACATGCAACATCAAGCACAGTCTTCCCGCGTAATGCCATGCCATCTGCGCCCGTGGGAAGCCACATCACACAGCGCGACACGACGTCATCTTCGCGCGAAAGCGACGCATAGTACGCCTCAAGCTGCGCGCGAGAACTTTCACGATGGAGATTTTCTTCCACCATGACCGCCGCCTACATCTACTCGGTAGATTGGACGCTCGTATTAATAACCGGCTGCGCTCCGCGTTCACTGATAATAGCGACCATGATGTTATTCACGATCTGCATCTGTTGCGCGCTCGTCAACTCAAGTCCCGTGTCTTTAGTGAGCTGCCTGATGGCGCCTTCGGTAATCTCAACAGCACCATCGACGATGACCTTTTTCGCCGCAAGAATAGCAGTGGATTGCTGACGCTGAAGCATTGCACCCGCAATTTCAGTTGCATACGCAAGGTGTGCCAGACGAGTCTCAATAATCTGGATGCCGGCAACATTCATGCGCTCTTGCAGCTCCTCGGTCAGACGGCTTGAAACTTCCGTCGCATTTCCGCGAAGGGTGACTACATTCTCGTCGCTGAACGTATCGTACGGATATTCGCTTGCCACGTGACGAATTGCAGATTCACTTTGAACACGCACGAATTCCAGATATCTATCCACACCGAAGATCGCACGCGCCGTATCAACCACGCGATACACAACCACAGCGGCAATCTCGACTGGGTTACCCTTTTCGTCGTTGACCTTCAAAACATCACTGGCGAAGTTGCGCACACGAAGCGAAACTGTCTGCTTGTGGGTCAGCGGAATGGTCATGAAAAGACCGGCCTCACGAATGGTTCCCACATAGGTGCCGAAAAACGTGAGTACTTTCGCTTGGTTTGGCTGAATGGTAGTAAGTGAGCTCCCAAAGATAAGCGCAACTATGATAAGAATGACGCCCAAGAAGCTGGTATACGGACGAACCAACAGTCCCAAGGCAAAGAAAATTACCACGATGACCAGAATCAATCCAGCATATCCGTTGATATGGAACGCGCGCTTTTCTGCAATATTTCTTGCGTTGTCAGCATACCCCCGCGGTGCTTGCGGCGTTCCTTGAGGCCGTTGTGGACCTCCCTGTGGTGGCTGCTGATACGCTTGCGGACCTTGTTGTTGATAGCCCGCTTGCTGCTGGCCATATCCCTGCTGGGATGCCTGCTGGTTGTATCCCTGGGGCTGCTGCGGCTGTTGCGGCTGCTGTGGATTTCCACCCTGAGCTGGTTGTTGATTGTTGCCTTGATTGTTCCCCTGCGGAGATTGTGGATACCCTTGGGGAGGCTGTGGACCATTGTTCGGCATGATAAAACTCCTTTTCACACAGCAAGGTAATTAGGTAAGTAATAACTATCTTGGTTTGAACTATCTAAGTTTTGTTCCAATTCTATCGAAACATGGCCCGTCTTGCTATCTATTACCCGTCTTGCTATCTATTACGCAAGCCCCAACCACACAGCGAATTTCGGTATATAGCCCATAATCAAAATAATGATGATCAGCGCTGGAATGCCATACGTAACCCAACCACGTGCTTTCACGGGGAATCGCAAACCTTTACCCGCATTGGCCTCAGCAATGAAGTTGTCCCAGCCCCAGCCGCTTTTCTTCACGCAGAAAAGAACGTAAATAAGCGATCCGATAGGCAGCAGGTTATTGGAAACAACGAAGTCTTCAAGTGATTGAATGTCGCCGATGCCAGGAATGCTCACGCCTGCCCACAGGTTGTATCCCAGTACGCAGGGCATGCTCAAAACCGCGATCAAAATCGCCACACGGCGAATGCAATATTTACGAGAATGGCCCCATTTGTCCATGGACCAGCCGGCAAGATTTTCAAACACGGCAATAATTGTCGAAAGTGCTGCGAAGCTCATGAACACGAAGAAGAGTGCGCCCCACAGCTGACCAAGCGGCATCTGGTTGAACACGCTTGGAAGCGTCACAAACACCAAGGACGGGCCCTGATCAGGGCTTACAGAAAACGCCGCGCACGCAGGGAAAATAATTAGACCTGCAACAAACGCAACAAACGTATCCAGCCCGCAAATACGCGCCGCTTCACCATTGAGCGAACGGTCTTTGCCGATATAGCTTCCGAAAATTTCCATTGCAGAAATACCCAGCGAAAGAGTGAAGAACGCTTGCCCCATTGCCGCATAGACCGCATCGGCAAAGGTAGTCATCTGCGCACCGAGTGTATCGCCTGCAAACAAGCGAGAAAAGTCGGGGAGCAGATAGAATGCCAGACCTTCACCTGCACCCGGAAGTGTCACCGAACGAATCGCCAGCAAAACCATAACCAAAAGCAGGCACACCATCATCACTTTAGTGATGCGCTCAACGCCCTTCTGCAAGCCCATCGCAACGATGATGTAACCCAGAGCCACCACAACGAGCGTCCAGAAAATCATTTCGCCAGGATTTGCGAGCATTTCGGCAAACACGCCGGTGACCGCCGCTGAATCTGCCCCGTTGAATGCTCCAGTGGCCATCTTAAAGATATAGTCGAGCATCCATCCACAGACCACGGTATAGAACATCATCAAAACGATGCATCCGATGAAACCCCACCAGGTAAACCAGTGCCAACGGCGGCTCGGCTGAAGTACATCGACCGCCAGCGCGGAACTTTTTTGTGATGCACGGCCAACAGAAAATTCCATCACCATAACCGGAAGTCCCAGGATAACCAGGAACAACAGATAGATAATGACGAATGCCGCGCCGCCATATTCGCCCGTGATATACGGAAAACGCCAGACATTCCCAAGCCCGATGGCGCAACCTGCAGAAATTAAAATAAAGCCAAGACGAGATGCAAATTGCTCGCGTTTCGGCGCACCTGCACTATTCGATGCAGGAGTGCCTGACGCAGATGATGCGGACACAGTTGACGTTGTTTTCTCGCTTGGCATGACGGACCTTTCTTTTATACAAATGCGACCAGCCTGATCGCATCCATATATAGTGTCACGCACGCATTTTTTCTTGTTACAACGATGTTACAAGGAGTGTGAATTTGATCTCCACAATTGAGGTTCAGGTGTCGTGATGTCTCTCGGTTATTTCTTCCGACGGATAAACCCTGGCGCCTGGCGATAATTCTTGTAAACCCAATCGACGATGACAAGCGAGGCGACAGCGAAAATCAAAATGATGGCGTACGTGATTTCATACCCGCCCGTCATCTGCATCAAGAAACCAGGAAGCAGGTTAAACGTAAGCCCGCCCGCCGAATAGCAAACCTGAAGATCCTTTACCAGGCGCGTTTGGCTTCCGGGATGTGCCAGTTCAAGACCCCACATGGGCATAGCCACGGTAGTCAGCGAACCACCAATATACATAGCAATAATTGCGACCACGGCAATCAGCACGCTGTGAAGTCCCATGAACGAACAGCTGATCAGGCCCACGATCAGAAAGCCATAAACAATCGTGCAACCCCTGCGTGTACCGAGCGCAGCGAACATTCGTCCCGTCAAAATCTTAGAAGCTGTGATGCAGATTCCTCCGACAGACAACAGCCCTGCGACAAAGCCTGGATCGAACGATTCGGTCGTCAGTAAAATGCCTAAATAGCTGAATGCCGAAATGCCGATCGTTCCCGAGAAAAATCCGGTGGCATACATGGCATACCGTGCGCGCGGCGAAAGATTTCGATTGTTCGCAATTGGATGCTCGTGGTTATGGATATGCTCGCCGCCGCCACGCTTCGTAAGAGGATGCGGCTCGAGGCCCAGCGAACTTGGCCTATCACGAATCAAAATCAGGCAAACCACGCCGATTAAAAACGAAAGAAGCGCCTCGAACCAAAACGCCGCAGCCAAACTGAAGTTCGAAATAAAGAAGTGAATTACCACAGGCATAACGGCTGCATCAAGCCCACTACCTGCAGAAACATAACCAACAATGCTTGACACATCGCGACAAAACCATCGATTCATCAGCATCGTCATGGGGACAATGCCGCCGAATGCGTACCCCACGCCGCACACAATTGCGCCAAGCATTAAGAGTGGCATGCTCGATGCGTCTGCCGAAACGTTGGCCGCCATTCCGTAAAAAATAAATCCAACACCGGTAAATGCCACCGAAACCGCAACACCCACCCGCGCAGGAACGATTTCGTAAAAGCGTGCAACAAATAAAAGTGCAATTGCCGCGATAAGCATGCGCACCGCGATAACAATTGATCCGTTCGCATCCCCAACGCCAGGCATCGCGACAAGATAGGATTGGTAAACATTAAAAGAAGTGGTTGAAAGCCCCATGTTTACGAATAACATCGCAAAGCAACAGGCGGCAATCACAAAAGAATAAGAGTGCTTTTTTGCACCTTGCGGGCTCCGTGTACTATGGGCCCTGCGAACAGGACTTTTTCCAGCAGTTTGTATTGCTGAAGAAGCATATAACGTCGACGTTTTGTCTGTTTGTGTCTCTGTCATGCGCGTTATTGTAACGCGATCACAATTAGATGAAAGAGGAAATAGAAAATCTTTTTTCTAAACGCGCAAATAACTGTCGAATGGGTATGGTTGGCAGCCGCTAAGCGGACTGATACGCCTGCTCGACCGCATCGGTAATCAGTGACCGCAGATCAGATACGCCTTCTCCATTCAGCGCCGAGCATGCGATACACACCATGTCGCCAGCACCCGCACGGCCGAGCTGTACCGCAAGCGCCTGCACCTGCCGTTTGATCGCAGCCTTGCCGGATAGTTTGTCCGCCTTCGTAAACGCCACCATAAAAGGCACTTCGCGATCCGCAAGATACTGCACCATCTGAATATCAAGCGGACTTATATCGTGACGAATATCAATGAGCACCACACACAATGCAAAATTGCGATCCTGGTTGAAATAGCCCTCAACCAAATCGCGCCAACGCTCTTTATCCTTGTCAGCGCGGCGTGCAAACCCGTATCCGGGCAGGTCAACAAAATGTACGCCATTACGGATTCCGTCTGCACCAAAAAAGTTCACATGCTGGGTGCTGCCAGGCCATTTCGACGTCTTCACAAGGGATTTCCGGTTGAAAATCTTGTTCATGATGGACGATTTTCCTACATTTGAGCGCCCAACAAACGAAACTTCGGGGCATGTACTTGGCGGAAGTTGTTCGGCTTTAGCATATGAGGCGATAAATTTTGCTTGTTGAAACTTGATCAGCATGTGGTTCAGGGCTCCTTAAATGTTCTGATTTAAATATAAATGACCTGGCCTGATCCCGCCACTTTCGTATTATTTCGCCGCACCTATTCCGGTTTTTGTATATTCCCATGTATCTATGCACCCATACAATACGTGAACTATGCGTTATTTTTCCATCCGGAACCGCTTTAGTGCATTAGAGGGATATACTTAACGCTTCAGTAACCTTTTAAAGGGAGATTATGTCTAGTACAAATTCAGAGGGCACTTTGGAAGACGCCCAAAAACCAATTCAACAAGATCCAGGTAAACCAAAAAAGAATAACGACACCGCATTTTTTGGCCAGCCCCATGGTCTTTCAACATTGTTCTTCACAGAGATGTGGGAACGTTTCAGTTACTACGGCATGCGCGCCATCCTGGTTTTCTACCTTTACTACGCCGTCACCGCAGGCGGCTTGGGGATGGATCAAACCACCGCACTTGCGATCATGTCCATCTACGGATCGCTGGTTTATTTATCAGGCGTTATAGGTGGTTGGGTATCCGACCGCCTGCTTGGCAGTCGGCGCACCGTTTTCTGGGGCGGCCTGCTTATTATGTTCGGCCACATTTGCCTTTCAATTAACTGGCCAGGTATGTCTATTGGCGCTGCAGAAGGATTTTTATACGCGTCAATCACACTCTTGGTTATCGGCACAGGCTTTTTGAAGCCGAATGTTTCCGACATGGTTGGTGGCTTGTATGCACCGGGCGACAAGCGCCGCGACTCAGGATTCTCACTGTTCGTTTTCGGTATTAACCTCGGTGCCGCGATTTCGCCAATCTTAGTTCCATGGGCTGCATCAGGCTTTGGTATTCAACTATTTGGTGAAGCGTATAACTTCCATGCGGGCTTCGGTCTTGCTGCAATCGGCATGGCAATCGGCCTGCTCCAATACGTTTTGGGTGGCCGCAAGTACTTATCCAACATCGGTATGAAGCCCAATGACCCACTAGAGAAGGATCAACTTCACGTAATCGTTCGCCGCATTGTTATCGTGGCAGTCATCGTTGCTGTGGTAATGATTACCCTTGCTGTTGTCGGATGGCTCAATATCGATCGCGTGATTGATATTTGTTCTATCGTGGCAATTGCAATTCCTATCATTTACTTCATCGTGATTCTGTGTTCTCCAAAGGTAAATCATGAAGAACGCCGCCGTGTTTGGGCATATGTCCCGCTGTTTATTGCCGCTGCAATCTTCTGGGCTATCGAAGAATCTGGATCATCAGTTCTTGCGGTATTCGCACAAACTCGAACGATTCTGGACATTGGGCCAATTACGCTGGATCCTGCAAACTTCCAGACGCTCAACCCGCTGTTCATCATGATCCTGACCCCGTTCTTCGTACACCTGTGGGATACATGGAAAAATCAGCCTACGGCACCAAGCAAATTTGCTACCGGTTTGATTTTCGCCGGCTTGTCGTACGCATGGATGGCAATTCCTGGTGCACTTTGGGGAACAGATGGTCAGGTAAGCCCGTTATGGCTGGTCATGTCTTGGTTCCTCTGCGAGATCGCTGAAATGTTGATTTCGCCAATCGGTCTTTCGGTAACCACAAAGCTTGCGCCTAAGGCGTTCGAGTCTCAGATGATGAGCATGTGGTTCTTGGCTGACTCCGCTGGCCAAGCAGTAAACGCACAGATCGTGCAGTTCTATACACCGGCTACCGAAGTGCAGTACTTCTTAGCAATTGGCGTGGTGAGCGTGATCGCAGGCATCATCATGTTCTTCTTCGTCAAACGCATCGACAAGCTTATGGGTGGCGTGAAGTAAAGGACTCAACTGCTGCACACGCTGCGCACTTCTTTGTGTAACGCGCGTTGCACTCACATAGAAAAGTGAAAAGCCGTCTCACGCGAGGCGGCTTTCTTCTTTACTATGTTTTTCGAATTGTGCTGATTTTATGTTTTGGCCAATAATAATTAGGAATCAGTCAAAAAATGCTCGTTTTCTTAAAAGAATTTTTTGTTTTATCCCTTCTTAGAAGGATCAAAAACAAGGAAAAAGAGTCAAATTTTTCTTCACTTTCAATTAATATTTGAATTCTATACGTCACTAAAGATTAAAATCAAATATTAATCAAAAACATTTGTTGAAGCTTCTGACCAGCAGATATACTCACCTACAAGCGCTTATTAAATAAGCGAGCAACTCGCTTTCAATGCATAGCAAAAATTGCTTAAGTATATCAGCTAGTCAGAAGGCAGATCTTCAACGACGTGAAAGACGATGCGCCTACCTATTTAAGTATATCAGCTAGTCAGAAGGCAGATCTTCAACATATTGACAATCATGAGAGCAGTACTTCTAAGTATATCAGCTAGTCAGAAGGCAGATCTTCAACAGAAATTCTTAACCTGCCATCTGTTCCGTAAGTATATCAGCTAGTCAGAAGGCAGATCTTCAACCAATCCGATGGCGATGATTTACTTCTTGTAAGTATATCAGCTAGTCAGAAGGCAGATCTTCAACGATAGCGATGTTGAAAAGGCGATGCAGGTAAGTATATCAGCTAGTCAGAAGGCAGATCTTCAACATATCAAGGACAACTAGTCCTTAAATTCTAAGTATATCAGCTAGTCAGAAGGCAGATCTTCAACTCAGATCAAACCAAACGCACGGAACAAATAAGTATATCAGCTAGTCAGAAGGCAGATCTTCAACCAAAAGGGATCTTTGCTTGCATTTGATCTAAGTATATCAGCTAGTCAGAAGGCAGATCTTCAACGAATTCAACCAGCCATCAATGCAGCCACTAAGTATATCAGCTAGTCAGAAGGCAGATCTTCAACCTGTTTGAGGCATAAACCAATCGCGTGATAAGTATATCAGCTAGTCAGAAGGCAGATCTTCAACCAAGCAACAGACTACCGCAACTACTAAATAAGTATATCAGCTAGTCAGAAGGCAGATCTTCAACCCCCCATTTCAGAACAGCACACCCAAGATAAGTATATCAGCTAGTCAGAAGGCAGATCTTCAACCTTGCGTCGCGTAGGTCTTTGCCACGTCTAAGTATATCAGCTAGTCAGAAGGCAGATCTTCAACCCCTCATATGGCTTCTCAGCGCGTTTGATAAGTATATCAGCTAGTCAGAAGGCAGATCTTCAACAAAGTCAGCACTTCATTACTTCTTTAAATAAGTATATCAGCTAGTCAGAAGGCAGATCTTCAACCTTCTTTTTCCCCGAACGA
>CAIFEG010000003.1:33623-109170 GCA_903789415.1 uncultured Eggerthellaceae bacterium | reverse complement strand
AAATATCAAGAGGCTCCTGATAGAGATTAGGGTCATTTCCTTCGATCAGGTAATCCACCAGATTCATAACGTGGTTTGTCTCATGCGAGCAAGACTGAATACGCTCGATTTCGGCAACAAGATCATCAGAGTAGTCACTGTTAGCTGCCTCTTTTAGCAAAGCCTTAGGGTTTTGATTGGCTTCAACTATCTTATCCCAGAAGTATGTTCCATCATGTAAAAGGAGAAAAAGCTCTTCACAATGAAATTGACGTCGTAGATGTTGAAAGAGAGGGGAACGCACAGAAAGCTCATGAGTTGCACTTAGGAAATCCGTTTCTTTTGCCTTTACGCTTTTTACGTCTTGGAAGCCCCACGTTTTAAAGTATGAGCGAGTAATCTGCTCAATCTGGGAAAGGTCGATATCAAGCTCAGTGGTAAATGCCACGATTTCGAAAATTCGATCGCCGTCCTCATTAATATTGTAAAAACCAGGGTTGAGTGTAGCGAGAACTATCGTTTCAGTGGCGTCAATCCAATTGGAATCCCAGTCCCAATTATGCCTGGTCACGTTCTCGTATATTACCGTTGTTTTAAATACTCGCATAACTACTCCTATCCTATTGGTGCGCTATAACACGCATTTTTGGGCTTGCTTTAAAGACGAGTCTTCTTGGGGCTGGGTCAAACCCAGCCTTAAAACCAACTCATTTTTTGAGTTTCAAATTCTTTTTTGATTTCAGCGATTTCTACATCAATATAGAGAAGAGGACTTTTTCGTTATGCGCTCTTGAACTGCTATTTTTGATATGAAAAGCATGAGCTGAAGCAAAAGCAAAAGCAAAAGCAAAAGCAAAAGACCTAGGTATTACACCTGATGATTCGCATACGTTTGCTAATGCCAATGATCTGATGGAGTAATTAAATGACGAGCAATAGGCTCCATTTTACGTGCGGCATTAGAGTTTTTCTATTTCACCGGTTCAAATAAACTCACGACTTCGCAGTGGAACGTCTGGGGAAATAAATCCACGGGAGTTGCGTGTATAAGTTTGTAGCCATTGTTATATAGGCGAGCCACGTCACGAGCCCATGTTCCTGCATCGCAACTTACATACACAAACTTGCGAGGATGAGCTTCAGCAATACTTTCGGCCATACCCTTTGCAAGGCCTGCGCGGGGAGGGTCAACAACAAGGCCATCAAGAGCTCCCATTTGGGGAAGCTCGCGGGCGCTATCTCCGCCGATAACTTCAATGTTATCAATACACCCGTTTTTGATGTTGCGGCGCAAATCGCGCACGCTTGATCCTTCACGCTCAACTGCGAAAACATTGCCTGCTCTATCTGAGAGGGGAAGCGTAAAGGTACCGGCTCCGCAATACAGATCAGCCACCACATCATCGTTCTTGACATCGAGCGCTTCCAAAACAAGCTTGATGAGCGTTTCCGCCTGTGCGGTATTAACTTGGAAAAAGCTTGGGGCCGATACACTATACGTATGTCCACAGAGCTTTTCATCCCAGTGGCCGCGTCCCCAAAGCGCCTCAACCCCACGGATCATGCGTGCTCGTCCGGGGTCTGCGATCACGCGTACCATACTGGTGGCATGAAGTGCGTTTTTAAGCACGCGAACAGCCTCGGCGCGCGGAAATGATCCTGGACGTGTCCAAATAGCGATCTCGGTTTCGTGGGTGCGTGTCGACGTTCGCACGCCCACGCGCAAAATATGCAAATCACGCGAACCCTGGATATACCGCAATGCGCCCTGAAGCGCTTTAGGAGCTTGATCGGCAGGAGACTGGGCAAGCATGCATCGTGCAATGGGCACCACGGTATGACTTGAGGGGGAGTGCATTCCCAAAAGCAGCCGTCCGCGGGCGTCTTTGTCTGTGGCAAGTTCAATTTTATTGCGGTAGCCCTGCTGGTGCGGGGACGCAACAATGTCGCCTATGAGTTCATTTGCTGTTTCTTTTGCAGTTTTTGTATTGCCAGAAATCATGTGGGGAAGCGCAATATGACTCAACTGTGCAACAACATTTTCTCGTTTTGCTCGAAGTTGGTCTGCATACCGAATGTGTTGCCAGTCGCACCCGCCACATTGTCCCGCATATGGGCAAGCAGGTTGAATGCGCGCTTCACCTGCCTCTACCAGCCGTGTCATGTGTGCGGTAACAAACGTTTTCTTTTCCTTATCAATCGCGATTTCGACCGTGTCACCTGGGGCGGTTCCGGTTACAAAAGCCGTGCGTCCGTCGTCGAGACGTCCAACGCCGCTTCCGCCAAATGCTAATGAATTGATATGAACAAGTTGTGACATGGATGACAATCCTTTACACATATATGGACAACAGAAGCAATCAAAGCACAAAGGCGTATAATTTCCAAGTGGATTTGCCCTCGTAGCTCAGAGGATAGAGCACCTGCCCCCGGAGCAGGGTGCCGGCGGTTCGAATCCGCCCGAGGGCACCATATGATCCTAAGCCCGCTGAAATGCGGTTTTGTATATCATTGCGCGCAAGACGCACATGTTTGGAGGGAGTTCACGGATGGCTCAGTATACGCCGTCATACAAACCAAACGGTAAAGAAATAGCAGTTATCGAAACGTCAAAAGGCACGATCAAAGTGCAACTTCAAGGCAAAGATGCTCCTATTCATGTAGGAAATTTTGTCGAGCTTGCTCAAAAAGGCTTTTACGACAATTTGAAGTTTCATCGTTTTGTCGATGGCTTTGTGATTCAAGGTGGAGATCCAAATACACGCGATCTTGATCCTGACCAGGTAATTGCAGCTTCGAGAAACCCATTCGGCGGACTCGGAACAGGCGGTCCAGGCTACACGATTAAAGAGGAATACACCACCAATCCTCACAACAGCCACGAAGACGGTGCGTTGGCCATGGCTCGTTCCCGCAATCCTAATTCTGCAGGTTCGCAGTTCTATTTGTGCTTGGGACCACAGCACGCCCTCGATAGTGGGTACACGGTATTTGGCCAAACAATCGATGGTCTTGATGTGGTTAAAAGTCTTCGTGTTGGAGACGTTATTAAACACATCACGATAGAAAACGCAAATAAAGAGTAAGTTCAAATAAAGAACAAGTTTGATGTACTCAAATTCATCCATACGCTAAAATTTAAAATTGCTTAGTTCCTTTCGAATGTGCTGAACTTTATGAGTTAATTCCAAGCGATCGAATGGGAATGTAAGTAAAAGAAAACATAGCATTACACTGCAGCAGAACAAGAAGGAATACATGAACAACGTCCTAAACCAACAAGCTGAAGCAGCATATAAACGTGGCGATTTCGCCGACGCACTTCAACTTTATACCAAATGTTTGGAAGATGATGATGGCCAGAACCTCGCCCCCGGCGAGACAGGGCTTCTTTATCATCGTATTGGAAACTGTTTGATGCGCCTTCGTGATTTTGACGAAGCCATTCACGCGTATACTCAGGCACTTGCTGATACGGCGTATCAAAGTGTCGGAGCGGTCAACAACAACCTCGGAAATTGTTATGCGTCTCTTCGTGATTACGACAATGCAATAAAGTGTTTTCAAGCGGCAATTCAAGATCCGCATTATCGTACGCCATACAAGCCCTATACGGGTTTAGGAAATGCCTATTTACGCTTAGGAAGATCTGCGGAAGCGGGCAATGCATTCCGTTCAGGTGCACTTGATCCCAATAACCCAAATCCTGCACATGACCTGCTGAATTTGGGCATTTGCTTTATGGCGCTCAACCGCCCTAACGACGCGGTGCAGTCATATCAAAGTGCGCTTCAATTCCAGATGGATGCGCCCCTGCGCAATCGCCTCTACGCAAATTTAGGCCAAGCCTATACGGCAACGGGCCAAATGCAGCAGGCAGTCAATGCATTTGAAACCGCACTTGCTGATAAAACGTATTTCTTGTCTGATGCGGCAAATGTAGATTATCGTCGTGCAGCAGGGTTAGTTGCTCAAGGCACAGCAGTGATGAACCCCATTACGGGCGAGATTCCCGTAACACCCGAAAATCCATCGACACAAATCCATAATGGTGGTAATGGGCAACAGCAAAACGAGTATGCATCGAATCAACAACCGAATGTATCAGATTTCTCTGGGTTTGATAGACCTGGCGATAGCACGCAAATGTATTCAGAAGTGGATAATTCTGAGGTGAATCAAAATCCGTATTATCAAAATATGGGCGTGCAAGATGGCTATCGAAGCCCCGAAGATCGTTTCTTTAATGCGACCGATCAAGAACTCGATCGTTATGGTAAACAAGTTGCCAAAAACGCACGTAAACATCGCAGAGTCGGTTTAAGGATTGCAATTGTTATCATTGTGATCCTGCTTGTACTTGCCGCGCTTGGCATTTTTGCGTATACGCAAGGGTATGGATATCCTGATCAGAGAACGGTTGTGACGCAGCTTTTCTCGACGAAAAGCGATGACTCATTCAGCTCGAGCGTAAGTCAGGACAACATTTCTTCGATGCTGAATATGATTTCGCAAGATAACAATGCCACGATTGATCAAGTTGATAGGGGAATGAGTCAATCTACGGTATATGTGACTGCAACAACCGCGGAAGGCGGACAAGTCAACTATCAGGTCTCTCTTTCCCGTGACGGAATTGGTTGGAAAGTCACCAACGTCAGCTTATACTTCCCGTCGCAAAACTAGTCTGGAACGTTTTAGTCAGGCTTGTTTGATAAACCAAGGTGCGTATGTTGCGCCGTGTGCTTTATAACGCGTTCGCAAGAATGTGTCGGTAATATTGGTAGTCTTTATTAAGTTTGTAATCTTTGTTAATTAAGAAAGGACCACACAACTTATGGCAATTGAAAAAACGTATAGCATGATTAAGCCTGACGGCGTCGCGAATCATCACATTGGCGAGATTATTTATCGCATTGAGCGCGCCGGCCTTACCATTGAGCGCATGGAAATGGGTATGGTAACCAAGGAACAGGCTGAGCAAAACTACGCTGAGCATAAGGGCAAGCCTTTCTATGATGGCCTGGTTAAATATATTACGTCTGGTCCGGTGGTGAAGATGGTCATCAGCGGCGAAGGCGCCGTTGCAAAGATGCGCAGCTTGATGGGTGCCACCGATCCCGCAAAGGCCGCTCCAGGAACCATTCGCGGAGATTTCGGTCTGATCATGGATGCAAATGTCATTCATGGATCTGATTCTGTAGAGTCTGCAAACCGTGAGATCGGCATTTTCTTTAACTAGAAAAAGCCTCACTTTATTCTGAATTGTCAATGCCTTGCAGGGATTCCGTGCAAGGCATTTTTGCGCGCAATTTGTTTGTGACGTGTGACGGAGAGTATACAAATACCGTGAAACATAAAAAAGATTTGTGATTTCACAAAATAACAGCTAGCGTGTTATAGATGAGTGTTTATTTTAATGGGGGAACATAGGAAAAACACTCTCTGTGATAATATGTTTATTCACTTTGATATGAACTTTTATGAGGAGTTTGCCTCATGTCTTTTCTAGACAGACTTAGGGGTGGTGGTGCCCCATATGACATGGCAATTGACTTGGGCACAGCTAATACCTTGGTCGCTATAACAGGAGAAGGAATCGTTATCAACGAGCCTTCTGTTGTAGCTATTGAAAAAAACACGCACCGCGTTTTAGCTGTCGGTCATGAAGCTAAGAATATGATCAATCATACGCCAGATGCATTTGAGGCAGAACATCCTCTGCATGATGGTGTTATTGCAGATTATGACGTCACCGAAGCAATGATGTCTGCGTTTATTAATAAAGCAATGCCGCGCCGCTATCCATGGCAGCCGAAACCGCGCATTGTGATTTGCATTCCCTGCGGAGCAACGTCCGTTGAAAAACGTGCAGTTTTTGAAGCAACAATTCAGGCTGGTGCACGTCAAGCATATCTTATTGAAGAGCCGATGGCGGCAGCAATGGGCGCTGATTTGCCCGTTACCGAACCTACGGGTTCGATGGTTGTCGACATCGGTGGCGGTACGACCGAGGTTGCGGTTATTTCCTTAGGTGGTATCGTGACATCTTCGTCGCTGCGCCTTGCGGGAAATCGTATGGATGAAGCAATCTCAATGTATCTTCGCGACTTGCTGGGCATCAAGATCGGCGAGCGTACCGCAGAAGTAATCAAGATTAAGATCGGGTCCATCATTCCTTTTGAAGATGGACGTGAACGCGACATGATTATTTCAGGTCAGGATGTGCTTACCGAGCAGCCGAAGGAAGTTACCATTCAGTCCGAGGATGTTCGTGCGGCTCTTCAAGCACCAATCAATGAAATGGTCACGCACATTAAAGAGACGTTTAAGCAAACGAACCCCGACTTGGCAAGTGACATCATCCAGAACGGCATTTTGCTGACCGGTGGTGGTGGTCTGCTCTCCGGACTTGATAGATTCTTAACGCAGCAGCTTGAGATTCCTGTTTGGGTTTCTGAAACTGCACTCACAAATGTTGTTATGGGTTGCCTGAAAGTTCTCGAAGCTCCAGAAGCCCTCAAACAGACAGTTATGCGTACATCCTAAGGATCGTGCGATGCCTCGTCCTTTAACGGTAGATAACTCTTCATCATCGCAGAATCCCAACATACTTCTTGTCATCCTGCTCGTAATTTCGTTGGTGCTTGTGATTGCGTATGGGCGTGAGGGTGACAATGGTGTTCTGCATAGCATCCAAACGGGGGTTTCAACAGCGTTTCTGCCAGCTAAGGCGGTAAGCGGCGGTGTATCTTCTGCAGAAAATTCCGCCCAAGATCAGCTGAGCGATGCAACAGCCAATGATTCGACACTTTCGGGTTTGCGCGACCAAAATGAGCAGTTACGCAACGAGATTTCGCAGCTTGAACAATATCGTCAAGAGGCACAGCAGCTCCAAGGCATGCTCAATATCCAAGATTCCTATCAGCTTAATGGCGTTACTGCGCATGTTCTTTCCCGCCCCTCGGAGTCATGGGATCAGCAAATTACCCTTGATCGCGGGTCGGATGATGGAATCCGCTCTGGTCTTCCCGTTGTTTCAAGCGGTGGTCTTGTAGGCCAAGTGACCAGTGTGGGACCAAATTCGTGTGAGGTTCGTTTGGTAACCGATCCCGATTCTGGTGTGTCGGCAATGATCCAATCGAATCACGGAACAGGTATTCTCCGTGGGTCTTATGATGGGCTGCTTTATCTTGAGGGTGTCGATGACAGCACCGAAGTCAACGAGGGCGATGTCATTGTCACCTCGGGTATGGGGGGCGTGTTCCCTCGCGGTATCATGATCGGCACCGTCACCCGCATCGAAAATTCGCAAGGCGCATCTTCGCGCAGGATTGTGGTGACACCAAATGCGCAGGTTGATGTCTCTGATGTGGTTATGGCCGTTAATTCTATGGGAAACGACGGCGATGCTTCTGCGTCGGACTCGTCGCAATCGCAGTGATGGACCTGCAGCGACGGATCTGCAGCGATGGATCAATTCACTTCACAGGGAACAATGAAACATAGAGACAAACGGATAATTCGTTAACAAATGCGTAAGTGCGGCAGGTCTTTGCGCCGAGCCGCTACAATGCCAAAGAGTGAAAACGAAATGTATTGATCGGTCGTTTATTGATTGGTCGCTCGATCTAGTTATTTGATTTTTGACGGCTTTTCTATTTGAGGGTGGTGAGACAACATGGAGCACAACACAAAAGTTCTGATTATCGGTTCAATCGTTGCCGTGCTCTTGCAGATCATCCTCGCACCAAATATTATGCTGTTTTCGGTTATGCCGAATTTGCTTGTGGTCTATTCCGTTGTTGTCTCAATGCTTTTGCCAGGAAGATCGTCGGTTGTTGTTGCATTTGTTTTAGGGATCCTTGCCGACTGCTTAGGATTTGGCCCGTTCGGCGCATTTGCGCTGCTTTTACTCATTGTCTCTTTTGTCGCACGCAAGCTTATGGAAGTCTATGGCGGTGCCGGATTGGGAATATCTCTCCTTGTTATGGCGGTGCTGATCTTGATCGTTGAGTTTAGCTACGCAGGAATCATGATGGCGATGAATGATGTTTCGCCACTGAACGCATTTGTCTATCTTGCACTTCCTGAATCTATTTACGATTGTGGCTGCGGAATTATTATCTTCCCGCTCATGCATTATTTGCTTGTCCCTGCTCGCTCGAGCATTGGTGTTTCGACACCTCGTCCTCATCTGCACTAGGGGGCACGGGTATGCTTCAAGCAATTCTTGCGGCGCTTGCAACAGTAGCAGCAATTATTGTGGTTGTTGCCATTGTTGTGCATAGACGCCATCGCAATGACAATGAGATGCATGTGCATCCCCAGAATATGAACAGCATCAAGACGTTTGGCGTATCAGCACAAGGTAAGCCTGCGTCCACCACACCTCGGGTGAAACCTGATCAAGTTTCAGGAAGTGTCCCCGGCGAATCAATGCATGGGCGCTTTTTAGCCTTTGGGGTTTTTGCTGCGGCGGTTTTTGGAACCCTCGGTGCGCGCCTGTGGAGCATGCAGGTTCTTCAATATGACGACTATAGGCAACGGTCAAACGAAAACTTATACACCACCATTTACACCCCTGCTCCTCGTGGAATTATCTACGATGCCGATGGTCGCGCGCTGGTGCAAAACCGCACAAACTATGTGGCGCTCGCAAGTTCTGATGTCGCGAATAACCACGATGTAGTTTTGCGTCTTTCTGGGCTTTTAGGCATTCCCTACGAGGTGGTTCGCCAGCGCATTCTAGATACGACAACCGGTACACAGAGCAATCGCGTCGTGGCGGATAACCTGAGCATGCGCAATGTTTCGTATCTGGTGGAACATGCCGACGCGTTCCCTGGAGTTACGACACAGCTGCGCACCGAGCGCAGCTATCCCTATGATGCACTTGCTGCGCATGTGTTGGGATATACGGGCACGGTTTCTGATGATGACCTTCAAAATCAGTCGGAAGGGCAAAACTATCAGTCCGGCGATGTGGTAGGTAGATCGGGAGTAGAAGCTACCTATGAAGACGTGCTTGCTGGTGACCATGGTACACGTGTGGTCCTTGCTGATGCCAACGGTGATGTTCAGCAGGTTATTAGCGAAACCGATCCGACGCGCGGAAATGATCTGTATCTTACGATAAAAGCCCCTGTTCAGTATGCAGCAGATAGAGCATTGGCGGACCTTCTTGCTCCGGATGGTCGTTTTGGAGCCGGTGATGGAACCGGGGGATGTGTGGTCTGTCTTGACGCACGCGATGGAGGAGTTGTTGCGCTTTCGAGCTGTCCTACCTTTTCTCCTTCGACGTTTACGGGCGGGGTAAGCCAGGATGTATGGGATGCGTTTAATACCGACGAATCTCAATATCCGCTTATGGACCGTGTTGTTTCGGGTACGTATCCGGCAGCGTCAACGTTCAAGGCATTTTCTGCACTTGCAGCACTTACCGACGGCGTCGCTACGGCACAATCAACATATAACTGCACAGGCGTCTGGTACGGATTCGGTGAGGATTATCCACATAGATGCTTGAGAGAAGGAGGACACGGAACGCTCAATCTACAGCAAGGCATCGCCAATTCATGCGATATCGTTTTCTACAACATTGCAAAAAGTTTTTGGGATCAAAGAGATACGCTTGGCCAAGATGCCCTTCAGGATTTTATTGAAAAATATGGTTTTGGCCAGCAAGAGGGCATTGATCTTTCGGGAGAAGCAGCAGGTCGTGTTCCGACGCCTGAATGGAAAGCAAACTATTTTCGTGATGAGCCTGAAGAAGGTCAGTGGGTAGGCGGAGATATGTCCAACATGATTATTGGACAGGGATATACGCTGGTTACACCGCTGCAAATTGCGTGTGGCTATGCGGGTATCGCTACAGGGACAATTTATAGGCCTCATCTGATGAAAGAGGTTCACAATTCACTTGGTCAGACCGTGCTCTCTTATAATGCGCAGGTAAATTACGAACCGGATGTTGAACAACAGTACCTCGATTTGGTACGCAATGGCCTGCGAGATGTTATTACGGTCAATACGGCTGAGATGGGCGATTTAGGACAGCAAAGCTTTACCGTTGCAGGCAAAACGGGAACAGCAGAGGTCGCAAATAAAGACGACTATGCGTGGTTTGTTTGCTACGCTCCGGCTGATAATCCAAGATATGTAGTTGCATGTCTAATTGAACAAGGTGTGTATCCGGGCACTTCTGCAATTCCTGTCGCGGGAACCGTGCTCAAGGCTGCTATGGCAAGTGATGATGGGACGGTTGATCAAAACATTCAGCCAATTACTTCTTCGTATACCTATGTTACGTATACATCGTCTTCCTCAAACTCGAGGAGTGATTAGATGCCGCAGATTAGACAAATAAGCTCACTTGCCACTCCGAATGCGCAAGTTGCCGCAGCGACAAAACCACGAAGATTTAAGTACCTCAATGCCCCTTTGATGATCATTGTGGCTCTTCTCACAATCTATGGCCTGGTGGTCGTTTATTCGGCAGTATCTACGAATTCGCAATACAATTTCTCGCGTCAGCTTATGGGTGTAGCCCTTGGCGTCGTGTTGATGGTTTTGCTGTTCCGCTATGATTACCATCAGCTTTCGCACTATATGACATTTTTCTTGATATTAAACGTGGTGCTTATTTTGATGCCGCATTTGCCTTTGATTGGCATGTCGGCAAATGGCGCAACAAGTTGGGTGCGCATCGGTCCTTTAAGCTTTCAGCCTGGTGAGTTTGCTAAGATTTCGGTTATTTTACTTGCGGCAAGCGTGATGCAGCGCTATGGCGGGCATCTCGATGATCCCAGGGAATATTTAAAAACCTTGGTGATTATGCTTATCCCATTTTTGTGTATCATGACGCAACCTGACTTAGGAACGGGCTTAGTTTATTTATTCATCGATGCTGTTGCGCTCATCACCGGTGGCGCGAATAAGAAATTCTTGTGGATCACCCTTGCGGTATTCGTCGGTGGCGTGGTTGCGCTGTTTACGCTTGACCCTATCCTTGATCAAATTGCCGGTCATGACGTACTCATCAAGGATTACCAGAAAGCGCGCTTGCTGGTTTTCTTGGATAATAGCTATGACCCCACGGGGGATGGATATAACCTCCAACAGGCAAAAATAGCCATTGGGTCAGGCGGTCTTTTTGGCAAAGGCCTTATGAATGCGCAACAGTCTACCCTCGGCTACCTGCCCGAATCGGCGACTGACTTTATTTTCTGCGTATTGGCTGAGGAATTTGGATTTTTTGGTGCCCTTGCACTGCTTGTGCTCTACGCCCTTTTGATTTGGCAATGCTATCGTGTGGCATATAACGCGAATGATTTATTTGGTGCGGTTATTGTCATGTGTGTCTGTGGCATGTGGCTGTTCCAGATTTTGGAGAATATCGGTATGGATATTGGATTGATGCCAATCACTGGTATTCCGCTTCCTTTTGTGAGCTTCGGATCCTCTTTTATGATCGTGAATTTCATCATGCTGGGTTTCATTGGATCGGTATGGGCGCATAATCGACGTTAATATACGTATTTGATAAAGCTGCTCAGCCTTTGGTGCGACGGTGTGTATTAAAGTAGTATCAATATTTGAAGAAGATCGATCGGAGATAGATCGGCCGCAAAGATCTTTCATATGGATCTAGAATCTGCCACATAAGAACACGAAGTTTTCGATGACGTGCGGAGGAGAAAAGGATGAATATTCCTGTTGATATTAAAAAGGTTCTCGAGATTCTTGGAGATATGACCCAGGCAATGTCCTCGGTGCACATAATTGTTGTTGTAGATCAAAGTGCTCCAGAAGACCTACGCAAGTGTGTCGTACAGGCATTTACCTCATATAGCGAGTTTGCTCATGTCTCGGTACAGGATATGCCTGATGAAAGTGGGAATTTCTCGGTCTCTTCAGACACTGATCTTGTTGTTATTGCTGCAGGATTCTCAAAACAAACCGGTGCGATCGCACGGCGCGCAAATCAAGGTGGTGCACCGGCACTCGTGGTTACTACCATGCCTGAAATCGTGAGGGGCATTGCACAGCGCGAGGGCTATACGCTTTCCGATGTCGTTTCTCCAGGGCCGGTAGCAGAAGATGCGAAATTCAGCCGCAATGATGACTTTAATCAAGAGCCACTTCCTCTCACGATTGATCGCGCGCAATCGCTGCGCATGAACATTGGTGCGTGGATTGTGGATGTCTTCCGCAAAAAGCGGAATGTATTTGCCGCATGTTTCCCATTTTTACGTTTTCCTCTAGCAAATGAACTGATCAATGCCACGTCTCTGCAGAATGCTGGTGTGGGGTTTGTGTTTTTCATTCCCGGTGCTGATCTGCCGGTAATGACACTCAATCAAATACGACTCGTGATCCAAATCGCGGCAATTTATGGTGCGGATTTAAATTTTGATCGCATAAAAGAACTTGCAGCAGTTTTTGGCAGCGCGTTTGGTTGGCGTGCGCTGGCACGTCAACTTTGTGACTTGATCCCCGGGCTTGGATGGGCGCTCAAAGCTGGTGTGGGCTACGCCGGAACTCAAGCAGTTGGTCGCGCCGCTGTTGCATATTTTGAATCCCAAGCAGGTGAAGAGATCACCATTGTATCTTCGGCGAGTCCGATTCGCTCAGAATTCGCTCATCTTGCGCGCACGGCACGTGAGCAATCTTCTATCCCTGCTGCAGCGAGTGCCGTTACGTATCAGGCGGTAAAAGATGCAAAGCAGGGAATTACCGATGCGGTTGATCGCACTGCGCCGCAAGTGAAAAAGGCGGTTGAAACTGTTTCTGCTGTCTTGGGAACAACTCCACAAGATCTCGGTCGCACGATTGTCGAAAACGTCATGAATGTTGCCGCTAAACGAGGGGCATAAGGAGAGAACGAATGAGAGACCTTTGGCCCCAAGTAAAGGCGCTCTTGCCGCTTGTGGAACACCCTGTTCGCTACATTGATCACGAATTTGGTACGGTTCACAGAAGCGCGGATGATGATCCCAACGACACGTCGTACTGCATGATCTATCCCGATACGTATGAGCTCGGCCAGGCAAATCAGGCGGTGCGTATTCTGGTAAATGCGGTCAACGCACACCCTCATATGTTTGCCGAGAGAGCATACTTGCCTGCGGCTGATTTTATCGATTTGATGCGTGCACATGATCTTCCCCTTTTTAGTATGGAAAGCTGTGCGCCGGTAGCCGATTTTGACATCGTTGGCATTACGCTTCCGCATGAGCTCGCGGCAACGAATGTCCTCGAAACGCTCGACCTTGCAGGTATTCCCCTGCATAGCCACGATCGTACAGAGGATGATCCGTTTGTTGTTGCGGGTGGGCCGTGCACCTATAATCCCGAGCCATATGCGCAATTCTTTGACGCCATATGTATTGGGGAAGGTGAAGAACAAACTGTTGAGATCGTTGATGCAGTTCGTGCGGGGCGTGCGGCACATAAAAGCCGCAAGGAAATTCTCGAAGATCTTGCGGACATTTCAGGGATGTATGTTCCGAGTTTCTATGAGCTTTCAGACAACGAGACTGCGAAAAAGACAGGATATGCGGTTCATCCGATAAACCCCCACGCAAAGCAAGTCATCGAAAAACGTATTTGGGAAGGTTTTGCGGATTCAAGTGCGTGGGAACCGTGTGTTGTTCCGTATGCTGAGCTTGTCCACGACCGGCTTAACATCGAAATTTTGCGCGGATGTGCGCGCGGATGCCGTTTTTGCCAAGCGGGTATGACCTATCGTCCGGTGCGCGAGCGTTCAGCTGACAACATCGTAAAATCTGCGCTCGAGGGTTTGAAGAAGACCGGATATGACGAAGTGAGCTTAACGTCTCTGTCGAGTACCGACCATTCGCAAATACGTGAGATTCTGACGCGTTTAAACAAAGCTTTGGAAGGAACCGGTACACGTGTATCGATTCCTTCGCAGCGGCTCGATGCATTCGGCGTTGGCATGGCGGAACTTGTCGCAGGGAAAAAGCGCGGTGGGCTGACGTTTGCCATAGAGGCAGGCACGCAGCGCCTGCGTGACGTGATCAATAAAAACGTTACTGAAGAAAACATTTTCTCGGCGGTTGACCAGGCGTTTCATGCAGGATGGCATCATTGTAAACTCTATTTCATGGTGGGCCTTCCCACCGAAACGGATGACGACCTGCGGGGCATTGCCGATATCACGCAGCGGGTATATGAAGCGGCAAAAAAGGCGATTGATCCGCGGCAAAAAAATCGTCTGAAGGTGGGTATTAGCCTTGCTGTTTTCGTACCGAAGTCACAAACGCCATTCCAGTGGGATGGTCAAATTTCTCCTGAGGAAGCGCAGCGTCGCATCAATATCGTTCGTGACGCGATTACGAATCGCGGCATCGATGTGAGCTGGCATGATCCTCGTTCAAGTTTCGTCGAAGCGATCATGAGTCGTGGCGGTAGGGAATGCGGCCCCTTGATTGAGCAAGCGTGGAAAAATGGGGCGCGGTTCGATGCGTGGCGTGAATTTTTCGATGAGGATGCATGGAGACATGCCGGAGACGAAGTAGGCATCGATGTCGATAGCATTGCCCAGCGAAATTTTGATTTTGATGAGGTACTTCCGTGGCAACACATCACTTCAGGAGTTCATACTTCGTTCTTGCGTCTGGAGCGCAAACGCGCCGAGCAGGAAAAGGTTACTCCGGATTGCACGTTTGCCGGCTGCACGGGTTGTGGACTCTGCACCGATAGGGGCATAGATTTTGAAACCCAGGAGGTGCGTCATGGCTGATCCATCACTGTTTCGTTTGCGTGTATGGTTTAAAAAACAGGGGAGATGTGCCATGCTTGCACACCTTGAGGTTGCACGCACTATAGAGCGCGAAATTCGCCGTGCGCACCTTCCCTTTGCAATTAGTAATGGCTTTTCTCCGCACATGAGAATATCTCTTGGTTCTGCGCTTCCGGTGGGTGTAGGCGGCACAAAAGAATGCTTTGATGTATTTCTCACCCAATATGTGTCTCCGCAACGCGTCATGGAACAATTTGCTTCAGCGTGTGCTCCCGATCTGGCGGTTACGTCGTGCAAGTATGTAGGGCCTCATGATCCCGCTCCCAGTGCGGCATATCCTATTTCGAAATACGAACTGGTGCTGACCCGTCCCCTTGCTCATGAGCTCAGCGTTCCAGAAACGGTAACCGTTGTACGCAAAAAGAAGACGCGGATACTTCAAGTCTCCGACTTTTTGGTTGATCCACCGCAAGTTTCTGCAGATAAAACCACTATTACGTTTTCGACGAAGGCGCAGTCTACGGGGGCGACCATGCGCCCTGATGTGTTTGTGTGTGCGCTCCTGTCGGGGCAGTGGCCCGAAATTGACGCGGCTTGCCAGAGCGAGGGTCATACGTTGGGTTTAGGTCATATGGCCGCGGCCGTCGATACGCTTACCCGCATCGACCAGCGCATGATCTAAAGCAGAAAGATTGAAAGCCGAACGAACGAAAGTTGGGCAACCGCTGATTTATAGCTGATCTAACTTTGATTCAAAGCGCATTTTTTGTGGAGTGGTGTGCGGTAAACAAAGAGATTCAAGAAAGCTCTTGCGCAATTGTCTGACTACCGTTAATATACTTTTTGCTGAATCAATTGGGGTGTTAGCTCAGATGGTTAGAGCGCCGGCCTGTCACGTCGGAGGTCACGAGTTCAATCCTCGTACATCCCGCCACTTTAAATTCTTAAGACCAGGATCGTTTCGGTTCTGGCCTTTTTTGTTTCTCAGTGCCTGCATGCTGTGTGACCATCCCAATAAAGTTCTTCATATCATTCCGCTAAACGTCTTTACGTTGTTCCGATAGCTTTGGTATTATTCCGTTAAATGGGAGCTGGATTCTCAAAGGATAATTCATGTTCGTAAGCGTTCAAGAGATAGCAAAAAAATGGGGGATATCAGAGAGACGCGTGCGATTGCTTTGCTCCGAGGGGCGTATTCCCGGTGCCTACCATGAGGGAAGACGCTGGAGAATTCCTGCAGATGCGATTAAACCAACGGATGCACGCTACAAATCTGCTGAAAGCTTGCTTGCGCAAATCGATCGCAAGAAGGCAGAGCTTGATGCAAAGCGACCTTTGACTTCAGGCGAGCTTGCGCAGCTCAATGAGGAATTTGCGGTTGAATTTACGTATAACTCAACCGCAATCGAGGGTAATACTCTGACATTACGAGAAACTGAATTTGTTTTACAGGGGCTTACCGTTGATCGAAAACCACTCAAGGATCACTTGGAAGTTGTCGGGCATAAAGAAGCGTTTGATTATGTCTGTGATCTCGTAAAACAAAACAAACCGCTTACAGAAAATGTTATCAAGCAAATTCATTATTTAGTACTTGCTGACAAGAAAGAAGATCGTGGGGTTTATCGCCGAATCCCGGTGCGTATTATGGGCGCATATCACCAACCGGTACCGCCGTATCTAATCAAGCCAAAAATGGAGCAGCTTTTGCGGGATTTTGGCACATCCCAAGAACACATTGTTACAAAGCTCGCACGATTTCATGCTGAATTTGAAGGCATTCATCCGTTTATTGATGGCAATGGCAGAACAGGTCGCTTGCTGGTGAACTTGGAACTTATGAAAGCAGGGTATCCGCCCATCGATATAAAATATACCGATCGAGTTGCGTATTATGATGCCTTTGATGCATTTTTTGAACATCACAATATTTCTCCGATGGAAGATCTGTTTGCGGGGTATATAAATGCACGACTAGACTCTTATTTGCAAATGCTCAAAGATGAGTGAAGAAGTGCAGAAAGAGCGTAGATAACGGTACGCGTGTCACGCTTGATATACATGGATCTATGACATAGGAAAGAGCGAAAAGTGGCAATTTTTATGGGGCATCAAAACAATCTGCCAAATATCGTTATTTTAGGGACCGGGGGCACGATTGCCGGTGCGGGAGAGCCTGGTAAAGCCACGAATTATAAATCGGGTGAAATCGATGTCCAAACCCTGGTTGAAAAAGCAGATTTATCAAAGGTTGCCAATATTTGCGGAGAGCAGGTCTGCAACATCAACTCTGACGATATTTCGTTTGATGAATGGTTCCAACTTGCCCGGCGCATCAACACGCTGGCTAATGATGAGAGTGTCGATGGCTTTGTCATTGCGCATGGAACCGACACGATGGACGAGACTGCATATTTTCTAGATCTCACCGTAAAGACCCAAAAGCCGGTTGTGCTCACGGGCGCGATGCGTCCTGCGACGGCCATTTCTCCTGATGGTCCCATGAATTTGCAGAATGCTTGTGTTCTTGCGGGCACCCCTGAGGCAAAGGGGAACGGCGTAATGGTTGCCTTCGCCAATGCATTTTATTCCGCTCGTATGGTGCGCAAGATAAATTCTTTTCACTGCGACGCATTCTCGGATGGGGATTTTGGCGCCATGGGATATATCAGTGAAGGTACGGCGACGCTTTTAGAAGCGCCGACGAAACGACACACCGTTGATACTGAATTCGATATCTCTGATATGAAAAGCTCCGATTTAGGCAAAGTTGCCATTGCATATTTCAGCGTCAATGCCGATGCAGGCGTTCTTGATTACTTTGTGTCTCGCGGTGCGCAGGCGATCATCATTGTCGGTGCAGGGAATGGGGAATATAGCCAAAGCTGGATCGATAAGATCGACGAAATCGGTGACAAGTGTGTGTTTGTACGTACGAGTCGCGTTGCTGATGGAACGATCACGCACCAAGATGTCTACGATAAAAGCAACGTCATCACCGGGGCGGACCTGCTGCCGCACAAAGCCGCAATTCTGATGCGCTTAGGTCTTTCGAAAACAAGCGATCCGCAACAACTCCAAGAGATGCTGCGGATCTATTAATGCATCATTCGCTTAAGATGTTCGGTTAAGACGCCAGGTTAAAACACCCTTTTAAAACATCAGGCTAAGATGTAAGGCTGAAGCTGCCAGCCTAAGGTGGCAACTGTTCACTGATGCGGCTTAAATCATGCCAATCTTCTTGAATGCTTCGTTATATGGAGCATGGCATATGCCGCGCTCGGTGATGATTCCCGTAATCAAGTTTGCATCGGTTACGTCGAATGCAGGATTGTATACATCCACACCTTCAGGCGCCATGCGATGCTTGTACCACATTTCGGTTACCTCATCGCCGTCACGCATTTCGATAGGGATCTTACTTCCATCAGGCGTTGACATATCGATGGTGGATGTGGGAGCGCATACATAAAAAGGCACATGGTAATGGTTTGCGATGATAGCGAGGCCACTTGTGCCAATCTTGTTTGCGGCATCACCATTTGCGGCAACGCGATCGCACCCCACAAAAATGATGTCGATTGCGCCTGACTTCATCAAAATTGACGCCATGTTGTCGCACTGAACGGTGGTAGTAATGCCGGCATTCATCAGCTCAAATGCCGTAAGACGCGCACCTTGGAGCAGGGGGCGTGTTTCATCGCAATACACATGCATATCGGTTCCCGCCCATCCATGTTCAAGTGCGGTGTACATAGGAGCGGTCGCGGTGCCATATTTAGCCGTTGCTAAGGTGCCCGCATTGCAATGCGTTTGAATTCCTACCGGTTTACCCTCAACTTTAAGCTCTTCGATAAGGTTAAATCCCAACTCGCCAATGTTTTTTGAGATGGCGACATCCTCGTTTTGTATTGCATCTGCTTCTTTCCAAAGCTCAGCTTTTACCTCTGGAATACTTGTAGAGTCTGGCAGGGAATTGAGGGTGCTCTGCATGCGATTAAGGGCCCAGAACAAATTGACCGCGGTTGGTCGGGAGCTTGCCAAATATTTTTTGTCTTGGTTGAAGCGTTGGTCAAATTCAGCACGGTTATTGGTATTGTACCCATCCGCCAAAAGTGCCATTCCATATGCGGCGCAGACGCCGATGGCGGGGGCTCCGCGTACACGCAACTTTTTGATCGCTTCCCAGATATCTTCACGGGTATGAAGCTTGATGCGTTTTACTTTTGTGGGTAGAAGTGTCTGATCGATAATATCAACGGCATCGTGTGAATCATCAACCTTGACGGTAATTACGTTATTGAAGAATGCTTCGAGAGCATCGGTGCTGGTATCCATACATACGCCTTTCAATAATGCGTGAAGGAAATAGGCCTTTCGCTTACAACTTATTTTGTCTCAAGGGATGCTTCTGCTTTCTGAAGTGCAGCCTTAACCGCATCCACGTAGTCTTTTCCTGTGGTAAATGCCTCTTGGTGCAGAATGAAATCTTTGCCGGCATAGATATTTGTTCGCTCGGCAACAAGACGCGCATGCGTATCTTTAATGCTTGTCACGTCCACCACATTTGCCATTCCTACGGTACGGCGATGGAGTTCGGTTCCTGCATAGCCTGCGGTATCACGGAGCACGTCGGCAATGTACCATTCTTTAAATCCGGGAACCTTTGCCATAGGCTCGGTAACGCATTCGTCCCATTTCTTGCTGAATTTTTCCTTGAACATGTCAAGAACTTCTCGAGCAGTGTCAAGGCACCAATCGCAGAATTTGGTGTCGCCTGCGGCATATCCGTTGTCAAATGCGAAAATCATGTTGGCGATGACGTTTCCGCTGTCATATCCCATGGGTGCAAACGTGCCAAATTCGCAATCGAAAACCTTTGTCGAATCGGGCTTGATAAATACCGATCCCGTATGCAAGTCGCCGTGGATAAGCGCCTGCGCATCAGTCATGAATTTGAATTTAAGTTTTGCCACCTCAAGGTGGAGCGCGGTATCTGAATACAGTTCCTGCTGCACAAATTCGGCATTCGGAGGGAACACGTTATTGCGGTGGTTTTGATCGCCATACGGCTCCATCAGCACTAATTTTTCGGTGATGTCGCACAAATCGGGAGAAATAAATTGCTGCTGCAGCTTCTTCTTCTCGATGTGATTCATGCAGACATCGCTGGTGGGAAGCAGCGTGTCCACCATAAATGTCGTGATGTCGTCGGCGAAACGCGGAAAGATCTTGTGCTCCAACATTGCATCACGCATGACCTGGTAATCGGAACAATCTTCCATAATGCATGCACACATCGTGGTGTCGTAGGTATAGATGTGGGGAACCATTCCGGGGGCGAGCTTGTCCTCAATGGAAAGCAGCTCTGATTCAAGACGATTCCGCGATGTTGAAGGTTTCATGTCCTTCGAGATGCGCGTCTGCTTGCCTGCCTGCTTTACATAAACGTGATGTCCCTTGTTATCCCATACGCGAAACACGTAATTCAAATTCCCATGTTCTGCGGGAACTTCTGCCTGGATACTTTGGGCATCCCAATCAATTTCGGGTGTCTTAGCGATGACGTAAGCGGGAATATCATCGACGGTCATTTCAAAATAGGTATCAAATGCTTTGGGATCGATTTGCTTCATATATCCTCCTAAAACCTTATGACTCAGTGTATAGGGAGAGGCACAGTAGTGGTGTTTCTCACTTGCGAACAGCTCATTCAACCCGTGAGTGGAAATTTAGGGGGCACACCCCATAAGCAATTTATGAGTTTTCGTGGCCGAACTCTGGTTTTTCTTCTCTAATGTTGATTGGGCATATGTTTGGTGATAATTACTTTACGTAATAAATAATTAAGTAGCTAAACTAAAGGAAGTATCGTGGCAGCTCAAGATGACAATTATGCGCAAATCGAAATTGAAATAGTTCGTGCTGTGCGTAGCTTGAACAATGTACACGCAAAGCAGTCAATTCAAATTCCTGGTCTCACGTCTAATGAAGCGCGTCTTATTATGCATTCGGGAACGTTTTTTAAACGTCATAAGCAATACCCTCAGGCTCGTGAACTTGGTCGGGTGATGGGGCTATCTCCAAGCGCTATCTCTCAGCTTTTACGTTCATGTGAACAGAAAGGGTATATCGAACGTACGCATTCCCAAAATGATGCGCGAGTTACGCTCGTTCAGCTGCGTCCGCGGGGAAAGAATGTATATCTTGAAGGCGTAAAGATATTCTATGAACAGATTCATCAGTTGGAACATACGATTGGAATTAAAGATTTACAGGAGCTGCTCCGCATCCTTCGAAGAATTCAAGATTTTTGGCTGCACCAGGAAACAACATCGCATCATTCTTCGGTAAAGGAAGCTGCTGCGGATGATAGAGTCGCAGGCGGCAATTCGCTGACGGGCTCTTCTTCTGTTTCTTCAGCTGGTACGCCTTTTGCACAAACCTCTCCGAAAGAAGATGCGCCATGCGAATAATCAAGTATCTCCTTGAGCATAAAGTTGCCGTTGCGGTCATTACCTTGCTGCTGATTGTCCAAGTTGTTTGTGACTTGTCTATTCCCAATTACACGGCTGATATCGTCGATGTCGGCATTCAACAGGCAGGTGTGCAAAACGCGTCTCCTGAACAGATTCGCCCGGATACACTCGACGAAATTTGTATGCTGTTGCCCGATGACCAGGCACAAGCTATTCGTGATGCATATTCACTTGGAGATGATGGGCTCTACCACATCAATGATTTGTCCAGAGATGCACGCAGCAATCTTGATTCCGTTATGACAGATCCCATGGCAATATGGCTTTCAGCTTCGCAGCGTGGGGTTGACTTGGGAAGCATTCTTTCTCAGTATCGAGATGGCACAATATCACACGATCAGGTCCAACAGGAATATCAAACAATGGTTGGTCAGCTCGATCAGATGGATCCGTCGATTATCTCTCAGCAGGCAATTGCGGCCTCCATTGAAGAGATGACCGAAAATGGATATGACGTCGACCATATTCGTTTTGATTACCTCATGCGTACGGGTGCGACAATGATCGGCTTTACGCTGGTAGGTATGGTTGTGGCAATTCTCGTGTCGTATTTGGCCTCAAAAACGTCGGCGAAAGTCGGGCGTGATTTGCGTGAGCGCCTGTTCCGTCGCGTTACGGAATTTTCCGATGCCGAAGTGCAAAAATTTTCTGCTGCGTCCCTCATTACCCGTGGTACCAATGATGTGCAGCAGGTCCAAATAGTATGTGTCATGTTGCTTCGTATGGTTATGTACGCACCCATCATGGCGATCGGTGGCATCGTCATGATGCTCCGTACCGATTCTCAGATGAGCTGGATTATCGTTTTAGCAGTTGTTGCCGTAATAAGTCTGGTAACAATTCTTTTTAAGGCTGCATCTCCGAAATTTCGGATCATGCAAAAGCTCATTGACCAAGTGAATTTGATAGCACGCGAACTGCTCACGGGGCTTCCAGTGGTACGGGCATTTAATCGACAGACACATGAAGAAGAGCGCTTCGACAAAGCAAGCCGCACATTGATGCGCACCCAATTATTTACGAACCGCACCATGTCATTTATGCAACCGGCAATGATGCTCATTATGAATGGTGTTTCAATCTTGATCGTTTGGTTTGGTACCGGACTTGTTGATACCGGCTCGATGCAGGTTGGGCCGGTGATCGCGTCCATTACCTATGCGATGCAAATTATCTTTAGTTTTATGATCATCTCGATGGTCTCAATTATCCTTCCCCGTGCAAATGTTGCTGCTGAGCGCGTCAATGAGGTGATTTCAACTGTCCCCCATATTAAAGATCCTGCAACACCTGCCGATGACCAGCTCAAAGATACACCGGGTGCAAAAATTGAATTCAAGAACGTAACATTCGAATATCCGGGATCAAGTGAGCCGGTACTCTCTCACGTAAATTTCCAGGTGAATCCGGGAACAACTACTGCTATTGTCGGGGCGACCGGATCGGGAAAGTCTACGGTGTTGAAGCTTGCCATGCGCTTCCACGATGTAACCGATGGTCAAATTTGCGTTGATGGAATTGACATTCGCGATCTTTCGCAACACGCGCTTCGCGCAACTTTAGGATATGTACCACAAAAGGCATTCTTGTTCCAGGGAACGGTTGCGGATAACGTGGCATATTCGGATGCTTCGATGGATGAATCTCGGGTTGAATCTTCACTTGAAACCGCCCAAGCGAGTGATTTTGTTTCTGAAATGCAAGGCGGCATAAAAGCGTACGTTTCGCAAGGCGGTACCAACATTTCTGGCGGTCAGCGTCAAAGAATTTCGATCGCTCGCGCTCTTGCGAGTAGTGCACGTGCAATTCTTTTTGACGACAGTTTTAGTGCGCTTGATTTTTCTACCGATGCGGCACTGAGGCAGGCGCTTGCAAAACGCGAAGCGGGGCGAACAAAAATTGTCGTGGCTCAAAGGGTATCAACCGTACTTTCCGCAGATCAGATTGTGGTTCTTGACGAAGGTCGTGTCGTAGGTCTCGGGACACATGCATCCCTCATGAAGACGTGTAAGGTCTATCAAGAAATTGCGCATTCCCAACTTTCGGAATCTGAACTGAAAGGTGGTGATGCGGCATGAGTGAAAAGCAAGCACAAGAAAAAACGCAGACAAACTCTCAAGTTCAAACAAACACGCAAGCATCTACGCAAAGTGAACCGGTAAATCCAACACCAGATGCGCAGAACCAGTTTACGCAGAATCGCCGCAGACCACATCATGGACCTATGCGCGGTCCCGTGGAAAAGCCAAAGGATTTTTGGGGCACACTCAAAAAACTTGTCAAATTTATGAGCCGCTATAAGGCAATGCTTATTCTCGTTTTCCTATTTGCTATTGCGTCAACGCTCTTTGTTATTGTGGGACCCAGAGTTCTTTCGCAAGCAACCACGGATATGTTTGAGGGCATTGTAGCCAAAGTGCAGGGAACCGGCGGCATTGATTACAACGCCATTGCCCATACCTTGCAGATCACTTTGGTGCTCTATGTGGCTTCTGCAATGTGTTCGTTTGGACAATTCTGGATTATGTCATCGGTTTCTCAGCGTACCTGCTATGAAATGCGCAAACAGATTGACCAGAAAATTAATCGCATGCCGATGGGCTATTTTGAGTCGCATTCCACTGGTGATGTGCTTTCACACATCACCAACGACGTTGATACGCTTGGCCAGAGCTTAAACCAGGGAGTCACCCAGCTGATTACCTCGCTTGTTACCATTGTCGGGGTATTGGTGATGATGTTTTCTATCTCGTGGGTACTTGCGCTTATTACGTTTATTGTGCTCCCTGTTTCAGCGGCCCTGCTCTCTGTTGTCGTAAAGCACAGCCAGGGATACTTTAAACAGCAACAAGATCAACTGGGTGCGATCGATGGCCAAGTCGAACAAACTTTTGCGGGGCATACGGAGGTAAAAGCATTCTGCCAAGAAGATCGCGTGATTAATGAGTTCTCTCAGACCAATGACAAGCTGTTCGAATCTGCGTGGAAATCACAGTTTATCAGCGGTTTGATGATGCCTATCATGAATCTTATTTCCAATTTGGCGTATATTGTTGTAGCCGTTGTGGGAAGTCTCCTTGCAGTTCGGGGGCAAATGACAGTTGGCGACATCCAAGCTTTCATCCAGTATGTCCGGTATTTTACCCAGCCTATTCAGCAGCTCACACAAGTCGCAAATGTACTGCAGATGATGGCGGCTGCAGCCGAGCGTGTGTTTGAATTTTTGGATCAGCCCGAAGTCAAAGAGCTTCCGGCTAAGGCATCAGCGAAAAACATCCAGGGAAATGTAAAATTCGATCATGTCTCGTTTGGATATACAAAGGGAACGACCATCATCCACGACTTTTCGGCTGAAGCCAAAGAAGGTCAAACCGTCGCAATCGTCGGTCCAACGGGTGCAGGAAAGACCACGCTCGTAAAGCTGCTTATGCGTTTCTACGATGTAGATTCGGGCGCAATTTACTTGGATGGGGCAGATATCCGCGATTACAAACGTTCCGATTTGCGCTCTGCAATTGCCATGGTGCTTCAAGATACCTGGCTTTTCCATGGCACTATTCGTGAAAACATCCGTTACGGAAACCTCAATGCCACCGATGAAGAAGTTGAAGAAGCAGCAAAAGAAGCACATGCGCACCATTTCATTTCTGCACAGCCTGATGGGTATGACTGCGTGGTGGATGAAAATGCCGATAACATCAGCCAAGGTGAACGCCAGCTCATCACGATTGCTCGTGCAATTTTGGCGAATCGCCAAATGCTTATATTGGACGAAGCGACGAGTTCGGTTGATACACGAACGGAACAGCTTATTCAAAACGCGATGGACGCTCTTATGAAGGGGCGTACGAGCTTTGTGATTGCGCACCGGCTTTCGACGATTAAGAACGCTGATTTGATTTTATGTATCGACCATGGGGATATCGTTGAACAAGGCACGCACGAAGAACTTCTGAAGCGTGGAGGGTTTTACGCGAAGCTCTATAATTCCCAATTTGTGCATGCGCAATGACAAAATGTATGGGCAGTAACGCCAAAACCAACACTCTCTTTGCCTTTTATGCTTACTGTTGCATTATGATATGCTTTGGCAATTTTGAAGGGAGCTTGTTCGTTTTGGCGCGAGACCAACAAAATATTGATGCATATTCTGCAGGAAGTGGTTCTGTCGCTACCGCATCAAATGCATCTTCATCTGCAACAAACACACCTTCAGCTGCAACAAGTGCACCTTCATCGGCCCATCATCCCGTGAAACTTGCTGTATATGACTTCGATGGTACATCGATCAACGGGAGTTCCCCCGCATTGCTCGTGGCAAACTTGGCACGCAGAAAAGATATCAGTCTCATTACTATTTGGCGGATTTTGCTTTGGGGGGCTGCATATAAGCTCCATCTTCCGCTCCATGAAGAACATGCGCGTGAACTTGTGTTTACGGCATTTCGTGGAAAGCCAAAAGAAAAAGTTGATGCGTATCTCGCTGATTTTTATAACAAGCATATCGCGAAGCGGTTTCGACCTGCTGCGGTGCGCAGCATGAAAAAGAATTCTGCCGCAGGTGATGTGGTTATGATCGTCTCCGCATCTTTTGAGCCTATTGTTACGTGCGCTATCAAAGCGCATCCCTATATTTCCTATCAACTTTCAACGCGTATGGCCACAAATTCCGAAGGTCTCTATACCGGGGGAGTCGAAGGTAAGCCGGTTGCGGGTACCCATAAACTTGAATCGGTTCGTGATTTTGCAGATGCGCAATTCGGCAAAAATAATTGGGTGATCGACTACGCGTTTGGCGATCATCATTCTGATGCGCCTCTTTTGCGTGCTGCCGAGCATCCCCATGCCGTCAATCCCGATAAAACACTTGAAAGAATTGCTAAAGAAAACGAATGGCCAATTCTCGATTGGTCGTTTAGCGTAGATCACAGCGAATGAACAGTATTCTTTATTTGCCGTTCACCTTGGGTTTTCGAGTTATTAACAAAATAGTATATCAACTGTTCATACGTGAATGATATCATTAATCTATCATTAAGGTTATTTGCTTAGAAATTGAAGAGCACTAATTGAAAATTCGTATTGCGATATCATCATACGTTCGTAATACGGCGCGTGTATAGGGAAATAGCTAACAGCTAACGCAAAATTCATTATCACGGTATTTGGCGAGTGCCATATGTGTGAAGGACGCAAATCAAACCCATTACATCGTTTTGGTAGCCATACGAATATGAATTTGATTAGTTATATTTGCTTTATGCAAAACACGATAGGAAAGGACGTGGGCATATGTTCGGGAAGAACTTTGAATTGAACAACTCTCACGACAATCTTGATCGTGCCAGGGAACGTCAAGCGAAGCGCTACCAGAATCTGGCCGCATCCGCCCTAGATGCGCATGATGATCTTTCGGCAATTTATTTTTATTTGTTGGCATTTCGCTCGTCGGGACTTGAGAATTCTTCAAAGAAAAATTCTGAGGAATCGTCGCGGGCGGCGACGCATAATGCTGGTGAGTCACACTCCTCAATTCAGCATAATCACGTGCTCAGCGGTGCTGATATACAAATCATTGATGGTCTTCGTACCGCCTTCAAGCTTGCGGTTAATCTCAAAGATCGTGCGCTTGCCGAGCATGTTTTCAATTCCCTTGAGCCATTTGAAGATGCAAAGGCAACGAGAAGGGCAACCCAGATTCTGCAAAAGTTAGCGTTAGATCGCTTAGAAGAATTTGGGCTTGCACGTGAAGATATGAAGCGTGCATCCGATGCGGTACTTGACAGTCTCAATAAAGACTCTAACTCTCTACACCAAAGCCGTGGAACAGGGAAAACTTCTCTTCCCGCAAAGACGACTCAGTCGGCAAGGTCGATTACTTCATCAAACATTTCTTCACAGAGTGCTTCAGATAAGTTAGATCAGGTTCTTTCTGCACTTCATGATGCCGATGAAAAACATAGCGAAGATGACGAAGAGTCTGATGATACCTATGCAACGCTCGTGGGCTACGACCGCGCGATAAAAAAGATGAAACAGTATGGCATTGGGGCTGAAAACGATCCCAAGCTTAAAGGCTTTATGGACATGCTTGCTGCACGTCATGGTATTGCTTCACCCGTTCATACGTCTTCAATTATTTTCCGCTCATTTGCACGAGAAGATGCTGACCAATTTATGGCTGCGACCGCAAACGAGCTCGACCGTCCGTTTATCCATATGTTCATGGCGCAATCTCCCGAAGGAGATCCGCTTTTATGCACTGCAGCCTCGCCGGATCTCATGTCAAGCGATTCCCTTATTCGTACTGGAGCGCTGGATCGCGGAACGGTGATTTTAGAGAGCATCGACACCTGGGGAGATCCCCTTTTGTCCGAGGGGCAAGGTGAAGATGGTTCAGCCAGATTTTCGCGGGGTACGCGCGCGGTCATCGATTTTATTCGTGCTGCCGTTGAAAACCCGGAAGTAAGCGTGCTTGCAAGCTGTGCCTCCGATAGCGAGCTGAGTGACTTTTTCTATGATTTGCTTTCGCCATTCGACTTTGTTGATATCAAAGTTCCGAATGCAAAAGAGCGTAGAGACATATGGAACGATATTGTCAAAATTCATCCATCGATTGAAATGCTTGATCGAGGTCGGTTGGTGCAGCTCACCAAGCATATGTCGCGTTACGACATCTACCATGCGGCAAAAGAAGCGGTTGACCAGGCATACGATGAAAGCCTGTCGCGTCATCGGTATGTGCCGGTCTCTTTTGGTAATCTGACCAATAAAATTGCGGCATATCAACCACTTGATTCTGCTGAATATAAAGAAATTGAAGATGAAGCATTAGCGCAGCTTCGTTTGGATTTGGACGAATACGATAAGCCGGAAAAATCAGATGCATCACCTGAGGATAATAGCCAAAACGAAGTGAAGGGAGACGAGGATGGAAATCACCCGCAGATGTGATTATGCAATTCGTATCATGCGTTGCGCGTATAAGCATCGAGGCGACTACGTGTCAATTGCAGATGTGGCTGAAGAAGAGGGAATTCCGTACGCGTTTGCTCGAACGATTCAGCATGATCTTTCGATGGCTGGATACATCAAGACGGTACGTGGTGCTCACGGTGGTCTCACTCTTTCTGTTGACCCTTCAAAGATTACGTTGACTGATGTCTTAAAGAAGCTCCAGGGAAGTATCTCTACGGCTCCATGTGCTGAAGATCCGAGCATTTGCGAAAAATCGCCCACCTGCACCGTCAATAAAGTATGGATTGCTGCCGACCAAGTGCTCAAGGCGTTTTTTGATTCGCTTACGCTCCAGCAAGTTTTTGATGGGGATTTCAGCGGTCATTTCTTAAACGACGCTAAGAAAAATGCGAGCGATGCGACACATGTTGCGCTTAACAGCCTGCTTCAAAATGGAGTTCCGCAAACCTGTCCGGTAGCTGGTCGCGAAGTAAATCATTTGAATAGCAATACAAAGCAGACGGTATAAAAGCTACAGGTATAAAAGCCATGCACCGTTTCGTCTAGCTGAACCGAAGCATTTTGCGTTTGTAAAAAGATTAGTTGTGAACGTTTCTCATCAAGAAAACCAAAAACAGCAGAGTCCTCGCTTTCAAGGGACGACCTCGGTTGATCCTACCCAAATTGAGCAATTTAAAAAGCACGTTTGGGATGCAGGTGATATGTGGGGTCGTCCCTTTTTGCCATGGCGTCAAACATCAGATCCATATGCAATTTATCTTTCTGAAGTCATGCTTCAGCAAACGCAAGTCTCGCGCGTAGAAAAACGATGGCCTCGTTTTTTGCGTAAGTTTCCGACGCTTGATGCACTCGCGGCTGCCTCAAATGCTGATGTTTTAAGCGAATGGCAGGGCATGGGATACAATCGACGCGGCCTTTTTCTCAAAAAGACCGCAGAAATATGTGCTCGGGACTATGCAGGAAAGCTTCCTCATACTTATAAGCAACTGGTAAAACTTCCGGGGATTGGTGATACCACAGCGGCAGGTATTATGGCGTTTGCACATCAAGTTCCGGGGGTTTATTTAGAAACTAACGTGCGTTGCGTGTTTATTCACGAATTCTTTCCGGATGCGCAAGGTGTTCCTGACAGCCAGATCAAACCGCTTGTTGCGCAAACCTGTAGCAAGGAAAACCCTCGTCAGTGGTACTACGCGCTTATGGACTGGGGAACTCATATAAAAGCGACGGAGTCAAATCCCACTCGTCGTGCGGCTTCGTATCATAAACAATCATCTTTTAAGGGATCGCGAAGACAAAAACGGGCATTCATATTGCGTGATGTTCTTGATAATCCCGAGATTTCTCAAGAAGAAGTTTTTGCGGACCTCAATCATTACGAAAAGAAATCCGGTCGTCCGAGCGTGAGCGAGGATGTGTTTGCCTCGATCGTCTCTGATTTAGAAAAAGATGGATTCTTCTCATCGGAGCAGCGTGGCCGGCATACGTATCTCGTTCCCTAGGTCAATTCCAATTTATCGAACCTCATACATCAAATCTCGTACATCGAGCCCGGAACATCAAAACCCCGACATCAAAACCCCGACATCAAATCATGAACTTTCGCAGATCTCTCTTTCATTCATTTTTGGCAGTTTCTTACGGATTGATGACGAGAAAATGAACAAAATTCATGGTTCCCTGATCGATCACACATAAAATAAAAGAATATTATGATACTTAATTTATCCCATTACTTTTATCTGTCATAAAGCTATACTCTTCTCTGTTGGAAGTTTATCTTCTTGAAGGGAGAAAAAGATATGGAATTGCAGGGTAGTCAGACAGAAAAGAACTTACAGTTTGCATTTGCTGGCGAGTCTCAGGCAACCGTGAAATATGGCTTCTATGGTGCACAAGCTGACAAGGATGGTTACCGTCAAATTGGTGATATTTTCCGTGAGACCTCAGGCAATGAGCGTGCTCATGCGAAGATGTGGTTCAAGGCTTTGCATGGTGGTAAAGTTCCCGCAACACTTGAAAATCTTAAGGATGCAGCGTCAGGCGAGCATCATGAGTGGACTGAAATGTACAAGGGCTTCGCTGAAACCGCAAAAGAAGAGGGCTTTGACGATATCGCAAAATTATTTGAGGGTGTCGCCACCATCGAACACGGCCATGATGATCGTTACAACGAGCTTATCGATCGTGTCAATAAAGGTGAAGTATTCAAGCGCGGCGATGTGATTGCATGGAAGTGCCTGAACTGCGGCTATGTATATGTAGGCAAAGAAGCTCCAAAAGTTTGCCCGGTTTGCGGACATCCTCAAAGCTTCTTCGAAGAGCAGGCAAAGAATTACTAGTTTTTAAGAATTAAGAGCCTTTTCAAAATAAGTTATGTGCCTTGCTGTTTACGTGAGGCATAAAAATGAATGGTGCGCATGTTTTGGTACGTGCGCACCATTTTTTATTAGTGAGCGTTGCGACTTGCATGTTCTTTCAGGTGTTTTTATGAGCCATTCAAACAGCAAAAGAGCATAAATATCAAATATTACCACCTAATTATATTTAATTGAGAATAGATAGTGAGCAAATGCTCGCAAATAGTTCTCGCTGCATCATGTGCGAACACTCATGAAGTGTCACATCGTATTTTATTTGTGCAGTTCGCGTTTGGTGTTACGACCAAACCATGTTCGTAACACACTTACGCTTTCTTGTTGATAACCTTCAGTTTACAGTTCGATGGCGTATGATAGATGAAAGAAATCTGCGCATGCTAAGAGATGGAAGTATGTGCAGTACAAACGCATACCCAAGGAGGTGCGTGCATGAAAAGCGAAGCAACCGCAAGCGAACTTGAGAATATTCTTGAGCTTCATGGTGTCACACGCCGCAGTTTTATGAAACTTTGTGGTGCGATTGTGGCAGCAGCTGGTGTTTCTGGTCTCACAGTTCCTCGCGTCGCTCAAGCACTTGAACAATCTGTTATCGGAGCTAAAGAGGGGAATCTTTATCCAGTCATTTGGTTAGAGGGTGCATCTTGCACAGGATGTACGGAGGCTTTTGCACAGCTTCGAGTCCCTGACCCTGCTTCATTGATTCTTGAGATGATTTCTCTGAATTACAACGATGTTTTAAGCGCAGGCGCAGGTGAATCACTCGAGGAAGCAAAATCTCAAACTATCGCTGCAGGCAACTACATTTTGGTGTACGAAGGTGGCATTTTGCAGGAATGGGGCGGTTATGCAACACGCATAGGCGGCCGTCCTTCAACTGAAATTTTGACTGAAGCCGCAAGAGATGCAAATGCAGTTGTCGCACTCGGATCTTGTGCCGTAAATGGTGGATGGATGGCAGCTCATCCAAATCCCTCAAATGCATGCGGAGTTCAGCAATATCTTACTCAGGCTGGTATTTCTACCCCTGTGGTGAATGTTCCTGGATGCCCAGCAAATCCTGAATGGCTTGTTTCAATTTTGACTGACGTAGTGGTGATGAATTCTCTGCCTCAGTTAAACGACCAGAATAAGCCTGCGTCTCTGTTTGATCAGACAATTCATGATTTGTGCCCACGTCGTGGTCATTTTGAGAATGGCGAATTTGTTCGTCAGTATGGCACAAAAGAAGAATCAGAAAACTATTGCCTGTATGCAATGGGCTGCCGCGGGCCGCAAACACGTGCTGCGTGTCCGATCACTCTTTACAATGATCGCCGCAGCTGGTGTGTTGATGCCGGAGCCCCATGCATTGGATGCTGCGAAGCAAATCCAAACGATCCTGGCGATAACTGGGTAGAAGTGAATGCTCCATTCGCAAATCGTCATCGTAAACTGCGCATTGGCGATTGGCAATTCGAGCCTCAAACTCTTTGCCTTGCTATTACGGGAATTTTGGCTGTGTGCCTGGTTATCCATGGCTTTGGCATGAAGAAAGCCGGACGTTTGGATGGTAATGTACGTTTCGAGAAGAAACGTCGTTGGGATGCAAAGCATCCAGATCGTTCAATCGGCGATTATGATGAGCCTCTTACCATCATTCATGAGGATGGCACGAAAGAAACTGTTCCTGCGGGAACGAATCTTCCTGGTGTCCCCGAAAGCGATGAGGCTTGGAAGAAACAGCATGCAGCTCAAGTAGCTGCAAAGAAAGCGGATAAGAAAGGAGGTCGCAAGTAATGGCACGTTCTACCATTGATCCTATTAGTCGTATTGAAGGCCATCTTCGTGTAGAGATGGAAGTCGACAATGGCACGGTCCAAGATGCGTGGGTATCTGCTGGCGCATTCCGTGGAATGGAACTCGTACTTGAAGGCCGCACTCCGCAAGATGCTGTTCAAATTGTTCAGCGTATCTGTGGCGTATGCCCTATATCTCATGGTCATGCAGCTGCTCTTGCTGGCGAAGAAGATTATGGACTGCAAATTTCCAATAATGCGCGTATCATTCGCAACATTTTGGAAGGTGCTCAGTTCCTTCACAGCCACATTTTGTGGTTCTATAACATGGCTGGCCTCGACTACATCAACCCGTTGAATGCTTTAAATGCGAATGTGGGAGATGCATACGACCTCATCACTTCGCAAGGTTTGTCTACCGACACCGATTTGCAGTCTTTGTATGAGCGTCTAAGCGCTTTTGCAGAGAATGGTCAGCTTTCAATTTTTAGTGGCAACTGGTTTGATGCCGATGATGGAACTGCATATAGACTTACTCCAGAAGTTGATCTCATCTGCACTGCTCATTACATGGAGGCCTTGAAGATTCAGGCTCTTGCTTCGCAGATTTCTGCAATTATCGGCGGCAAGATGCCCCATGTTATGACGGTTCGCCCAGGCGGAACTACCTTTGTTCCCACACCTGAAAAGCTTGCAGAGCTGAAGAACCTTGCTGATCAGATTTATAACTGGGTAAGCAATACGGTTATTCAGGATACCGTTGCTATTGCAAGAAGCTATCCTGATGCATTTAACTGGGGCAAAGGTTGCGGTCGCTATCTTGCTTGGGGCGTTTTCGATCGTCCTGATTTTGATCCGTATGATCGTTATTTGCCTCGTGGTACCGTTGATGATCAGCTTCGTGTTCATGAAGCAGACCCTGATAAGGTAAAAGAATATCTGGGAAGCTCTTGGTATGAGGGCAGCGATGATTTGAATCCTCGCGAAGAAGTCACCCGCCCGAATTACACGAACTACAATGTCAACGATCGTTACACTTGGAATAAAGCGCCATCATACGATGGACTTACGTACGAGGCTACGTCGATGTCCCGTGTTATGGTTGCATATCTTCGCAATGTACCGTTCTTCCGCGAGCATGTTGACGATTTCCTGACGCAGTTGGGCCAGGAGCCAGGTAACCTGAGTGCGCTCCAGTGCACTATGGGACGTACCGGCATTCGTCAGATCGAAACTCTGTATGTCGCAACGCTTATGCGTGACTGGATTAATGAGCTCGACGAAGCGGTAAAGAGTGGCGATAGCGAATACTTCCGCGAGCCAGAAACACTTCATGGTGATCATGAAGGATTAGGACTTTGGGAAGCTCCTCGTGGTGCTCTGTATCACTACGAGCACACGCACAACGGAGTGATTGATCGCTATCAGATCGTTATTCCTACAACCTGGAATATTGCGCCTCATCGCGATGGCAATCCTGGACCTTTGGAGCAAGCATTAATCGGTGTCCCTGTCGATGACATTGATAAACCTATCAATGCACTTCGTACCGTACATAGTTTCGACCCTTGCACGTCTTGCGCTGTTCACATTAGCGAACCAAGCACGGGCAAGCACTTCGAGACGGTTACCAATCCTTGGGGGGTGAAGTAATCATGGATATGGCTGAGTATCATGAGACTCATCCACTACCGTTTATCGTTACTCACTGGATAAACTTGGTGTGCATGATCTGCCTGATTTTGTCGGGGTTCTATATTCATTTCCCTGCATTTGATGGCTTTATGGGCGTTGCTCGTGGCATTCATGTGCTTTGCGGCATTGTGATTACCATCAACATCATTGTCCGTATCGTCATGACATTCATTGTGAAGTCTGCACCAGGAAACGGCACCCATGAGACAAAGGCTGATATCTATTCTTGGTTGCCTCAAAAGGACAATCGCCATCAGCTTACTGCATGGATCGGTTATTATTTGTTCCTCCGCAAGGAGCATCCTCTGGGAGGTAAATATGGCGTTCCTCAGAAGATCAGCTATGTGTTGATTCCATTCCTGATCCTGTTCATGGCGTACACCGGATTTGCTCTTTGGGAGCCAACGTCTCAGCTTCCCTTCTTCTTAGCAGGAACAGAAGCATTCGGTGGCATGATGAGCATGCGTATCATCCATTACTTCATGATGTTCGTATTCATCCTGTTTATGTTCATCCATGTATACCTGTCATTTGCTGAAGGTGGCAAGGGCATGATGAAGATGATGTTCTTCAACAAGGAGCATGGCGGACTTACCTACGATATGAAGACTCATAACGTCTCAGGTGAGGATGAGCGTAACCTCGAGTAAAAACTTGAGCAAATACATAGTTATGGCGTGGTAATTGGGGGATATTCTCACAACCCGCGTGATAGCTGGTACAGTGGAGAGGCTTGCAAGTACAAACGTATTTGCAAGCCTCTTTTTCGTGAATGAGATCCAGGAGTGATTCAGGAGTACTACATGAACATTTCTTTGTTTTGCGTTGGAAACGAATTGATGTTGGATGATGGCATCGGACCAGCCGTGTATGATGAGCTTAAGTCGTATTCATTCTCTGGTCCTGGATTTCAGGCGGATGCCATTGATCCCTTTTCTGGGGGTACTTCTGATACTTGGAAGGGTGGATCTTCTAAGGGTGGGTCTTCCAAAGGTGGCTCTTCCGATGGGAAATCTTCAGATGAAAAAACTTCCAACGGTGAGCCCGAACCGTCTCAGGTTGCTATCTTTAATCTTGCGTGCATGAGCTTAGATTATGTTGAGGTCGTCAATAAGAGTGACTTGATCATTTCCGTTGATGCCGTTGATGGTACAGGGGAAGAGCCGGGAACGGTATTTCGGTATTCTCCAGATGATTTGGCAGGGCGCTCTCCTGCGACGACATCGCTGCATGATCTGAAGCTGAAGGACCTTTTTGATGCGGCTTCATTTTTAGGGTATAACGCCAAGGGGTTGTGTTTTGGTATGCAGGTAAAAAACCCTGATCCTCCCACTCATATGATTGGGCTTACAACACCGGTGCATGAAAAGCTTGGCAACCTCGTTGATGCCGTATTGGCTGAGCTTGTCCATGAAGGTGTCCAGGTGACCGAGATTGCAACCGGGAAAAAGGTAGGACCAGGATTCCATCACACCCTTCAAATACCGAATGAAATTCACAATGCGAATTAGTTAGTAATGAATTAGTTGGCACGGATTCGCGAGCAATGGTAATAGGTTATCCGGGATTGCGAAAATGAATGCATCAGAAGGCCGGGCATCGAACCTTTAATTGAGGAGTTTTATGGTGAGCAACGATCGGACAGATCCCACATCTAAAGAAGAACGTGCGGATACGCTTTTCTCTCGTCAAAAAGACGCAATTGAAAAGTGGCAGGCAGATGGCCGAAAGAAGTATTTTCTTTTTGATTTTGATGGGACGCTGCGCTCGCGCACCACTAATACCATTCCAGCTTCCACACTGGATGCCCTTGACCGGCTGCGTAACAACGGTCACTTTGTTGGTCTGGCAACGGGACGCCTGCAGGTAGATGCGGCCAAGCTGGTTAATCCCATTGGGATTCATTCGATGGTTGCCGACGGAGGAAATTCGATTACGGTCGACGACAAGGTTATCTGGATGGAAACCATGCCCATGGATGATGTGCGCGATTTGCTGCATCGTTTGAACCGGAAACATATACCGTGGGGCATCGTCACCAAAAATGAATCCATTCGCTATTCCGATACCCAAGAGTTTATCGATCTTGTGCCCCCAAGCTACATGGATTCTCGACTCGTCGATCATATCGATATTGATTCACTTGACTGCGTGTACAAGGTGTTTATTCCTATACCACGTGGTCAGGAAGAGACAATCCCCATTGCACCAGTTACCTGGGCACGATATTCAGATACGTATGCTATCTGTGAGCCCATCGATAAATCGCGGGGCATTCGTAAGCTTATCGATTTAATGCATGCAGACTTATCTGACGTGGTTGTTTTTGGTGACGGAAAGAATGATCTGTCTATGTTCGATGGTCCATGGTGCAGCGTTGCTATGGGAAACGCGATTCCCGCGCTTAAGGAAAAAGCATCCCTGATAACGACAAGCGTAGACAACGATGGCATTGCAAACGCACTTGGTGCGCTGGGATATTTAGATAGCAAGCAATAAGAGCGGGCGAACGGCCAGGCATGAGTCGGCCGTCTGATATGAGCTAGCAGGCAGGTATGAGCTGGGAGACACGAGCATTACGGCAGGCTCGTCCTTAAGCGCATCACGCAGTACGCAGAAACCCCAAATAGTGCCGCTGAAATTCAATTATTTCTTAGCAATATCGCGTCCCGTCCAGGGGCATAAATCTGAAATAAAGCACTCTGAGCATTTGGGAGCCCGCGCAGAACAGTAATCCCTTCCGAACTGCACGAGATGATGGTTTACGTCGTTCCATGTATCCTCGGGAAACAGACGCAAAATTTGCTTTTCGGTTTTGTCTGGCGTATTTGCCGAAGGTCCAGCAAGACGAAGACGATGGACAATGCGAAACACGTGGGTATCGACAGCGATACCCTGGGCGTTATGAAACGCATCTGCCATGACACAATTTGCCGTTTTCCGACCAACACCAGGCAATTCCTGAAGCTTATCAATATCGTTCGGAACTTCTCCACCAAATTTAGTAAGCAGTCCCTGCGCCATCTCAATCAAATGCTTTGCCTTTGCGTGATAAAAGCCCAAACGATGGATGATTTTCTCTACGTCTTCGACGTGAGCCGATGCAAGATCGGCGGGAGTAGGGTAGCGCCGAAAAAGTTCAGGCGTAACGATATTGACCGAGGCATCCGTTGTTTGTGCAGATAGAAGTACCGCACACACGAGTTCGTACGGCGAACGAAAATCGAGAGAGCACTGTCCTGTGCCGTAGTGCTCACCCATGCGACGCTCGATTTCACACGCACGTTCTTTCTTGTGGGCTATCGTTTCGCGCGGCATTCGTACTCCTTTTTGCATCTAATGAGAGGTCTTTTATCTATTATCGCTTATTTCCTTAACTCATACAGTTTGGTTGAAATTGTATTCAGTATGTGACGTCGCCGTTTGGCTTGGTACAATCATCCCTGAAAAAAATTGCAAAAAATAATTGTATGTTCCAGAGAACATGCACATGCATATGCCGCTTTATTGCGGCTATTTGTGTCTGTTCTTAAACCATACGGGGTAACGGTAGAAAGTAACGGTAATGCTGATTGATGCGCTCATTCATCCGCTTTCAAAATGTGATGAAATACATAATTTTTGGGGTACGCTCGATTCAGGAGAAGATGCAGCCCTTGGTGTTGCTTCATCTGCTCGTCCGTTTTTGATCGCTGCTCGATTTGCACGAACGCCGCAGCCTACACTTGTGGTAGTTCCTGGTGAAAACAAGGCCACGAGTGTCGCACGCGATATTGCTTCATACATTGGTAAAGATAAGGTTTTGCGATTCTTCGAGCGCAGTGATACCCCCTTTACTTCTAAGCAAGCAGATCCCGGCGAAGTTGCACGTAGAAATCACGCATTGTATGCCCTGGTACACGAGAAAGATGTGGTAGTGGTTGCCTCATCACGTGCGCTGCTGCGATGCCTACCTCCTGCACCGCGTACGTATTTCAATCCGATTGATTTCGTGGCAGGGAGAGATATCGGGGATTCACCACGCAAAGATATCACTGACTATGAATCGGTAACCCGTGCTCTCGAAGCTGCAGGATATGAAAACGCGGGTCAGCTCGACGGGCCAGGAACGTTTTGCGAAAAGGGTGGCGCCATCGACATTTATCCGGGAAACCTTCCGTATCCGGTGCGTATTGATTGTTTTGGTGACACCGTTGATGAAATTCGGCGTATTGTGCCTACGACCGGGCAGACTATTGCGCCGCTCGACTCGGTTGATATCTTTCCGATTCGCGAATACACCATTTCAAAACGTGCGATCTCATCTGCGATCGAAGCGGCAGCAAACCCTGCACGCGCGGGCAAAGAGCAACGTCAAATTTTAGGTCAGCTTGATGATGGAGGATCGCCTGATCATGTCGATGCGCTTCTGCCACTTCTGTATGACCATGTGTCTACGCTGGGAGATTACATGCCGAAAAGCGCGTTGACGGTATTGTGCGAGCCTCGGGCACTTATCGATGACGCCATCCATGCCTACGATGATATGTGCGAAAAGGCGAAAAATACGTCGATGCCTGTCGCGGGTCTGTATTGTGAGCCGGCGAAGTTGAATTTCGGATCAAATCAACGATGCACCTACGAATCTATCCTGCGTGCGGGTGGACATGTGTCGGCAAATCTGCCGGTCAAACGCACCGAAGTTGCAGGCGGGGAAGAGAAGCTCTACGGACGTCTGCACACCTTGGTGGATGCGCGCTTTACGATCGTCTTTTGTATTCCGAATCTTCGGGCACGCAAGGATATGTCAATCGATCTGGTGGAACACAATCTACCCATCGTTGATCTCAGTTCCGTAAATGGTGAGTATCCCGAAAAGCTGCGCCGTGGCGTGGTGAACCTTGTTGATACGGATGTGCCGTTGGGAATGATTATCCCGAAGGCAAAACTTGCGATCATTTCCATTCAAGACCTGCAAAGTCACACCACGCTTCGCCCGAGCAAACACGTCGATATTACCGACATTACGTTTCCTTATAAACCGGGGGACTATGTGGTGCATGCAACTCATGGCATTGCGCTTTTCAAGGATTTCGTGCGTCAAGAGGTCAACGGCGTGGCACGTGATTATTTGCTTTTGGAATATGCCGAAGGTGACAAACTGTTTGTTCCAGTTGAACAGCTCGACCGCGTCACGCGCTATGTGGGGCCGGAAGGCGATAAGCCGCGTTTGACACGGCTGAATACGTCGGACTGGTCGCGCGCGATGAACCGTGCGCGCAAGGCGAGCAAAAAGCTCGCATTCGATTTAGTTGATGTGTATGCTCGCCGTTCTGCGACGAAAGGACACGCATATCCACCCGATGACGCGGCACAGCGTGAAATGGAAGATGCGTTTCCGTATCAAGAAACGCCTGATCAGCTTGCTGCAATTCGCGATGTGAAAGCCGACATGGAATCAGATCGCCCCATGGATCGTCTGATCTGCGGCGATGTGGGCTTTGGAAAAACCGAAGTCGCCATGCGCGCGGCGTTTAAGGCTGCCGAGGATCATCGCCAAGTAATGGTGTTGTGCCCTACGACTATTTTGGCACAGCAGCATTATGAAACGTTTTCCGAGCGGTTTGCGCCATTTGATGTATCTGTGGAAGTGCTCAGTCGTTTTCGCACTCCCGCACAGCAACGTGCCGCGCTTAAAGGTTTTGCGGAAGGTGATGTCGATATTTTGATCGGTACGCATCGCCTGCTAAGCCGCGATGTCAACCCTCATAATTTAGGGCTCGTCATCATTGATGAGGAGCAACGCTTTGGTGTTGAACATAAAGAGCAGTTCAAAAACCTGCGCGAATCGGTTGACGTGCTTTCGATGTCAGCAACGCCGATTCCTCGAACGATGCAGATGTCGCTTTCTGGTGTGCGCGATATGAGTCTTATTCTGACCCCGCCCGATGATCGCTTGCCGGTCAAGGTGCACGTGGGCGAATGGGATCCCGACGTGGTATCCGAGGCAATCAGGCGCGAGCTGCGCCGTGGTGGACAGGTCTACTACGTTTCCAATCGTGTGCATTCAATTGAAAATGCCGCGCAACGTGTACAGGACGCCGTTCCCGAAGCGCGTATTGGCATCGCCCATGGGCAGATGGGAAGAGACGAGTTGGAAACCGTCATGGAAGACTTTGCGGCCGGAGAACTTGATGTTTTGGTATCTACCACCATTATCGAAAGCGGAATCGACAACCCCCATACCAACACGCTTATCATCGAAGACTCTCAGCGTTTGGGACTCTCGCAGCTCTATCAGCTGAAAGGACGTGTGGGACGCAGCGGTCTCCAAGCCTATGCGTATTTCATGTTTCCTGGTGACATGCCACTTACCGAAGAGGCTGAGGCACGCTTGACGGCATTAAACGAGCATCAGGACCTGGGAAGCGGCATGCGGATTGCCATGAGCGACTTGGAGATCCGCGGAGCCGGAAACATGCTCGGCGCCGAACAATCAGGCAATATCTCGCAAGTTGGATTCGATCTGTTTGCCCAGATGTTGGCGCAGGCAGTCAATAATACGCGCGAAGGTGCAGAAAATACCGATGAACTTCCGCCTGCGCTCTCGGATATTACCGTCAATGTTGCGGCAAGTGCGTATATCGATGAAGATTACGTACCTGACGCCGATGAGCGCGTGATGGTGTATCGCAAACTCGCAAGCTATGACACGATTGCCGATGTCAATAACCTACACGATACGCTTGAAAAAGCGCATATGACTAAACAAGCACATATGCCACAGGAAGCCGAGAATATGTTTGCAAAAGCGCGCATCAAGGCGGTGGCAAACAAGATGGGCATCAACTTGATTTCGCAGGTAGGTGGCTATCTAAATGTGCGTCCGTGTCCCAAACCAGAAGGTGAAATGTGGCAACAGCTTCGCCGTGCCGGGACCAAATATATCCCGCGCACACGTCATTTGCGTGTTCCGTTGACTTTCCTCAAAGACCATTGGGGCGACGATATATTAACGGCTACGTTTAATCTTTTGAACAGCTTGTACGACGCGGATCACGATCGTTCAAATAGGGAAGACACAGTGAATAAAGAAAGTGCAAAGACCGATGAGGATGCACACTCGGATGCGTCTCAAAAGAAAGATTCTCGCAGGAGCCTGAGCGCTCGGGAGAAGACTCAAGAAGGAAGCTTGCCGTCTTCGTCGATGCCGAAACGAGTGCGCCCTGCGCATGTGGTTCATCGTTCCTCTCGAAGGAGAGGATCGGATGCAATAATTCATCGTTCCTATTAATTATGGTCAAGCTTAAGTTATGGTCAGATTTATTTCGACGGAAAACTTTATGATGTAGCTCAATTGGAAATCAAAATGAAAATATCTCTTTCGAAAATGGCACAAATCATGATGTTATGCATAGATACGGCTTTTTAGATACAAAATTTTATTTCTAAGCTATAACCTCAGCTTATTTCGTTGGATGTATATGGTAATAGGTATACGATCCATGTGCGACGAGCCGATTTTCGTCCGTAATAAAATCGACGTCATAATAAGCTATTGAATATCCATAGTGCTTGCAGATAACATGGGCAAATAATGTTTTACCCTTTGTTGGAGCTAAATATTGAATATGACCATCAATTGTCGTGTCTGTCATGCCAGGCATTAGGTCAGCAGCCGCTGTTGCAAAATCTCCTAAAGTATATACTGCACCACCCATCATTTCAGATAGTGAATTGTATAATTTTGAATTGACACTCATAGAACAGATTGCATTATGCCCGTTAACTTCTTCTATTCGAGCTCCACATACACGAACAGGGAAGTAATTTGTAGCCATAGTTGTTCGTGTCCATTTAAGAGTTTTGCTAGAAAGATTGCCAATCCAAGAAATGTTGAGCTTTCTGGTGCCCTGTTCATTTTTTTGGATATCATTATGTGAGGGATTCTTTGTTAAATTGTTTTTTTCTGTTCTTTTATCTACCATAATATTGCTTTCGACAGGTATTTTAGTCTTTTTTATGGACTAGCGTGAAAGTTCAATCCGATTTATTGATAAACATATTTCTGGGTATCAAGAGTAGCTAAACAAGTTTAAGTTTTAGCATCTTTGATTATTATTGGTTTTTATTAGAAATTTGCTATAACGTGGGTAAATAGGGGATACACCCTTACTTTCTGAATTGTATTAATTGCATTTAAATTATTATTTCCTACTAATGCTAAAAGTTTTTCTGATGGGATGTAACTCAATAGCCGAATATAACGATTCAGATAAAAAATTCCAAAATGGATTTATATCATCATTTAACAAAGCTTCAGGATTGTTGCTTCTTTCTAAAATGTATGTCGCGATTAAAACAATATTTCGTGAAATCAAATTGATAAACATCTGTCTATCTACCTCGGGTAAATTACGTCCACTAAGGATATAATTCAGATCATTTTCCACTGGACGTTTAAAAAGACGAACTACTTTATCAATGAATTCATGTTCATTACGATTAAAAACTTTTCTATAGAATTCTCGATCTTGTAAAATGCATTCAGCAAAGCTTTTCATAAAATTGCTTGAATCTAATGTTCTAGCACCCAATTCGTGGTGAGTATAGTAGGGGAGAATCAAATCCTTATCATGAAGCATGGGAGCATAAACTAAATATTTTTCTGGCACATTCTTTTCCAATATTTTTGCCAAATCTATTCGGAAAATCCACAATGCCACTTCGTATTTGTCGTTGAAGTAATAATAAAAAGTATTACGATTCATTTTCAAAGATTCAATAATCTTTTTTACTCTTACTTGTGACAAAGAGCTTTGTATTACTTGAGAATGAAACTCATTAATGATGAGATCTCTAGCATTATGTTTTTGCTTTTTTTGCTGCATGATTGCAAGTCATCTTTCCTGGTGAAAAATAATACGATTAATGACGATCTTTTTCTTTACCTTTGCCCCATCTCACCTCATCATATTCAAATTACTAACTTACAGACAATTTAAATTTATGTTTATTGTATTGTATTTCTGTATTTCATAATATAAACACAGATCTGAAAAAGGTTTAAAAATTGATGAATAAGGCTTTAAGTTGTAGTTTCATTTTTTTAGACAATTCAGATTTATGTATGGTATATGCAATAAGGAGGAAAAATGGCAAAACAATTCATTCGACCGTTGGACGATGTTAAAGTCGTCGAAATGGCAACATTCATTGCTGTTCCTGCGTGCGGCAGATTGCTTTCTGATTTGGGAGCACATGTTATTAAAATCGAATCAGCGAAGGGTGATAATTTACGCTATACAGCTCCTTCTGAAGGGCGCCCATTAGACCAAGACGAAAATACAAGTTTTGATTTGGAAAATAGCGGAAAGGAAATCATTACTCTTGATGTTCGTACAGACGAAGGCAAAGAAGTTCTTGACCGAATGTTAAGTGATGCAGACATTTTGCTCACTAACTGGCGTCCTCAGGCACTTGAACGTCATGGTTTAGACTATGCCCATATTAAAGCCAAGTTCCCAAAAATTGTTATGGGTAATGTTACTGGTTACGGTGAAAAAGGACCAGATAAAGAACTCCCTGGATTTGATTATACAGCATTTTTTGCACGCGGCGGATGGTCAGGTTCTTTATACCAAAAAGGTACCGTTCCAGGAAATTGGATTCCTGGTCTAGGTGATCATCAGGCTGCAATGATTCTGGCTGCTGGTGTTCTTGCTGCCCTTCATCGCGCACGCATTACAGGGCAAGGAGAGCATGTTTCTGTAAGTTTGCTACATGCTGCCATTTATATGCAGGCAATGCTAATTCAAGCGTCTCAATATGGCCATGAATTTGGTGGTGTAACTTATCCTATGGACCGTCGTAATAATGTCAATCCATGGTTGCCATGTGCAAAAACAAAGGATGGTCGTTTTATTCAGATTTGTACCCCTGTTTACGATGGCTATTTCCCTGCAGTAATGAAAGCGATTGGTCGAGAAGACCTTCTTGGCGATCCATTGTGGAGCCATCTTGATGAGATGAATAAGCAACACAAGGTCCAAGAAATGTATGACATGTTCCAAGATGCCATGAGCAAAAAAACAGCAGAAGAATGGGCCCCTATTCTTACGAAATATGATGTCCCATTCTCAATTTGTCAGACCTGGGATGAGATTCTCCAAGATAAACAAGCATGGGCAACAGATGTGTTTTCAAAAATTAAATATCCTCGTGGAGAAAAAACTATGGTCCGTACACCAGTTGATCTTGAAGATAGTCCTTTACCTCCATATGAAAAGGCACCAAAGATGGGTACTGGTAGTGTCCAAGTCTTAAAAGAACTTGGCTATGATGATGAAGCTATCAAAAAGATGATTGATGACAAGACTATTGTAGCTGCGGATAACTAATTCTATAGCCAATATTCCTTAACCAGAGGAGGAGAAGTAATATGGCGGAACAAGAAAAGACGCAAAAGAAAGATCATTCTGGTGCGAAATACGTTATACGCGCGATAGCTGCGAAAGCTTATCAGGACGCTTATGATGCAAAAGCTCGTGGAGAAAAAGTAGGATGGTGTGCATCAAACTTTCCACAAGAGATCCCTGAAACGCTGGGCCTACATGTGGTCTATCCTGAAAATCAGGCCGCTGCAATTGCAGCTCGCGGTGCAGGTGGAACAATGTGTGAACATTGCGAAGGCTTAGGTTTTTCAAATGACCTTTGTGCGTATTCAAGAATTAGCATGGCTTATGCCGACTTAACTAAATGTCCTAATGGCGAGCAGGATATGCCAATGCCTGATTTTGTTCTTTGCTGCGATAATATTTGTGACTGCATGTTTAAGTGGTATGAGAATCTTTCTCAAAAACTCAATATTCCATTGATTATGATTGATATACCTTATAACGATAAATTTGAGGTTGATGAGAAGCGTACAGAGTATATTCGTGCTCAATTCATAGATGCTATAAAGCAACTCGAAGATATTACAGGCAAAAAGTGGGATGATGACCGTTTTAAGAAAGTAATGGCTATTTCGCAGCGTACGGCCCGTGCATGGTTAAAAGCTGCAAGCTATTGCAATTATGTACCCTCTCCATTAAACGGTTTTGACCTCTTTAATCATATGGCTGTTGCTGTTTGTGCACGTGGAAAAGAGGAATCAGCTGAGGCTTTTGAACAGCTTTGCGCTGAATATGAACAATCTGTCAAAGATCACAAATCTACCTGGAAAGTTCCTGAAGAGCATCGAATTCTTTTTGAAGGGATTGCATGTTGGCCGTATCTCCGGGCAACAAGTACACCGCTGAAAGAAGCAGGGGCTAACGTTACAGCAACTGTTTACGCTAATGCTTTTGGAGTTCTTTACAACAATACTAATGAGCTTATGCAGGCATATGCCAATGTTCCAAACTGTGTAAATCTTGAGCGTGCAGTGAAGAACCGTGAGGATGCTTGTCTCGATGGAAAAGTTGACGGTGCTTTGATTCATATCAATCGATCTTGCAAATTATGGTCTTCTATTGCTCCTGAAATGGGTCGTCGCATAGAAAATGATTTACATATTCCTGTCGTTATGTTTGATGGCGATCAGGCAGACCCACGTAACTTTAGCGAAGCACAATATGATACACGTGTTCAAGGTTTCGTAGAAGTTATGAACAATAATAAGAAGAAGGGGGAGTAGAAGATGGCAGATATTCAAAAACAGCTAAATGCATTTACTGAAATTGCTCAGAATCCAGCCAAACAATTAGATAAATATGTAGATGCAGGGAAAAGAGTTATTGGTGTGGCTCCGTATTATACTCCTGAAGAATTGGTTGATGCTGCGGGAGCTGTTCCCTTTGGAGTTTGGGGAATGCAAGGACCTGCAGATGAGGCTAGGCAGTATTTTGCACCATTTTATTGTTCTATTTGTCAGATGTCACTTGAAATGGGGTTAAATCATACCTTAGATAAACTTTCGGGGCTGATGTGTTCTGCACTTTGCGATACTCTCAAAGGTTTTACTCAAAATTGGAAAGCAGGAAATGGTGAAAGAATTCCTTTAATTTTCGTGAGTCAACCTCAGAATCGCTTTTCTCCGGCGGGGTTAAAATACACTGTTGATTCTTACAAAGAAGTCAAAGAAAAAGTGCAAGAGTGTTGTGGAGCAATTATTGATGACGACGCATTGTTCGATTCAATTAGACTTTATAACAAGTGGCGAAAAGCAATGCGTAAATTTATTTCGCTTGCAGGACAACGTCCTACTGTTGTAAGCGTTCCTCAAAGATCTGATGTAATTGAAGCAAGTTATTTCATGCCAAAGGCTGAACATCTGGCAATGTTGAAAGATCTTAATGAAGCACTGGAAGCTGTAGATCCTGATATGGGCGATTTTAGCCCAGTTGTTCTCTCTGGTATCTATGAGAATATCCCAGATATTTTGAGAATGTTGCAGGAAAATAGAATATCTGTTGTTGCTGATGATCTTGCTAAAGAGTCTCGTACTTTTGCTATGGAAGTTTCTGAAGAAGGAGATCCCATAACTGCATTAGCAGCTGGTTTTTGTGGAATGGGCAATGATTCGATTCTGTATGATCCAAAGAAAAATCATATACACCATGTAGTTGATTTAGCAAAAGAGAATGGAGCCAAAGGAGTAATTATTCTCCTTGCTCAGTTCTGTGATCCTGAAGAATTTGATGCTCCATTTATTACTTCTGCTTGTGAAGATGCAGGCATTCCTTGCGTCACAATTGGGATTGATCAGTCGACTGAGACATACGAACAGGCTCGTACTCAGTTTGAATCTTTCAAAGATCTTCTTAAGTAATTTAAGCAAATCTTTCCTCAATTCACGGTGCAAACAAAAAAGTTTGCACCGTGAATGAAATTTAAAATTTTAGGAGGGCAAATGTCTTCAGAAAAGAAAAAAAGCGGTGGTTTTCATTACGCTTTTTTAATTGTTGTGTCCTGTTGTATGATGTGCACAGTTTGTGCTTTGATGGTTAGTACACCAGGGTTCTTTTTACCAAGTGTTTCTGCGTACTTTAATACCTCAAGTGCTGCATTCATGTTGTATTTCACAATTCTTCAGTTAGCAATGGTTGTTGCATTGCCTATTGGAGGATCAATCTTAAATAAGTTTAAAAGTGGAACTGTTTTTACCGTTTGCGCAATTCTTTGTGCAGTAGGCGCATTTCTTATGTCATCTGCTAATGCAATGTGGGTCTTTTATATTGCAGGTATTATAGAAGGATTCGGAACAGCGCCCATGCTCTTTTTAGCAGTTCCAAAATTAATTGGTAACTGGTGTGAGAAAAAGGTAGGATTTTTTACTGGTTTAAGCCTGGCTTTTACAGGTATCGGCGCAGTGATTTTTGGCCCAATTTTCTCAGCAATTATTGCTACAGGAGCAGAAGGTTGGCGTACAGCATACCTAGTTGAAGCTATTGTAGTTTTGGTTTGTGTGCTTCCTTTTTCTTTATTTGTAATTAAGGACAAACCTTCCGATAAAGGTTTGGAGCCTTATGGGCATGAAGAAGTAGATAATTCGAAAGATTCTAGCGCTGCCTCTTCGATGAATTTGGGTGTTTCTGCAAATAAGGCCATGAAAACCCCTGCTTTTTATTGCATTGCGATTTTCGGAGGAATAATTGCCTTAAATCAGACAGTTTATCAGTTCATTCCCCGTTATTGTGTAAGTTTCCAGGCAACTGCTCCTCAAATTGCAGCGATTTCCGGGACAGCTGGTGCTGTATGCATGTTGGGAGTTACAATCGGTAAAATTCTATTAGGAGCTATTAACGACAAAAATCCCAGGACTGGTGTTCTTTTCTCAATTATTAGTGGAATCATTGGAGTATTGCTTATGATGATTTTCCCCACTATTATTGCACTTCTCCTCATTGGTGCGTTTTTGTTTGGCTTTGTTTATGCATCAACTACTGTAGAAACGACTTTACTTACTCGTGCCGTTTTTGGTAATCGTGACTATGCCACTATTTATTCACGTATTTCGACTGTTTCCTCATTAGGCGGTGCATTCGGTGCGACAATTTTGGGTGTTATTGTAGATATGCCTAATGGATTTTCTATCATGTTTATTTTGAGCCTTGTAATTATGGTTGTTGCTTGCGCTTTGGCATTGTATTCATTGTCGCAGTCATCAAAGTATGAAAGAACAGCAGAATAAAGAGTTTCAAATAATTTCAAAATAGTGAGACATTAATTGGGTGTTTATCCTGGTAAGGCTGCTCATTAAATTTTCTGAGACATATACTAAAGTTTATAGTATTGAGAACTCCAAAATTACAAAAATAATTTAACTATAGATCAATGACTTGGTGATTTAAAAGACAGATAAGATTTTGGAAATGGATTCTCGGCTATTATCGAAGGCTGAGGCAGTACTGCTAAAGTTCGAGTTTGATAATTATGATTTGGTTGTTATTTATTAAATTACTATGAATGTTTGAGGGTATTCATATGACTCAAATTTTAGTGGGGGCAATAAACACATAGTTTAAAAATGTCCTTTATTACGGGATTATGTCTGAGTCTCATCCTAATAACGATGTTCTTACTTAGCGTTGATTTCACGACGTGCAGAAGTGTTGCCAAGAATGATTGAGACATTTTCAGGATTAATTGTTCTAACATCGGATTTCCCACTAAGGAACTATCTCTGTTTGTGCTGATACATTTGAAAACAATTCTGTCATGTTTGAACTTTTTCTACCGTTAAGATAGTCAATAGTATGAAGAAAAATGTTGCTTTTATTTAAAGAGTCAAAGGTTAAGCCGGATTAGCTTTTCATAAAAAATCTCTGTAATGACATTAAGGATTAGCAAGTATTTTTTAAATTGCTGCTCTTATACTTATAGGAATTTGATAAAGACTGGAATTTGTTAGATCAATTCTTTTAAGTGGCCAAATTAAGAAAATTCATTTTCAAGATTAATAGTTATGTGGCGGGCATCAGGTTAGATATTCTCCAAAGATTTTCGTTTACTCAAGGCATGGCGCGTTTCTTTATGAGTGTAAGTCCCTAGCACGCCCGGCAGTGGGAAGTGCATAGCCTAAGGCAAGGGTGTCCATCGTGAGGTGGAATCTGAAGGAAGCCGGATGGCAAACCTCTGGCCTGACGAACAGGAATCGCATCAGGCATGCGTGGATGGGTAAGGCTGCCTAACAAGTCAAAGCCCTAAAACTGCACGGAAATCCACGGTGTAAATGCGGCAGGTAGGTGGAGGGAAAGAAACGAGCCTTACCCTGGGAGGTCTCATGGACATCTTAAAAGACAATGAATTTTGTCTGGATGGAGTAAAGCTTGCCATGAGAAGTCAGCCGAGACCATAGTAGTTGTGTATCCGTCTTTGTATACAGCGAAGGGTCGAACCTTACAACCGGTGCAAAAGGAAGGAGGTTACCTGTGGGCGTGATAAAAGACAGCCAACTTCCATATGAAGACTTAGGGCAAAAGGTAGATGCAGTACATCAAGAATATGTTCAAGTGTTCAGCGCAAACAGGATAACACCTACCCAAATTATTAAAGAAGATTCTAGGATGTAAAAGATGCACTATGTTTCGAATAAGCGAAAAGTTTAGTTGGAGCTTGTAGAGTGAATTAATCGTCGTATTGAATTCATTTCATATTAGATTTACCTAAAAGAGAGGCTATAGCAATGGATTTTAGTTATACAGATGAACAGGAATTACTCATTGATTCAATTAAAGAATTTTGTAAGAGAAATTTAACAGAAAATAAAATTGAAGAAATGTATAAGAATCAGGGAATGACTGATGAGCTTATTAAAGCATATTTGGATGCTGGTTTTGGCCTAATGGGTATCCCTGAAGACAAGGGCGGAATTCCTTGTGATCGAGTAACTTTAGGGATTTTGACAGAAGAATTTTCCCACTATGCGGGATGCGTAACTCCATTTCTCAATAACACTCTCGCAATGCGCGATATTTTAGATTTTGGTTCCGATGAACAAATCAAACAATGCATGGATGTTTATATGAAGACTGGTAAACCTATATTTTCTCTAGGTTTTTCTGAACCTGGTGCTGGTTCAGATAATGCGTCAATGAGCTCCGTGACTGTTAAACAAGAAGATGGTTCTTACCTTTTGAATGGTCAAAAAACATGGGTAACTCAAGGGGAGGTTTTCCCGTATGTTCTTGTTGTTGCAAAAGACGAAGACCCTTCTTCAAAAAACCGTGAAATGTCTATGTGGATGATTCCAAAAAATAGTAAAGGATTGACGACTTCTCCTTTACATAAGATAGGCCAACAAATAATGCCTTTTTGTGAGATGTATTTCGACAATGTTACGTTAACAGAGGATATGCGGGTTGGAGAAAAGGGCAAGGGCTTTTATAACCTGATGAAAAATTTTGAAATGGAACGTTGTCTAATTGTGGCTCAATGTCTTGGTTGTGCACAGGCAGCGATGGATGATGCAGGTGCTTATGTTACTGAACGTAGTACTTTTGGCCAGACAATCAGTCACTATGAGCTTATTCAGGAGAAATTGACTGATATGGAAATAGGCTTAGAGAATACGAGAAACCTGCTTTATAAAACCCTTTGGATGATGGATAACAATCAGTCAGTACGAATCGAATCGGCTTTGTTAAAACGTTATGGAGCTCAGTCTTGCGAGAAGGTTGCAAGTGAAGCCCTTCAAATTTATGGAGGTTTGGGATATACAACTGAAACAAGGTTAGGACGTATTTGGAAAGATGTTCGTGGCCATCAAATAGCAGGTGGAACAGATGAAATAATGGTATATATTGCTGGTCGACAATTAGCAAAAAAGTATGCTCGTAATTGAGTAAAGAAGAATGTACTGTTATGTATTTTTTAGGAATTGATATTGGATCAACTGCAAGCAAAGCAGTGATTATTAATGATGATAAAAAAATAATAGGAAAAGGGATTTTCGAAGCGGGCGCTGGTACCAATGGTCCAAATAATGCTGAACAATATGCGATGAAAGATGCAGGAATTTCTGCGGACCAAATTACTTTTGCTTGTGCAACAGGATATGGGCGCCATTTACTTGCAGGAGCAAATTTTGAAGTATCGGAGTTGTCATGTCATGCAAAGGGTGCTAGTCATCTTTTCCCTGGTGTAAGAACTGTTATTGATATTGGGGGTCAAGATGCAAAAGTACTTAAAGTTGGCGAAGATGGCAATTTGCAAAATTTTGTAATGAATGATAAATGTGCAGCTGGTACCGGTCGCTTTTTAGATGTAATGGCTCGTGTGTTCGGGTGCAAAGTTTCAGATCTTTCTGATTTAGACAAGCAATCAAAAAAAATGGCTCAAATTTCTTCGACATGTACTGTCTTTGCTGAATCGGAAGTTATTTCGAAGCTCTCTTCAGGTTGTTCGATTCCTGATGTTGCGGCGGGAGCTGATCAGTCTGTAGTTGAAAGAACGGCGGGATTAGTCAGAAGATTGGGAACAGTTGATCCAATAGCAATGACTGGGGGAGTTTCCCTTAATAGTGCATTGGTAGACCGGTTATCAAAAAAACTTGGACATCCTATTTTAACATCATCGTTATCACAATATAACGGTGCTTATGGCGCGTCTTTATACGCATTTGAGAGATTTCATAGGAAATAATTAACCTCACTTTAATAATAGGGAGGGGTTATTGTGTCTAATTTATCTTTAATTGCAAAATGCCAATATAATAAAAATGACATTATTGAGAGTCTTCGGCATGGGGCATTCGAAACCCCAAATAAGCCATTTTATATTGATCAGAATTCTATTTATACGTATTCAAAAACTTATGAACTAGCAAGAAAATTATCATGGTTATTCGGAGCATTATATAAAATTAAATTAAATTCCTCAATTTTAATATGTACTAAAAATAGGGGTTGTTTCCCCCCAATACTTGCTGCTTTAGAAAGTTGTAGGGCAAATATTTCAATATTTTCGCCTACGGCACCGATTGAGGACATTAAACATATTATTGCACTCGTTAAACCTCAGTTATTCATTACTGATAATATTAATTACTTAAAAGTCTTGGATAATAATGGTACCAATATTGATTTTATTGGAATTGGAGATGGCTTTAACAAAGATATTAGACTTAAGTCTTTAGTTGAAAGCGTTCCTTATCTTGCGCAACCTTCTCACTATTCTAATAATTGCGATTCTTGCCTTTCATTATTTTCATCTGGATCTACGGGTCAGCCTAAGGCTATAGTTAATAAAATGTCTTCATTTAGGCTGAGTGCTTTACATCTTGTTGATTCTCTTGCGATAGGGCGCTCGGATAGAATTTATGTACCTGTTCCTTTTTTCCATGTGTATGGAATTCTTGGAATTTGTTGTGCTGCTTTTGCAAAAGCATCTCTTGTGTCAATAGAAAAGTATGAGCCTCATACATCTTTATTTTTAGTTCAAAAAACATTTGCCACAGTTTATTTTGGTGTTCCTACAATGTATTCAAGGGAGCTAAACATTGCCAAAAAAAACAAGGTCAACCTTCCATGGTCACGGGTAGGGCTTGTCGCAGGTGCTTCATGTCCACAAAAATTGTTTTTAGAATATGAAAAAACTTTTGATTGTACTTTAATGCAAAGTTATGGAATGACTGAAACTGCTGCTACTTTAACTATTACGAATATGGCTTCATCTGATTTGTATAGGTCTTCGTGTGTCGGGCGTGCAGTTAACGGTGCAGAAATTAGACTTGACCACTCTACAAATGAAATTCTATGTAAAAGTCCATGTTTAGCTAAAGGCATAATAAAAATTGATGGTTATCATCAGCTGGAACTTGACAAGGGATGGTTTAGAACTGGGGATATTGGGGAAATTGATGAGTATGGTTCTCTTAAGATTATTGGCAGACTTAAAGATATGATAATAAGGGGTGGAATCAATATTTTCCCAGCTGAAGTCGAAAATATTTATCAGAGTAATAAGGCAATTATTGAATGCTGTTTAGTTGGCTATCCTGATGAAGATCTTGGCGAGAGAACATGTTTATGCTGTGATGTTAATGATAAAAACATTTCTTCTTCTGCGATTCGGAACTACGCGATTAATAAAATTGATAAAGTAAAGGTTCCTGACATTGTTTGGAAAATGGGGAAACTTCCTCATTTAGACAATGGTAAAATTAATAAAAAAAAGCTTAAAAAACTTGTAGCTCAATATTCAAAAAATATTCATTTGAGTTTTTCTGGGAATAAAAATTGAATGATTTAACAAAAAGTCATGATTTAGTTACTAATGAAGCATTAGTTTTTGCTTCTAAATATTTTAGCAATAATGATATTAATGAATGGGTGCATTCCAAAGGAATCCCGGCTCAGGTAGAGGATGCTTTTTTAAGTAGCAATTTAGGAAAGTATTGTCGGCCGATCGAATATGGTGGTATAGATTGCGATTTAAAGGATCGTGTGACTTTAATTAAAGTATTGACTTATAAAGCTGGGGCTACTCTGCCTTTTCTGTCTGATATTTTGTCAATGACGTTAGCGTCCAGCCTTTTTGAAATGTCAAAAAGTAATATAAGTCGCGGATTTATTTCTTCGAAAGGTACGATATCTTTTTCAGAAGCATTTACAGAAGCTAATGCAGGCGTAACGGCTTCGCAGGTCCAAACTTCAATAACGATGCATGGGAGTACGCCTATTTTAAATGGAGTAAAAACATTTGTAAGTGGTGGTCAATTTCAACCTCATATTCTAGTTTTGGCCAAAGATCCTTTTTTTGGAGATAATGATAGATCTCAATCTCTGTGGTTGATTCCTTCTAATTTAAAAGGGGTTGAAACCCTTCCTTTAAATACAATTGGTCAAGAAATGCTTGCTCCTGCCATTCTAGAGTTTCATAATGTTCGCTTGGATCCTGAATGGCGAATTGAAACAAATGGGAATTTGAATTCGATTTTAAATAAACAATATCAAATCGGACGGTTATTAATATGTTCTTCCAGTTTAGGACTAGGAATAGCAGCTTTTCACGATTCTTTTTTATATAGCAAAAAACATAGAGTTCATGGTAGAAGACTTATTGATATTCCCCAAATTGAGGAAAAGTTATCTGATATGATTACAGATCTGCAAAGTTGTGAACATTTTATTTATAAAACCGCCGATACTTTACAATACGACAGTAATAACAGTGCATTGGAATGTGCAATGATGAAGCGTTTCGTTCCACGAGCTTGTACAAGAGTTGCTTCATATGCTCTTCAAATTTTTGGTGGTCGTGGTTATACTTCGTCAGAACGTGTAGGACGAATTTGGCGTGATTGCAGAGGAAATCAAATAGCTCAAGGCACAGATGAAATAATGTCACATACAATTGCTAAAGAGTTGGATGATTTGGATTTTACGAATAATGTTCTTTGAGTAAGTTTGAATCCTAATTTCAAGGGTGAAACTTGTAAACTCTGTTAAGCATGCCATAGATGAAATAAAAAGAGACTCCCCCAAACCTACTTATATCGGAAGTACCCATGACCATGTAGAACAGATTATGAAACTCATAATTGTAGACAATCCTTTAGGGAGAAAGGCTGCATGATGTTAGGTCAGGATACAAGTTGGGTTCTAGATGTAAATATCAACTTTCGAAACAAGAAAACAGTGGAAGCGCGTTCGTACACGTTTTAAGATGCTAAAGAAATGCGGCATTGCCACTGAAGTAGCCTGGATGTTTGCCAATACATATAAAAGCTGCTGGCGAGTGGCAGGAAGCCCCATAATGGCAAGAGCCATTAAAACCCAGAAATTACGCCTTCTAGGCTACTTGTTTGTCTCAGGTTACTATGGGAAAGTGCACGTATGTTAAAGGAACCGCCGTGTACCGAACGGTACGCACGGTGGTGTGAGAGGACGATGAGGGAATTAATCCCTCATCTCCTACTCGATTAGCCGGATCCTAAAGTGTCCATCGGATAATAAGATTTAATTTTTATACCAAGTGGAGATAGGTCAATGAAACTTTCGCAATATGGCGTCCGGCATCGGTATATATTTGTACTGAATAGTAGGCAAGTCTTCTTCCAAAATGTTCGCAATGAGCACGTGCAATAATTGTTTTCCCTTCTCCAGGGGCGAGATATTGTATATGGCCGTCTACAGTAATATGCATATTATCGAAAAGTCCTGGCATAACATCTGCAGCACCACCAGCGAAATCTGCAAAAAGGAATGTGTATCCTCCCATAAGCATTCCTGAAGAATTTTCCATATTGGGAGTAAAAGACATTGAGCATTCTGCATCATGGCCGTCTACTTTTTCGATTCTTATTTTAAGGTCAGAATTACCTGCAGGCGTTTTCGACATTATCTCTCTTGTATTCTCAAGAGTTTTCTCAGCAATGCGACCTTGCCATCGAATGTCATTAAAATCTTTTTGCAGAGCAAAGTTATTTGAATGTTTCTCATCTGTATGTGATGTATTCTTATTCAAAATAGGTCCTCCTGCTTTATGAGCTATTATCCCTATTTGCAATCTAGCGTACCGTATTTAAAAAAGAACGTACAAATTAATAAATTGTTTTGTACAAATGACTAATTTTTGTGAGTTTTTTATTTATATGAATGACAAGAGCAATCAACTTCTCAACCCTTATGCTTTCTCATCTTCTTGAGGCCCAGGAAGGTAGGAAAGAAGCTCTTCTGCCGTTGTCTCTTCGACTACGCATGCATCTTCGGGACATGCTTGTTCGCATGCGCCACAACCAATGCATAACAGAGGAGAGGTGTCGACTGTCTTTTCGGAGACGCTAACCGAGCGAGCTCCGCTTGGGCATCTATGGACACATGCATATGTGCTGTTGCATCCCTGTCCCGAATCACACAGTTCTTGATCTGTGCGGGAGAGCGCCATGGCCGTCTTTTCCGAAGACTCGGGATTATTCATGAGGGTCTCGATAACCATCTTTTTGCGCGGGAAAAGAACATGATGTGTTGTCCCGTGGGGCATGAGCGCGTTCACGTCGTCATTTTTAATGAGGTGAAGTTGGGCAACCGCCGCTTTCCTGTGGCGTTTTATATAGACATCTTGCAACGTCGTCGAGTTCTTTAAGCGCCGTTTCCCCGATGCGATCTGGGAGAAATCTCCAATCAAGTTGTCGAATGCCTGCCTGCGCCCAAGTGGGTCTTCTGCGGAAGTAGGTCGTGGTTTTTCGGGCAACTCGTTAACCGTTCGAATGACATTATCGGTGTCCTCGTTGCGTTCCTGCGCAATTTGGATCGAACGGGGAAACAGCATGCCCCCCAGCACGGGGGCGCGATCGCAATCATCGCAATACGAAAGATCACAATAGATTGACATGTGAATATTTTCAGCAAGAAAAAGTGACCACATCTCGGGCGGTATGCACGAAATGCACGGAAGCACAACAACGTTGTCGTCTGGGATAAACTTTGGGGGAATATTCTCTCTGCAGGTAATAATGACGCGTTCGCCAGTTACCGCAATTCGCTGGATATGCTGATGGAGCGCTTCCAAGTTGCGTTTTGTGGCAGAAAACGCGTCGCAGATCCCTAAACAAATTCCGCACTTTGTGCACCGATCACGATCGATTGAAGGCCATCCGTCGTCTCCGATTTCAATGGCGGCGACAGGGCATGCATGCGTACAGCGGTTGCAGTCTACCTGTGCGCCGCGAATGCAATAGTCCTTCAGAAAGATCAAGCGATCTGGTGCGGTATGTGTGCGACCTTCATTGCGCTTCATGGTGCTATGCGTCGAATTCGTGATCCGTGAATACGCGGCGATATGTTTCATCGATACGGGCAAGTACGTCTTTGCGCGGCAACAGCTCAATGCTCTCAAACAGCGGAGGGCTTACGCGATTTCCGCACACCGCCACACGAAGCGGCTGGAAAAGTTTTCCCGGTTTTAGATCCATCGGCTCACAAAGGGCACGGCACGCATCCTGTAGAGGATCGCATTTCCATTCGATCGATTCATCGGCCAAAACCTTACGGCATGCCTGGATTGCTTCGTCGGCGCGTGCATTTGCCTTCAGGAGTACTTTTTTCACGCTCGCGGGATCGAGATGAACCTCGGGTCCCCAGAAGAGGTATCCAAGCTTTGCAGGAATTTCATCAAAACGCTGCAAGCGTTCGCAGATGATAGGGTAGATTTTTTCATACCAATCATGGCGTTCATCGATGTCATTTTCGGTGGCGCCGGCTTGCACAAGCCACGGTTTTGCATAGTCGACCCACGCGGCAGCGCCCATGCGCTGAATATATTCGCCGTTCATCCAATCAAGTTTGGTCTGATCGAAAATTGCATCCTTTTTTGTTACGCGATCAAGCGAAAATTCCTTGCAGAGCTGTTCGCGTGAAATCAGGGTGGTTTCTCCGTCGAGTGACCATCCCAAAAGGGCAAGGAAATTCACCATGGTATCGGGCAGATATCCCTGATCACGGAACTCCTCAACGCTGGTCGCGCCGTGGCGTTTGGAAAGCTTCTTTTTGTCGGGACCCAAAATCATCGACAGATGCGCGAAGGTGGGAACCGGATAGCCCAGTGCCTCATAGATCAGAATCTGTCGAGGGGTGTTTGACAGGTGATCATCGCCGCGAATGACGTGGGTAATGTGCATATTGGTGTCGTCGCAGACAACGGCAAAGTTGTAGGTTGGACTTCCGTCACTTCTGACCAAGATGAGGTCGTCCATAACCTCACCAGGGAACTTCATATGACCATACACCGCATCATCGAACTCGATCGGCGCGTGGTCCAGCGGAACCTTTAAGCGCCATACGTGAGGCTCACCGGCATCAATACGACGTTGGGCCTCGGCGGGATCGATATTTCTACACGTGCGATCGTATCCGGTGTATTTCTTTCCTGCCTCTTCAGCTGCCTTGCGTTTTGCATCGAGTTCTTCTTTGGTGCAAAAGCATGGGTATACTTTGCCCTCAGCTTTGAGCTTTTCTAAAGCAGCTTTGTAGGTATCCATACGTTCGGTTTGCTTGTAGGGACCGTAGGGGCCGCCCACTTCGGGACCTTCATCCCAATCGAGGCCTAACCAGCGCAGCGCGCGCACGATAATCTGCGTGTTTTCTTCGGTCGAGCGCGTGGGGTCGGTGTCCTCGATGCGCAAAATGAATTTTCCGCCTGTCGCACGGGCATATGCCCAGTTATAAATGGCGGTGCGTGCGCCTCCTACATGGAGTTTTCCTGTGGGAGAGGGTGCAAAGCGTACGCGAACTTGGTTATCTGTCATCTGTCCTGTCCTCGATATATCAGAGTGAATTTTCTACGCTCATGGTTTTGTTTTTCCTCATCACATTGTGGTTCCGTTCCGCACATTGCCATGCGGCTCGTTTGCCTACGCGTGCCGTCTACTGCGATGTGCCACCACTAACATGACTATACATGCAATAACGGTCGCAACGAACCATGTGATTCCCATGCCCATCCAAAAATCAGTTGGAAGCATACTAATAAGAAGGCTTCGAGCCGAAAAGGTCCAATTCCCTTGAGGGAAAAAGATCTGGTGGAAGATGGCGAAGAAGTCGTCGAAGCTGATCACACATGCAATGGCGCAAACGGCCATAAATGCAAGGATTGCCCAGCTACTCACCGTGATGGTCGAGCAAAACTTTTTCGTATCACTGTGGTAGAGCTGGACCAGCCCCACAATTGCCACGATAGCGATTACCAATAAAATCAGGTATGCCGCACAGATCACATTGTTGCAATCTCTAAGGTGCGAAAAGGCATCCGCGTCCAGCGCATACTGATCTGATATTGATGCCATTCGGGAAACGGCTTGTCTGCACGCTTCGCCGTCCGAGGTATCAATTTCCGAGAGATTGACATTCCACGAAATCTGGCTCCACCGTCCGTTTTTTGGACTTTCCGGATCTGCAGAAACTTGAGCAGCCGCAACGATGTCCTCGCACATTCTATCTTGTGCGGCATCCCAGCCTTCGGGATGGAAGTCTACCGTAAGCGCACGGGTCTCGCGGGCAAGCGAAATAAGTTCATCGTGGGTATAGGGCGAACTTTCAAATTCGCTTGTTGCACTTGAAAGCGCATGCGTCGTTGGCGGCGCTGCACAAACAAAAAATCCAAGCGCAAACAGGGTGATCGCAAGGCAGACACCGATCACAATGCGAACAACAAGGTAGGTGCAGAAAGGAACGTGCTTCTTATAGGTCACAATCTACCCATTCCGTTGCCATGGTGATGTCGTCAGTCGCCGCCGAAATGATGCTTTGTGGTCCGAGGCGACTATATACACCGGTAAATTTTCCGTTGTAGATATATAAGCCCGACATGTTGTTATAGAGGGCAGGTGTTTGAGGAACCTGATCATCGGATAAGCTGTTGATGTCCATGCATGGGGGCAAAACTTTCGTTTGAAATGGGGTTACATATTGCTGAATCAAGAATGGTTCTCCCGCGGCTCCATTGGCATGAGCATCGATAAACGCATCCCATGTGGCCTGATCCACATCTTTACCCGCATGAACGTCGCTTGAACCATAGTGATCAGTGGGTTTTGAAATCAATTTGTTCTTATCGCGCTTTACCTGCGCAAGGTCTACGTGATCATCGTCTAAAAATGTGGTCATAGGAACGTGCGCAGCAACAAATTTATTTTCTTCAGGTGTTAAAAAAGCCTGGGTTTTGGGATCATACAGCGCACGGAAGATCTGCTTGTCGTGGACGATATGAGAAGCGAAACTGCCGATGAGTGCAACTTTTTCGGCACGTACCGCAGAAATTAAATCCTGTGATTGATCCCAATTAGCAAGAACATCGTTGGTTACGCTGCGCCGCCAAATCGCGTCAATGCGCCAACCGGTTTTATCGGTAAGGGTGGTGCCATCAAACTTCAGTTCGCATACATCACAAATGCGGCACTCATATCCATGCTTCTGGAATATTTTGGCAAACCTTTCAAATTCGGCCAGAGTGGCATTTTCGGTGTAATCGCAAATCGCAAAATGCGGATTCTCACGAGCAAATGCGTACGTCTTGTAAATGGAAACAAATTCGTTGACCCAAGAATCAAAAAGTTCGCACCCTTGCACGGTGTGCTTGCTTTTAAAATCGGTGAAAGAATCCGACGACTGGATTGATTGCTCGATGCAGTAGTTTTCGAGCATTCCCGAAGTTCCGTCGGTGTTGAGCTCACAAAAACCACTTTCAAGCGTGTCTTCGTTTAAGAAAAGATCGGCACGCAGCATGGGCAGTACGCTGTCATAGTCGCGCGGGAACAGGATGATTTCACGGAGTCGCGGATCATAGTGAAACACTTCGCGATAGCTCGGCTCTTCTAAATAGTGGGTAATAACCTTGCACAAAATGCGATGGGTAGTTTGTGCAATATATGAAAATTCGTTATAGGTTGCTCGGTCAAAAATACGCGGAATAAACGACGATTTTATCTTTTGGCCGTGATAGACCAGCGGAGAGTTGTCCATATATTTACGAGCCGCTCTTCTGCCTGGTATATCCCCATTGTGTGCAGCTACAATGTCTAAATATTCCTGGGTAAAACGTGCATTTTTCGTTTGAGATGTGCCTGTTTGCATATTGGTCATACAGACTTCCTGTGATGTATAGCGGGATTCGTTCGAGAAAAGTGTATCATTACCACGTGAAACAATTAGTTATGTGAGAATTTTCGCATAGCATTATCATTTGAAACGTTTTTTATGAGTAAGGGGTAAGTTCATGAGCAACAACGTCGAGAAGGGCAGATCGTACCTTTTCACGAGCGAATCTGTGACCGAAGGTCATCCTGATAAGGTGTGCGATCAGATTTCCGACGCGGTTTTAGACGATATCATCCGCCAAGAAGATCAAATGGCCGCTGAAGGCAAAAAAGATGAAAACGGAAACCCAATAGATCCTGCGAACTTGCGTTGCGCATGCGAGACGCTTGCGACAACCGGCATGGTTATGGTAACGGGTGAAATCCGCACCACAGGCTATGTAGACGTTGCTCATATCGTTCGCGAAGTACTTCGTGATATTGGATATGATCGCGCAAAATATGGGTTTGATTGTGACACGTGTGGCGTCATTAACTCTATTAAGGGTCAATCAGCCGATATTGCTATGGGTGTTGATACCAGTTGGGAATCTCAACACGGCGAAGCAAAAGATAAGTATTCGCTCATCGGTGCGGGCGACCAGGGCATGATGTTTGGATATGCCTGCAAAGACACCAAGACGCTGATGCCGATGCCGATTTATGTTGCACATCGCCTGTCAGAGCGCCTTGCCGCAGTCCGCAAAGATGGCACGCTTCCGTACCTTCGTCCTGATGGAAAGACGCAAGTGTCTGTTCGCTATGTTGACGGTGTTCCAATGCAGGTTGAAAAGGTGTTGATCTCCACGCAGCATGCAGAAAATGTAAAGCATGCCGATCTTTATCATGCAATGATCAACGAAGTTATCAAACCAGTTTTTGAGCGCGAGGGAATCAAAGCGGCATCTGATATGGATGTTTACGTAAACCCAACGGGACGCTTTGTTGTCGGCGGACCTATGGGAGACGTAGGGCTGACCGGACGCAAAATCATCGTTGATACCTATGGTGGCATGGGGCGTCATGGTGGTGGCGCTTTCTCTGGTAAAGATTGCACAAAGGTTGACCGTTCTGCTGCATATGCAGCACGTTGGGTTGCAAAGAACATCGTTGCCGCAGGTCTTGCCGATCGCTGCGAAGTCCAGCTGGCATACGCTATTGGTATGAGCAAGCCAATTTCTATGATGGTTGACACCTTTGGCACCAACCATGTTCCTGAGCAGAACATCGAAGATGCCGTCGACAAGGTATTCGACCTTCGCCCCGGTGCTATTATCGATGAGCTTGATCTTCGTCGTCCTATCTACCGGAAGACCTCTAACTATGGCCACTTTGGACGTGAACTTCCGGAGTTTACCTGGGAGAAGACGGACAAAGTAGAAGCTTTGCAACAAGCGTGTGGCAAATAAATCCTGGTACAAAACTGGTATGCGGTTAGCTCAGGTTGCGTTAGACATACCTGCTTCTGCACTTGATAGTGCGTATTCATATATCGTTCCAGAAAACATGGACGTACAAGTTGGTTGCGCGGTGCTTGTCCCTTGGGGCGGGCGCTGCGCAATTGGTTTTGTGGTGCGAATTCTGAATTTCGCCGATTCATCTGAGGTTGAAGCAGCTCATATTGGTGTTTCTGTCAAAAAACTTCGTTCGATTATGCGTTGTGTGTCGCAAAGCTATTTCAACGAGGATGGGGCAGCCTGTGCTCAATTCTTATCGGAGCGCTATCTAGCCCCGCTTTCAAGTTGCGTGCGACTGTTTACGCCTCCCGGATCGGTTCCGCGTGTGGTGCATTCGCACGGACAATGGCATGTTCAAAAGCCGCAAATTGGAGAAGTTGACGACAGGTGGGTCATCCGCACCACAAAGGCCGATGAATATGTCCCGCGCAAAAATGCCATAAAACAGCAGCTTATTTTGAAGGCGCTTTCGCAAGGTGACCTGCGCATGGCAGATCTGTCTGCCGAATATGGACAATGCTCGTCCAGTGTGAAGGCGCTCGAAAAGCAAGGTGTCGTCAAGGTTGTTCACCGCCGTCGTATGCGTGGGATGGAGTACGCAGTCATAAGCCCCGAAGAGTACGACGAAACGTTTACTCCGAGTCCGAAGCCAAAACTTATACCAGGTCAGGCGCACGCGCTTGAGGTTATCGATGAGGCCGTTGCACATCATGATGGGCATGTGGTCGTCGTTGATGGGGTGACGGGCTCAGGCAAAACTGAGGTCTATCTGCAAGCCATCGAACATGTCCTTCGTGATGGCAAGAATGCGATCGTTCTCGTTCCCGAAATTTCTCTTACGCCACAAACCGTTGCGCGTTTTCGTGGGCGTTTTGGTGACATGGTTGCCGTCATGCATTCGCGCATGACACCAGGTGAGCGATATGATCAATGGGATTTCATTAAATCTGGTGAAGCGCGTGTGGTGGTGGGTGCACGCAGTGCGCTTTTTACACCTATGGAAAATCTTGGCTTGATCGTGATCGATGAAGAGCACGAAGGATCATACAAACAGGACTCGGCTCCGCGATATGTATCGCGCGATGTGGCGCTTTGGATGGCTAAACAGCGCCATGCAACCTTGGTGTTGGGGTCGGCTACGCCATCAATCACAACGCTCTATGCGGCAGAACATGAAAAGAATTGGACTCGCGTGAGCCTTCCCGAGCGCGTCAATGGTCGTCCGATGCCTCAGATCGAGGTCATCAACATGGCGCATGAATTTGACGGGGGAAATCGTTCGATGTTTTCCCATAAACTCAAAGAGGCCATGAAAACCGATCTTTCACTCAAGCACAAAGTGGTGCTCCTGCTCAACCAGCGAGGGTTTGCAAAGTTCCTGCTTTGTCGTGAGTGTGGGTATGTGCCGCAATGCCCCCACTGCTCATCTGCGCTTACGTATCATGAACATGGGCATCGGCTGGTGTGTCATCACTGCGGATACAACGTTGCAGCCCCTGCGCGCTGCCCCCATTGTGGAAGCCCATACTTACGAAAGTTTGGCGCCGGAACACAGCGCGTGGAAGCCGAATTAAACGCGCTCATCACAAGCTTTGGATTTGATTTCCCCGTTCCCGTTATCCGCATGGATTACGATACGACGCGCACTAAAGGGGCACATCAAAAGCTTCTCGATAAATTTGGTGCCGCAGATGCGGCGGTCCTTTTGGGCACGCAGATGATTGCCAAGGGACTGGACTTTGATGATGTTACGCTTGTGGGCGTTATCAATGCGGATACCGAATTGCACCTGCCGGATTTCAACGCCCAGGAACGCACTTTCCAGCTGATCGAGCAAGTTGCCGGGCGTGCGGGTCGTGCGGGGCTCCCCGGACGCGTGATGGTACAAACATATAGTCCTGAGGCCATTTCGATTCGAGCGGCCGCGCATTATGATCGTGACGAATTCCTACGAGATGAACTGCCCAAACGGAAGAAGTTAAGGTATCCACCGTATGTTCGGCTAGCGCGTGTTTTGGTGTGGGGACCCCAAGAAGATGCAGTGCAAGCGGAAGCGGAACGTATGTGGGGGTTTCTGCAAACGCGCGTGAATGTGGTGTGCGGTATTCAAAGTAAAGCCGAAGAAGAACAGTACATCCGTGAGCACAACACCGCCGATGACCGTTCGCGCAAGCGGGATGTAAAGAATTCACTGGAGCGTGCCCAGGCGACGCTCGATTTGTTTGCTGCCTCGCATTCTACGGCATCACATTCTGTGACCTCACACACTAAAGATCCTTCCGATGATGCGCCATTGCATCGCGAAAAGGCTGCAGGAACAGGGGATTGGGAAGTGTTTCCTGCCGTTCCCTGTGTGCTTTCGAAGCTTGCGAATAATTACCGCTATCACATTATTATCAAGGCACCCGTCGATGCCGACATCGCTGAAGTTATGACTTCGGTCTTCCGTAAACACAAAACGAATCCCGCCGCGCGCGTGACGATTGATATTGATCCAGATTCATTAATTTAGTAACAGCTTCGTTTGCATGCTGAAAGCTCTTTCCTTGCGCGGTATCATTTCCGGCGATACACACACATAACAGAAAGAAAAACATGAGCGATACAGTTACGAACGAAAGCGCGGTGCGCACAACAAAGTCAAAATCGGCAGCAAAATCAAAATCGTCGAAAGCTTCAAAGTCATCGGTAACGCGACGGACGTTCCATTTTTATTGGGCAGCGACGCGTCATCATTTACCCACATTTCTGCTTGCGGTACTTTCGACCCTTGCATTCATCGGCTTCTTAAGCTTTGGAAACCCGTGGGCGGTGGCGCAGATTGTTGATAAGGTTGGGCAAGGCGGCATCGCTGCTGACCAGGTATTTACGGTGTTTGGTCCCGATATTCTCGCGCTTATTTTATTCAACGTGTTGGGTCAAGCGGGAAGCAAACTGCAGGACTATGCCGTATGGCGACTTGAAATCCAGGTCAACTACGAGCTGGCCACCGGGGTGTTTGATACCCTTTCAAACCAGTCAATGACATTCCATAACAGCCGTTTTGGTGGCTCTCTGGTAAGCCAGACTAATAAGTTTGTTGAAGCATATTCCACTCTCTTAGAGACGTTTGTCTATGCCGTGGCGCCTATAGTGACTGCTGCTGTTTTGACCATCGCACTTCTGCTGCCTCTGGTGCCGCTCTACGTTGCAATCTTGGTTGCACTTCTGATTGTTTACGTCGTCGTGGTGTATCTGATGTTTAGTCGCATCCTTCCGTACAATACGGCTGCTGCAGGAGCGCAAAATGAACTTTCCGGCGATCTCTCCGATGCAATTACGAACATTCTTGCGGTAAAAACGTATGGTCGCGAAGCGTTCGAACGCGATAAATTCAACAAAGCAAACCGTCATGTTATGCAAACCGATTCCAAACGCATGTATGCAAACGTCGGGCGGGGTATTGTCGCTGCGTCCATCATCGTGGTCATCATGATTGTTCTGACAATCTTTATCGCAGGCGGTAATACATGGTTCGGTATTTCTGCAGGTACGTTGGTCATGATGTTTACCTACACCTATTCATTGACGATGCAGTTCAACCGCATCAACCAGACGCTCTCGATGATTAACCGCGCCTTAGGTGATGCGCATGATATGACCGTTATCCTAGATGAGCCGCAGCTGGTATCCGATGTGCCGAATGCGCGTTGCCTTATCGTGCGCAAGGGAGACATCGACTTTAAAGATATCGATTTTGCCTATGAAGATAATGGTGCGGAAACGTCGGTCTTTAAAGATTTCCAACTCCACATTCCTGCAGGTCAACGTGTAGGTCTGGTAGGGCGCTCCGGATCGGGTAAGACGACGCTCACGAAGCTGTTGTTGCGCTTAACCGACATCCAAAGCGGCCAGATCACCATCGATGGACAGGATATTTCAAAAGTCTCACAGGTGAGCCTTCGCCAACAGATTGCCTATGTTCCCCAAGAACCGCTGCTTTTCCACCGCAGCATTGCGGAGAATATCGCCTACGGGCGACCGGATGCGTCGATGGAAGACATTCGCGCGGCGGCAGAAAAAGCCAATGCGCTTGAATTTATCGAGCAACTTCCGCAAGGCTTCAAGACACTTACGGGGGAGCGTGGCGTGAAACTTTCTGGTGGTCAGCGCCAACGTATCGCGATTGCACGTGCAATTTTGGCTGATGCGCCTATTCTGGTGCTTGATGAGGCCACGAGCGCCCTTGACTCCGAAAGCGAGCAACTTATTCAGGAAGCTCTGGAAAATCTGATGCAGGGGCGTACCTCGATCGTGATCGCGCATCGTCTTTCCACAGTGGCAAATCTTGATCGTATCGTGGTCTTATCCCATGGCGATATCGTTGAAGATGGAACGCATGAAGAGCTTATTCATGCAGGTGGAGAGTATGAAGACCTGTGGGATCGCCAAACGGGTTCATTCATGGGTGATGAAGACCGCGATTCAGCCGCGTAATATTCCCGAATGAATCGGAGCGGCTATGAATCGGTACGATAGCGCACTAATCGGTACAGCTGCGGGTTAATGGGCACAATAGTGGGCTAACCAACATGACCGTGGCCTAATCGGCGAGATAATGCACTTCTGGCTCGTGCTCGTAGTCGCGAATCACGGCTTTCAGGTTGTCGACGTAGCTTTTCACGAGATTTCCCAGGCGACGATCTTTCCGAAGCAGGTACCCTACGCGCATGGTGTCTGCGTGTTCTAAGGGAATTGCCACTACGCCATGAATCATCTCGGACGAAAGAATTCCCGTGGTGATGGTGTATCCATCGAAATTTGCGAGCAGATTGGAAAGGGTGCCGCGGTCGGTAATGCGGATGTTTCGTTTGTGAGGCAACCGTCCGAGCGGCTCTTCGGAAAAGAAGAACGAGCTGTCGTCTCCCTGCTCAAAAGAATAGCGAGGGTAGGGATCCAAATCCGAAAGAGAAATAGATGATTTTTTCGCTAACGGATGATTTTCTCCGACAAACACATGGACTTTCGCTTCGAAAAGCGGGTGAAAATCCAGTTCGGCATCTTCAAACGTTTTCTCCAGCATGCGGCGATTGAACGAATCGGTATACAGGATCCCGATATCACTGCGCATGTCGCGCACGTCGTTGATGATATTTTCAGTCGTCGTTTCGCGCAGGATGAAATCATATGTGGGGTATTGAGTTGAACGGGTCGTCTGAATAAATGCCTGCACAGAAAACGAATAGTGCTGCGTAGAAATTGCGAGGCGGGCACGAGAGCCATTGGCATCTTCTGCATGGCTGTAGCGGCTTTCCATCATGTCGACCTGGTCGATGATCTGGCGCGCGTAAGTCAATAGCTCGTTGCCTTCATTGGTAAGCGTCACACCACGATTCGATCGCCTAAAAATTGTGATCCCGAATTCTTTTTCGAGTTCTTTGATGGCAGTGGAAAGGTTTGACTGCGACGCAAACATATTGTGCGCGGCGGCGTTGATGGATCCATATTCTGCAATTGCGATCAAATAACGAAGTTGCTGAAGTGTCATAGCTCCCTCGGCTAAATCTGTATTATTTCTCTCTTCCGTTTCATCTATACGAACGTATCGCAATGTTTGAGTCACGGAAAGCGCAGTACGGAATTATTTTTTTGACGGTGGTTCCTTTCAAATGAAATGTTGTTGCATAACGCGTCACCGGACAGAGCCTTATATGACAAATCGTTATAGCGGAAGCATTGGAGAGGGAAATAGTGGTGAGGGATCTGCGGCAGGCGTGCAAGCTAAAACGACTAGGCGTACAAGCTAGATCTGCGCTAGGCACGCAAGCTATATCTGCGGCAGGCGTACAACCTATAAAACGGCAAACTATAAAAACGTTATGAAGATTCGGATTTTTTGATAATGTTTCGAACTTGAAATAATCGGTGTGTAGGATTGTGGACACATAACCAATTCAAGGTTATCGGGTAGCTATACCTCAGGTGGAGGAAACAATGAGCATACGTGATGGATTAGAAGCACCGCAGGGTCTCTATCGAGAAGAATTCGAGCACGATGCATGCGGCATTGGTGCGCTTGCACAGCTCAATGGTCAACGTTCTCACGAGATGATTGACGATGCGTTGAGCGTTCTGGTCAATCTTGAACATCGTGGTGGCAAGGGTCTTGAGAAAAAGACCGGTGATGGTGCAGGAATTCTCATTCAGATTCCCCATCGCTTCTTCCGTCGTGTGGCGCAGCATTATGGCTGCTTATTGCCTGATGAAGGTGACTATGGAGTGGCGATGCTGTTCTTCCCTCAAGATAAGGAAGGATTTGCAGCCGCAAAACGAATCTTTGAGGCAGGCTGTGCCCAAGAAGGCGTTTCCGTATTGTTCTGGCGGCCCGTACCGATTGATGACCATGACTTAGGCGAGACGGCGCGTCTGTCTATGCCCACCATTGTGCAAGCGTTTTTAGGGCGCCCGCACGACGTTGATCCGGGAATGGATTTCGAACGCAAGCTGTATGTAACGCGCCGCGTGATTGAAAATAAAGCTGCGCATATGCAGGAGCTTGCCGATAAAATCTTTTATGTATGCTCAATGAGCTCGCGAACCATTGTGTATAAAGGCATGCTTGTTGCAACGCAAATGAGGCAATTTTATCCCGACCTGGCTGATGGGGATACTGAAAGCGCCCTCGCGCTTGTTCACTCTCGCTATTCCACCAACACCACGCCTTCGTGGATGCGCGCCCATCCAAATCGCTTCATCATCCACAATGGCGAGATCAATACCTTAAAAGGCAACGTGAACTGGATCCACGCGCGTGAACCAAATCTGTATTCTCCGGTGCTTCAAAAGGATCTCGAAAAAGTGCTTCCCATTATTGATCGGGAAGGGTCTGACTCTGCGAGCCTGGATAATGTTCTTGAATTTTTGGTCATGAACGGGAAATCGTTGCCGCGTGCCGTTTCGATGCTCATGCCAGAGCCGTGGGATAAAAACCCGCATCTTTCTCAAAAGCGCCGTGCCTTTGATGAATATCAGTCAATGCTGATGGAACCCTGGGATGGGCCTGCCGCGATTGCGTTTAGCGATGGCGTGGTCATGGGAGCCGCGCTTGACCGCAACGGACTTCGTCCCGCGCGCTACTATGTCACCCACGATGACAGGCTTATTTTATCGTCTGAGGTGGGCGCACTTCGCTGTGATCCGAAAGATGTACAGGAAAGCGGTTCGCTTGGACCGGGACAGATGCTTCTCGTTGACCCTCAGGTGGGGCACATCTTATGGGATAGCGAAATTAAAGAGTATTACGCCAATGAACATCCGTATCGCGATTGGATCAGTGCCGAGACCCTACACTTGGATGACCTTTCTTCTGCGGAAAACGATCCATTTGAGCAAACGGACGCCCAGGTGCCCCTTACGCAGCGTCTTGCGCGACACGGGTATCACTTTGACGACGTTGAAGAGGCGCTCGTTCCTATGGCGGAAACGGGAAATGCGCCGCTTGCTTCCATGGGTGCCGATATTCCGCTTGCGGCAATGTCGAGACATCCTCGCTCGTTCTTTGATTACTTTAACCAGCTGTTTGCCCAGGTAACAAACCCTCCGATTGATTCGCTTCGCGAAAGCTTTGTCACCTCAACTCTGCTGTATCTCGGAAATCACGGGAATATCTTGGAGGATTCACGCGAGAATTGCCGCGTGCTGCAGTTGGACAACCCCATTCTTACCAAAGACCAGTTCACGAAAATTTGCTCGATCGACCGTGAAGGTTTCCATGTGCAATGCTTTAGGGCTGCCTATAAACGTGATGGTGGACCGCATGCGCTTGAGGAAGCACTTGAAAAGTTCGATGACGAAATCAAGAAAGCCGTTTTATCGGGCATCAATATCGTCGTGATCTCTGACCGTGCGGCGGAAGGCGAGGTCAGCATCCCGTCGCTTCTGGCTGTGGGCTCGGTACACAATTGCCTGCTTCGCGCAGGTATGCGCACCAAGGCGGATGTCGTGCTTGAGTGCGGCGACGCACTGACCCCGCATGATTTTGCGGCGCTCATTGGATATTCGGCGTCGGCCATCTATCCGTATATGGCGCATGAATGCATTGGACAGCTTGTTCAAACGGGTGAGATTGAGACTGACCGCGACACGGCGATCGGCAATTACAACCAAGCCCTGGTCAAAGGCATTGTGCGCGTGATGTCAAAGATGGGTATTACGACCATGCAGGGCTATCACTCCGCACAAATCTTTGAGATCGTTGGGTTCGCTCCCGAATTCGTGGACAAGTATTTCACACGCACGGTAAGTCGCGTGGGTGGTCTTACCGTTGATGATGTCGAGCGTGAGTGCAACGAGCGCTACGATGAAGCGGAAGCGTTGACACAGAGTCCTTCGCCCGACCAATTGCCCAGCTCAGGGCTTACAAAATGGCGTCCTCTTGGTGGCGAGAGTCACATGATTACGCCGCAGGTTATCTATCTGTTGCACCGCGCCGTCAGAGAAAACAGCTATGACCTGTTCAAGGAATATTCAAAGGCACTTCATCCGAAGGGCCGCTCAATTGTTCTGCGCGATCTGATGAAGTTTGTGCCTCTGCCTTCAGGACCCGTGCCGCTTGATGAAGTCGAGCCCGCCTCTGAAATTGTCAAACGCTTTTCTACGGGTGCGATGAGCTATGGAGCAATCAGCGAAGAGGCACATGAGTGCATAGCAATTGCGATGAACCGCATCGGGGGTAAATCCAACACGGGTGAGGGTGGAGAAAATCCTGCTCGTGAGGTGAGGCTACCGAATGGTGATTCAAAGAATTCCGCAATTAAACAGGTTGCATCGGCACGCTTTGGTGTCACGAGCCGCTATTTAATGAGCGCACAGGAGATTCAGATCAAGCTTGCGCAGGGAGCAAAACCTGGCGAAGGCGGGAATCTTCCGGGACGTAAAGTGTGGCCGTGGGTTGCAGAGGTCAGGCGTTCCACCCCAGGTGTTGGCCTGATTTCGCCTCCACCTCATCATGATATTTATTCCATTGAGGATTTAGCTGAGCTTATTTTCGACCTGAAAAACGCCAATCCTCATGCGAAGATTTCGGTGAAGCTCGTAAGCGAGACCGGCGTCGGCACGATTGCGACGGGCGTGGCAAAAGGCGGCGCTGACAAGATTTTAATCTCCGGTGCAAATGGTGGCACGGGAGCGGCGGCACGCGATTCTATCTATCATGCAGGATTGCCGCTTGAGCTGGGACTTGCCGAAACACAGCAAACGCTGCTGCGCAATGGTCTGCGTTCGCGCGTCATTCTTCAGGCTGATGGCAAGCTTATGGATGGCTATGACGTGGCCGTTGCGTGCTTGCTTGGAGCAGAAGAATTTGGTTTTGCCACCAGTGTATGTTTAGCCATGGGTTGCCTGATGCAGCGCGATTGCCAGCAGGATACTTGCCCGGTGGGTCTGGCTACACAAAACGGTCGCCTGCGTTCATGCTTCCAGGGCAAACCCGAGCACGTGGTGAACTACATGATGTACGTGGCCGAAGAGCTTCGCGAGTGCATGGCACAGCTGGGATTCCGCACCGTCGAAGATATGGTGGGCCACAGCGAATGCCTGAAGCAGGTTGAAATTCCTGACAACTGGAAGGCAAACAAGCTCGACCTTTCGAATATTTTGGCGAAAGCCACCAATGAATATGGCAAAGATATCCCTGGTGCTGAAGCACCGCATCATTTGGATAGCATGAGCATGGATCTTGAGTTGGACAAAACGCTTGATAGCACGCTCTTTATTCCGTATACCAAGCAGGCCCGTGAGCATATGACGCCGATCCATTTCCATGCAGATATTGCCAACGTGAATCGTTGCGTCGGCACCATGCTGGGGTCGGTGGTAACCGAGGCTCATCCGGAAGGATTGCCCGAAGGATCCATCACAGTTGACTGTGCAGGATCGGGCGGACAGAGTTTCGGCGCATTCTTGCCGCAGGGCATCACGCTCAACATTAAAGGCGATGCGAACGATTACTTCGGCAAAGGCTTATCAGGGGGCATTTTGACCGTAGCGCCTCCTGCGGATGCAACGTTTAGGTTTAATGAGAACATGGCCATCGGAAACGTTGCATTCTATGGTGCGACGTCGGGTAAAGGCTTCATCAACGGCCTTGCCGGACAGCGTTTCGGAGTCAGAAATTCCGGCGCCACCATCGTGGCAGAAGGAGTGGGCAACCATGGCTGCGAGTATATGACCGGCGGTATTGCGCTCATTCTTGGTGAGGTCGGACTCAACTTTGCAGCTGGTATGTCTGGCGGCGTGGCGTATGTCTTTGATGAAAAGCGAAGTCTGGCATCACGCACCAATACCGATATGGTGAGCTTGCGTTCGCTTGATGCGGAAGATGAGCAGCTTGTTCACGATCTGATAGAGGAGCACGCGCAGCGCACGCAAAGCCCGCTCGGTATTCGTCTGCTTTATAGCTTTAAGGATAGCATTAAGCATTTCGTCAAGGTTATTCCGCATGAATACGAGCATGCGCTCAACCTTACGCGCAAGGCTGAGCAGGAGATGCAGATGAGCGAAGAGGACGCGCGCGAATACGCGTTTGAAACGATGAGGAAGGAGCAGGCATAGCGATGGGAAAGCCAGGAGCATATTTAGACATTGATCGTGTCGCACACAAGACCAGACCCGTACGTGAAGCCGTCTCTGACTTTAACGATATGACGATCGTCTTAAGCGAATCCGATCAGATGAAACAGGCAAGCCGTTGCATGTATTGCGGCGTGGCATTTTGTCAGACGGGCGTCAGCTTCGGAAATACCCGTCCTTCGGGATGTCCGCTTCATAACCTTATTCCGGAATGGAACGACCTGGTATACCGCGGTTTGTGGGATGAAGCTGCAGAGCGTTTGAATATGACGAATCCGTTCCCGGAATTTACGGGACGTGTGTGTCCGGCGCTGTGCGAAGTTGCGTGCAATTTGGGGCTTCATCAGGGGCCGACCACGATCAAAGACAACGAGCGTGCAATTTCTGACCATGCGTGGAACGAAGGCTTGATTCAGCCGTTGCCAAAGCCCGATGCGCATGCACCACGCGTTGCCGTTGTTGGATCTGGCCCCGCGGGGCTTGCGGTTGCCTGGGAACTCACTCGGCTCGGTGTGCAGGTTGAAGTGTATGAGCGCCAAGATCACCCTGGTGGACTGCTCATGTATGGAATTCCGAACATGAAGCTTCCGAAAGAGATCGTTGATCGCAGAATTCAGCTGATGAAAGATTCAGGGGTTGTATTCCATTGCAATTGTGATGGAACCGATCCTGATCTGGTGAAGGAGCTCGCGCAGAAGGTCGACGCGGTTATTTTAGCTGCGGGTGCAGGTGAGGCACGAAAGCTGAAGGTGCCGGGGGTTGATGGTGATGGCGTCCATTTTGCGGTGGACTATCTTACGTCTTCGACGAAGAGTGTCCTTTCCGGTGCCGATCCGGAAATTTCCGCCAAGGGATGCGATGTGATGGTGATCGGTGGCGGCGATACGGGAACCGACTGTGTCGCGACGGCAGTTCGCCAGGGTGCGCGCAGCGTTCATCAGCTCGAACTTTCCCCAGCCCCTCCGAAAACTCGTCGACCCGATAATGTGTGGCCAGAATGGCCGAATGTGCGAAAGACCGATTATGGCCAGGCAGAGGCTGAAGCAATTTTGGGAGAAGATCCGCGTCTGTGGACAAGCGATACCGAAGAGGTGCTGCTTGATGATGTGGGGAAGGTCACCGGCATTAAGGTGGCTAATCTTGATTGGACTTCGGGCAAGCCTGAACGAGTTCCCCGTTCTGAGCACGTCCTGAACGCCCAGATGGTGCTAATTGCCATGGGATTTACCGGTCCGCGCGCGGACATTTTGAAAGCTTGGGATGTTGCGACGATGCCATATCGCGGAGGTGTGCGACCTAATCTTGTTCAGGATGGTGGCCATCGTGCGGAGGGTGCGCTTGAGGTTCCTGTTTTTGTGGCTGGCGATACGCGCAATGGATCATCGCTGGTAGTTCGCGCACTTGCAGATGGTTTGCTCTGCGCCAAGGAAGTTGCTGAGGCACTGAAGCGTTAAAATTGCTGCTAAGCAAAAGAATTGCAGAAACGAAAAAGGCCAGGTGCAAGAGCATCTGGCCAAACTTTTTCGTGGAGCCAGTGGAGGGACTCGAACCCACAACCTACTGATTACAAATCAGGTGCGCTACCAATTGCGCCACACTGGCAAAGCGATAGCTATTATGCCACATAATGCGCGGTAGCAGATAACTTTTTTCGTATTTCACATTCTATTTATGATTCTTTTTTGCCAAAAAGTACCAGGAATTTCGTCCCAGAAATGAAACTTTTTAGATTGAGATCGTTATAATTTAATTACATATTGGCATTGGCATCTGCGTCGGGCACGACGCAAGCGTTGTTCGCTTGGGGGAATGCGGGTGAAAATCCTGCGCTGTACCAGCAACCGTAAACGCCTTCATGTGCGAACCTTGCATTATGCACAAGGTTGTATGTGATTTGACATCTTTATATGTCTTACCAGGGCAAAGTCGGAATACCCGTTTGCTATTTGAGGCCCTGGAAGGTGTGTGCATATGAAAAAGTGTGCTCTTACGCGATGGATGCTGTCCATCCTCCTGTGTTTTTCTCTGTCTCCATTTGCGTTAATGCCTTCAGATGCATTTGCGGATAACGCGAATAATCAATCATCTGAAATAACGCTTGATCAGGAAAAGTCTGCTGCAACATCTCAAGATAGCGAGAAATCTGAGCAGGCTTCTCAAAAAGATCAGTCGTCGAAGGAGGCGGCTCAAGCTGAAAAGTCTGATAGTGGGCAGGCATCTGAACAGTCATCCGAAAAGACTAGTTCAGAAGATAATTCAGACGAAAACTCAGCAGAAAAAGCAACAATTGACAATGCTGCAACAGCCGATAAGCAATCCGTATCTCAAGAAACAACTAGTTCACCTCAGGTTACTGTTAATTCATCTGCAGCAAATACAGCAGAAAATGCATCACAATCAAATGCCCAAATCCAGGTCACCTCTCAAGTCATAGGTCCAAAGTCAGGAACCACTCAAAACATGGAGTGGGTCCCTCAAGCAAGCTATACCGTCTCTGAAGGTTCAACTGCTGCCGACCTTACCGAGCAGGTACTCACTCAAGCAGGGCTAAAACACACAAGCAGCACCGGAGAGTACGGATATTCTCTTACCTCTGTTGCTCCTTCAGGCTCTACCGATGAAATCGGATGGGACCAGACAACAGGCAAGTACTGGCAGCTCTTTGTAAACGGTACGGCTTCTTCTGTAGGCGCAAGTAGTGTCACCTTAAAAGCAGGTGACAGCATCGTATGGTATTACTCGGCATACGGTGACACACTGGATGGGGCACTTCCTGCCCAAATCCAGGTCACCTCTCAAGTCATAGGTCCAAAGTCAGGAACCACTCAA
>CAIFEG010000003.1:0-33523 GCA_903789415.1 uncultured Eggerthellaceae bacterium | reverse complement strand
CTCAAGCAAGCTATACCGTCTCTGAAGGTTCAACTGCTGCCGACCTTACCGAGCAAGTGCTCAATCAAGCTGGGTTAAAACACACAAGTGGCCAGGGAACATACGGTTACTATCTCAACTCGATTGCAGCTCCAGGATCTACCGATGAAATCGGATATGACCAGACAACAGGCAAGTACTGGCAGCTCTTTGTAAACGGTACGGCTTCTGAGGTAGGTGCAGGTAGCGTCACCTTAAAAGCAGGTGACAGCGTCGTATGGTATTACTCGGCATACGGTGCCTCACTGGATGATGCATTTAAGCCGGTTAATCCTAACCCCGATACTCCTGATACACCCGATCAACCGGTAACACCAGATAATCCTTCTCATGATTCTGACAACAGCACATGGAGTGGTTTTGCTACAGGCAATTCAACGAATGCTGTCAATACGCCGACTCGCAATGCGCATACCGCGTGGACAAAATCGATGAAAGACGCAAACAACTGGAGAATTAGCTTAAGCTCTCCAGTTGTATACGGAAATTCGCTCTACGTTGTAGTTGGAAATCAAATTCAAAAGCTTAATGCACAAACAGGAAAGGTTGAGCGCACAGCAAAGCTTGACTCTCCAATTAATTCTATTTCGCGGATGCGAATCGCAAATGATCTCATCCTTGTGCCGTTATCCGAAGGTCGTGTGGAAGCACTAACGCTCGATAATTTAACTAAGGTTTGGACTACTGATGCGCTCACTGCAGGTGCGGATGGCGCCCAACAATCGCTTGAGACACCGTTCGTTGATGGGGAGAACGTATATTTTGCCAGTACGTCACCGAGCTCTGAGGGTTCATCAGACGGATACTTCTATTCCGTATCGCTTAAAGATGGGCATACGAATTGGAGTTACAGAAATACAAGCGCGGGATATTACTGGTCAGGTGCCACAAAAGTCAATGGGTGGATCGTTATGGCCGACGACAAGGGCAATGTTTCTACATTCCCAATATCGACCGACCAAGGAAAAGTCGGCACCCCTAAAGCAACATTTGCAATAAATGGTGGAGATGCATCTGTAGGCTGCAGAAGCACCGCGGTTTCGTCATCCGATGGATCAAGCTTCTTCTTGACGACAACCGATGGTGTCGTACATAAATTACGTGTGTCTTCTGATGGAACTATTTCTGAGGTTGCACAGGGGAAGTTTGCAGACTACTCGACAGGAACGGTTCCTCTTGCAAAGGCATCAGATGGCAAGACATACGTATTTGTGGGCGGAAGTACGATTGATAATACGGCCAATAAAAAATACGTTCCAGGAATTCTCGGAATTTTTGATGAAAATCTCAAGTTAGTTCGCACGGTGACGACAACTTCTGGAAACACGGATATTCAAGGAGAGATAAAAGCAACACCTCTGATAGTTCAACGGTCCGACGGTCTTTACTCGTATTTCACATCAAACTACAAACCGGGAGGCGTGTATGTCTATAAGATGGGGGATACCGAAGCGTCGGTGCTGTTTACGCCGGACGAATCGCAGCAGCAATACTGCATGGCTTCCATTGTAGCTGATGCTCAGGGAAATCTTTACTACGTCAACGATTCGGGGACGTTGTTTAAGCTCGCTGCTGACTCCACAGGGAATCAAGACGGCAATCATGATGGCAATCAACAGCCACAACCGCAACCGCAACCCCAACCCCAACCCCAACCCCAACCTACACCAAATCCTGGCGATCAATCGGCGGGGTCTGGTGGAGACACATCCAACTCGCCTGCAAACCCAGGAGGTTCTCCGGCCATTAACGAGGAAGGGCAAGGCACACCAGAAGGTTCGTATCTTGGAAACGTCGTGCGAGCAGTGTCATATCAGACAGACAATCCCGAAACGCAGCAAACACTCGAAAATGCGGCACAGCAAATTGACTCTGCAAGCCAGCCTTCGAACCAGCAAAGTTCGACAGAAAATGCTTCTCAGGAGAATAGTTCTCAGGGATCCCACCACGCGAGCAATTCGCAAAATGATGAGCAGACCCAAAATGCAAATAATGGATGGTCGTGGCTGCCGATTGTGGGTATTTGCGTAGGCATTGCGGGACTTATCATCGCCATTTATTTGTTCGCTCGTTCGCGTAAGTAGGAAGCTGAGTGACCATGCCCCAAAATCGAATTGCTCCAGGCCAGGATCAGCCCCAGCTTGGCAAGAAGAAGACGCATAACACACAGATAGACAGTGACAAAACGGTTAAGATGCCCAGGCAGTCGGAAGATTCAGAAGTTGCGGAATCTCCAACAGAAAACAAACCTGCGCAATCTGCAGCGGCGAACAAACCATCGGCTGATGCGAAGGAAGTATCAGCCGATGCGGCGAAAACGGCACCAGCCACGGAGACTGTGGGGGAATCGCCGACTGCATCTCAAAAAAATCCGCATGCAAAGCGAACGCGGGCCATTGCATCCATTATCGCCGTCGTTTCCGCGGTAGTTATTGCGCTATCGGCATTGGCATTGTGGACCCAAAGTGTTCACGAAGGTATTGAGCAAGCAAACGAAACACCGGCAATTGAACAAAACGATGACCAATCGAACGGTGAGGCAACTGACAACGCAGAAGATGGCGATAGCACCGATAACGGGACCAATGAAAATGCCTCCGATCAAAACGAATCTTCGGATGCGGGATCGGGAACAGCAGACCAGTCGGGGGCTGCTGAATCTGCAGCCTCGCAAGGCCAGGATTCTGCACAAGATCAATCTCAAGCAGGCACAGCGGGATCATCGGCTGCACCTACGATATCAGGTAGTGGTCCAGACAATTCGGGGTCGAGCAGTCCATCAGACTCTTCTTCGAGCGCTCCAAGTGCAACTAACAACCAGAACAGCACTCCGGCAACTCCGAGTCAAACGCAAAATGAGGTTCGTGTAAGTGTTTCGGTAGATAGCTCTGCAGCCGATGGATCGGTGGGCTTCTCTACGCAGGTCACCCTTCCTGCAGGATCGACCGCCTACGATGCGCTTGTCGCAGGAGCACAGCAAAGCGGATACAGTGTCAATGCGCGCAATTCCGTGTATGGCATCTATGTGGTAGGCATTGGCGGCGTTGCTGAAAAGCAGTTTGGATCGGGAAGTGGATGGCTGTATGCAGTCAATGGAAGTGAGCCAAACACGAGTGCGTCAAACTATCAACTGAGCAATGGCGATACGGTTTCGTGGTTCTATACGCGTGGCTAACGTTTTTTCGCACAAGGTCTTGCAAAGGATGTCATAAAATTTTTCGTAAAATTTTTTGCACCTAAGTTAATCGAATGATGCGGGTATGCCTCACAAGTTGCCTTGCTGGTGACGGTGAGAATCAAACGAAATCAAATAAGTTATAAGTTGTTGCTTGCGTGGATGCGAAATGTCCTGAGCGTAATGTTTATGCCTGCGCGTGCACACAAACAGTATAATTTGTGCTTAGTGTGCAAGAAAACCATGCCACGCACGGTTTAGAAAAGGACGTTTATGCAGGCGATATTAACATTCATTACTTCTCATCCAATTTTTTTGACCTGCATAAATGCGGTTATTATCATCGCCATCACTTATGTGGTTGATCGCCTGGTCACCAAGCTTTTACGACGTGTACTCAACAGCCCCGCTACGGCGGTTCCTGCAAGCTCGATTTTCATAAATATCGCGCGCGCATGCATCTGGCTTATCGGCATAGGCGTGCTGTTGCGCGTGTGCTTTAACTACGATGCAGCTGCGCTTATCGCCGCCCTGGGCGTTGGAGGCATCGCGATTTCTCTGGGCTTTCAAGACACGCTTTCGAACTTGATCGGTGGACTCCAGGTTTCGCTCGGGCAGCTTGCAAAACCAGGAGACTATATCGAAGTTTTGGGGCAGAAGGGACGCGTCAAAGACATCAACTGGCGCGAAACCACGCTTGTCGATGATTCAGGCGTGCAATTTCAGGTACCGAATGCGCTGATGAACAAGAATGTGCTCACGCAGCTCGGCAATACCTATAGCGTCTCTGTGCCGTTTGCCCTGCCGCTTACCTGCGATGTTGAAACATTTACTAAAGATGCAACAAATGCCGTCGATAAAGCGGTGGGAACAAAGCTGAAAAAGAATTCGTTGCGTGTGAGCTTTGTCGGCGAAAAATCTACCGGAATCGAAGGAACGATCACCGCGGTTGCATACCGCAAATCTATTGGTCGTGAGAAGCTTATCGACGCGATTGTGCGTGCGATTGATCCGGTGGTAAAACGTGCGTATGCAAAAGATGCCGACGCATCGTCTAACAATTAGCCGTATGTCTAGCAAGTAGCCATATGTCCAACAAGTAGCCTAAAGCAACTTATCAATTACCCAAACAATTAGACAAACAACCGAAAAAGACCGAAAAACAACCGAAAAAAGGTCAATAAAAACCGGCTGATCAGGAGGGGAATGGTCAGCCGGTCTTGTGGGAGACGCCAGACGAACATGGCGTCTTTAAGGGATGTTTTCAAAAGGGGACATGAATCTTTCGTCTTGAATCGTTCAACAACAAGGAAACATCCAAATCCTTGTCATTTTAATAAATCACGGTCAGCGAGAATCCGACCTGGTACAAAAGTACGCGGAAGGTGATGGATGCAACGATTGCACAAATGATAGCTACGGTCAGCAATACTTTGTTTGAACCAGCTTTCCGCTTTGCGGCAATGGTGCAAGCCAATACGATAAGCGTCGCAACAATTGAGATCCAGAACATTAAAGCGCCAGGACCAGCAACTGCATATGTGGCAAGTGAATCAATGTGCAAAGGCGTTGTAGTCATCGAATACACGTTGGCATAGTAACCGAAGTCGGCGATATGCGCTGAAGCCAAAAACGGAATATAGAGTACTTCGCAAATAAGCTGGATGAGTGTGCCCCAAAAAGCAATCTTCACATCGTCAGCTTTGAAATCGCTCCCTTCTGAAATAGCTTCAAGAAGCCAAACTGCCAGGCCGCCCCAAAGGCATCCATTGCCCAGGTAGAAGAGGAGGAGGCCAATATTCCAACCGGGGCGACCTTCCATTAAGTAGGAATGTCCTGTTACTACGATCATGCCAATAGCGCAAATCAGCGTCACGATGGGGAGGGCACGGCCGATTTTCTTCTTGCTTTGGATGAAGATGAACCAAATGATGATGAGTACGGCAAGGACGACAACACCAATAAGCTCTTGGGTAATTCCGCTTGTGATGTGGCCGAATCCGTTAAAGATTCGCTCCCAGTGCTGAAGGTGCATGAAAGATGCGATGCCACCTGCAACAAGGGTAATGGCAGAAGCGACGATTGCCTTGCGTCGGACATTTTCGCCTTTATTCTGTAGTGCCATGATTGAAATGCCACCCAGAATACCGCTTGTTATGCACAAGAAAAGGGTAAATATTACCAGAGGCCACTGTACTGTCATTGGTCATCGCCTCCCTGCCACTCATGGTCCCTTAAGATATAGGCAAATCCTGGGTGGTTTCCTGCATCAGGGAGATGGTGTATGTCGCTTTCTTCAAATGGCTCGATAAAATCAACCATTTTGCGCTGTTTTCCAAGAGGGTCATAAGTGCCCACGAATGAATCAAGGCCCTCATCGAGATCGCCCACCCAGCGTGCATTTCCGCTGCATTGAGCAACGCATGCGGGTAACAATCCCTGCACTAAACGTTCCTCACACAGGGTGCATTTTTCAGCAACACGCTCATCAGGATCGAGATAACGGACACCATAAGGGCAGGCCATAACACAGAACTGACAGCCAATACATCTGTTTCTGTCGATCTGGATAGTTCCATCTTCAGCGATATGTGATGCCTCGGTAGGGCAAACCTTTACACATTCGGGGTCTTCGCAATGCTGGCACCCCATGGTCAAAAAGTACATGTACACATCGGGCCATTGTCCTGAACCGCCAGGAACAGGGTTTGGTCCAATTCGAACGACCTTGTTCCAATAGCAGCCAATCGGGACGTTGTTCATGGCTTTGCAAGCGACACTGCATGCAAGACATCCGACACAGCGGTTTAAGTCTGTGATAATCGCTTTCTTGGTCATGATTAATCCCTCCCTTCATAGTCAGGCAGCCATTCCTTCAGGCGGGGATCGTCCGAAGTGTGAATGATTGGGGTGCCATCAGAGCCGCATGGAACAGGGTTGTTGAATGGGCTGTTCTCAGGGGTTGCCTTATAGATTTTTACCTGATAGGCACGCAAGTTAGATGCACCACAAATTGGATCTTGAGCATGATGGTCGATCAACTGGTTTACGGCAGAAAGTTGGAATCCGTGGCCTGCATCCATGGAAAGCTCTGGATACCACCAGGTGTGTTCCAAGTTCACGACATCTTTATCGACGCCGTAGTACAGGTCGGCAACTTCGCGGATCTTGCCCCATTCAGTTTCAATCCATACCCAGTCGCCTTGTTCAATACCATAATCAGCTGCGGTTTCTGGGTTGATCTCGATACGAGGTACCGGCCAAAGCTCACGACACCACGGAAGCTGGCGATGCTCTGAGTGGAAGTAGACAGGAATACGACGTCCTGTTGTTGCGGTGAGTGGATATTCCTTGATACGATCGCCATCTTTTGGTCCATGAGGTGGTTCGGTCCAGCTTGGCAAGAACCATTCTGGATGATCAGGCTCATGGCTTTCCATGACGGTTGACCAAAGCTCCTGCTTCATTGTTGGAGTAAAGAACCCTGGTTTCCAGTCGCCGATGCCTTTGCCAGAGGTGTAGTCCAGACGAGCCCACACACGATCGCGTGCGCGGAGTGCGCCTGTCTGATAACGACGGTAGGTGCCCCAGTTGCGTGGGTCGATCTCTTTCGCTTGCCACCAGCCATGTTCTTGGAAGGCTGCGACGTATTCATCCCAGGTCTTATATTTCGGGGTAAGGTTTGCAAGCTCAACGCCATGGCGATCAAAGCTAACTTGGCCGTTATGCACGTGGTATTCGGTCCAGGTGGTTTCGTCGTCGCTCAGCTCTTTGATTGCATCGGCTAACTGCCAATTAATATCAGGCCATTCGTTGCCTGGCTCATTGGTCCATTTCCAGTTCATACGACGAGCCAAATCCATGACAATTTCAGGATCGTATTTTGCTTCTGCAGGTGGCTGGACGCATTTTACGGTTGCACCCATAGCTCCTGCTGAACCCTGGCTTGCACGTGGAGAATTAAGCTCAATCCAGTGGGCAACAGGAAGAATAATGTCGGCTGCATCGGTGGAAGGGGTGTGCCACAGGTTCAAGTCAACCATGAAATCCAGACTGCAAAGTGCATCCCATGCACGGGTGGTATTCGCGAATGACAAGAAGTCACCTGATTCGTTCCAAAGCGCACGCACAGGATATGGATCGGAGGTGATCATTGCATCGTAGATAGTTGGACCGTCGCACCAATATTGCCACCAGGACAAAAGTGGGAACTTTTGGTCGCCGATCTGCTTCTGGTTAATTTCTGGAGCAGGGGTGCTTGCACCAGGTGCCCATGCAGAAAATCCTTGCAAGTCGCCGTCGATTGGGACAATGGTTGGTCCACGGTTTCCGCCTGGGGTATCCATGTTTCCGGTAATACCTACCAAGTTGTCGAGCGCACGGCTGTTCTGAATCGCGTTGCACGCATGCTCTTGGGCGAGCATATACTGAATACCGCCGTTGCCGTAACCGGTCGAAGGATCCAGACGTGTGCCGTAAATCGTAGCAGCACGCTCAATATCATCGGCGGGAACACCGGTAATTTCTTCTGCGGTTTGCAAATCATATTCGGCAGCACGTGCTTTGTAGTATTCCCACACGGGCTTGACCGTAACGTTGCGGCCATCCTTAAGCGTGATCTGGAACTCACCTTCAAGCGCAGGGTCAATTGCAGGATCAAATGGAAGAAGATCAGGCACCCAACCCTGGATCTGGCCGGGTAAAAGATTTGCTTGGTTGGCTTCTTTTCCCGTTTCACGTGCGGCGACACTTTCGTAGTTTTCGCCTTCCCAGAATCCACCGGTATTATCGATGCGTGCTTCCTGGTCTGCATTGAACCAGGTGAACGCACCGTATTCGTGGGTTACACCCTGCGCGGCAAGCTGTTGCCAGTTGTTGTCGTAGACGAGGAACTTGAATGGACTGCCGCCTTCTCTGATGTCGCTTTCCTTTAACAGGTGGGTTGTCACCTGCCAATATGAACCATCGGTACGCACTGAAGGGAAGCCGTTTTGCTGCATCCAATCCTGATCGAAGTCTTCGCATACCAAAAATGGTGCATTCGTCCATTTCTTTACGTACAGATCATCATAAAGATGCTTTTGAATGATGACATTGGTCCATGCCAGTGCCAATGCGCCATCAGTGCCCGGGCGAAGATGCTGCCAGATGTCAGCTTCTTTACCAAAGTTTGCCATACGTGGGTCAACACTGATGTGATAGTCAGCACGAGTACCGACATCAACGGTAGTACGGCAGCTATCGTCGTAGTTGGACAGCTCTGAAGCTCCTGCCCACTGTACATAGACGCGCGGACGCGTGATCGTTTCCATCCAGCTCATAGCAAACTGGTCAACCATTGTGGTTGCAAAGTGGCGTGGTCCCTTACAAATCTGCCATGCCTCAATGTTGTTTGGGGTTCCCAGCATGTTTTTCAAGATGGACTCAGAATGCATGCACCAAACACGAGAGGTGCCTACCTGGCAAGCAATGGATTCGCCACCGTATTTCGCAATGATGTCTTGGAAATTCTCAACGATGGTGTTCATTGCTTCATCCCACGAGATGCGTACCCAACCAGGCTCTTCGCCTTTTGGATTGGTGCGCTTCATGGGGTAGTGCAGACGATCTGGATGATATGCTGCTTGGACTGACGATTGCGATTTCGTACAACAGTTACCCATTGATTGAAATGCGCCTTCGTCGCCTTCAACACGGATGGCACGTCCGTTTTGGACAATAACTTTAACGCCGCATTCCATTTTGCCGCAACCACGGCAACATGTTTTAACTTCCACGGTATCTTGGCCAGAAACTTCTGGATACGTATCTTCTGCCAAGGCGCTTTTCTCAGACGTTCCTAAAACAGCTGCCGCTGCACCGGTTATTGCCGCGGTTTTTAGAAACGTTCGACGCGACATAGTTAAATCACCCATGTATCTCCTCCTTTTCTTTCTCTCCCTTTTTCTTTTTTTGACTGCGTTGATAGCAGAGTGTTAGGGGGTTCAACGCAATGTCGTAAAGGTACGAAAATAAAGAGGTTTTGCCTATCAAACAGAAGGCGTAAGTGGGCGAAACGGCATCATAAAAAGTTATGATCTTTCGGTCGGCCGTAATTATGAGACGCTGTGAACAGGTAAGATTCAAGAAAATGCATTTCTTTATACAATACGTTCCATGGTTTGCAAATCATTTCTGCACATTGCCTGGTATTATTTTTGTGAGGGAAATTTTTTCGAGGGGGACTTTTATGAGTGATGGAACTGCGTCGCCATCCGGGCGAATAGTTCAAACAAAATCACTTTCGCTCGAACGCACACTTGGTTTTGCATGCGATCGAGTTTGGGTATTTATGCTTTTCTATAGTATTGTGCCCTATCTCATGAGCGCCGATATCCGCTCTTCGCTCTATATGAATATGTTCGTATCGTTAAGCTCAGCGACGATTATGCTCATTTTTATTGGCATTGTTGCGCGTCGTGATGAGGTGATGCGGCAGAACCACCTCATCATTATCCTTGCGGCTGCGGCGATGACCGTGGGCACTATTGTCGGTTTCTTTATTAATCTTTCTGATACCGTTGGAATCTTGGCACTCGGTGGATGTGCACTGGCTACAGGGCTTGGATCTGCGGCTCTTTTTGTTTGCTGGCTCGAGCTTTTTTCTGACGTTGAGCGTGAAAGCATCATAGAACTTACTCTGGGAGTTTTACTTGCGTTTGCGATTGGGCTTGTCTTAAATGCAACGCCAAGCATTTTTGCCGACATTGTTGTTGCTGCCATGCCAGCGGTATCGGGTGTTCTTCTGTGGCATTCCTCGCGAACGGTCGAACATCCTGTTGACAATATTTTACCTGGCCAGGTGCCGAAACATATTTCGCTGCTTTTATTGAAAGGAACCATCGGGGTCGTTTCGTTTGGGCTTATTGCTGGATTTTTTGACGTTTTCACCGGATATCGATCATTTGAAGTTGCCGATGAATACGGCATATTCTTATTTATTGGCGGAATGGTCATGATGGCGTGTGTTCTGGCAATATGTGTGAAACCTCGTCATGACAATCTTTCGTGGGTATATCGCATCGCTATTTTTGTATTTTGCGCAGGATGCTTGAGTACTCTGTTTTTACGGGATCGTTCAAGTTTTGCCGGATACCTTATTTTTGCAGGTTATCTCGCATTTTCTGTGGTGCTGTTTGCCGCTTGTGTCAAACTCAACAAAACATTTGGACTTGGTATTACAAAACTTTTAGCGTTGAGCTATGCAGCGGTGTATGGTGGTGAAGTTGTCGGTGAGCTCTTGGCAAACGCAATAGGAGCCAACCCTGCGCAAGACATGCTGCCTTTGATAACGCTCATTTCAGTTTTGTGGTTATTCTTCGTGCACCTGTTTTTCTTCAACGATTTCTTCCATATCGCACCTGCTCAGCCTAATGCAGAGCAAACCGCGCAAAAGACTGAAATACATAGACACCGCTCACCAAGCTCAAAGCGCGTATGTGCCATTATTGCAAAGAGGTATGGCTTAACTCCGCGCGAAGGCGAGGTCTTGCCCATGCTTATACAAGGCAGGACAATTTCTCGTATCGAGGAAACACTTTTTATCTCCCAAGGAACCGTAAGCACCCACATTCGTCATATTTATAAAAAGACGGGTGCAGAAAATCGTCAGGCTTTAATTGACCTCGCTGAAAAAATCGCGAATGAGGAATGATCATCATGGACGTTTCATATCTTCGCGAATTTTCAGTTCTTGCTGACTGCAAAAGTTTCACCGAAGCCGCACGTCAATTACATATGACGCAATCCACCTTAAGCAAGCACATTGCAGTGCTTGAACGCACCTTCGACTGTGACCTTTTCGTTCGTACCAAACAGGGAGTGCGCATGACAAAAGAGGGGAATGTGCTGCTGAAACACTCGGTGCAAATCCTTGAAGATTTGCAGGCTGCGCGCGATGAAATCAAACAGGTACGCGGCCATTACGGCGAAACGATACGCACCGACGTTTCTGGTCCAGATGCATATCTCAAATATGCGTGCCGTAAGGTTGGTGCAAAAAAGGGTTTAGACCCGGAAGAAATCGGCGTCCTTGTTTTATATCTGTCGGGGTATAGCATCGATAGAATAGGCTCTGAACAGGGAATTTCACGCGATCATGTTGCTCAGATGCTGGGGGAGACATATAAAAAGCTTCAGGTGTCCAGCAAAGAGCAAGCCTTACGGCTTATGTATTCGAATTTGGAATGATTGTAGACATCACATTTTTTGTGGGTAATACTTTCTAGGTAATAGCACTTGTATGGAGCTTAGGGGGCTTCAGGCAGGGGCTCCATCCTAAAGACAGGATGGAGGTCAACGTGAGTGCTCAATCAGTTCCTTCTGTAGAGGAACTTTCTTCATATTTTTCATCTCAACAAAATGCTTGTGTACTGCATGATTCTGCGACCGATTGTGCGCATGCGGTAGTTTCGTGCGTCAAGACTCATGAGGCAGCGGGGCAACAGGTGTGTGTGGTCTGCGCTGATCGGTGGTCTGCGGCACGCTTGGGCTTGCTGCTTCAAAATGACGAACATGCTTCGGTGCACTGGGTACGTGATATCGCGACACAAATCCTCAATGACAGTCGGGTGATTGCCGCAACAGGGCGTTCGGGCCGTGTGTTAGATGGCAACGAACTTGATGTCTTAATGGAAGACGTGAAAGTTTGTGGTGTGGCTCCTCATCGCCTGCGCGAAATGATGAAATTCTTTTTTAAGAGTCTGGCCGACTGCGCCACCGATGATGATTATTGGCTGGTAAACCAAGAAGAGAAAAAGGTTTATGCCATTTTCACCGAAAATTTGCGCATTCGGAAGGCAGTTGTCCCTGAAGAAGCGTCGTTGCGCGCCTGCGAGGGCCTTGATGCTGTGCCAGATGCAAGCGCACCTTCGTATATTGTGGCGGTCGATTTTGGAGCAATGAGCAAGTCTTCTCAGCGGCTTCTGCAAACGATTTCGCACAATACCATGACGGTTTTCGGTTGCATCGAAGCAGAAACTTCACCCGACGAAGATTACCCATTTCATGAGGGACTTACGTTGTGGGCCGATCAGGCAAGCGTAGAAACATTTACCATTGCCGCGCCGCAGCATTCCGCAAAACAAAAGACCATTTCATTTGCAACACCGGTAGAAGAGTTTGCGGGTATCAAAGACATTGTGGACTCTGAGCAGCAACAAGGGACAGACGCAAACGATATTCTTATCGCTGTTCCCAATGGCATATGGGCAAATAAAATTGGGAAGCAGCTCGACAAAGCGGGAATGCCACATGCCTATCTTTCCAATGATGAAAAGGTGCATGGTGATCCGCGCCACACGGAAACATGCGGAAAGATAAAACTCGCCGCATTCGCAAAACTTCAGAAAGATCCAAACGATCTTGTCGCACTCCGCACCTGGATTGGTTGCGGCGATTGGCTTATGTGCTCTGAACCATTTTTGGAAGTCCTGGCGTATTCGCGTGACCACGATGATTGTGGCCTTATCCAAGCGCTTAAACAAATGCGCGCAAATCCCTCTGATACCAAGGCGTTCTCTAAAATCAATGCGTCTTTAGATGAACTCGATGCACTGCGAGATGATCTCTCCCAAGCTAAAACAGCCAAAGATGCTGTTGAAGCGTTTGCGCGCGCGGATATTTCGCTTACCGACAAGCAGCAAACATATATAGATGAAGACGCATCAGGAATTTCGCTTCAGCGGTTATATACACATGCATTGCCAAAGCACGCGTGCGTCCACGGGACAGGAGTGCAGATTGCTCCATACGATGTGTGCCACGCGCTCTACTGCAAAGCAGAAATCATTACGGGCATGATCGGTGGGTTTATTCCAAAAAATGATGCATTAAGCGATTCCTTTACGATCGACCACAAAAACAAAGCGCGTGCACGCGATGAACGTTTATATCGCGATCTTCTCTCGCGCGCGAGTGAACGCGTCTATTGCACCTTGTTTGATCACGATCGCATTGAAAACGCCGTGACGCTGAACATGCGTGTGTCGCGCATTTATGTACACAACAAAAAACAAATGGCACGCGTAGTGCCATGCCAATATCTAGCCGTCGGAGGCGGGGAAGGATCTCAAAAATGAACGAAGAAGAAAATCAGTTTACTAGCGAAGACCAATGCGCTAATGAAGATCAACGTACGGGTGAGGACCAATTTGCCACCGAAGATCAACGTACCGGTGAGAACGAATTCGCCAGCGAAGATCCGCTCACAGATGATGATTATGCCGACGACGAAGATCTCTTCCAGCTCGATGATGACTTTGATCCTTTAGAAGATGCCGACGTTGTCGAGGAAGACAATAAGGAAGAGCCTCCAAATGATTATCAAATGCCCATTCCTGATGCTGATAAAAGCGTTATTCCCGAACCCGTTGAACTCCCCGCGTCTGAGCGTATCGAAAACCTGTTGAAGGGTATCGCAGGGCAGAAGTATCGCATTCTCGCCGTGGTGCAAGCGTGCCAGTCGGGCGAAAAGACGGCATCGGAAATTGAAGCGTCCGTAGATGCGGAATATCCCCAAGGCGGGAGCGTATATGAGACGAGCAGACTCATCGAACTGCTCGAAAAGGCAGGGGCCATCGAATGCACGAATCCCGAAGTGCGGGACGTCGAAGTTGATGAAAATGAAATGCCTGAAGAGCAAGAAGAGGTAGAAGCCGATATCGAAGGCGAAGAGCAAATTGATGTGGAAGATCTTTCCATAGATTCTTCGGTCTTTGAAGAACAAGCTGAAGTTATTGAGCAAGCTCCCAAAGAACGCTTCATTGCAACAGCTGCCGGCATAGAGGCCGTTGATAAGAATATTGGCACGGATCCTATTGTTCAAGTAATCACCGAAGAAGAGCAATATCTGCCTATTTATGAGCGCATATACAACCTTATGAATGTCGACGGCGGTTGTGCGGTGGCAGATTTAAACAAAGCTGTTGATTCCGACCCGCTGTTAAAAGAACCACGCAGGTTCTGCACATATTTCTTGGGGCGGCTCGAGCGTTGTAACGCGGCCCGCTGGCAAGGAACGTGGCAGCTTACCGACGATGGTGCCAAAGCATTTAAACAGGTATTTGCGTAGGAGAAATGATAACAATGGCTGAAAACAATACGATTGATTTTGCTTCGGTGTTGCGCGGACGCAGAGCGACCTATCAGTTTCTTGCACGGCTTTTTCGTGTGGAAGTCGATCAGGATTTCTTGGACACGCTTATGACCATGAAGTATCCGGCTGAAACGGGAAATAAAGATGTTGACGAGGGATACAAACTCATCAGGCAGTATCTTTCTCGTGGAAATGAAAGTGTGTTGCAGGATTTAGCAAAGGACTACGTGCATGCCTTTATTGGACTGGGGAATGATGCATATTCTGCAGCGTATCCCTACGAAAGTGTATATACCAGCCCTCGCCGTCTTTTGATGCAAGATGCACGCGATGAAGTGCTGGTGATCTATCGCTCAGAGGGCCTTGAGAAGACCGAATCATGGGGCGAGGGAGAGGATCATATTTCTCTTGAGCTTGAATATGAGCAGATCATCGGTGAGCGTGCCTTAAACGCATATGAAAAAGGAGACACCGAAACGTGCCTTTCGTATCTTATGAAGCAACGAAATTTCTTGCAGGATCATCTTTGCAGCTGGTATCCCATGATGGCAGATGATATCAAAAAATTTGCGCTTACTGATTTCTATCGCGGCGTTGGGCTGCTCACTTCGGGCTTCCTCGAAAATGACTTGGAGTTCTTAAATGAACTTCTAGAGGATAACGACGTGGATGATCCTTCAGATGATGCCCGTGAAAGTGCTCTGGAAGATGTGAACGCAAATCAAGCTCCTTCCGATGAAGAAACCGCTTCTGCGAAGGCTACGCAAACGGCTCAAGAAGCTCCCGCAGTAAAGGGATAAAAGGAGCATCCATGATGGATAAGAAAACGCACGATGATACAAATCATCAGGGAAAAGGATCTCCTTCAATAAGCCGCAGGGAATTTACCCTTGGCATTGTGGGATCATGCGCCGTTCTTGCCTTAGGCTGTGGCGCTACCTTTGCGCCTCGCTCCGCACTCAATCGACCCCCGGGAGGTCAAGACGAAACGCATCTTTTGAGCGCGTGTATTCATTGCGAAAAATGTCGTGAAGTATGCCCACAAAACGCCATTGCACCTGCGCATCTCGAAGATGGAATCATGTGTATGCGCACGCCACGCATGGATTTTAAAGCGGGATGGTGCAACTTCTGCGAAGACGTGGAAGGTGGTCCGCGCTGCATAGCGGCGTGTCCAACCTTGGCACTTCACGGAGACAACATTACGCCGCAAAACACGGTGATCGGCGTCGCCCGCTTGGTGCCCGAATGGTGCCTGGCCGTACGAGGAACAGGCTGTCACTCATGTGTCGATGCGTGTCCCTATGGTGCACTTTCCTTAGATGAGGATCATATTCCCGTTGTCGACGAGACAATTTGTAACGGATGCGGTGCATGTGAATATTCATGTATTTCGCTGCGAACGGGCATTATCACCGAAGGGGAGACCGATCGCGCCATTACCGTTCACCCGCTGGAGGTGCGATAAGACATGAGAAAATTAAAATCAACACGTGCACGCTTTCTTGTGATGCTTGCTTTCGTTGCTATTTGTGCGATTGGCTTTTTCACGCGCGGCGGAATTGGCAATGTATGCGCGGTGGGATGGGATACCATCACGCTTGCCTGCCCACTCGGTGCCATTCTTTCTATGATTGCGCAGCGAACTGCGATTCCACAGGCGCTCATTAGCGTGATTGTGGTGCTGGCCATCTGTCTTTTACTTGGTCGCGTTTTTTGTAGTTGGCTTTGTCCGGTGCATTTTATGACGAATCCGAAAGGGAGGAAACAACGTCAGCGTCCGATTGATCGCGCTCCCGTTCTCAAACGCGCACGCACCCTGCGTTTTGACACACGCTACGCCATACTTTTGGCAGCCATAGGCTCTACATTGATCTTGGGTTTTCCCGTTTTTTGTCTGATGTGTCCCATCGGCATTACGTTTGCACTGGTCTTGCTGGTCATGCGGCTTTTCGTATTCGGAGAAACCACGTGGACCATCATTTTATTTTTGGGAGTGCTCATCGCTGAAGTAGTGCTTCTGCCTCATTGGTGCAATCGATTATGCCCGCTTGGCGCGCTCTATTCGCTTTTTAGCGCGGGCAACAAGACGCTTCTTCCCACCGTTGACGAGTCGTCCTGCCTGGAAACTGCCAAAGGAATTAAGTGTGGTGCATGCCAACGTGCGTGCCATGTGGACATTAATTTGCATGACATTACAAAAAGTCACGCCACGTTGAGCGAATGCACGAAGTGCCGCGCATGTGCCGAGGTGTGTCCGGCAAGTGCAATCACATTCCCGTTCCTTCCCAAGAAGAAAGAAGCTTCTCAAGGCGCTGCCTCAAATTCCGGAAAACCGATATTCACAGAACAAGAAAGTTCCCCAACAATCTTGTCCGGTACCAAAGAAGGCGAATGATCGTGACTCTTAATGACAGCATGGTTTCTACCCTTACTACCATGAATAAACAGCACCTTGCCGTCTATCCTGAGCGTTGCATTTCGGTTCGCAATCGCAATGCGTTATGCCAACGCTGTATTGAATCTTGCGCATCGGGTGCACTTCATATGACCGATGAAGGAATAGCGTGTGATGTGGATAAATGCATCGGGTGTGGCACGTGTGCGACGGCGTGCCCAAGCGAGGCAATTGATATCATCTCTCCTGATGATAAAGAAATTGTTGCGGCGTTGAAGCGCTCAATTGTGGCCACAAAAGGCCATCCGGTCATTGCATGCGACAAAGCAATCGAGGCGCATGTACATAGGACGCATGAACAGCATCCGCAAGAAGCAGAAGAAGAAATCCAAAAAGAAATTGAGCACAAGGTGCGTAGCACGCCGTGCTTGGGGCGCGTCGATGAATCACTGATTGTTGCGTGTGCCGCATACGGATCAAGAGAGCTGCGCCTGGTGAAAGGACCATGCAAGACCTGTGTGTATGCGCAAGGCGAAAAAATGTGCGAGCAGGTGGTGGAGAGCGCACGTTCGCTTCTTTCAGCATGCAGATCTCATATGAAAATTGTTACGTTTGACGGAATGACAGACGTATCGTTGGAGGTCCAAGCGCAGATCGGCGCGGAATCTGAAGCGATTTCTCAAACTTCCGTATTAGAGCATGACGATGCACTTGACAAAGAATCCGTGTGTGATGATGAAGATTCAGAAAGTGAGAATGCAGACAATACGCACAATGCATATCTGAAAAAAGTGAATTCGCACGGCACCTTAAGTCATCATTTGCCCATGCGGCGCGTACGATTGCTGAATTACTTAAGACACATTGTGAAAACATCAGAAGGCCCCCATCCTCTTCCCGATGCACCGGTTTCTTCACGGGTGTTTGGTAGAGTCACCATAGACACGTCCTTGTGTGTTGGTTGTCGCATGTGCACGGTGTTCTGTCCGACAGGAGCGCTTTCTCGTGTGGACGAGGATCAGCAATGGGGTGTTTCTCACACTCCCTATAAATGTCTGCAATGCCGCGCGTGCGAGCAAGTATGCCCGAAAGATGCGCTATCGGTTCATGAGGATGTGCCGCTTTCCGATATCTTAACCAAGAAAGAAATCCACTTGCCCATGGAAAAGCCTTCGTGGCAAGCGAACAAGCCTGAATCGATGTTTACTAAATATCATCAGGTCATTGGCAGCGATCTTCAGATGAGAATGTTCTAGGCGCCTTGTAGCTGATTCGTGCGCTGAACAATGGCAGAAAATAGCAATCTCGAAAAAGCGTGCATTTATGAAAGGGAAACGTCAGGATGCGAGGGAAAGGCGTAGAGATGATCTCGTATGAAATTCCAGATTTTACGCAAGGCCTTGGGCTGAACTTGTTTTTCGCCCGAGTCATGGCGGCGCATCCTGATTGGGCACAGCCTGACGTCACCATTGCAGAAATATACGGGAATTTCCCCGATTGCCCCTTAAATGGTGGTCGTACCTACATTCAACCACGCTGGTCCGCTGAGCGCATTGAATGGACGTTTTCCGTGCTTGATGAATACGGAATCAAGCCGCGGCTGACGTTTACCAACATGTTTGCTGATCTGAATTCTCTCAAAGACCCGTATGTACACACGATTCTTGAAGCTGCATCGCGTCACCATGGTCAGGTCATTGTCTATGCCGATGAGATAGGTGACTATATTCGTTCCACCTATCACATGCCCATCATTCTTTCGACGACGCGGGCGCTTTCGGGCGTCGATGAGCTTAATCGCATGCTTGATCACTATGATTGGGTGGTGCTTGATTACAATCACAACAAGGATGATTCGTTTTTGCGCAAGGTTGCTCATCCTGAAAAACTCGAGGTCATGGTAAACGAATTTTGCATGCCACACTGTCCGTACCGGCAGGAACATTATAAGCACAACAGTTTAAATCAATTACAAGGCACCATTGAGCCGTTTGCGTGCAGGGCAAATCGTCCCGATTTCTTTGACCATAAGCCTGGTCATCCAACGCAATTTACCTGCGAAGAAGTGCAGGAGATCCACCAGCGGTATGGCATCAGTGCATTTAAGATTGTAGGGCGGGGTACCGTGTTCCAAACACAAGTTGAATCGCTGTGCTACTACTTGATACGCCCTGAATACCGAGATAACGTGCGGAATCTACTTGCGCAAGAGATGAATCACGCGCCGCAGGCGAGGGCATAACGCACAGACTGCGGCATGCATAAGGGCTACACAAAAGGACAACACATAAAAAAGCGCCACATAACAGATCAACACATAAAGAAACGTTGCAGCCTGAAAAGCGTTGCACCCTGCATGTGGCGTCACAATTATTTATCTTGTTTTTTCGCGTTGATGGTTTTGCCGTAAATTTCGTATGCGCGTGTGACCTGGATCTCGTAACTCTTTCGGTTATTCTTCACGTTTGTGTCCAAGATGAGTCCGCAAACAAAACTCATAAGTCCGCAGAATACAATCGCCACGGCCAGAAGTGCAGATGGAAGACGTGGTACGAGTCTCGTGACATTGAACTCGGCAATCACTGGAATACCAACGCACAGTCCAATGATCACCAGTATTAAACCCACAATTCCAAACAGTGTCATGGGACGATAATCTTTAAATAAGCTGCCGATGCATTTAAGTACTTTCCATCCATCACTAAACGTGGAAAGTTTTGAGAAGCTTCCTTCTGGACGGTCACGATATTGAATAGGAATCTGAGCGATTCTCCAACGCTTGTCAACTGCATGAATAGAGAGTTCGGTTTCAATCTCAAAACCGCTGCGGATGACGGGCATGGTTTTTGCGAACACTTCGTTAAACGCGCGATAGCCCGTCATTACATCGGTGAAACTAAACCCGTAAATAACTTTGATGAGCCAGCGAACGAGATTATTGCCCATCCCATGGAATGCTCGATTATTTTCTTTTCCATAACTGCCATTTGAAAGTCGGTCGCCAACAGACATATCGGCTTCGTCGTTCACAAGGGGCATGAGCAAATCCACAGCCGATTCTGCAGGATAGGTGTCATCGCCATCGACCATCAAGTAGTAATCGGCATCAATGTCTCGAACCATTTGGCGTACAACATTGCCTTTGCCTTGGCGGCTCTCATGGCGTACAACGGCACCGTGTTCGCGTGCAATTTGGGCAGTGTTGTCGGTGGAATTATTGTCATACACATAAATGGTTGCGTTTGGTAATTCGCGCTTAAAATCGTCAACGACTTTTGCAATAGTAACTGCCTCGTTGTAACAAGGAATTAGAACTGCAACACTGCCATCAATATCGGCAGCGGTGTAGTGTTGTTGCGATGTTGTAGCCATAAAAACTTCCTGATCAATATTGGCAATTAATGCGATCAAACGTGAGCATTGGCGGTAATGCTCTTCGTTAGTATATCGTTCTTGCCATATTGTACGGATACACGTGGATATTTCGCACAAGCTTTTCGAAAATCCTATGTGCGTGGAGCAACAATTAGTCCCTATTTCTCGCAATTCTCAGAGAGGAAAACGGACGAATGCCATAAAGCGAATAAACCGGACGAATGCCATGAAACGGATAAACGCCATGAAACGGGTAAACGCCATGAAACGGGCGTATGCCATGTTCGGCGTGCTCAAGATCATCGAAACTGTGGTGGATCTGTGTAGCTCTGCTCTGTGCGTGTGTACTTTAGCACAGTAGAGTGATAACGTATCAAAGCATCAAGAACGAGAAATCAGATAAAGGCAACAGGCAACGTCAGCAGCTTCAGTAGATAGTATCAACAAAAGCAAGTTGTCTCGCTATTGAGAAAAGCATTACGGGAAGGCAAGCGCAAGATGGAAAAAGAAAAGCAAAATTCTCGGAAAGAGGCCACGAGCAAAGGCGAGAAGGAAAAAGACTACAAAGAAAATTTCTATAAAGCTGTGCTCTCCCTGAAAAATCCTGAGGAATGTGATGCATTTTTCCAGGATGTGTGCACCATTAGCGAGTTCAACGATCTTATTCGTCGGCTCGAGGTAGCAAAAATGCTTTCCAGCGGCAAAGTTTTCAACGAAATTAGCCAGGAGACCGGCATGAGCTCAACTACCATCAGCCGCGTCAATCGCTGCCTAAATTACGGCCCGGGTGGCTACCGTATGGTTTTGGACAGGTTGGAGAATGAATAATGAAGGATTATGCGTCCATTCTCAGTAGAAGCGAAAAAGCCATATATGATTTAAGGGATCTGTACCGGAGCAATGGTTACCAGCTTTTCAAGACGGGAAAGTTTGAAGACTACCAGCTCTATAGTCAGAACAGAGACTTTCTCGGCAATGATGGAATCATCACGTTTACCGATAATCATGGACGAATCATGGCCTTAAAGCCTGACGTTACCCTATCTATCGCGAAGAACAGCCAGTATACGCCGCATACGGTTGAACGGTATTGCTACGATGACCAGGTATATCGCACGAGTCGTGGCAGTGGAGATTTTCGCGAAATCGACCAGACCGGCATCGAGTGCATCGGTGATCTTACCGAAGATCATGTTTTTGAAGTGATGCAGCTGGCGGTAAAAAGCCTGAAATCCATTTCGGATAATTATGTCCTTACGATCTCTCACATGGGTATTGTTCGTGGTTTTGTTTCTATCCTCGGTTTGCCAGGTGAGGTTGAGGAAAATGTTCTGAAAGCTGTGGGAAACAAGAATTTTCACACGGCTGCGGCAATTTGCAAGGATCACGGCGTCAGCAAGTTCATGATCGACAAGTTGCAGGAGCTCATCACCATCAGCGGCACTATGGATGAAGTGCTTGATTCTATCGAAGATCTGTCGATGAACCAAGAGATGGAAGCGGCAGTTCAGGAGCTTCGCCGAATCCATAGTTCCTTAAAAGAGAATGGACTTGCCCGGCACGGAACCATTCGCTTTGACTTCTCCATGGTCAATGATATGGGCTACTACGATGGCGTGATCTTCCAAGGATTCGTCAAGGGCGTCCCGTACGATGTACTTTCCGGTGGCCGCTACGATAACCTCATGAAAAAGATGGGGAAGCGGGGCGGAGCAATCGGCTTTTCTGTCGATATCTCGTTGCTGGAAGAAAACGGACGAGCTTCAAAGCCGGCAACAAGCCCGGCGATCATCGGCACAAGTGAGACGGACGGTCAGCCAAACGGGTCGCGCCCAGGCAAGCAGATGATCAATGTGGCACTTCCGAAGGGCCGTTTAGGCGAGCAGGTTTATCACATGTTTGCGGCTGCAGGTTATGAGGCGCCTGAGCTTTTAAATCCCGGTCGTAAGCTTATTTTTACGAACCGTGACGCGGGCATCAGTTTCTTCTGGGTTAAACCTTCTGATGTGGCTATTTATGTTGAACGAGGTGCCGCCGATGTAGGCATCGTAGGCAAAGACGTGCTACTTGAAGGCGGAAACGATGTCTACGAACTTCTGGATTTGGGCATCGGGAAATGTCACATGATGGTTGCCGCGCCAAAAGGATGGGAAGAAGATACCGACCAGACGCTTCGTGTAGCGACGAAGTTCCCACGCATCGCTTCCAATTATTACGGCGAGCGTAGTCGCGACATTGACATTATCAAGCTGAACGGCTCAATCGAGATCGCGCCGCTGTTGGGACTTTCCGACGTCATCGTGGATATCGTGGAGACCGGCAACACGCTTCGCGCAAACAACCTGGAAGAAAAAGAAAAAATCGTGGACATCAGTGCCCGCTTCATCGCAAACAAAGCGATCTACAACTTTAAGTCGGCAGAAATTGAAACCATCGTTTCAGCTTTGGCGAAAGCTCGAGATACTAAATAGGCATAACGCATACATAGGTACAAAGCACAGCATACGGCAGAAAGGACCAGCTCATGATGCGCATAATGAAATACAGTGATGACAAGAAACAAGAGATCTTCAAGCGGAACACCATGCCCGCCGATGTTGAGGATACGGTTAAAGATATCATCGCGGACGTTCGTGAAAACGGGGATGCCGCGATCAGAAAATACAACGCGAAGTTCGATCACTACGACCAGGACGACTTCAAGGTAAGCAAAGAAGAAATCGATGAAGCGTTTGAGACGGTCGATCCAAAACTGCTCGACGTGATCAAAGAATCCGCCGAAAACATTCGTCGCTTCCACAGCAATCAAGTGCGCGAGGGCTTCGAACTTAAAGAGGAAAACGGTGTGGTCCTGGGGCAGAAAGTCATGCCGATTGAAAAGGTGGGCGTCTATGTGCCTGGTGGTACAGCAGCATATCCTTCCACCGTGCTGATGGACGTCATTCCCGCAAAACTGGCTGGTTGCTCAGAGATTGTCATGACTACCCCTGCCACGGGTGGCAAGGTGAACCCGAACATCTTAGCGGCTGCTCACATCGCTGGTGTGACCCAGATTTTTAAGGTTGGGGGTGCGCAGGCTATCGCGGCTTTGGCCTATGGAACCGAAACCGTGCCACGCGTCTTCAAGATCGTCGGCCCCGGTAATGCATTTGTCGCCGAGGCGAAAAAGCAGGTCTTTGGTCAGGTGGCTATCGATATGATCGCTGGTCCTTCCGAGATTTTGGTCGTTGCCGACGATAAAACGCGCCCCGACTTTTTGGCGGCCGATCTGCTCTCTCAGGCGGAACACGACAAGTATGCCAGTGCGGTGTTGATCACCGACTCGGCTGATTTCGCCAAAAAGGTGCAAGCTGAAGTGGATAAACAACTGTCGGTCTTGCCGCGTAAAGAAATCGCGGGCGCGTCGATCGAGCACAACGGGAAAATCATTGTTACGGACAATCTTGACAAGGCGATCGATGTTGCCAACGAAATTGCCCCTGAACACCTCGAACTGTGCGTCGACGATCCGTTTAAGTATCTCGAAGAGGTCAAAAATGCGGGATCGGTCTTCTTGGGTCGCGATTGTCCGGAGGCTTTGGGCGACTATTATGCGGGTCCAAATCACACGCTGCCAACAAGCGGAACAGCGGTATTCTCGAGCCCACTCGGCGTGGATGATTTCGTCAAGCGCATGCAGTATTCCTACTACACGCCTGATGCCCTTGATGCCGCAGCGGAAAAGATTGCCCGCTTTGCTGAGGCGGAAGGCCTAAGTGGCCACGCTCGCAGCGCACTGATTCGTAGTAACAACCGTTAACGCGGTACAAGCGCTCAAGAAGGAAAGGCAGAAGGAGTTGCGATGAGCAGATTCCTAAGGAAACGCTATCAGGATTTCGAGGCTTATACTCCCGGTGAACAGCCGCAGGATCGTGAATACATCAAGCTGAACACGAATGAATCTCCGTATCCTCCGGCACCGGGGGTGGTCAAAGCCTTAAAAGAGACCGACATGGAGCGCCTTCGTCTGTACCCTGACCCTACGGGACATCGCCTGAAAACAAAGATTGCGAAGCTCTATGGCGTCAACGAAGAGAACGTTTTCTTGAGCAACGGCTCAGATGAAATCCTCAATTTCGCGTTTCTAGCCTTCACCGATGATGACGAAACCCTGCTGTTTCCGGATATCACCTATAGCTTCTACAAGGTCATCGCTGCACTTCATGGCATCAATTACCGCGAAGTGCCGCTGGCAGATGACATGACGATAGACGTTGATGCGTTTTGTGCAGAACCTGCCAATGTGGTCATTCCTAACCCGAATGCTCCTACGGGGCTTGCGCTGGGGCTCGACGACATCGCAAAAATTGCTAAGGCGAATACCGACCGCATCGTGTTGGTAGATGAGGCATACGTGGATTTTGGGGCGGAAACATCGGTGCCGTTGATCAAGGAATTTGATAACGTGCTGGTGTCCCAGACGTTCTCCAAATCGCGCAGCTTTGCCGGAGGCAGACTGGGCTTTGCGATCGGCAATGCAAGCGTCATTCGCGACCTGGAGATGATCCAGTACTCCACAAATCCGTACAACGTAAACGCACTTTCGCTGATTCTGGCCGAAGCCGCCATCGATGAAAACGGTTACTACGCCGCAAATTGTAAGAAAATTGAGGCGACCAGGGAACAGACCGAAAAAGCGCTTTCGGCGTTGGGAGCAACAGTCCTTCCTTCAAAAGCTAATTTCATTTTCGCTAAGGTCCCCGGGTTTGCTGGGGAAGACATATACCGCGAGCTAAAACAGCGCGGAATTCTCGTGCGCCACTGGAATCAGCCTCGCATTGCCGATTGGGTGCGCATCACCATCGGAACGCCGGAGCAGATGGACACGCTGGTTGCCACGTTGAAGGAGATCGTAGAAAAATGAGAAGTGCACAGATAGATAGACAGACCGCCGAAACGAAGGTCAACCTGCAGTTAAACCTGGACGGAACCGGAAAGACAGATGTTTCGACAAGCTGTGGGTTTTTAGACCATATGCTTACCCTCTTTGCTTCTCATGGAAGATTTGATCTGACCATCAAGGCATCGGGCGATACATATGTCGATTACCACCACCTTGTTGAAGATGTGGGAATTACCATGGGTCAGGCGCTTAACAAGGCGCTTGGCGATCGTGCGGGCATAGCACGTTATGGTGAAAAGATTCTGCCGATGGATGAAGCGCTTATTCTTACCGTGGTGGACATAAGCGGTCGCGCATTTTTGGATTATCGACTAGAAAACCTCACGCAAAAAGTGGGGGATTTCGATACCGAATTGGCGCGCGAATTCATGGCCGGACTTGTGCGAAACGCAAACATTACCTTGCATATCAGACAGTTGGCCGGGCAAAACACCCACCATATCCTGGAGGGAATGTTCAAGAGCTTTGGGCGATCACTGGCCCAGGCGGTTGCCATTGAGCCGGGGCGCGAAGGCGAAATTCCTTCCACCAAAGGTGTGCTTTAGGAGTGTCGCATGATCGCAATTATTGATTATGGACTGGGAAATCTGTTCTCCCTGATGTCTTCGGTCAAGGCAATCGGAGGAGAGGCGACGGTTACCAGAGATCCGGAGGAAATACGCCGGGCTGATAAGCTCATTCTTCCTGGCGTAGGTGCATTCCGCGATGCCACTGAACTCCTCGCCAAGGACAATCTGGGAAACTTGGTCCGCGAGCAAGCTTCCGAGGGCAAGCCGTTGTTGGGGATTTGCCTTGGGATGCAGCTTCTTTTCGACAAGAGTTTCGAAAACGGTGTCTATGAAGGCCTGGGCCTTATCCCAGGAGAAGTGCGCGACATTAAAGAGCGCATTCCCCGCGATTTGAAAGTTCCGCACATTGGCTGGAACAGCCTGAATATCCGCAAAGCGCATCCGCTGCTTGCGGGCATTGAGGACGGGGACTGCGTGTATTTTGTCCATTCATACAGTGCGATAACGCCGTCGGAAAATATTCTTGCAACCACCGAGTACGGCGCAGAACTTACCGCTGCGGTTGCACGCGGCAACGTCATGGGCAGCCAGTTCCATCCTGAAAAGAGTGGCACGGTGGGGCTTCGGATTCTACGGAACTTTGCGGAAATGTAGGGGTGCGCACATGGTAATTCTTCCGGCGATAGATATGTATGACGGCAAAGCGGTGCGTCTGTATAAGGGCGACTATCAGCAGATGACCGTCTACGATGAACATCCCGTGCATACGGCGAAAAAGTTCCGGGAAACGGGAGCACGGTGGATTCACCTGGTAGATCTTCAGGGCGCACGTGATGGCGGTACGCCGAATATGGAAACCGCGCTTGAGATCCTCAACGATACGGGACTCAAGGCTGAAATCGGCGGCGGAATCCGCTCCATGGATGTCATTCGCTCCTATATCGATGCGGGGTTTAGCCGCGTCATTTTAGGAACGGCGGCAGTCACCAATCAGGATCTGGTGGCGCAGGCTGCAAAAGCGTATGGCGAAAAGATTGCCGTGGGTGCCGATATTAAAGATGGGTTTGTTGCCATCAAGGGATGGAAAGAAACATCGCGCTATACCTTGGATGATTTCTGCTCACAGATGGCAAACCTGGGCGTTCGCACCATTATCTGCACCGATGTTTCGCGCGATGGGGCCATGAACGGAACGAACAGACAGATGTATCAGCAGCTCACAGCCAAATTTCCTACAATGAACTTCGTGGCGAGCGGCGGCGTTTCCAGTTTGGAAGATGTGCAAGCCTTAAAAGACATGGGGATGTATGGCGCGATTATCGGTAAGGCCTACTACACGGGGGCAATCGATCTGAAGAAAGCTCTCCAGCTTGCCGGTGATTCCGTAGATCAACAATCTGGTTCGGGAAATCGGCGTACAAACATTTCGGAGGAATCTGCACAGTTGCAACAATCTACGCAGTTGCAACAATCTCCACGACAGGGAGGAACATCATGATCACAAAACGAATCATTCCTTGCCTGGATGTGAAGGATGGCCGCGTGGTCAAGGGCGTGAAATTTAAAGGGCTTTCCGATGTATCATCCCCGGTTGAACTGGGACAATATTACAGTCGTGCCGGTGCCGATGAGCTGGTGTTCTACGACATCACCGCATCGGCAGAAGGCAGAAAGCTGTTTACCGACATTCTTCGCCAGGTTGCGTCCAAAATTTTCATTCCGCTGACCGTTGGTGGTGGCATCAGTACGGTTGAGGATTTCGATCGTGTGCTCAAGTGCGGCGCCGACAAGGTGAGCGTGAACTCGGGAGCTATTCGCAATCCCGATCTCATTCGGCAGGCGGCAGAAAAATATGGCGACCAGTGCGTTGTCCTTTCTGTAGACATTTCCCTGGTAGATGGAACGTATCAGGTATTTTCGCGCGGCGGTCGCGACAATACGGGAATGGATGCCATCGAATGGATCAAGCGCGGTGTTGACTTGGGCGCAGGCGAAGTGGTGGTGAACTCCATCGATACCGATGGGGTAAAACAAGGTTTTGATCTGCCACTTCTACAAAAAGTATGCGATGCGGTAAACGTGCCGGTGATTGCGAGCGGTGGCGCGGGATGTATCGAAGACTTTGTAGAACTTTTCAAGAAGATTCCCAAGGTGGATGCGGGACTCGCGGCTTCGATTTTCCACTTTGGCGAAGTGGAAATCCCGGAGCTCAAACGCGAGCTGCGCAAGGAAGGCATTAACGTACGAATCACGAGAGACGCGGAATAGGTTTTCTTAAGGAAGGAAAATCATGGAGACATCGTTTAATATAGACGAGCTGAAATTTGACGAGAATGGCCTGATCCCAGCCGTAACTATTGAGGCGGGAAGCCACAAGCTGCTCATGCAGGCATACATGAATCGCGAAAGCATCGAAAAAACCATCGAGACGGGCTTGGCCACGTATTGGAGCCGTTCGCGTAAGGAACTGTGGTGCAAGGGAGAGACCAGCGGTAACTATCAGCATGTCGTATCGCTTATTGCCGACTGCGACAAGGATTCCTTAGAGGTCGTGGTCGTTGCCGACGGCCCCGCGTGCCATACGGGCGAATATTCTTGTTTCCATAATCCGTTGTGGAAAAACCCTGACCTGGAGGATTTCACCATCGAAGGGTTGATGAAGCTCATCGATGGTCGTCGCACCTCTCCAAAAGAAGGTTCATACACTACCTATCTCTTCCAGAAGGGCCGCGAAAAGATCTTAAAGAAGGTCGGCGAAGAATCCACCGAGGTTGTCATCGCTGGAGCCACCGACGATAAGGCTGAAACCATCTATGAGATTTCTGACTTGGCATACCATGTGCTTGTTCTGATGATCGACATGGATATCTCGCTTAAAGATATTCACGATGAGCTTGCTCGTCGCCATGTTATTGACCATAAGGTCAAACAGGAAAAGATGACGGATTAACTAACGCCGGCCATCAATATTAATCGGGCGTGCCGCCAAAATCAGTTGACGCTTGCCATCAATATTAATCGGGCGTGCCGCCAAAAAGTTGGCACCTGTCATCAATATTAGTTGGGCCTGCCAGCAACGTTAATCGGCACCTGCCATCAAATTTTGTTTCCGTAATTCTGCATACGTGCCAAGGGAGATACTCGATGTCCATTACGACAAACTTTCACACGCATACGACCTACTGTGATGGTAAGAATACTCCCGAAGAGATTGTTCGCCAGGCAATCGACGAAGGCATGACGCGGCTCGGCTTTTCGGGGCATGCATATACCCCGTTTGATACGAGCTATGCGATGAATCCGCAGACAGCGATGCGTTACGCGCGCGATGTCCGCGGGCTGGCAAGCAGATATAAAGATCAACTTCAGATTCTGTGCGGCCTGGAGCTGGATTATTTTTCGAAGCAGGATACGACTGCGTTCGACTACGCGGTGGGATCCGTGCATTATGTATTTAAAAAGCTGGATGCGGCTGCGGGCGAGCAACTTACCGCAACGGCGCCTGAGGTCGTCAAGTTTGCCGACGGCGGCTGCTATGTGCCTGTTGACGAAACCGCCGATGTGCTCAGGTGGGCGGCGCACACGTTATATGACGGGGATATATACGGCCTGATCGAAGACTTTTTCCGTGAAGAAGCCGATGTGGTTCGCACAACACACTGCCAGATTATTGGACACTTTGATCTCATCACGAAATTCCAAGAGCAGACGCCGCTTTTTGATGAACACCATCCGCGCTATGTTGCGGCGTGGAGGGGCGCGCTAAAGTCGCTTTTACCTTTGGGTGTCCCGTTCGAAATCAATACCGGTGCCATATCCCGTGGCTATCGCACCACGCCCTACCCATCGTTTGAAATTCTCAAGGCAATTCACGACGGTGGCGGACGAATTGTCTTTTCCAGCGACGCTCATGACAAGTCGACGCTGCGATATTGGTTTCCCCAAGCAGAAGAGCTGGCGAAGAAAGCCGGATTTCGCACGTATGTGGTCTTGGGAAAGACGGGAACGGAAGAGATTGGCCTGTAGCACACCATAGAAAAGAATGAAGAGCGACCAGCAGTCTACTCACTCGGTTCCTTCTTCGAGTTTTTCTTCAAGCTCAAGCCACTCGTCTTCAAGTTTTTCCTGCCGAGCTTTTTCGGCGTCGATATTCTTTTGCAACTCTTCAAGCTTCGCAAAATCAAACGGATCGGCATCGGCGAGCGCTTGCTGGGCTTTCGCCACCCGTTTTTCTTGCGTGTTTACTTTACGTTGTGCGCTTGCCACTTTTTTGCGTAGCTCATACGCCTCGCCACTGGTGAGCTTTCCGTTGGCCTTTAACTCCTTATTGCGTTCGGCGGTGGGAGTTGTTGACTGCTTTGCGGGTTGTTTCGGCACGGGATGTGCCGTTTCTTCTTCTAGCAGGCGTAAGTACTCATCAACGCCACCAGGACATGAGCGCACATGGGTGCCGATAATTGCGTACTCCATGTCGCAGACGCGCTCGAGCATATAGCGATCATGGCTGACTAAAATGAGCGTTCCCGGCCATGAATCGAGCAAATCTTCCATTACCGAAAGCATGTCGGTGTCCATGTCGTTTCCTGGCTCGTCTAAGATTAAAACATTTGGCTCATCGAACAGCGTGAATAGAAACTGCATGCGCCGTCGCTGACCCCCGGATAGATCTTTCACGCGAGCGTTGAGCTGATCTGAGGAAAAGCCCAGGCGTTGCAACAGTTGTACGGGGGAGGTTTTCTTCCCATCGACCACGTAATACGAGTTGTAGCGTTTGCACACTTCGCGCACCACGTCGTCCTGAATATCTTTAAGCTCGTCGAGGTTTTGTGTAAGGGCGCCGAATTTAACCGTTTTGCCAATTTTGACATGACCCCAGGTGGGCTTGAGTTTTCCCTGGATTATTTGGAGCAATGTTGATTTGCCAACGCCGTTTTCACCTAGAATTCCGATACGGTCACCGGGACCGATACTCCAAGTCACATCCTCGAAGAGTGTCTTCCCGCCGCGCGTCATACATACATCTTGCAGATCCACGACCTGTTTGCCCAATCGTGCCGTTGCCATTTGCTTCAGCTCGATGGAATTGCGCACAGGGGGTTCATCGGCAATAAGCTTTTGAGCTGCCTCAACATGGAATTTCGGCTTGCTTCTGCGCGCCTGTGCGCCACGGGATAACCATGCAAGCTCTTTGCGAAGTTCATTTTTGCGCTTGGTAAGCGCTTGCTGGCGCAACCGTTCGCGCTCGACGCGTTGCATGATGTAGGCAGAATATCCACCTTCAAAGGGCTCGACCTCGCCATCGTGAACTTCCCACATCGACTGGCATACTTCATCTAAGAACCACCGATCGTGGGTAACCACCAACAGCGCGCCTTCGCCCTCATGCCAGCGCGTTTTTAAGTGCTGTGCAAGCCAGTTGATTGCACCGATATCCAGGTGATTCGTTGGCTCGTCGAGCATCAAAATATCCCAGTCGCCAATCAGAAGACGTGCCAAGTCAAGTCGCCGCCGTTGTCCTCCCGAAAGTGTGCCAATGGTTGCGTCCAGGCTCACATCACGCAAGAGAGTGTTGACGATGGTACGGGCGTTCCGATCAGCCTTCCAGGTGTACGCCTGCCCGGAAGCGCCAAGCTGCGAATCGACGGTGTCGTCGTCGTTGAAATCATCGCTTTGACTTAAAACACCCACGGTTGAAGTTCCGTTATAGACAACGTCGCCATCCGTCGGGGCTACGCGCCGCGACAAAATATTGAGTAGGGTGGATTTTCCATCGCCGTTGCTTCCGACAATTCCAATCCTGTCGCCGGTGTTGACGCCCAGCGATAAATCAGAAAAAACCGATTTGGTGGGGTAATCCATGCGGACATTATTGCAAGAAAGCATAACCGTCATAGTGCAATTTCCTCTTATAGCGTCATCCTGAAAGCATCCTGGAGGCTAAAAGCCGAAAGCCGAAACCTGAAGGCCACAAGCCAAAACTAAAAGCCGAAAGCCGAAACCTGAAGGCCGCAAGTTCCAGGAAGCAAGAGCACGCATTCATCGTCTTGATTCGTTAGTGTTGTTGTTCCGTTTTACTATAAGATTCTTGCGGGAAAAAGACATCCATCGCGAATTTACTTGACGGTTTTCCTATGAGTGATCCAACGATCATACCTATGAGCGAAATGACAGCTCCAATTACAATTTGATGGAGTCCGAAGGGGCGGAATCCGATCGCCATACACAGACAGTAGACAACATCGCCGCCGATCATGGAAATGAGTGCACCGGTCGCATTCGCACGTTTCCAGAAAAGTCCCAAAAGCAGCACCCAGCAGAACGCCGTTTCAAGTCCGCCGAATGCAAACATGTTGATGCGCCAGATGACCGATGGAGGATTGATGGCGCACAGAAAAACGATGACGCCAATTCCGAAGGTGATGTATTGGCTGGAGCGTTCAATCGTGTGCTCTTTGACCTGTTTTTTCTTGACCTGGCAATGATGCAGCCATAAGTCTTTGATCAGCGCCGATGATGCGGCAATCAACAGCGAAGACACTGTTGAAATAGATGCTGCAATGGGGCCGACAATTTCAATTCCTGCAAGCCATGGAGGCATGGTGGCAGCAATCACCGCAGGAATAATATTGTCCACGGTTCCATAGGTAGAAAGTGGTTCGGTAAGAATTCCACGCGAAAATACGCCGAGTGCCGTCACTCCGATCATCATGGCTCCAATGATCACCGTGCCAGAAACCATGGCATTTTTCATGGCGTGCGTGTCGCGAAATCCCATGGTACGCACGACCGACTGGGGAAGCGAAAACGTAAAAACGCCCACTAAAAGCCACTGCGTAAAATAAAGCCCGAGCGGCATGCCACCGTTGTCGGTGGGTGTGAGCATGGCGGGATCCTGCTGGCGAATGGTGTCCATAATGTTGGTGAGTCCGCCACCAGCGCTAAAGATTGACCAGCCCAAAATGACGATGCCCGCAAGCATGACGATACCACAGAGCGTGTCGGTAAACGCAACTCCGCGGAAGCCACCGACGGTCGTGAACAGAATGACAGCGATGCCGAAGATCACGAGTCCCCAGGTATAGGAATACCCCGTGACTGCTTGGAAAAGGTTCGCCGCGCCCACGAACTGAGCAACCATCGTGGAGATAAAGAAGACCACCATGATGACCGCGGCCGTAACCGCAAGCGCATCAGATCCAAAACGCGCGCGTAAAACATCAATCACCGTGACCGCATTGATGCGCCGCGAGACCAGTGCCATCTTTTTTCCAAGAATACCAAACAGCAAGAAGAGTCCCGTCACTTGGACGGCTGACATATACAGCCATCCAAAGCCCACGCTCCATGCCTGTCCTGGTCCGCCTACAAATGAGCTCACGGAACCATATGTGGCAATCGTTGTCATGGCCAGCACAAAGCCGCCCAAGGTGCGATTTCCGATGTAGTAATCGGAAATAAAACTTCCGTTTCCCTGGGACTGGTGACGCGCACGCCAGCCGATATGCATTGCCAGCGCTAAAAATAGTATGAGGGGTAGAAGCACAAGAAAATTCATCGTTGACTACTTTCCGTTTGCTGTGCTTCTTTTGTGGGGTCTTCTGGGCTATCAAGTGGAACGTCACTGATCACATGGCGCGCCATGTAGATTGAAAAAATAATCGCAAATGCCCAGGTGCCAAGGCATCCAGCCCATACCCATAGGGGAATTCCGAAGAATGCGACATCTACATTTGAAAGGCCAAATCCCAAGACGCACCAAACGATAATCGTGAGCAACAAGCCCACACCGGCTACTTTTGCTTCATAGGCTGCGTGGTTTATTTTTTGCGCATAACTGGGAGTTTGCTTTGACATTCTTCTCTTTCAAATTACGGGTACATTGTTCACAATTATACGTGATTTGATTCCTAACTTCAACAATACAGCAAAGAATCCCTCTCACACTCAGCTG
>CAIFEG010000002.1:21729-156372 GCA_903789415.1 uncultured Eggerthellaceae bacterium | reverse complement strand
GTGCAAGAATGCGAAAATCCTCTTAGCTGTCTATTTGGCTTTGGGAATCAACCTTTAGGACCAAAAGTATACAAAAGTGTGTGTGGTATCAACGGATTACTGCAAAAGATTGTCACAAAAGATTTCGTACTAAGGCAATATAGAGACAGTCCTATGGATGGGCTGAAAAATAAAGAAAAAGATAGGCACCTACGAATATAGATATTGACCGAAATTTACGGAAATCGACGGATGGACGAATGGATGAATAGCTACCGCCATTCGATTGAAGAGATTGGTTCGCATATGAGTACAAATTCCACCTTTGATACAAATCGCTATATCGACACCAGAGGAAACGTTTCAAAACCGATCTCTTTTAGTCACGCAATCTTGAATGGTCTCGCCCCTGGTGGTGGACTGTATGTGCCCGAGCATATTCCCCATTTTGATACCGATGATCTTGTGCAGCTTGCACATGTACCGTATTGGCAGGCAGCATCTTCGGTCTACCAAGCATTTGGAATAGATTTCGAGGCATCTGAAATTGATGCACTGATGCAAAAAACCTATGGCTCAAATTTTGATACAGATGAAATTTGCAAAGTGGTGCCGCTGAAGAAAAGCGGAAATGAGGAAGCTGATTCATCGGATGCCTACGTTCTTGAACTTTGGCATGGTCCTACCAGCGCGTTTAAAGATATGGCACTTCAATGTTTGCCACAGTTTTTTAGCGCATCTATTGCAAAACATCGCGAAAAAAGCGATCTTGACCACGACTTTTTAATTTTGGTCGCGACTTCAGGCGATACGGGTGGTGCAGCGCTCGCGGGATTTGCCGACACTCCCCACGTTAAAATTGGCGTAATGTACCCCGATGGTGGCGTAAGCGATATTCAGCACCTTCAAATGACCACACAGCAGGGATCAAATGTGATGGTATGGGCTGTTCGCGGCAACTTTGATGACTGCCAAAATGTTGAGAAGCAGGCGTTCGGAGATCCTGCGTTTAACGATACATTGCTGGATACTTACGGATATTCCTTATCAAGTGCCAATTCGATCAACTGGGGAAGGCTCCTTCCTCAAATTGTCTACTATCTGGTAGCTTGCGGACGCTTAATGGATGCAGGGGTCATTTCGCCTCAAGGTGTTGGCAACAATACGCAAGCTGAAGCAATCGACGTATGCGTTCCAACAGGAAATTTCGGCGATATTTTAGCTGCATGGTATGCAAAACAGATGGGCGCCCCTATCGCCCACCTCATTTGCGCAAGCAACGAGAATCGTGTGCTGAGCGATTTCATCAACACAGGCACGTATGATATTTCGAATCGCCCGTTTATAAAGACGCCAAGTCCTGCCATGGATATCCTGATCAGCTCAAATTTAGAACGGCTTCTTTTTGAACTTACGGGAAGAAATGGCGCCAAGGTTTCTGGGTGGATGGACGATTTAGCTCGCGATCGAAAATTTAGTGTTGATAAACAGACATTCGCCCGTATTCGTGAAGATTTTTCATCTGATTCAGCAACAAACTATGAATGCTTGCAAACGTTAGGCAAGGTGTATGATTCCTATCACTACCTTATAGATCCTCATACCGCGGTAGCCTGGAATGTTGCAGAGCGACTACGAAGCGACAGACCCCTCCTGGTTGCAAGCACGGCGAACTGGGCAAAGTTTGGTGAAAATGTTTATCGTGGGCTGCATGGGATAAAAGATGGAGCGCCCCTTCCTCCCCACATTGCAAAACTAGATGGTTGCGCACTGAATGATTTAATTCATGAAGAAACGGGCGCAGAAATTCCGCAACACCTTGCCGCGCTTAAAAACGCAAAAGTTCGTTTTACGGATGTGCTCGATGGAAATCTAGAAAAAGTTGAACACGCAATATACGACTTTGCACAAAAGGGGACCAAAAAGGATACTCGACTTTAAGAAAGCCACAGCTAAAAAGACCATGCATTGTATTTGGTATCAGGGTAAGTTGTACCTGGTATTGACTGAATGTATCCCTAGCATCAATACTTGCTACATCCGACATAGGTTCAATTTAGTTTATTCAAGTAAGTCTGAAATATATACGTTAGCCTGCAAAAGTTTTTATCCGCAATCACTTTATGCGTTCACGGATAGTTCGCTTACAATAAAAAGGAATACGTATTTATTGTTTTTCTTTTAAGCAGGATTTTTATGACAGGAAATACTGAAAAATTTAATAAGTTGAAACCAACTATCAAGTTGACCATAGATAATCCGAATTCTCATTATGAATCTGCCTTTGGCCCAGGAATTGCTACATTATGCCATGGAATTCAAGATCTTGGCTCCTTGAATGCTGCCGCAAAAAGCATTCACATGGCATACAGCAAAGCATGGCGAATTGTTCGTGACACCGAATCTGCACTTGGGTTTAAGCTACTCAAGCGCGATGGTGCACGCGGAAGCAGCCTTACTCCAGAAGGAGAAAAGATTCTTCAAGTTTTTGATACGCTTACTTCAGAACTTGAAACACAAAGCGAATCCTTGTATCAATCGCTTATCAAGGATTAGATCCTGTCTGCCTAAAGGCAACCGCCCGGGCGTGACCTGCCTGGTCGTGGGCTATCTGATCACAGCCTATCTGGGCAGGCCTATTATCTTAGGCTTGCCTACCGAGACAAAGCCTATCTAGGCATGTCTACCGCCGAGACACAATATGGATGTTCCGTCTTGAGGGACGCACCACCAAAAGGAGAATGAGCATGAAAAGCGCATTGACTCCCAACGAGATCGGGTAGACAACCATGACGGTAAAGAACGTTGGATCTGCCGCAAAAACAAAGAAGATCCAGTAAAATCGAATGCCACAAATGACCACCATGGTTATGACCGCCGGTGACACAGAAATGCCAAATCCACGAAGATAGCCACTGATAACTTCATAAAGTGCAGAGAAGACGTACGCAGTTACTACCATTCTCAATCGTTCGTATCCAACCGAAATAACTTCTGGATCGCCGTTAAAGATTTCGATCATATAGCCACCGAAAAGATCAACACATACAATCAAAATAGCTGCGGTAATAAAAACCTCGATAGTTGAAGTTCTCAAGATGGAACGACAACGAGGCATATTGTGCGCTCCATTGTTCTGTCCCACAAAGGTCGTGCAAGCCTGAGAGTACGAATTCAAAAGATTATAAACGACACCTTCGATGGACATAGCAGCTGAAGATGCAGCCATCACCGTCATTCCTAATGTGTTGATGGCAGATTGGATCAATATATTTGCAATGGCAAACACACCGTTCTGAACGCCGGTAGGAAGTCCAATACGGATGATCGTACGCGCCGATTGAGCGTCCCAATGTAATTCATCCAGGTTGAGACATATTGGAGAGTCAATCTGGCGCAAACGTACCCAAAGTATTGCTGCACTCGAAACGTAAGACAACACCGTCGCTAGGGCTGATCCTACAACAAACCATTGAAATGCACCGATAAACAGGAAGCCAAAGATCACGTTTACAAATGTAGAGATGACAAGTGCCTGAAGTGGCAGTTTTGTCATACCCGCACTTCTAAATATTGCGGCCTCGAAGTCATAGAGCAACATAATAGGCATAGCGAGAAGGTATACGCGCAAAAAGAGGACTGATTCATGCAACGCTTCAGGGGGAACCTGTAGAAGAACAAGCAATGGTTCTGCAACTATTTCGCCTATGACCATAACGATTACGCCGATAAAGGACATAAGTATTGAAGTATGCACAGCTTTGGAAACAGATGCATAATCTTTTCTGCCGAGAGCGGTTGCGATTGTTACGTTGGCGCCCAATGCAATTCCAACAAAAAGACTAATCATCAAACTTGCAATGGGAGTATTCGCACCGACCGCGGCCATACCCAATGTCCCTTGGTCCCCCGTTAACCTGCCGATCATCATCGTGTCGATAAGATTTGACAGTTGTTCCAAAATACCAGTAAGGGCAACAGGCATAGAAAAACGTACAATGTCGCGCTTCAAATTGCCATGGAGCATGTCGATTGTGCGTGCGTTCTTTTTTTGCAGCACTTTTACTTTCATGCAAGCCTCTATAAATGCACAAAACGGACTCTCTCAGCATTGCAAAATCGGAGAGGGGTGGTTTTGCTCATAACGTAAGAAGTGAGTGTTAAGCGCAGAATAGTCTAGCAGCATTACGTATTCTGAAACCTCTTATGCGAAAAAAATAAAAATACTTAACGTCTCTTTATGTCTCGTGCTCATTATTCATTTCGAACAATAATTATGTGACTTAATTTGACAGATTCCTCCTTACCAATAAAGGTCCGGGGAAATTTATTCTTGCGGCTCTAGACACACGCGTATGACCAGCTCATATTCGCCGTATTTATTACGACTTGTTTGAGACGAGCCAATATTTTGTTGACTTGAGAGCTCGGAGTGCAACGTATCCTCCAACGTATCTTCTCGAGATAAGAGCGGCGTTGCGATAAGTGGAACTTCGATGCTTGCGCCTTTAGATGTGCATCGGTTCGTCGCACTGGTATGTACGACAAATGACTTGGATTGAGGTGCGGTTTTACTATTGCAATTCATCGTAGTGCGTTCCATTGTAGGAGAACTGTTGAGGCTATCTTTTGAAACGTCATTTTGAACAGGCTCATTTTTTCTGGACCATACGACAGGCCCATTTCCGATTACCTTTGGTTCCTTCTCTTTTTGTGCTTGGTTCTCTTGCTGACCAAGGGGTTTTGTATGTCTTCGCGTATCTTCGGGAGTGAATTTATGCATACAACCAAAACATATGGGCATATCATCAAAGCAAATCGAACCGCAAATTGGGCATTCTTTCATAACGTCCTACTTTCATTTGTTTAAAACTTCTGAGTCTTTAAACGCCTAAATCTTCTTCTAAAAAACCCTGAGCATCTTTTTGTGTGAGCTGCTGGCCACTGACGACAGAAATAAAATCTCCTTCACGAAACCATGGATTATTTGGACACGCATACCTTTCTAAAACAGCACAGGCACCTCTGCATCTTCTTCTGCTATTAGGGAAAACATCCCTAATAGATTTGATGACAATCCCCGATTGATTGACAAACGCTATATCAATGGCATATTTCATTCCAAATGTATGAATACTTCTACAAGGAGCAATTAAAAGCACGCTATCATTTGGCTCCGTATATAGCAGTCCCTTTAACCGTTTCGGAAACGTGAGAGCAAACGCCATTTTCATAAAGCCTCCCTTCTGATCAGGTACATCTATTTTTTATTAAGCAATTTGCAATCATCGAAAATTAATAACAAGGCACACACAGTCGGCTACCTCATTCATCTGTATGCTGAGCCAGGAAAACCTTTCGCCATCTTTCATGAAGCACATTTGACCTGCATTAGCTTGACTATCTACGCGCTCCCATCCTCGTTTTGATGCTTCAGATTCAAACCAGGAAGACACACTCTGGAGATCCCCCTTTGTAACAATTCCCGCAATATTTCCTGAATCATAAAAACCAACATATTCGCAATCTCTTGGCTCACATATCTCTTCGATAAACCATTCAGGCACCCCATCAGAGAGATGAACGGAAGTTTCGCTCTTGCCAAGTTTTTCGACTGACTGCTTATACATCTCCTGCGATTTTCCCCTTGAGACATAAGAGCCAGTATCAGCAGGAGTTTCGGTTTCATAGGAAGCTGGATGTGCGCTTGATTCCTCGACATTTGCCTGTTGTATAGGACTCATAAAAGCATTAAGGATTACGGGACAAGCCGCGATTGCAAGTACGCAGACACAACTCACAACGAACCGAAATCGCTGGGAACTATTTCCCTTCATTCTTGAACTCTTGTGCTTCATCATGTTCATATCAACCACCACTTAAAACGAGATGGGCTGATACGGCTGCACGACTAAAGAGCTCTCGTGCGAAATTGGCGTAATCTGAACTCCAAAAACATTTCCCGAAAAGCTTCGTCCAAATAACGTTGGATAAAAGTTCAAATGAGCAACGTAGCGAACTTGATTTGCTGCACATTGTTCGGCTTGGACATCCACGCTCAGATATTCCTTTTCAAAAGAAGCCGAAAGATGGCTTTGAATATCGGAAGCACAATCACCAATGCGCTGTTCATATGTAGGTGAGGTCCCAAAAGTTCGTATCGCATCCTTAGAAAGACGATCAAACGAGGCACATTCGGATATGCATAGACAGGCATTACAAAGAATCAAGGCAATAATAAGCATCACAGGAAATGCAACAACAAATTCAATGCTCATTTGCCCTGATTGATCGCGTACATTATTTCTAATGAGCTTTCGAATAGATGGATATTGCATCATTGCCACCTTCGATCTTCGGTGATAGACGAGGTGGCACCTCTTAGGGCATCAAAAGCTTGATTAATGGCACTTTGCGAAACTTCAGCAACTTCAGGCGGTAAGGTGACTTCGACAGGAATGGAAATTCCCCCTTCCCCAAACATTTCTATATGAGCTACCGTAATCGGTTTTGAAAGATCTTCGGTTTTCTCAAGTGCCTTGCCATTGAGCGTATCAATTGCCGATGCAATTGGATTGCCTACTCCACTTCCCTCCATAGATTGATATGTGTATTTAACCTGATAAATGCGTTGAGAAAATTCTGAATCATCACGCGAAAGTACGTGAGACGAGTTGACCGTAACGGCCTTATACGATGAAAGTTCGACGGGCTCAAGACCAAAATTTTCCACCGTGTCACGAAATGTATTTAACGCCCACTTTCCAAGGCCACACACATCTTCAAGCGGGAGCGATGAAGCAACTGAGGAAATAGTATCGTCGATTGCCTGCTCGCCTTTATTCCATGACTGCAAACTCTTTGACCAGATTTCAATGGCTATGCGTGGTGCTTTTGAGCCAAACAAATCCCCACCACTTAAACGATCAAATAATGTGGTAAGCGCGCTGTTTGTATCATCAGCCTCATCAGGCGCCAGCGTTGCCGCCGAAAGTGCCATCCTGCTGGAAAGTGGTGATGTCTGAGCTACAAAACTATTCGGAATAAGAGAAGAAGCATTTTGCTGGTTTGTGCTTACAAGGATAGATACTGCTCCATAACGACCGGGAGGATATACCTCTATCCGTTGCCCGCATACAGAACGAAACGCTTCCTTAAACTGTTCAAATAGATTCTTTACGGGACGCTTTACCTCTTCGGTTGCATTTTTCGCCTCTTGCCTTGCTTGTTGATATACACGAGCTTGATTTGCGACAATGCGGTAATTGTATTCATACCCATTTTCAATACTGGTGGATGCCGCGGCAACTTTTCCTAAACTCGCGGCAGTAAATTTGCACTCGGGGCATTGGATGAATTCCCCATGCTCCATGTCAGAAATTGATCCGTTGCCACAATAGTTATCTGCCGCTAAAGGGCACCCACTCCATGCGTGCATGATATATGCATTATCTGTTTGTGTAATTGGATAGATTGCATCGGTGTATAAGGTTGTTGCGCGCATCTCGGACGTATTGCGAGGAAGCAGCGGGAAATACGCCTCAAAGGTATCGTTCAAATTATTTTCATGGACATACCCTTTAGCTATCTCTTCACATGCAAAGGCATAAAAACGTTTACGCATCTGAGAATCAGCATGTGCATCAACTGAGTCCCCATCAGGTTTTTCATGATGAAGGCGGAATGAATAGTACGCCTTAGATCTTTCAAGCGCCATTGAAAACGTCCAGGCACTTTCGCTGTCCGGACAAGGATTGGACGCACTATCTAGACCCGCAACATTCTTCGCACGCTCATACATACAGTATTCAGGAGCATTTCCACAATCAGCCATATAGGCAATATGCTTACTATTTTTTGCACGTTTGGAAGCTTCTTCCGCTTTTTGGGCCTGTTCTTTAATATCATCTGCCTGATCTTCAGCGTTATCAATCACATCGGCTAATGCCTGCCCATCATTAATGGTTATTTCTTCGCCCTTTTGCGGAACAAGCAGGGCAACTCCTGCATAGCCAGATATATCGGATGAATTGGCTTTTGCCATTGCATATCCTTCTGCAGCAGCAATAAAGGGAAGAATTTTTTGGAAAGTATTGAGGCCTTCAGCTGCTTTCTTGGAAAATTTTTGACGCGCTGAGATCACCTGACGTGATGCATCCAATAGTTTTGCAGAAATGGGTTGCGTCACAGGAGTGCATGCGCAGACAATTCCAAGACCACCCGTCACACATGCGGTGATGTTCATTGAAAGAATTACTGCATCACATGCTTGTGCTGTTGTGTAAAAAGAAGCTACCTGGTTTTCCGCAGCAAGAGCTGCAACATCGGAAATATTTTGTATATCAGCTGAAATCGAATAGATTTTATACACTTGAGCAGTACTAAAAAGCAAGGCAAGCGTGATGAGCATAGCAAGTACCATTCCGACGGTCGAAAAGCCTCCATCGTCACAAAAGAAAGCACGAGAGTGGTTGCATAAGCGCACATCTTCTTTTTTCCGGTGTAAAATGCATTTTTTATTTTGAAATCTCATCTCCCGTCCTCTCTCGCACTTATCCATCCATCAGGATCAATCCCGGTCTCAGCAGCCCAATCAGGTTGTGTTTGTTCATGCGATTCAACAGTAATCTGGTAATATCCCGATTCATTAAGAGCCCCAAAAGCAGAAGCTCCAATTCCTAGAATTGGCAACGGCTTAATCGAATTAGAAATACGAACGCCAACTTCCCCTGAATTCTCATCACCTGATAGTTCAATTTCGTATGAGCAAGGCTGATGAACATGGAACAAATCTTGCTCAGGAATTGCGCCAAGTCTGCGACCAATGAGTTCTTGAGCGCGTTGACCACTCATGCCCTCGCTCGGTGCAAAGGTTGCCAAATACCTGCATCCTTCTGCAGCGGCTGCATTCATTACCATACGGTCATACAAAATAATCCCTGGTTGAATCAAAATAAGTAAGGTAATGAACAACATAGGCAAGATAAAAGCTGCTTCGACGCTTGATTGTCCTGAAGTATTGTGAATTATTCTTTGGGCAGCTCGATGCAACGCATCTTTAATACGACAAGACATCTCCCCACCCACCAAGATCGGAAAGTTTCAAATGGTGCGAAGCACTTGACGTTGCATGTTCAACAAGCTTCCCACTTTCACCGAGATGCCAAAGCGCGCCGAGCGCTAGAACAAGGGCTATAAAGGCAGCGAATACTATCACAAATTCAACCATCGACTGACCACGAGCTGAATGAGTAAAGACATGAAGTTTTCTTCCAAATAGATTTGCCGCTGCCTTTATAAAGCCTTGCATTTTATGCGCCGTTTTGAAGACAGTTTTCATAGGCCATTGATACCTGCCGAGATCGCATCCCAAAGCTCCTGAATCTTAGGTTTAAAAACAGCAATCGCAAGACAGGCAATAACGACTAGAACACCAACAAGGATGGCATATTCGGTTGTACCCTGACCTTTTGCATCTTTGAGAAAGCAGATAAAAGAACATCGCGCACGGGTGTACAAATTTGTCGATGCATTGTGCACCCTTTCTCGGATCGCTGTTCCCTTTTTTAACATGGTTTCTTTTGCTGAACTCATCGTTTCCTCCTTTTTATCGATGGGTTTTGTTATTTACTCACGAAGCTACAAACCATAAGCAAGATTGAGAAGCGCTGGACCTAAAACAAGCAGAAGCATTGAAGGCAAGAGTAATGTGCCAATGGGGACCATCATTTTGACTGGAACTTTCATAGCCTTCTCTTTTGACTTTGCTTCACGATTTCGTCGTGCTTGAATTGAAAAATTCTCAAGATTTTCTGCCAAAGGAGACCCAAATGTCGCAGAACGAATCACACATTCAAATGCCTGTTCTAATGTTTTTGAGTCATAACCCAATGCAAGATGACGGAGAGCATCTTTACGAGTCGTAATGCCAATAGACCAAGCTTGATAAGCCCACGTCAAACGTTCAGAAAATTCAGTATGGAAAAATTTGCAATAAAGGCTGAGAGATCGATCAAACGTGAGACCGCTATGCAAACCAACACAGATTACATCTATAAATTCAGAAAGCCCGCGTTCTATTTCTCGGTTTCGCTTTTCGCCCTCACGCTTCAGAGTTTGTAGGGGAAGAAACGCTCCAATGGCTAATCCACCGGCGAAACCAAATCCTGCCATAGTCGTCGAGATTGTAAGGCCAACCGCACCAAAAATAATTGCAGTGAAGAGAGCGAGCGCCACACTCGCATTGAGTACTCCTTGAACGTTTGTTGAGCTTTCTTGACCTGCTTCTAGGATGCGTCTTTGTATTTTTTGAAGAAGCGAATTCCGTAACGAAAAATGGCTCGACCATACGCCATGTCTACCTCTGCCATGTTTACCGATATGGAAATTTTTTTCGGCAGAATAAAATGCATCATGCTGTCGTCCAAGCGAATTTCGCCGAATGAAATCGAGAATCGCACTGTCTAAACTCTGGCGATATTGTTTCCCAGTTTTTTCTAACAGACATGCTTGACGATGTATCAAACGATGACGTTTCCTGTTTTCATATATATTTCTACCGATGGAATACGAACATAATCCAAATACAAAAGCAAAGAACATGACCATTGCTCGATATTCGGTGGTCATAATGGCATTCATCTCACACCTCCTGCCTATGCAAGAGGCGTTTAATAGAGGCTATGCCGAGGATCTGAAGCACAATTGCTACGATCAGCATTGAGAACCCAGGCACACTTGAAACAAATGGCTCGAAGAAATCATCGGAGAGCAGTATCAACACACCGATGAGAGAAAACGTAACAAGCAAAATGATGTGATAAGAAGCCCGTGCTTGGGCCGTTTGAACTCGTAACGTTCTCTTTAGTTCCAATTCACTTATAACACCCCTGCGTGCAGCATCAAGAATTGATTCCATGCTTCCACCTGTTTGGTGCTGAACTGCAAGTGATGCAATGACAAATGAAAGTTCATCTGAATTACTACGTCCATCAAGATACGCAAGCGCATCGTATATCGTTTGGCCACTCGCAAGCATGTGCGAAACATTCTCAAACGCTTGTCCCAGTGGTCCTTGTGCTGAAACCGAAAGCTGTTTAAATGTTTGCTCAAGCGAAAGCCCTGCTTGAAAGCATGTTTGCATAGTGCGCAACGCTTCGGGAATTTCCTCACGTTCAAGCTTGATACGTTTCTCCTTCTCTTTTGCCATCGCCCCGCAGAAAGCAAGAAAAACAATGACAAATAGAATTGCCGCACTCTCCGCAGAAGAGATGCATCCAACCAGCACACATAAGATCGTATTTGCACACGTAACGAGGGCACAGATACGACGTGTTGTTGTTGGAATATGATGTTCAGAAGCAATCATGCGTACCTCTGAGCATGCTTCCTGGATTCCTCTTATGCGCACAAGTATCGCCGACAATGCATAGAATCCGGGAATCTTCTTCGTTAAAAGTTTTGTGAATAGTCCTCGGGAACCGGCGCGTTTATGCATTGCATCAACTCGCATCACACCACCAATCCACTGGTAAATCGCATGAAATAAGAAACAGCCACAACCAAATGCAGAAACAGTGATGAGCGAATACAGGCTGACGAGTTGGTTCATGGTGCCACCTCTTTCGAGGCAGAGCCTTCAGCTAAACAATCAAGAAAATGCTTTGCGTCTATACTCCATAGGCCCTTTTCCTTCGAAGAAGCTCGTGTATACAAAGTTTGCAGATCACATGAGTGATTCGAGGTAATCCTCACACGGGCAATCTCTTTTACGAACCTCACTCCAGAAGTGTCGCGCTGTAGATGAACGAAAAAATCGAGAGCTGATGCGATTTGTCCTTCAATCACATCAAGAGGAAGATCCATCCCAAAACGGACAAGCGTCTGCAACCGAAGTACAGCATCTCTCGGAGAGTTAGCATGAAGTGTAGTAAGAGATCCATCATGGCCGGTGTTCATGGCCTGGAGCATATCGAGCGCTTCAGCACCACGACATTCTCCAACCACTATTCGATCGGGCCTCATGCGCAATGCATTCGCAACAAGAGAACGAATGGTAAATTCTCCTTTTCCCTCTGCATTTACGGGTCGTGCCTCTAGGCGAATGACATGGGGATGCGCTAAAAATCGCAACTCAGCAGAATCTTCAATGGTTATGATGCGTTCCTGTTTATCTATTTCGCATGAAAGTGCATTGAGCAAAGTTGTTTTGCCACTATCGGTTCCTCCCGAAACCAAAATATTCTTGCGCATCTGTACAATACGACGAAGGAACGTTTCAACTTCATTGTCAATCGTGCCATTTTCCCTCATCTCCCCAAGCGTAATTACGTGCGTTCGAAATTTCCGAATAGTAATGACTGGCCCATCAAGGGCAAGTGGCGGAATAATCGCATGGAATCTGTGACCCTGTGGAAGACGTGCGTCAACCGCAGGAGACAATTCATCAATTCGTCTGCCAACCGGTCCGATAATTTGGTCGATAAGGGCACGCACTTTTTCGTCACTGCTAAAGTGAATTGGAGTGCGTTCAATACGGCCATTACGTTCAACATAAATAGGTCTTGTTCCGGTAACCATAATTTCAGTTATCTGGTCATCTTCCATTAAGGGTTCAATGGGTCCAAGACCAAACACCGTGTCACTGACGGCCTTAACAAGCCGATGTTGCTCTTTTTCGGATTCTTCAAACCATGGATCGCTTTGAAAGACAGCCTCGCAGGCAAGACGTAATTCATTCTTCGCCTGGGTAGGATTTGTAGCCGTAAGTCGGATAAACTCATCTGATTGGAGAACGTCGCGGATACGGCCTTTGAGCTGCTCAGTCTTGTCATTAGTATGACAACTTGTCCCATTCTCCATTTGTGCCTGTTCTACAAGCGACATCAGTGACATTTTTACCTCCTTCCCTCGCGCGATCTACGTTTCTTTAGCCGTCTCCTTTCACCTTTGCTCCGTCGTGCCTGTTCACTACGATGCTTAGGCTCTTTATTCTTTCTGGAAGCCTCAATTTGAAGCGTGGGGGGAAATTCGGTTTGCGCAACTTCAAAAAGACTTGTAACAAGGGGGTTCTTTGATTCAATGAGATCCATCGGGCGGCCTAAGCCAAGTAATTCTTCGACTTCTTTGCCTCCCTCTCTTAGCTCGACGGCATGAGCCCCATTCATTGCACATGAAATATCAATTGACGAAAACAGAGAATTTCTCGAACAACGATTCGCTACAAATAAGAATGATTGCGATGCAACGCCACAACGAGAGCACAAATCAAGTGCACGACGGCATGTGCGAATTGAAGAAGGTCTCTGGTCGATAATGAAAAGGCTTGCCGCTGCTTCACCAAGAAGCTGAATCTGCGTATCTGTCCACATGGCACCCGTATTTACGACAACGGTATCAAAGCGTGCACAAAGTGCATCAACAAGGTCTTTCAATCCGTTACTAGCAACTTCGGAATGCTCAACATGGATAGGTGATGCAATGAGCAATGGCGTTTCTAAATGAGTATCGAGACCTTCTATACGTTCAGGCATATTGATAAGCTCATCTGCGCGTATAGGCCGTTCTTCTCCCAACAAATAATGGAGATCGCCGAATTGAAAATCCGCATCTAAAATAGCAACACGCTTTCCAGACACTTGCATGACATACCCAAGCAGTGCCGAAATGGTGCTCTTCCCCACGCCGCCACCTGCTCCAACAACGCAAACAAGTGATCCTCTTTTTTGCATCTTTTTATAATTAAAAGTCGGGTTATTGAAGCGAGCTGTTGAAGAATTTGAGCCTTGTGAGCGAGAGGTTCTTTCGAATGAATCTGTCTTTGTACTACAAGCTGATTGTTGGCTCGAATGTTTCGCTTGCTGACTCGGACACAACGGTTGCTGATCAGAAAAAGATCTTCCCTGCTGATCTGGCTCAATGTTTGTAGTTTCAAGATTTTCTCGTACACCAGGAAAAGATTCTGTTGGATCATCATCTTGCCCAATCCGACAAAAAGCTTGAGAAAAAGATTTTTGATCGGCATATGCTTCAAGAAAATCTGGTTTATCAAGAACTTCATCTATTCCAGCAGAACTGGCTCGACTACAAAGAGATCCGGATGCCTCAAAATTGATAAGTTTCACGGGTGAGTTATATCTATCTCTTTTCAGCGCTGCAGCAAGATTTATCCCATCTACCGAGTCACTCCCCACAACCCAAAATTCCCCAAGCCATTCGCTTTTTGCAATCTTACGGGCTTCGTCAGCATCGCAGCATACATAAAGCCACTGCACACTCTCAAGGTTTTCTCCCTCAAGGCCAATCCATTCTGGATGACATGCGATATCTGTTGGAAGACAAAGAATCACTCGAACATCAATTGGTATATGCACAATCTGAGGACTATCAGGATTACTCGTATTCTGAGCACCCTTGCGTGGGTGACGTCTATTTATTTGGTGTGCTTGAGATTCGGATGGATTATCCATCGGTTCATCTAAAAGACTGTTTTGTTCTACAAATTCCTCCGTTGTTTCGGAATCACCAATATGTTCATGAGTATCTGCATATCCATACGGATGGGACGACGCACGCTTAATAAGCGCATCATCTTTTTTCTTTGTAAATAGCATCTCAAGCATCTCCCTTCGATTGACCCAAATTCGAAGATGTCTGGGAAGAAGACCCACCTTGATTTGATTCGTCTGTCTGCAACGTTTGCTCTTCGGTTTTTTCTTCTCGTTCTTCAACTTCTTCATTTGATTGATCCGTTGGAACTGATGCACCAGGAAGTACTAAATATAGGCTTGCATTCTTGCTTGCAGCGAGTACTTCTTGAACTTGAGATGGCTTTACCGCAAGCGTGACCCAATACGCATGGCCAGAGGAATTTTCGGATGAAATTACTGGTGCCTTAATGCAAATACGTTTGACGCTATCTTGCGATACGGCATAGACATCAACATAAGACCCTTGTTCAAGTGCAGCGCTTGCCGTCTGGGAATCTTGAACTTCAACTCCGACACCGCACAATCCCTGAGGGATAGATGTCTTTTTTTCTTCCTCCTCTTTGAAGCGAGAAAGATTGAGAACTTCTCCCGATTTAATTTCAGTTGTAGCCTTCAGACCGGCAATTTGATTTCGTTCAGATACAGCCTGGTCAGGAAGCATCTCAACAAGCCACATCTTAGCTGCCGTATTTGATGCAGTGATTTCTTCACCCGGAGCGATATCGGCTGTGGCGACAATAACTTGAGTTTGCTCGCCACCATAACGCTCCATGGCTTCGGCACGCGCTTCATTTGTTTGGTTTTCGATATGACCCAAAAACTGCCCCACTGCGATAGCGCATGCGAGCCCACAGCCAAGAGCGAGAACTATAGACCAACGTTTTTTAATCATGACTTCCCCTTTCGTGCATTAAGCATGAAGGAGGAAACTTACACATTGCATGCCGAATACTTACAAAAAGCTTTCGGCACAGTTCACATGAAGAAGAATGAAACGCAGAAATAAATAACCTCTTATTTCTTGTGTCCGAGAAATAAGAGGCACTTCACTTTTGAAGGTATGGATTTTTAACGCTTTGGGGCAACGTCGCAGCTCAAAGGCTAGTTCAGATGCCGAAGACGAAGAAGGATAGCCACACTGGCTCCTGCGATTAATGCACCTATTCCAAGTGGCACGATCGGGATTACGTCGTCCATCTTCGGAATAGAATTGCCTTTCTGTTCAACGACGATATCGCTCGCAACATCCTGAGTTTTTTCAGTCGCTTTTTCCGTTGTCTTTGTTGATGGCTGCGTCGATCCAACTGGTGTTTCAGGTTTGTTTAAGGAAGAAGGTTTCGTAGGTTGTTCTGGTGTGGTTGGTTGTTCTGGTATGGTTGGTACAGCTGGTTTAGCAGGTGAGGAAGGTGTATGAGGCTTGACAGTTTTCTTAGCAACTTTCGGAAGGACAGTTCCGTTATAGGACCAGAGGTGCCCTTCTGCATCAAGGTGACCGTCTCCGCCTACGATAAGACATCCATTGTAGTTGCCAGATTCCATGGTGACATCACCATGGGGAATAATAACCGTGCCAAACATTGACATGGAGCTAACGTATAGAGATGAAGCATAAGGGAAGATCCAGATGATACCTGTAGCATTCTTCTCTTCAGAAGCTTTGAGATTTGAAGGTATAATCCTGGGCATGTTGAGATCGCCATTATCAGTAACGAGAATGACAACATTACCGAGGTTTGCTCCATCAAGTCCAATCTCACTGACGTGAGAAAATGATACTTTATAATAGCCGCTTTCTTTAATACCAAAGTTTGATGAAGGCATGTCTTTCCACGTGATATTCTTATTGTTTACGATGTCGTCAATTTGGGTATCGATGGAAGCGAAAGCCTCATTGAAATCGATATGATCGTCATCGTAAGCAACGGCGACGTCACTATAGCTTTTCCCCTTATTCTCTGTACCAACGACAATAGTGCCATCCTTGGCAGGACCGGCTTCAATATTGCCATGAGGGATGAGAGTCAGCGTGCCCCTGATATAGTTGTACTCAGGCTGGTTAGTACCTTGCCTGCCAATGTAGCTCACATGAGCATTACCGCCTACTGCAATAGGGCCAACCTGATGATTGGCAGCTGAACCTGGTGTAACACCTTCGAGATTGCCCTTGCCATAGTACGAATAGCTATTGGCGATGTGATTGAGCGAGTAGTCCGTATCTTTTGCGACAGTCGACGCATTATTAATTGCATCAGCTTTATTCATGGATACCGAATTGACAGGGGCAGAAACGTCTACTTTGTTTGCAGTTTGAACTTCGTTTGAAGCTGAACTCTCTGAAATTGCTGCTTTATGCACAGCCTGAACCTTATTTTCTTGCACATTGCTGCCGGCTGTACCTACCGTGCCAGCAGTTTTCGTCTGAGATACGTTCTCGGTGTTGGAAAGAGTCGCACCAGACTCCGCATTGGTAGATGCAGCAAGAGCAGACGACGGCGCAATACTTGTCCCAAGAAACAGTGCAGAGGAAATGGCAACCGTTGCTACCATAAACCGCGGACTGCGCTGAATTTTCATTTATTCAGAAATCGACGAGGCACTGAGACATATAAATATATTGATATAAAAACGACCCGGAAAGAGTGCCACGGTCAAATAGGATCTAGTTATTCATTCCCCCATCGTATGAGAGGCATGCACCTTGGGGCATATCTTTAATGGTAAAGCCAAGCTGGGCCAAACCATCACGTACCTGATCAGCAAGTGCATAGTTTTTCTCCGAACGTGCATTTTCACGCGCGTCCAAGAGAGCTTGAACTGCTTCGTGCTTATCGCTTCCGCTATAGTTTGCAACCTTAACTGCCAAATCAACGACTTCATCAGGATAATCTTGCTCTTCAAGTTTCTGCTTAAAGTCAAATCCCAATGCGCCTGTCGTCTCCAGAATAATATCCCGAATTGTCTTGAGGCTACCCACATCAGGCAGTGCCATAACATCTTTGCCTATAGCAGTGTTGACGTCATTGACATACGAAAAGACTTTCCCCAGTGCACCTGCCGTGTTGAAGTCATCATCCATTGAGGTAACGAACGCGATGCGCAGAAGACGCGCGCGGTTCGCTTCTTCGGCTGCATCCAAATGAGCAGAACCATTGTCCGCTTGATCGATCTCGAAATTGATATGAACAAGCAAATTCATGATGCGGTCAACAGCTGCTTGTGCCTCATCGAGATGCTCTTTGCTGTAATCAAGGGGATTGCGATAATGCGTTTGCAGAATAAGCATGCGCAGCGTATCAGGGTCAGTGGTCTTCAAGACATCACGAAGCAAAAGGAAGTTCCCCAAACTCTTTGACATCTTTTCCGAATTGATTTGCAGCATTCCCGTGTGCATCCAATAGTGCACAAAATCAGTGCCGTATCCGCAACGACTTTGCGCCATTTCATTTTCATGATGCGGAAACACCAGGTCAGCTCCACCACCATGAATATCAATGGGAAGTCCCAAATATTTGTGCGACATGGCCGAGCATTCGCAATGCCACCCTGGGCGACCTTTGCCCCAAGGAGAATCCCATGCGGGCTCGCCTGGTTTTGCCGCTTTCCACAGGGCAAAATCAAGGGGATCATGCTTTCTCGATTCGATTTCGCTATCGTCGCCTGAAACCAAATCGCGATGCCCACTCTCAAGTTCGTCAATGTTGCGGTGAGACAGCTCGCCATAATCGGGATCGCTGCGTACAGAAAAATACACGTCACCCGCAGCTTCGTACGCATGGCCATTATCGATAAGTGCCTGAATGAGCTTGATCATCTCGGGAATCTCTTCGGTAGCCCGAGGGCGCACATCAGGATCCAAGACATTCATCTTATGCATATCATCAATGAATGCCTTCGAATACTTTTTCGCGATTGCTTCAGGTGTCGTATGGTCTTTTTTCGCCTGGTTGATGATTTTGTCATCAACATCGGTAATATTTTGGACAAACTTTACCTTATATCCGCGATACTGCAGATAGCGGCGAACCACATCAAAACATACGAACGTCCGAGCATTTCCCACGTGAATGTAGTTGTAGACCGTAGGCCCACACACATACATCTTCACTTTGCCGTGCTCAATGGTGTTGAAATCTTCTTTTTCGTGAGTTTCGGTGTTATAAATTCTGATCATACATATTCCTTGTCATCGCATATGCACATTATGCTAGCGCAAAAAGGACAACTTTAAGATTTTATTGATACTTTTTCATGATCTGTGGGCTGTTGTGCAACAGAATTTCCATTGCGGGAAGACTCGTGCAAACCGTGGGAATCTACTTCCGTATTCCCATCGCCAACATGTGTATCGATGGGGCGTTTGCCACCCTCATGATCACTGCTGGAATTTTCACGCGAATGTTCATTTTCAGCATGTTTATCACCGGAACATCCATCCTCGGCAAGTTCGTGCGCATTTGCATTCTTTTCGCGCACCTTTTGGTCTTCCCTATCGGCTTCGCGCTTAATAACATCGCATCCACATTCAGGGGTGCTCACTTGTCCCGGATGCGTTCCCTTCGGTGCATCACAAAGATCCTTCATAGATCCAGGTGCAAGCTGTTCAATGCGCAACTCAATTGCCTTCATCTCGCGACGCAGCGATTCAATTTCTTCTTCAACGGGATCCGGAAGGTACTCACGACGTTTTGCGGCAGATTCTTTGGCTTTACTGACGTGCTGACCATCACGGACCACGATATGGCCCGGGATACCCACCACCGTACAATTGTCGGGGATATCTTTAAGAACGACTGATCCGCCACCGATTTTGCAGTTATTTCCAATGGTGATATTGCCGAGAATTTTCGCACCCGCGCCTATCATTACATTGTTTCCGATGGTGGGATGGCGTTTGCCCGTTTCATTTCCTGTGCCACCAAGCGTTACACCCTGATAAATGGTGCAATCATCACCCACAATCGCCGTCTCTCCGATAACGACGCCCGATCCGTGGTCAATGAAAAGACGCTTGCCTATTTGGGCACCAGGATGAATTTCTACACCAGTTCGATTGCGCGTCCACTGTGCGAGCCAACGAGCAAAACCTTTATGCCCCTTAACCCACAGGCGATGTTCAATTACATGTGCCCAACGAGCATGAAGTCCCGAATACACCAGCCAGATCACAAACGAACTTTCTGATGCAGGATCACTCTTCTTTACCGCCTGCACATCCTCGCGCATAGTCTGAATTAGACCCATGAAGTATCTCCTCTGTATTGATTAAGCAGAATTGTACCATTCCTAGTAAATAAGTAGGAGATAACATTTATAGGCGACAAAAGTGATACCAAAACTTAATGAACTTTTTGCAACAGCGCGACAGCACGCGCAGACATGCCTTCTTCGCGGCCTTCAAATCCCAAATGTTCGCTTGTTGTGGCTTTTACACCCACACATGCCACATCAATTCCCATGGCATGAGCAAGATTTTGGCGCATCTGATCACGATAGGGAGAAATCTTTGGCCGTTGCGCCGTCAGCACACTGTCAATATCAAGGATTTCATATCCGGCTTCGCGAACCCGCGCGGCGGCAATGGAAAGCAAATTCATTGAATCTGCGCCCGCCCATTTTTCGGACGTGTCCGGAAAAAGCTTTCCAATATCCCCTAAACGAGCTGCCCCAAGAATTGCATCTGCAACTGCATGCGCAAGCACATCGGCATCGGAATGGCCTAAAAGCCCCTTTTCAAAAGGGATTTCTACGCCCCCAACAATAAGCTTTCGCCCCTCAACCAAGGCGTGGACATCTTCGCCAAGTCCAATCTTCAAGCCAAGCGTATTCTGCCGATTTTGTTGCTGAGAAGCATTTTTCTGAGATGCGTTTTGTTGCGAAGCTAGTTGCCCAGCTGCGTTTTCAGAATCTGACATCTACTCGTCCTTCTCATCATTTGTTTTCGCGTTAGATTGTTGTGATTCAATAAGAGTGCGAATAGCCGTAGCCAACATGGTGTAGTCTTCGGGAACCGTGAGCTTGATATTGTCACGCTTGCCTTCTACCACGAGAACTTTTCCGCCGAGTCGCTCAACAAGGGAGCTATCGTCGGTGCCGACAAACCCATCCGAGAGTGCACTTGCCTGAGCACGTCGATAGATTTCCGAGCGAAAAACCTGAGGAGTTTGGGCATTCCAAAATACCGTGCGATCAGGGGTTCCCATAATCACGCCATCTTCAACAACCTTCAGTGTATCAACTGAGGGGTGTGCCATAACGGCACCATCAGCATCTAAATTACCCTTCAGGGTATTCAAAACGTGGGACACAAGTTCGGGAGTAATCATGGGCCGCGCGCCATCATGCAACATCACAAACTGATAGCTTTCAGGCACTGCTTGAAGTCCAGAAAATGCCGATTCTTGGCGAATTGTGCCCGCATCCGCAAACACCACAGGCGTTACAAAATGATATGGCTCAATTGCCAGCTTTCGATATTCTTCCTGTCGTTCCTTTGGACACACGATAACAATAAGGCCAACATCTCCGACAGCATCAAAAGCCTTTGCTGACCACGAGAGCATGGGACGTCCTGCAAGATCGACAAGCTGTTTGCCGTTCGTCCGCCCAAAACGTTCACCCTGACCACCCGCAAGGACAATCGCCGCAGTTTTCGGATTTGCATTGACCTTCCCTTGAAGATCGGGCGTTTGAAGCCCCAACGCATCGAAATTCACGTCATTGAGGAATCGTTGAGCAGCATTATGCAGTGCGGGAGGAGTCTGAATGGGATCGGGAACGGACCCCGACGAACCTGCCAATTTTGAGTCATCATTAATGAATTCGTCCATGTTACACCTTCCGCAGCAAATTACATGGATACATAATACGACAAGCGCGCCGAAAAACGACGCGCTTGCCTCAAATTATTTGTGTCCGAGTTTCTGTATTATGCCTCAACGTTTATACCTACGCTTTGGAATATAAACGTATAGCGTCACAAGGGCACTTTGTTTCATTTTCATGCACGCGAACGTACCGCATCGCACGCTTAACGCAACATTAATTATTCATCGCTTGCCTGCAGGTCGTCACCATTTAGACCATGGTAGGTATTCGACAAGTCATATTGCGGAAGCATACGAGTTGCATCCTCATGAACCGTCACATGCTTACGGGGCTCAGGAATAGGACCTTCACCTGGGGTAAACGTGAGTTTCTTGGCATCCTTGTCATAGTCGATATCGATGACCGAACCACTGGTCCACTTGCCCTCAAGTACCTGATCAGCAATTGGATCTTCAATGTATGTTTGAATCGCACGACGAAGCGGACGAGCACCATACGTAGGATCCGTGCCCTTATCAGCCACGAAATCGCAGGCAGCATCGGAAACATTTAATGACATATGACGTTCAATCAAACGCTCACGCAGATCGTCAAGCATCTTAGAAGCAATTGTACGAATCTGTTTCTTGGTGAGGCTCTTAAAGACGATGATGTCATCGACACGGTTTAAGAACTCAGGACGGAACAGCTTCTTTAGCTCACTCATGACATTGCGTTTAATGTCTTCATCGGTAAGCTGGTTTCCTTCAGTACCAAATCCTAACGGTGCAGACTGTGCGATGCTTCGCGCACCAACATTGCTGGTCATGATGATAATCGTGTTGCGGAAGTCCACTTCACGGCCATTTCCGTCGGTCAAGCGACCTTCTTCTAAGATCTGCAGAAGGATGTTGAATACATCTGGATGCGCTTTTTCAATCTCGTCGAACAAGACCACCGAATACGGATGCTGGCGAACGGCCTTCGTAAGCTGACCACCCTCATCATGTCCAACGTATCCTGGAGGCGCACCGATCAGACGAGAAACGGTGTGCTTTTCCATGTACTCAGACATATCAAAGGTGATCAACGCCTTTTCAGAATCAAACAAGAATTCCGCAAGCGCCTTTGCAAGCTCAGTTTTACCAACGCCGGTCGGTCCAGAGAAAATGAACGAACCAGCAGGACGATTCGGATCCTTCAAGCCACTGCGTGAACGACGAATCGCCTTTGAAACAGCGGTAACTGCTTCATCCTGCCCGATGACACGAGCATGCAGCGCATCTTCCATACGCAGAAGTTTGCTTGATTCCTTTTCGGTAATGCTGCGAACAGGAACCCCTGTGGTCATAGAAATGACGTCTGCAATGTCTTCCGTGGTTACCACCGGAATCTTGCCGAAGTTGTTCTTCTCATCATGAGCTGCCTTTGCAGCAGATTGCGCGACCTTCTCTTCTGACTTCGGGCGATCTACAACCGCAGTCGCCGTTGCTGTCTGCCCAGATTCAACATCCGCGCCACCAGCTTCAGCTTCCTTTTCGCCTGCCGGAGCCGTAAGAGAATCCGTTGCCTCTTTCGCATCGCCACTTTCAAGTGATGCTGCAGCCTTGAACTGATCGTCACGCGCCTTATCCCATGCAGCTTCTGCCGCATCGCGCTGCTTCATCAGTTCTTTTTCCTGATCGCGAAGTTTTGCCGCCTTCTCGAAATCCTGGTCGGTGATGGCCTTTTCCTTCTTGCCTTTTATATCGCGAAGTTTGCGATCGATCTTGGCAATTTCTGGAGATGTCGCAAGGCTGCGAATGCGCACACGGCTTCCTGCTTCGTCGATAACATCGATTGCCTTATCAGGTAAGAAGCGATCTTGTACATAGCGATCAGACATATCAACCGCAGCACGAATCGCGTCGTCGGTATAGCGCACCTTGTGGAACTTCTCGTAACGATCCTTAAGACCTTCGAGAATGCGAAGTGTCTGCTCTTTATCTGGTTCGCGAACCATAATGGTTTGGAAACGACGAGCAAGCGCCGCATCTTTTTCGATATGTTTGCGGTATTCATCGGTTGTCGTTGCACCAATAATCTGAATCTGACCACGTGACAGCGGTGGTTTTAAGATTGCCGCAGCATCAATGGAGCCTTCGGCTGCACCTGCACCAATCAGCGTATGGATCTCATCGATGAACAGAATAATGTTTCCATCATCGACGACTTCCTTGATGCACTTCTTCAGGCGGTCTTCGAATTCACCACGATATTTGCTGCCTGCAACCAGGTTAGACATATCAAGAGTAAAGATGGTCTTGCCACGAAGCGGTTCAGGCACATTATCTGAAACGATAACCTGCGCGAGACCCTCGACGACAGCGGTTTTGCCAACACCTGGATCACCCAAAAGCATCGGGTTGTTCTTCTGGCGGCGGCACAGAATCTGCATCATGCGTTCGATTTCGCCCGCACGACCAATCACAGGATCCAGCTTACCTTCCTTTGCACGCTGGGTAAGATTGGTGCCGTACTGCGCAAGAACACTCTTTGGCTTGGCAGGTTGTCCTGAAGCAAAGCCATTCTGGCCTGCAAATACCGATGAATGACCAACAATATCATTGAGTGCGCTACGAACCGCATCAGGAGTAATCCCTGCACGTTCTAACACCTTGATTGCGGTGCCATCGCCCTCACGAACAATGCCCAACAACAGGTGCTCAGTAGAAACATAGCTCTGCCCCATCTGCATTGATTCGCGTAAAGAATTCTCTAAAACGCGACGGGCACGCGGTGTAAAGTTCAGATGGCCTGAAGTATCCGCATTTTCATCGATTTTGACTATTTGTTTAATGGACTCAACCGCTTCGTCATAGTGCAGGCCTAATCGTTCGAGCGCTTGAGAAGCAAGTCCATCTCTTTCCTTTAATAATGCCAATAAGATGTGTTCGGTTCCCACATACGGCTGGTGAAGTTTGCGTGCTTCGCTTTGTGCCACCATGAGCGCCTTGCGCGCCTTATCGGTGAATTTGTTATCGAGCGGCATAGTGCCCCCTTCTTTTTGCGTTTTGTTCTGCTACAGCTTACTACCGCAAAATTAGCAGTCACAAGTCAAGTGTGCTAAAAACACCTACCTGCAAGAAAACTGTTACCAGAGCTACGTTTGCAAGTAAAAATTAAAAAGGTACCGCAAAGCGTCCCAAAACATCTTTGCAGTACCTGTTATTTCGTGCATTGTGAGATAGGTATCGAAATATTGAGGCTAGTGAGTTGCCTTAAATGTACCCCAGTATTCGGGTTAATTATTTGCCTTAAATGTGTCTCTATCAGGAGCAATGGATTGCATTGCTTTAATGACGCTGGCAAAAAGTTCAGCATTCGTCAGCCCCAAAAGCTCCGCTCCGTGAGAGATAACGTCGCGATTGCACCCCGCGGCAAAGTGCTTATCCTTAAACTTCTTCTTCAAAGACTTAACGGTGAAATCCATCACGCTCTTCGACGGACGAACCAAAATCGCAGCCTGGATGAGCCCCGAAAGTTCATCGCACGCATACAAAACTTTTTCCATCTTGGCTTCTGGCTTCGGCAATGCATCGACATGATCCGAATTGTGCGTGGCAATCGCGCGAGCAAGCACCGGACTTGCCCCCGCCTCTTTAAGAAGCTTTGCCGTTACAATCGTGTGAGTTTCGGAATTTTCCCATTGTTCCCAGTCAAGATCATGGAGAAGACCTGCAATGCCCCAGAAATCAACGTTTTCAGGATCAAATTTCTGTGCGTAATAGCGCATGAGTCCTTCAAGCGTTTCGCCATGCTGAATATGGAACGGTTTCTTATTGTATTTCTTTAACAGTTCAAGCGCCGCATCACGCGAAATCCCTGCATCAAGCTTCTGCCCCGGCTTTGGCGCGGGAACCTTTGCAAGTTCTGCGATAATACGTGCATATTCATCATCTATATCAGCAGTTGTCTGAGCAGCTCCGCCCTTATTATCCCGTTGTCCTTTTGTATCAGGTGCTTCTTTTTTTGCTGCCGTGTCCATATGAGCCTGGCTTACTGCAGCCTTCTTCGCATCATCAGGCGTAAGCCCTTCAATGTGTTCAGGCCCTTCTTCACGCATATGCGGGAACAGCAAAACATCACGAATAGAAGGCGAATCGGTGAGCAGCATGACCATACGATCGACACCAATTCCCACACCACCAGCAGGCGGCATGCCATATTCAAGTGCGCGAACATAGTCGGCATCGAAGCCCATCGCTTCGTCATCGAAATCTTTTTGCGCAACCTGTTCGCGGAAACGCTCGGCCTGATCAACCGGATCATTTAACTCAGAAAATGCGTTGGCATATTCATGCCCGCAGATATAGAGCTCAAAACGCTTGGTGATCTGCGGATTGTCGGGGTCTTTCTTCGCCAACGGCGAAACCTCAAGAGGATGACCCGTAACAAAAATAGGCTGAATGAGCTCATCTTCGCAGAGTGCTTCAAAAATCTCAGAGATAAGCTTCCCTTTGCCCCATTGTTCTTCATACTTGACGCCGCTCTTTTTGGCGATCGCGCGCAAGTCTTCAAGAGAACGCGAGAAATCAATCGGCTCCCCCGCAGTTTCGGAAACAATGTCAATCATTGAACGATGCGGCCACGTACCACTGAGATCAATTTTGGTCCCCTGATAGGTAATCTGGAGCGTTCCGCATGCTGCCTGAGCTACCGACTGAAACAGCTTTTGAGTCAAATCCATCATGCCATTCAGGTCGGAGAATGCCTCATATGCTTCGATTGTGGTAAATTCCGGATTATGGAATGGGTCCATACCTTCGTTGCGGAAAATGCGTCCCATTTCATACACGCGCTCAAAACCACCCACGAGCAGGCGCTTTAGCGGAAGCTCAGTAGCGATACGCAAATAATAGTCGCGATCAAGCGCATTAAAATGTGTGACGAATGGCTTTGCATTTGCGCCGCCCATGATGGATTGCAAAATAGGGGTTTCGACCTCATAGAATCCGCGATCATTGTCCATGAACTGGCGAATTGCGCGCAAAATAGTAAACCGCTTGACGAAGGTTTGACGAACCTCGGGGTTCATAACTAAGTCAACGTAGCGCTGGCGATAGCGCGTTTCTTTATCAGAGAGGCCATGGAACTTTTCTGGAAGCGGGCGAATTGATTTCGACAAAAGTTCAAACGAGGTAAGCGCGACGGAAAGTTGCCCCCGGAGCGTACGCACGACATTGCCCTTGAAGCCAATCCAGTCGCCTACGTCGAGATTTTTCATCTTTTCAAAGGCTTCTTTTCCAAGACGATTGATCTGGCAAAACAGCTGCAGATCATCACCATTCTCGCGAATGGTCATAAACATTAATTTGCCTTGATCGCGAATGGACATGATACGTCCGGCCAGCTGGACGACATCATCGGTACTTTCGCCCTTGTCTAAATTGGCATATTTTTTGTTGAGATCAGCAACATGGCAGCTGAATTTAAACGCATGACCATACGGATTTTCACCGGCATCAATAAGAGCTTGGCGCTTTGCCAGGCGAACTGCTCTTGGGTCGTCTTCTACACTGTTTGCACTTTTTTGCTTTGTCATGTATAAGCCTCGTCAAAAATTTAAGTATGAGATTTGTTGCATGATTAATATACCTGCTAAATGCACGAATTCCATACCGAAACAAACAAATATGCAAAGGTTACGGAATTGCAGAAAGAAAAGCCGAAAGATACGGAAACGAATCCGCATTTTTCGGCTTTGTTTTGCTTGGTATAGGGATGACGCTTGATATTACGCGCAACGTTTCCCAAAGAGAATCAGGTTTGGTAATTACATAAAGGCACGCCAGTAAGGTGTTAAAAAGACACCCCTGCGAGACACGACCATCTGCGCCCACAAGATACCAGCGCTCAGTACGGCCATCTGCACCAACACATAGCAGTGTTTTAGTTTTCAACCTTTTCGATGGACAGAGAAACCTTTTTGCCTGTCGGTCCAACAGAGACAACCTCATCCCCTGCTTTGTGACCAATGAGCGCATTTCCCACAGGCGATTCATTGCTGATCTTGTTGTTCGTAATATCCGACTCCGCAGATCCAACAATGCTGAACTTACGCTCGCGACCACCCATTTTCACCGTGACGGTCGATCCAATTCCCACCGTGCCACTCTTCTTGTCAGTTGAAACAACGGTGGCCTCAGAAAGAATGCGCGTAATTTCAGCAATGCGTGCCTCCATAAGGCCCTGCGCATTTTTTGCTTCATCGTATTCAGAATTCTCAGAGATATCGCCAAATTCGCGCGCGGTTTTGATGCGCTCGCCAATTTCGGCACGGCCTTCAGTCTCCAAATGATGGAGTTCAGCCTCGAGTTTTTTCTTTCCCTCTTCGGTAAGGATGTTTTCACTTGCCATATGTACCCTGCCTTTACTCAAGAAATCGTTTGCATTAGATAATTTGTAACAAAATGCGCGACATATGCATTTTGCACATGCCGCGCATCCATTTATTTACGTAGTTAAGGTACTATTCGTCTTTATCTGTATGATGCACAGGTTTTGAATGAGTACTTGCTGCGCTCTTGGTCTTGGTGGATTTTGCTGCAGGCTTCTTTGCGGAAGTTTTCGCCCCCGAAGTCTTCGCCGCGGGCCTCTTAGCAGAAGAACTTGTCTTTTTAGCAGTAGGTTTCTTTGCAGGAGCTGCCTTTTTCTCAGCAGGAGCCTCCTCGGTTTCTTCTACCTCTGCCTCAGCAGTGTCGATCTGCTTCGTATCTTCATCTTCGTCTTTTTTCTTATTTCCGCCCATGCCTTCACGCAAATTCTTTACACCTTTACCAATGGCACTTCCCAACTTTGGAAGATTCTTTGGTCCAAAAATGACAAGAATCACGATTAAGATGATGATAAGCTCTGGCATACCAAGACCGAAGACTTTCATACTTACCTCCGTAAATCAAGTGCGACTATGCGCATTCTACAGCGCTTATATGAGCAATTCGAGAAATATATGCATGACATATATTTTATGGTCGGGATGACTGGATTTGAACCAGCGGCCTCTGCGTCCCGAACGCAGCGCTCTACCAAGCTGAGCCACATCCCGATTACTCATACAGCGGCGTCAATATTAGCACAAATGCACTCTGTTCTGCACTACCTAGACACGATACACATTTTACTTGTAAGTACGATTTCGTACTTACAAGTAAAATATCATACTCGTGAAGAATTCAATGTCAAACATGTATTAAGAGTTTTTCAATCTACATGGTTTTCAATCTACATGTCTACTTTTTTTAGAAACGAAGTGCTGCGGTAAATCCTGCCCAAGAAAGTGCATCGGTATTACGAACGCGAGCTCCAAAAGTTGGTGCATGAATATACTGAGTACCGCCATCAATCTGTGCAATACCAACATGGCCATAGCGCCACAAAACATCGCCCGCAGAGCAAGAGGAAATCGGCATGACTGCACGTGCAGCTGCATACTGAGATTCGGTCTGATGAGGAAGATAGATTCCTACCTGCCCGTAGCACCACTTGGTAAGTCCGGAACAATCGAAGGCATCGGGGCCTTCAGCACCCCAGACATAGGGGCAACCGATACGACTTAGCGCGTAGTCAACAACGGAGCCGTGCGTAGGAATTCCTCCTCCGCCACCGCCATCGTAGACAGGACCAGAAGATCCACCGCCATCGTAGGATCCTCCACCACCGTCATACCCGGCAGATCCGCCGCCATCATTAGATGCCGCAGCTCCACCATCGCCGCCGTCATTACCGCCAGCAGCAGTTGCCTGTTGCGTCTCTTGAACTTGCTGTAGAGATGCCTGTTGGGCTGCTTGTGCAGCGCGTGCAGCTTGCTCCTGCTCGAGCTCCTGTCGAGCTTGTTCATCTAAGGAATTAATCCTGTTTTGCATATCTTGAATATCAGACTCAGTTTGCGAACGAATATCCGCTGCTTCCTGGGTCTTTTGATCAGCTACATCAGCTTGATGTTGATATTCATCACGCTCATTTTGTGCTTGCTGACGTAAATCTCGACTCTGGTTGACCAGGTCAACATCGTTTTGATTGAGACGGTTCAACATATCGAGATTGGTCGTGAATTCCTGAAAGCTTGATGCACCCAAAAGGCAACTTAAATACGTCGTTGCACCATCACGGTACATATTACGAGCACGATTGCTCAGCTGGCCCTGAACCACGCTGATCTGGCCATTCAGATCATCAATGCGCCCCTGGGCATCTTCCATTGACTGCTGTGCTTGATCGCGATCGGCTAAGGCCTGGTAATAATCATTTGAAGCTTGCTCAAGTCTGGTCTGCATGTCCGCAAGTTCGCTGCGTGCCTGGTCAGCTTGAGCCTGAGTGTCTGAAGAATCAGCAAAAGCACGTGATGGAGAAGTTACTGTCGACGACATTACTGCTAAAGCACCGAATGCCGCAGCTCCACCCATAAATGCGCGCCGTGTTATTCCGTTTGAATGCCGTTCCATGAAACCTCCTGGATAGCAGCTTTGTAGTTCGTTTAAGGCTCGTTGCAACTTTTTATTTTAGCAAGCCATTGATAGTTTTTCCCGAGAAATGTTATTTGTACACAAACGCCTCTGTTAAAAGTTTTCAGAAAACGTTCTTTTATCAAACAACATGTACAAATGATCAGGGAAAACCTACAAATTAATTTGCCCGGGTGTAAATGGGGTTACCGTAAATTTGTTCATAGTTAATCCCTGAAGAAGGATTATCAGCGGAAACCATCATGCCATTCCCCGCATAAATCGCCGTGTGCCATGCATTACCCGTTCCTGCGCCCCAAATCAAAATATCGCCTGGCTGAGCCTGCGAGGAATCAATTTGCGTGGTGTTTTCATAAATGCTTTCAGCATCTCCACCGTGCTGGCCGTTCGAACCCCATCCGTATACATAGTCCACAAGGCCAGAGCAATCAAAGGTATTGGTGCTTGCATTCTGCTGACCCCAACCATAATTTCCGCCAACAAACTGCATGGCGCGCTGAACAATATAGTTTCCTGTTGAAGGATCATAAGTTGCTTGGGCTTGTGTGCCGTCCGAAAGCGTCACCGTTCCAGAACTAGCATCGTAACTTTGAACTTCGCTTGCTGAAACAACTTCGGTCTGACCGCCACCAGCGGTACCGGTGCCGTCATCCGATGCTGATGTGTCTGCTGAAGTTCCACCTGATCCCCCGTTTACACTGGAAGCTGCGTCGCCACCGACTGCCGTGAGGGTTGCCTTTGCGGACTGCTGTGAGGCGAGCATATCTTTTGCCTGTTGAGACAAATTATTGTAAGTATCGCGCATCTGCTCAGATTCAGCTGCAATCTCATCACGCTTTTGCAAAGCCTGATCTTTTTGATCGGAATAGTTCTGCTCATCTTCTTCAAGCTGTTGGCGAGCTTGTTTCGTCTGGCTTACCAAATCAGCATCTTTTTGATTCATCTTGTTGAGCAAATCCCAGTTGTTCGCAAAATCGGTAAATGAGTTTGATCCAAGTAGAACTGAAAGATATGTATCTTGCCCGCCACGGTACATCATGCGGGCACGGTTAGAAAGCTGCGACTGATAATTGCTTATATTTTGGTTCTGCGTATCAATATCAGCTTGAGCCTGTTCCATATTTTGCGCAGCGGTGAAGTAATCCTGAGTAGCTTGATCTTCTTGTGCAAGCAAATCATTGAGTGAGTCGAGCGCAGTTTGCGCCTGCGCCTGTACATCTGAAACTTCATCTGCTTGAGCCTTTGCAGGAGAAGCACCTGCCATTAAGCCAAATGTGAGAGCGCCTGCTGCAGCGCCAATCATGACTTTTTTAAACCAATGCGTGCGTGCGGCATGAAAACCGAACTCCATAGATATATGCCTCCTAGGGAGATTATTGCCTTTCTTGGTTCAGCACACCATCATAGTCAGATATAAAATTATTACCAATTTTTTGGGGTTGAGAAACGCCAATTGAAACAGTTTGGGAACATGATCCAAATGGCTTTCTCGGGCGAGCTCACACATAAAGTTCCGAACCTGACTCATACGTCTTTAGGTGTTTTACCTTATAAATCGGATATCATTTAACTTTTGTAGAGCGAACCTCTTTGCGTTTTTGACCATAAGGAGCGCTATACTGAAAATATGAATTTTTGAAGAAGCCTACCGATACGGTACGGTCTGAGTAATTATATATTCTTTGACATTGAAAGCTCTCATGCTCTTCAAAAATGATGATGTCCTCTAGTAAGAAAGGCGATTTGCATGGATATCTCTGTTACTGGCCGAAAGATGGTCGTTACTGATGCCCTTCGACAATACGCTACGGAAAAAGTTGGCAACTCCATGAAGGTCATGGATATTAGCCCATTAAGCGCAAATGTTGTACTACATGTTGAAAAAAATCCTTCCTATTCACGCCCTGCGGTATGCGAAGTTACGATGCGTACGAAGGGTCATATCATCCGTGTGGAAGAGCATGAAGAAGATATGTATGCCGCAATTGACGTTGCCGCTGCGAAAGTATTACGTCAGCTGCGCAAGTTTAAGACGCGCGTGATCAAGCACACTTCTCATTCTGATGCGACAAACACCATCCGTAAGGCTGGTGCAGACCAAGAGCCTGATTTTGACGCATTAATGGATGAGCTGTCAGACGAAGAAGTTGTACGTGTAAAGGACATGAAGTTTGAGCCAATGACCGAAGATGAGGCATTACTTCAAATCGATTTGTTAGGTCACGACTTCTTCGCTTACACCGACAAAGACAGCAACAAGGTATGTGTTCTTTATCGCAGAAACGATGGCGGCTATGGTCTGTTAAGGCAGACGAACTAATAAAGCCATTCTGTGTTAGCAACCTGTCACAGGCAATAATAGAAAGTCCAGTCGCGTTTCGCGGCTGGACTTTTTTCGTGCAACAACCTGGAATAGCCTGAAGCGTCGCGTGAAATCTGAGGAATGAAACCTAAGGAACGTACACCTAAAAAGGGCGCGCAAACGAATTACATCGCTTGCACGCCCTTCCGCGTTTATGTCTGATGAGTTTTCGCTACCGCCGCCGAAACGAATTCAGTGCTTCAAGCGCAATCTGCCAGAAAACTCAATCTACCAGAGACTAGATGTTGTCTCCGTAGCGCTCCTTGGTGATCTGGTCCAGCGTCTTGCCTTGGGTATTTGGGCACCAAATAACGCCAACGATCAAAGAGATGGCCAAGAAGATGCACATCAGAATGCCAGCAGTCGTGAATCCTTGAGGTGTACCAATAGAAAGTCCTGCAACCGTAACGAGTGACCAAACACCGGAAAGTCCACGAACCAAGAAGAACATGATTCCTTGGGCACCACCACGGTACTGCGTCGGGAACAGCTCGGTTCCCCATAATGCGTAGAAGCATTGAGCAGAAAAGCCTGCGGAAATTCCCCAAAGGGCAACGTATACCCAAAGGATCCAGCCGTATTGACCAGACGTGCCATTTTGCAGAGTAGTTCCGAAGAATACCATCAAAACCCATGCCGCAAGTGCCATTGCCGCGCCAACACCGAACATAATGCGATGCGGTACACGATCGCCGAATTTGCTGAATATGACCAGCGAGAAGATTGCTGTCAAAGCCCACATAACGGTGTTGAGGATGTTTGACTGTACTGCGGTCAGTCCACCAGCTGCGGTGTAGAGGTATGGCATAAAGCCGCCCTGTGTACCTGCGACCAGGTTCCACATAACATAGACCGCAACCAAGAAAATAATGGTCTTTACATTGATCGGGTTCGTGAATACGCGACCCATAAGCTTGCCGAAGCTCACCTTATTGGCAACTTCTTCTTGGCGCTTCTGGGCCCAATCGTCAGATTCATGAAGTTTACGCTGCAGGTTCCATGCAATCAGGGAAACAACGAACAGCATCGCGAAGATGATACGTGTTCCTAAAAGTCCATCAAATGGGCCATAGGTACCTGAAGGGAAGAGGTTCCCATCTGCGTCTGTTGCAGGGAACACCATCGAAAGAATAAGTGAAAGAATAAAGATGATGGTTGGTCCGCAAGACCATGCGAACTGGCTGATGCCGATGTTGCGTGCACGATGGGTCGTTTCTGACGTTTCAGAGATATAACTCCACGATGCAGGTACTCCTGCGCCAACAGCCAAGCCGGAAAGAATAATTCCGATAGTAACCATTGGGACGTTTACGGCGCACATAATCAAGAACACGCCTAACGCATATACCAAAAGGTTGTACGTATAAATGAATTTACGTCCATAACGGTCCGTTAAAAATCCGCCGATTAACGCACCGACAGCAGCGCCGAACGCATTTGCAGAAATTGCTCCCCACAAAGCAGTCCAGAAAGCAGTGCTTGGATCATGTGCCCCACCGATGCCAAATGCTGCTGCCCAAAAGGTAAATGCAGTACTGGCCGCGACGATACACCCTGAATCCAAAAAGTTCGTGAGAGAGACGGCGAACGTCCCTTTCTTCTCTTCAGAGAGTGCCACGATAGATTCCTTTCTTTTTCTACGTGCTATTTGCACGCAAGTAAAAAGACTAGCACCATTTCGTAACAATTCGGAAAAAACTCCCATAAATAGTATCTATGCTACAAATGATGTATCAATGGAACCTCTATCAGGGATTTCATATGCCTTTGGATGCCCATTTACACGCGGACTTTATGATGAAAATATGCAGCTTAAAATGCTAGAGGCCCATCCGTAGGCGTCGGGTAAGCCTCTAGTTTCTGATTGTCACGCGCTGGGAGGGGGAAACGCGCGCGATTGTGTTATTTAATGCAAGGAACGCAAACTACAAAACATTCTGATTAATATATTTCGCTGCAGTACGACCAGCCCATAGCGCTGCTGCTTGGCATGTGCCGTTACCATAAACTTCACCATCCCAGCCGCTCGTGCACACACCGGCTGCGAACAGACCGTCTATTGCCTTTCCGCGGGCATCAGTAACTTGTGCATTCGTATTAATCCGGATGCCTCCCGAAGTATTGAGCATTCCACTTGAAATACGGAACGCATAGTATGGAGCCGTAGTCATGGGCCAAATATACTGGCTATCTTTTCCCCACTCGGTATCGGTACCAGTGTTATATGCATTGACTTCTGCCTTCAATGTTTCCGCAGGAACATTGATATCGTTTGCGAGCTCATCAAGCGTATCTGCCTTAAAACACTCGCTTGGGCATTGTTCAAGATATTTGTCAATTTCATCCTGAAGACCGGGGATCGGGTTACCTACCAGAGGATCGGCAAACCCGCTGTAATGGCGGTTACACCCACCATCAGCAAACCGTTGCACCGTGTCGGCAGACAATATCGACCACACATCACCCTGCTCTTCTACTACTTTGCCTGATACCGCCGTGCTGGAAATATCTTCACTCATAAAGCGCAGACCATCTTCGTTGACCCAAAAATCAGCAGCCTCCATTCCTACGCACGCACCCAATGGGCTGTCGTAGGAAAAACCTGCCACATTGTTGAATAAGCTGTCCACCGTTATGTGATTGGCTCGACCATGTGCCGTTTGCTCAGCCATTAATTGACCATCGCCATCCTGGCCTTGACCCCAGCCAATTATTTTTTCCATGTCTTGGCTACTATAATTTGCCAGCAATTCCTTATTGGTAGAAAGACCACCCGTAGCGAGAACGACTGCTTTGGCATGATAATCAACGTAGTGGCCATTTTGCCGTGCACGTACCCCGGTTACCGTGTACTCATCGTCAAGGAGAAGTTGAGTGACCGGGCTCGAGGTAATTATTTGTAGATTGCTATGTGTCTGCGCATCATTATTAAGCGTTTGTATGGCGATTGTTCCGTTGCCGCCCTCATAGAAAGCGGGAGCCTGTCCTTGCTTGGTATATTTCACCCCATGGGTATCAAACAACCAGGAAAAGTTTTCTCGTGCATCGCGGAACATGCTATAAAGCAACATAGGGTTAGAAACGCCCTGCGTCGATGCTTGTGCTTCGGCAGCAGCAGCACGTGCTTCTGCTTCGGTATACTCAAATGGACGCGCTCCCGCTGGGCATTCCGCCATATTAGTGGAGCCACCAAGCGTGTCATTTTTCTCTAATAAGACAATTTGTGCGTCGGAATTAAGCTCTGCCAACGTTAATGCAGCAGAAAAGCCGCCCATGCCGGAGCCAACTACCACAACGTCAACATCATTTGTTTCATCAGCGCTTTGCGAATCACTTGTGACTTCAAATGATGAAGAACCTAAATTACGACCAGATGATGATGTATTTGCAGTATCTTCCGCACGAGAAGAAGCCGACCTCGGCGATGCACACCCAGTCAATTCCGCCAATGCGGTGCCTGCAGCAGCTGCCGCGCCTAAACCTACAAACGCGCGCCTCGAAATTCCTCGTTTGCCTTCCATTTATTCCCTCCTAAAAAGAATTTTTCTCGAAATACCATCGCAATGAACTGAACTTTAACGGAACTATTCATCCCCTGTTTGGCTCCGCCAATTACCTCGGTCCTTGCATTGGTATGGCATATAATAAATTTCTAAGGGAGGAACTGGCATCATTCGTATGGGTTTATTTGCGAGGAACACCGCTAGACCCGTATCGTCTGATTTAGTTGATGTGTATTATTTTGCCTGTTCAGATATGGTTCATATAAACAGAAGCGCTGATTCACTTCACCAAAACAAAAATACAAGCACAAAAGAAGAGCGCTACCCCAGTCTCTCGTATTTAGGCTTTAGTCTTTACTGGAGTTGGGTATACCTATCTTTTAACTCGGTCCAAATTACAGGGAATGGACCTGACGGCTCTTCTTTAATCCCCCTGCTCCATATTGTGTCGGGCTTCGCGGGAGTGTTTACTTTCCTGGTGGTTATTGCACTGCGCACACGCATCGAACAGAACAAATATCAAAATGCTTTTGTATGGGTGGCTGCTATATGTACAACCTTAGGAACCCTGTTCTATTCCTTGCCGCTCAGTGGAAATAATCTCTCTATGATTACGGCCGGCGCAATTCTGTCGGGGCTCGCTTCGCCTCTTATAGCGATTGCCTGGGGACAAGCATATTGTTCGCTTAATGCACGACAGGTCACCACCCAAACAGCAGGCTCTTTCCTTATTGCAGCCATACTCTATGTTGTAATTTCTTTGATTCCTCAACCGATAAGCGGCATGCTCGTTGCATTTATGCCCATGCTTTCGATTTTTGTTCTTTACGCATTTGAACCAATGCGTTTTGCTTATGGTGCGCGGAATATTTCTGCCTCAGAGAGCTCTCCCGATGAACTTTCAACGTTTTTCAGCAACCCAGGAATTAGACGTATTGTTGTGGGGCTCATTCTCATAATGTTTGTCTGCGGTGGTCTGCGCATGTATATCATGGGGGCCGAAAGAGGTGTCTACAGTGAGCCATTGCTCATGGCCCTGCCCATCGCGGCCGTAGCAGTTCCACTCCTTTTTTACGGTGCGTCCTTATCACATGAAAAATTGAATTTGGGGCTTCTGTATCGCGCATCCATCCCACTGCTCGCAATTGCATGTGTGATCGTGGCAATATCCAGCACTCACACCGCGGCCTCCTTTGTCATTGTGTCTGCGGGATCAGCGCTCATCGACATGCTCACTTGGATACTTCTGATTGAAATCATTCAGTCTACTCATTTTTCATCGTTGCTTGTTCTCGCAGTTGGGCGTTTAGCGATTCATTTGGGAATGGCAACAGGCGAAATATGCTCATTTGGCATGCCAACCAATGTGACTCTATTCATTGTTATCTCTATTTTTATTCTCACCTTCACCGCAGGTTATGCATTTTTAGACAGTGACACGACGTTTTCTTTTGAGCCTGCAACGGCTCACGAAATGGAAGGTGAGTTCTTAGATATTTCCACTCAAACAGCGCAGGAGGAACCGGTTGACTCACTAGGGGAACGAATTGCTTCTGCGGCAGAAAAATATGAGCTGTCCCCACGCGAAACGGAAGTATTCACCCTTTGGGCTACCGGCCACGGGTCACGAGCAATCGAAGAAAAACTGTCCGTGAGCCCCGCAACGGTAAAAACTCATCTGCGCCACATCTATGAAAAGTGCGGTGTTCACAGCCGAGCAGAGATTTTGGATTTGCTGGATCAGAATAAATAGACGCCTAAAGATTCATGAAGCTAAAGATTTACGGGGCATAAACGTTTACGAAATTCCTGCTCTGAATCAATATCTGCTCTGAGAGCCCACACGCTTTCCCGTATGCCATGAAACATAAAAATCCCGAAATCCGAGCATGGGTGATACCCGAATTTCGGGAAATGAGAATGCCACGTTGGGCATAATAGTTGCGCATAATGCATTAATGAATTATGGCAAAAGGCCTGTTTTGCGCTTAAGGATTAATCAAGATGGAATGCGCAATGCAATGGGGTGCTTACCGGCGAGTTGTCTGCATTGGTCTCCATAACAGACGCCATGAAATCCCACCATTTACGGTTGATCGGCGTGTCAGCGGACTTCGCATATTTTTCCGGATCATCCACTTCGATATATCCGAACAACGTATCCGTTTCTTCATCAATAAAAATGCTGTAGTTATGGCCACCGTATTCGTGAATCATATCCTGCATTTCAGGCCAAAGCTCGTTGTGACGCTTTTCGTATTCCTTTGCAAATCCAGGATAAAGCTTCATCTTAAAACCCTGAATCGTACGTCCAGAACCCGTTTTTCTTTCAGTATCAGCCATGATTGATTAGCTTCTTTCTTTATTTTTCTAATCTAAGAAATCTTCGTTTGGAGAAACATGAAACGCTTTGCACACATCGCGAAGCTGTTCATCGGAAATGAGCTTTGTTGGTGGATTGCCGCCGTTGGCCGCGCAGGCACTTAAATACAAACCAGCAGATTTTTCGATAGTATGCATGAGCCCAAATGCGTTATCAAACGTATCGCCTGACACAAACAGACCGTGCTGTGTCCAAACACATGCTTGATACTTCTTCATTAACTCGCAGGTTGCCTTTGCGATATCGGCGCCACCAGGAACCATCCACGGCACGACACCTACCCCTTCGGGATAGATAATGATGCACTCGGTCATCGATTTCCAAAGGATGCGGCTCCACGTACGAGCATCCGGTTCAATAAGGGTTGAAAGCGCAATAACATTGGGACAATGCGCATGATAGATAACGCGGTTTGCACCGTTGGTTGCCTCCGCACGCACACTGTGGTTCATCACGTGTGTAGGAAATTCGCTTGTGGGACGTCCGCCACCACGAAGGCCCCACACAATGCGCCATGCGTCACCTTTTGCGTTGATCTCGACGATGCCCACGCACCCTTCCAGGTCAACGGAAACCTTCCGCATGAATTTGCCGGAGCCCGTGGTAATAAAGAACTGACCAGCCATATTTGCGGCAGTAACACCAAGATCGTGCCATTGGTGATCATGATCTCCCGCATCCAAGCTGAAATACGGTTCACAGACCTGCACATCTTCAGGAGACATGCGATACGTAAGGTTTCCCCCGTTACGCTCATGCCAACCCTGCTCCCAGCCGTCAGTGCATGTACGTACAAAACGACGAATGCAATTTGATTGTTCGATCGCCAACTTTTTCTCCTTTGCCACTTGAGAAAAGGGCGCACCAGGTGGCACGCCCTTCATATTCAACGTTCAGTGAAGTTTTAGTCGCGCTTCAGCAAAACGTCGTCTTCGTATTGTTTGACCTTAGGCCAGCACTCCGTATCAACAGGAACATTCTGACGACGGCAATATTCATCCCACACAATGCCGAATGGTTCCGTCTTGATTTCTTCGTTAACCATCATTTTCTCAGAGAACTGGTACGTATCCTGAAGGTTCTTGAGCTCCTTATTTGGCTGCAGAAGCGCAAAGAGCAGGCTCTTCTCCATCGAACGCGTGCCGACAACCCACGCACCCACGCGGTTGATAGACGCATCGAAGAAGTCTAGACCAATAATGGTTTTATCCATTGCGTCGCAGCGAACAATTTCCTGCGCGAGATCACGAATGGTGTCGTCGAAGAGGATGACATGGTCTGAATCCCAACGCATTGGACGGGTGACATGCAGAGGGACCTTGTCAAAGAAGCACAGCAAGGATGCAATTTTATCGGCAACATTTTCGGTTGGATGATAATGTCCAATGTCGAGCAAGTCATAGACACCAGGGTGCTTTGCCGCATAGCTCAAATAGAACTCACCCGTGCCGGTGGTATATCCTTCCAAGCCAATGCCAAAAAGTTTTGACTCAACGGAGTCAATGACATGGGGGCACTTCTCTTCAAAGATCTGGTCCAAGGAATCCTTCAGGCGCATACGAGGTCCTAAGCGATCTGCAGGCCAATCCTTCAAACCATCAGGAATCCAAATGTTATCTAATACCTGATCATCAAGCTCTTCACCGATTTGCTCAGAGATGCGGCGGCACGCAATGCAGTGGTCAATCCAGAACTTGCGTGTCTCGGGATCAGGAGAGGAAAGCGACATGTCATGATTCATCTTTGGATGGCTGAAAATAGTCGGGTTAAAGTCGATACCAAACCCATGCTCTTTCGCCCAATCAACCCATGGCTTAAAGTGCTTGTACTCAATCTTGTCGCGATCGACCCAAGGGTTTTTGTCGGTGAAAACCGCATAGCTTGCATGTAAGTTGATACGTTTTTTTCCAGGGATCATGCTGACCGCTTTTTCAAAGTCGGCGGTGAGCTCTTCAAAATTGCGCGCTTTTCCTGGATAGTTGCCTGTTGTTTGAATTCCGCCAGAAAGCGCATTATCTTTCTGGTCAAATCCCTGCACATCATCACCTTGCCAGCAATTAATGGAAATTGCCTTGTTTGCAAGCGTGTTGATAGCTGCCTCGGTATCAACTCCAAGGTCTGCATAGCGTTGCTTTGCGTATTCGTACGCGTTATCCATATTCGTTCCTTTCAAATGCCAGATTATTTGGCAAACAGAACTTTAGGTGGAAGACACATTATGCCGAAATGACAATCTGTCTATCCACGTATGTAGTGTTACCTTTTGCGCTCATGAACACAAAAAGTCATTTGGTGCAGACATATAACCTGCAACCAACTACTTAGGGTACCGCTTATCTCCAATTTCAAGAAGTGCATCGGCAAAAACTTTGGTAATGGTTAAAAGAACGACAGCAAAAAAGAAGCCTCTTGTCCATGACGTTTGACTTTAGTCCACCATAGACAAGAGGTTTTGCCAAACGTTCGAGACGGTTCCCGAATTTTCGAGTTTTTAGATTTCGAATTTCAGAAAACGTTCCCGGTTGTCGTTCGCATTGCTATTTTTGAGATGGTTCAATCAGTTTGATATCAAACGAATCGCGGATCGCGTCGCGTGCTTGCTGTAAGTTGTCAAATTCACCATCAGCCAAGAACTGAACGATCAAGTTTCCTAAGCTCGTTCCTTCAACGGGACCAGCATATACAGGAATTCTGCACGCATCTGCCGTTGCTTGATTGAGATACCCATCCTGGCAACCGCCACCAACGATGTTGATGGAGGTGTAGGTGCGCCCCGTCAGAGCAGCCAAGTCAGCAATGGAGGTAGCATAGCAATCGGCAAGGCTGTGATAGACGCATTGCATGAGCTGCCCCAGCGTTTCCGGAATGGGCTGGCCCGTATCCTGGCATGCGCCTTGGACCTCGTCGATCATTGAATCAGGAGATAGGAACCGTTCATCATTGACATCAAAGACCGAAGGAAAATCAGACTCTTTTTTCGCTGCGTCGATCAAATCGCCAAAGCCAATTTCGGGATCCCCTTCTTTGCGAATTGCATGCTCAGAAACTTTATCTCCCTTTACATAGGTAACTCCGTTGAGCTCGCGGCGAATAGACTGCACGATCCACAGCCCCATGATGTTTTTCAAGAAGCGGAAACGGTAATCGTAGCCGCCTTCGTTCGTAAAGTTCTGCAGCCGCGCAGCTTCGGTAGTAACGGGTCCCTCATGTTCGACACCAAGCAAACTCCAGGTGCCTGACGAAAGATAGACTGCGTCTTCATCTTTTGCAGGAACCGCCAAAAATGCCGATCCGGTATCATGCGTCGCCGGAAGCATCACTTTGGCATTAAAGCCCACACGATCCTGAACTTCTTTCGTAAAAGATCCAATGACATTACCAGGCATGATGGGCTTTGCAAACAAACGCTGGGGGATGCCGCATGCATCCATGAGCTCGCTATCCCAGTCTTTAGTACGCGCATTAAGCAAGTTTGTGGTCGTCGCGTTGGTGTATTCGTTGCATGCCACACCGGTGAGTAAATAATTCAAGTAATCCGGAATCATCAAGAATCTGCGCGCCGCCTGAATCTGTTCAGGGTGTTCGTGTAGAAGTGCAACAAGCTGATAGATGGTATTAAAAGATTGGCACTGAATGCCGCATTCGCGATATACATGCGATGGAGAAACGAGCTTATTTACTTCCTCTACCATCCCCTGAGTGCGATCATCGCGATAGGCAACGGCATCACCTACGCGGTTGCCCTTTTCATCTACGAGGACAAAGTCAACACCCCACGTGTCGATGCCAATAGTTGTAGGGATTTTCCTCGCCGTATTACAAGCTTGAAGACCATTGAGAATTTCGTTGTAAATACCGTCGATATCCCAACACGCATGTCCATCGTGATCAATCTGCGTGTTGTCAAATCGATACATCTCTTCAAGAATGATCTTGCCGTTTTCCGTATGTCCTAAGACCAAACGACCAGATGACGCACCTACATCAACCGCCAAATGATACTGCACGTTTTTTTGCTCAGCCATTCGTTATTCTTCCTCTTCTGCCTCGTTGGTATCGTCGCGTTTGATTTGGACAACATACATTACGTTGGTAGGAACACCCTTATGCGGTCCCTCAGAAATATAGGGAGCCGTTGCGAAATCACCCGCGGTAAACACGGTCAGGTCTCCTGCATGTACCCGTCGGTGATCCCACATGCATTTTTTCGCCACGGCAATGGTGTCATGCATGGTGGTGTCCTCGATAGGAGCCAAAAATGGAGTCACGCCCCATAAAATTTGCATACGATGGAAAACTTTTGGGCGCTGCGTTACCGCATAAATTGGGGCCTTCGGGCGAAGATTCGAGATCAGACGAGCGGTGCGTCCTGATGTTGTTGGGGTGACGATGCATTTCGCGTTGATAGCATCGGCAGTAGACACAGCAGCAACACCAACAGTTCTGGCAACACGAAGTGCATCAGTTGGATATTCCACGGCATTTCGCGAAGGACTCGCAACATAGGGTTCGCTGGATTCCGCGATGTGACAAACCATACGGCATGCCTGAATAGGATACTTCCCGATTGCCGTTTCACCCGTAAGCATGAGCGCGTCGACGCCATCGTACACAGCGTTTGCGACATCGGTCACTTCGCCACGCGTCGGACGAGGACTTCCTTGCATGCTCGTGAGGAGTTGCGTAGAGATGACAACGGGCGTATGCATCGCCGAGCAACGCGCCACAATGCGTTTTTGCACATGAGGAACTTCGGTCGCATCAATCTCGACGCCCAAATCGCCACGTGCAACGATAACGGCATCGGCAGCTTCGATAATGCTATCGGCATTCTTTACCGCATCGCGATTATCTATGCGTGCCACAACGCCGATGTCAGAGCCATTGTGTTCCGCTAAGAAGCGACGCAGCTGTTCGATATCTGCTGCAGTTCGGACGAATGACATAGCAATAAAGTCAACGTCCTCCTCAATGGCAAACAGAAGATCTTGACGGTCTTGATCGGTAAGCGAGGGCAAATGCAAATTTGTTCCTGGCAAATTAACACTCTTGTGCTGCCCAAGCGTGCCCGTATTTTGAACCGTGCAAACGATATCGCTGCCGCGAACTTCGTCGACTGCAAGTTCGATGTTGCCCTCATCAAGCATGATCTGGGTGCCGGGTTCGACAACTTTCCACAGGTCAGGATGCGTTTGCGTAAGAAGACGATCGGTGCCTTCCACATCTTTTTCGGTAAGTACGATTTGCTTACCTGCCGCAAGTTTGATTGGTTGTCCCCCTGCAAGACGACCCGTACGGATTTTTGGGCCAACGGTATCAACCATAATTGCAGTTGGGGTTCCTTGTACTTGACGAATGCGTTTAACGCGTTCGATTCGAGCTTTGTGCTCAGCTTGATTGCCATATCCTAAGTTCAGCCGTGCGATATCCATCCCCGCAGAAATTAACCCACGAATGGATGTTTCATTGTCGACAGCTGGACCAAGCGTACAGATAACTTTGGTTCGCTTAGCCATAGTTTCCTTCGTTTCAATGCCTTAGCGCGTGAGCAGCATTGTCGTCATTTTTTTGACAAAATAATGCACTTACATGCGCTTTTATCCATTGGTATTGTACCGCACATGGAATAATTGACAGAGACGGGAGCACACAGCGCATATATCCAGTTTGTACGCGATGTTACATGTGAAAACAGATGCAAAAAGCGCGACCGAATTGCGTACTGCAATTATCGATCGCGCTTCATTGAGGAGAGGAATTATCTAAATTCAATATAGAGAACCATTTTTTTAAAATTTGACCTCACGGCTCTCAATGAGATCATTGGGATCGTTGAGTTTATTTATCTCATGGGCCTCATTGAGCTCATAATCAAACTCATAAAATTGGCGCTCGTCTTTTCAAGCGTCTTCAAATGCCTGTTTAGCAAGAAGCCTTCCACAGACCGTGTTTGTTGCAATATGCGTACACACTTACCGGCTTCTGGCCTTCTGCAAGTGCAAATTGAGCCGTCGGGGTATCGTTTGCCGTGAGGAAACGCACCTGATAGGTTCCATCAGCGCATACAAGAACAATCCATTGGATGAGATGGTCTTCGGTCATAGGACGAAGTGTGCTTCCTACCTGAACTGAAACATTTGACCCAGAAACGGTTACCACCGGAACATGCTTTTCTTGCGCGGCATCGGTTGAGTTCGGTACAAGCGTATCCATCTTCTGACCACAACAAGAAAGCGGTGCTCCACTATCGGTAAATTTCAAAACGACATTTCCGCATTTGCGGCATGTATAAAATGTTGGCTCCATTGTTTTTCTCCCTTCGATACATTTAAAACAAGATAGACGAAAGAAGTACGTGCAAGTTCGCCTTTCTTGGTACGTCTTATTATGCAGGAGCAAAGTTAAATGCCACTAATGAAGTATCATTTGACATCAAACCGGAACCTTACACCACAATGCCTCCATGAGCGGGTGAAAGCGCACAGCGATCTAAAATAACGTCTGTATACCAAAAGTGTGTAAATTTCGATATAATATGAAATGACGAGTTCGAACCTTATCGGTGAGAACATTTTGTCAGGGGGGTCGTCATCATTGATGACATATGCCTCAGCCGTATTCGGAGGGGAACACGGCTGAGGCATTTACTGTTTCTGGCGATTTTTTCTTTACAGCGCCATTCTTTATCACTAACGCTCTTTATCTCTACTGCTATTTAAAATACGGAACGTAGAGTTTTTCACGCGGAACTGCTTCATCGGGGAACATGACATTGAATAAATCGATAAAGTAATCGTCGGTCATGCTGGCGATATAGTCGACCACGATATCGTTTGGATCTTGTTTGCGATAATCCGGCCGATCCTTAAGCATCCACGCATTGATGTGGTGACGGAAAATATAACTTGCTTCATTATCGGTTTTCACATCATGCAAAAGCTTGGGATACATCTTCGCAAACATCGGGCTGATATATTTCTCGAGCGTGTCTTGGGCCTGCGGTGACGTATAAATCTGTTTAAAGTTCAGATCCTTTAGCGCCACGATAGAATCAAAAACTTCCTGATCCATCGATAAATAAGGTTTTCCCATACTGTTCTTGATAATGTTGATACTTGCCCGCTCAATAAACTCCGCGTTACGGTGCCCAATGGCACTATGCACGGTGTATTGTTCAGGCGTGATGGCTCCGATTGAAAGCGCATCTTGACGGTCTTTTCCCAGATACGCCAAAATATCGGAAATACGGACAACGCATCCTTCAAGTGTGCATGGATGAAGCGAGTGACTTGCACCTGGCTGAGTATAGCAACGCTCAATTGTCTGGTTGAGTTCATCGAAAGTGTGCAAATCGCTGGGATGATACTCCAGAAATGCCCTCTCACCACAGTGGCACAACATACCATCGAGCGCCTGCAAAGAGAGGTTTCTGCCTGCAAGCGTGCGCAACACCCGAACGCTGTGTACGTTATGGTGAAAGTATCTCCCTGTTTGCGCGTGATACTCACGCGAGAGAAAGCGCTCTCCCCCATGGCCAAAGGGCGTATGCCCCAGGTCATGGCCGAGCGCAATCGCTTCAATAAGCGCTACGTTCAGGCGAAGGGCACTGCCAATTTTACGCGCAATCTGCGAGACCAACTGCAGATGGAATGAGCGGCGCGTGAGATCATCGTTGCGATAAAACGGAAACACTTGGGTTTTGTCCATGCAACGGTTGTAAAACGCACAGTTGAGTACGCGGTCAACATCGCGCTCAAATGCGGGGCGAACAAGAGTTTGATCGGTGGGGATTTCCTCTTCGCGCTCGTAGATCGCATCCTCATCACGCGTTGCATAAGGGGAAAGTGCATCTTCACGTATCTTTGCACCTTCACGTAAAAAGGCACGTTCATCATCGTTTAAGTCAAACAGCCTGTGCGCCGTTTGCTCGTCTATATCATGTAATCCCTTTTGAGGATCTTCTTGTATATCTTTTTGGGAATCATTGTTTTGCGACATCAGATTTCCCTTCTGCTTTCAATTGCTCTGCCAAGTGTCACTTCATCTGCGAATTCGAGATCACCGCCAACAGGAAGTCCACTTGCGAGACGGGTAACTTTAATACCAAGAGGGCGAATCAGACGAGCGAGATAACTTGCCGTAGTTTCGCCTTCGACATCAGGATTCGTTGCGAGAATAACCTCTTTGACTTCGCCATTTGCGAGGCGCGCCATCAATTCTTTGATGTGCAAATCATCGGGGCCAACTCCTTCAAGCGGAGCAAGCACGCCATTGAGTACGTGATAGAGCCCGTTAAAGGTACCCGTAGATTCAATAGGAGGAATATCGCGTGGTTCGCTTACCACGCAAATGATACTGTGATCGCGCTTTGGAGACGCGCAGATAGGACAAAGGTCGTCCTCGGCATAGTTGAAGCACTGTTTACAGAAGTGGACCGTATCCTTTGCCTGCATTATGGCATCGGAAAGTTCTTTTGCCGAAGCGCGATCGTGATTTAACACCCAATACACCAGGCGTTGAGCCGATTTTGGCCCTATGCCCGGCAGCCGTTCAAATTCATCTTGAAGATGTTGAATTGCAGGAACTATTTGCATTGATGAGACCTAATTTCAGCTGGTCTACATAAGTCCTGGAATATTCATGCCACCCGTAACAGAGCTCAGGCGATTCTCAGACATTTCTTCCATTCCACGGAGGGCCTCGTTGACTGCCGCCATGACCATATCCTGCAGCATTTCTACGTCATCCGGATCTACAGCCTCTGGATTAATGGTGAGGGACTTCAGAGACATATCGCCGCCAACAACCGCTTTGACCATGCCGCCACCTGCGGTTGCTTCGTTCGTCATATCCTTAATTTCGTCCTGGGCTTTCGCAAGATTTTTTTGCATCTTTTGCGCCTGGCGCATCATTTGGTTCATATCCATAAAATTTCTCCTCAATAAGGATCAGAAAATGTAACGTACAACTTCTTTTTCAATATGTAGCATCACAAACCGCGCATTCATTATCAAACTTTGCGAACACGATATGCGGAATGCAATGATGACTTCATTATGACATGTACCTATTGATTTTGGTTGTTCGAACTCTCATTGTCATCTGTTACTTCATGAAAAACGATATTTGAGCCCATCGCATCCGAAAGCAATTGTCCCATTTCGTCAGGCGAACTTGGCGAATCTGAGCCACTCTTATTGTCGGCAGATTGCTGCGTTCGAGATGGCGTCGGCTGCTGGGGCACTTGGTGCGGAGCCGCTTGCTGCTGAGGCGTTTGCTGCGATGCTTGCTGCCGAGGCGCCTGGTGCGGTGCACCTTCCTGTTGGGATGTCTGTTGTTGGGGCACGCGCTGTTGAGCCCCTTGCTGAGGCATCTGTTGCGGTGGTTGAGGCTGCATCCTTGCCGGGCGCTGCGGCTGCGGAGGCTGCGCGGGTGCAGGTGACTGTGGACGGGCATTCGGCATACGCGTGGGTGCCTGCGGTTGCGCATTGGGTATGGGATACGTTGGCACCTGTGGACGTGCGTTCGGCATAGGTGCAGATGCGCGCGTAGGCGCAGTCTGCGGCTGAGCTTGTGCTTGCTGAGAGGTCGCGTGCCTGCAGGTATACGTAATTCCTTCTCCAAACGATTTCCGAAGTTCTTGAAGAATAATCTCTTGATTTTCGGGATTTTGCACGGCATTCATGGCAATTTCCGCATTGGGCTGGAATTGAAAAACAATGCCATCATGTGTCTGATTTGGCAAAACTTTAACACCCATGAACATGACTGCCAAAGGTATCTTTCTTTTCTTAATCTGTGCCAGCGCTTCTTGCCATGTGCGCTGAAGCGCCGCAGGATTATCGATTGTCTTTTGCAGAATCGCTTTTTGTTCTGGAGTCGCAGAAGATGCAGGGCCCGTCGGTGCAGGATTATTCTGTGCGCTTGGCATAGCAGAAGCCTGCGGGCGCACGTTTGGTATACCGTTGGGCATACCTTTGGGAGCTTGCGGACGTGCATTCGGAATAGCAGTTGGCGCCTGAGGACGCGCATTTGGCATTTGTGGGTGCATCTGCGGGCGCGCGTTTGCTCCAGGTTGCGTTGCCTGATTCATCTGTTGCGCCGACGGTGCACTGGCGTTTTCTGGTGTTTTCGGCTTCGCCGCGGCAGGTGATGCCGGCGCATTCGCCTGTCCTCGTTCGAGCGCTTCAACACGTTCGGCTAAAGATTCCAACGTCAAATCACATTCCGGGCGCACCATTCGTGTAAGCGCAATTTCAAAGCACAAACGAGGATTTGTTGAGGTCTTCAGTTGCTCGATCAAATCCCCCAGCACACCTAAAAGACGCGCCAAGCGATCCGGTCCAAACATTTGTATCTCTTTGACCAGCTCCGCACGCTCAGCATCGTCTACATCAACTGCCGCATCGGTTCCCGCGAGCGAAAGGACATAGGCATCACGCACATGCCAGGCCAGATTATCGGCAAATTGTGCCAGATCAGCACCCTTTTCCACGTAATTATCTACCCAGCTGAAGCACGCCGCCACATCGCGTGTGCCAATGGCTTCCATGATGGAAGACATGTCGGTCACATCGATGCTTCCTAACATGGATTCGGCACCTTTAAGCGTCACATGCCCTTCGCCAAAAGCAGAAAGCTGTTCCAAAGAGGTAAGCGCGTTACGCATTCCTCCCTGAGCATGCTGAGCAATAATCCCGAGCGCTTCCGGCTCGTATTCGATTTTCTCTTTTGCACAAACATATCCCAGGCGCTGCACGATTTCATCATCGGAGATGCGGTGAAAATCAAAACGCTGACAACGGGATTGTATTGTTTGCGGAACCTTTTGCGGATCGGTCGTGCAGAGGATGAATATCACGTGCTCAGGAGGTTCTTCGAGCGTCTTGAGCAGCGCGTTAAACGCTGCCGTGGTGAGCATGTGAACTTCGTCGATGATGTAAACTTTTTTGCGTCCGCGCGTCGGCGCGAAATTCACACGACTGATAATTTCATCGCGGACATTGTCGACCCCGGTGCGGCTTGCCGCGTCCAGCTCATACACATCGGGATGTACGCCATTTGCAATATCAATACATGCCTGGCATTTCCCACATGGCGTATCGGTGGGACCATGCTCGCATAAAAGGGCTTTTGCAAGCAGGCGCGCTGTGGTCGTTTTCCCCGTACCACGGGGTCCGCAGAATAAATACGCATGGCTCACTCGATTTTCCCGAACCGCATTCCGCAACGTTCGGGTGATGTTATCTTGCCCTACGACATCCTCAAAAACTTGTGGACGATATTTGCGGTAGAGCGATTCAGCCATGTGTTATTCCTCCTTGGATGCGTGCTCTGCGACTGAGCTTTCCTTCTTCGAAGAGCTCACCTTCGCTTTGATTGCAGCGATGACTGCAGGCGCGATTGAAATAATAATAATCGCATAGACGATCCATTCGAAGTGAGTTTGGACAAAGGGGATCCCGCCGAAGAAATATCCAACGAGCGTAAGCAGGCTCACCCAAGAGATGCCGCCGATCATGTTATACATGGTGAAAGCGCCGAAATTCATTCCTGAAGTGCCTGCGACAAACGGCGCAAAGGTGCGGAAGAATGGCATGAATCTTGTTATCACAATGGTAAGTCCGCCCCAGCGCTCAAAATAGTGATGTACTTTGATAATACGTTCCGGGGTCAGCGCTTTGACTTTCCCTGAATCGATAATCTTTTGTCCTATGGCGCGGCCGATCCAATAGTTGGATGTGTTGCCTAAGATTGCCGCTGCGTAGAAAACGATAAGCGTGGGAATAAGTTGTAATCCCCCACCGTCTGAGCAGAATACGCCTGCGGCAAAAAGCAGACTATCGCCAGGTAAAAATGGGGTAAAAACAAGACCGGTTTCACAAAAGATAACAAGGAACAGAGGAGTGTAGACCATGACTGGTCCAAGTGAAACAATCCACCCAGCAATCACGGTACGTGGGTCATGCAAAAGCTGGGCAATATACGAAATAAAATTCATATTCTCCTCGAGACGTAAGATGGTAAGCGACGACTCAAATATAAATCCTACGATCTTTTCTATATATGCAGGTCAAATAGCATTAATGCAATGATGGGTGCACCGTAGCCGCAACGCATACGTATGCGCACGTTTATGGATACTCCTGCGAAAATACCTGCAAAACGCAAGTATCCCGAACAGGCAAGGGCGCTCGTCAGCGGTTCCGTATGGCTGCTTCCTTCCGGACCTGACCAGGTTTGGAACTTGGCGCCGCCCAAGCCCGTTCGGGATACTCCCGTTCGACTCCTTGAGTATAGCTTGATAAAAAACTTTCGCTACTACTTCAGCAATTGTGCAAGCGAAACACACAGGAAACATGAAAAAATATTACCGTGTCGTTTTATTTACGCCCCATAATCGCATAGGTAATTGACAACAAGAATTCGTTTCAAACACAATCATACATGAAACGCCAGCAATGCGGCGAATCACGAACAAGGTAGTAAGCTTTTTGTATTCTATCGTGTGCATACGCTGCCGGTTGCATATGCAGTCAATTCGGCACAATCGTGGTAAAACCATACGCCGCAGGATTGTTACAGAAAAGCTTTAGAGAAAGCTGTTATGAAGCACGTAGATGCGCATACATATGAAGAATTTTACCGACGCATTTCCGCCACCTGGCGCACGCCAGCTAAGCGGAAGGCTCTTTTGACGACCGACCGCATAATCGTCGCGCTCTTTGCCATCGTTTTCGTGGGTACATGCATAGGACTTTTTATTCAACACGATGTCATGGTGGCAAGATTTTTTGTTGTTCCTGCCCTCACGTTTGTTTTGATCAGTATCATGCGCGTTGCTATCAACGAACCACGTCCGGTACAGACGTGCAGCATCAATCCGCTTGTGCAAAAAGATGAGAGGGGAAAATCTTTCCCGAGCCGCCATGTGGCAAGTGCAACCATTATCTCATGCGCACTCACCGCAGTTTCTATCCCTGCCGGGGTAATTGCCTGGATAGGTACGGCAATCCTTGCATACGCGCGGATTGCCGAAGGCGTACACTATCCGCGCGACGTCGTGTGGGCGATCATTATTTCACTGGCGTGTGGACTCGTGGGCTTCGTCGTAATATAAACAAACGGGTTTTCGAAACGAGAGCTTCCATCTGGGCTTCCATTTAAGATTTCATCTGGGATTCCAATTAGGGTTCCGTCTGGGCTTCCAACTAGGGTCCATCTAGGCTTCCAAATGAGGTTCCAAATAGAGTTCCAAATAGTTCCCCAAATTCGGATTATTGAGTTGATTATCGAATTGGCTATTGATTGGCTATTGAATCCCGTTGTCAGAATTATTCACTGCAGGCGTCGCAATATCGCTTCTTGGTGAATCCGAAACTTCTGCATCCCTATCCAGCACAAATTGTTTCGAAAGTGCGTCCATGACTTCACCGATGGAGTAAAGGCTTCCAAACGCAACAACAAGACCATCGCGACCCGCAATACCACGCGCACGCTCAATGCCTTCATAGATGCTATCAGCCACAACAGGATTTTCAGCAGCTTCGCATCCGACAAGGTCTTCGCCCTCATTGTGAATGACCTTCGCCAAATCTTCTGCTTCAAGCGCGCGGGGGTTCGGCGGCGTAATGCATACAAATCGTGATGCATACGGGATAACCTCATCGATCATTTTTATGTAATCTTTGTCAGACAACACTCCCATGCAGAAAACAGCCTTTTGACCAGGGAACATCTGCTTTAAAGATTGCACGAGCGCATGAGCTCCTTGGGGGTTGTGTCCGCCATCGACAATCGTAGTAGGATTGTGCGCCACAATCTGGAAACGGCCGATCCACTGCGTTTTTTCTAATCCGCGTTGGACCTGTTCGTCGGTGATTTTGACCCCTTCACGGCGCAATGCTTCGATTGCCTCGATTGCCGTAGCCGCATTTTCTGGCTGATAACTTCCCAAAAGCCGAAGTTTTATGTGTTTGAACTGCTTATAAGAGAAATCGGAAGGAGTTCCCTCGATTGCATCATTGTCCACAAACGTGAGGGAGCATCCCGTTTTCCTACATTGCTGTTTAAAGACAGGAATAACTTCTTCATCTTGGGGCGAACTGACCACTTCCGCACCAGGTTTAATGATGCCTGCCTTTTGCCATGCAATCGCATGGAGCGAATTGCCCAAAATCGCCATATGATCAAAAGAGATAGGCGTCATCACGCACAGCTGCGGGTGTGCAACCACATTCGTTGCATCCAACAACCCACCAAGGCCCGTTTCCAAAATGGCGTATTCACATTTCATGTTGCGGAAATGCACAAGCGCCACCGCGCACATCAGCTCAAATTCTGTCGGATGGTCTTCCATCGCTTCTGCCTGTGCACGAACTTCAAGAGTGGCACGCATCAAATCATCATCAGAGATTTCGTGTCCATCCACATGAATTCGATCGGCAAAACGAATGATATAAGGACTGGTAAAAAGACCGGTGCGTATGCCTGCTTCTTGCAGAACCGAAGCGATAAAAGCGCAGGTAGATCCCTTTCCGTTGGTACCCGCGACATGGATGATATGCATGTAGTCTTGAGGATCGCCGAGTCGATGCATGAGTTCTGTAATACGATCCATCCCCATGCGACTATTACGCCAATCAGGTGAATTAATATAGATTACCGGATCAAATGATGCTGGACGTTTCAACCCCCCATTTAAAGGATTTTCGGTCTCGTGCGGAGGTGTGACGACTTCTTCCATAAGTTAAGCTCCCAAACAGTTCAGCAAAAAACGATTCATTAAAAAAGACTATTCTGTGTGCCATTTGCCCGTGCCTCAGCTGCTTCGTGCTGCCGTTTTTCTTCTTCGGCACGTTTCTTTTCGGCCTCTCGTTGTTTTTCCTGCGTATCCTCTTTCAAAATACGACCAAAATTGCGGAAATCTTCTTCGAGCGAACTCATCTTAGTACGGTCATAAATCGCAGCGGCAGGATGAAAAATAGGAAAAACTTTAAAGCGACCGGTGCGGAACAATTTCCCATGCATACTGGTGATGCCACGATCGGTCTTTAAGATAAACTTCGTCGCAAAGTTACCGAGCGTGACAATAAACTCAGGATTGATCGTGCGGGTTTGTTCGCGCAAAAACGGCGTGCATTCCTCAATCTCTTCAGGACGAGGATCACGGTTACCTGGTGGACGGCACTTCAGCACATTGGCAATATAAACTTCATCGCGCGTGAGATCAGCCAGTTCCAGCAACCCATCAAGCGTATGACCGGCAGCACCAACAAACGGAATACCTTGGAGATCTTCATTTTTGCCTGGTGCTTCTCCGACAATCATGACACGAGCATGGGGATTTCCCACACCAAATACCAAATGATTTCTGGAATCTCCGAGTGGACAACGATGACACTGATTTGCTTGAGCTTCTAAAACATCAAGAGGAATATGAGTATGCTGTAGCATCATGCGTCCTTTTCAATGGCAAATAGAATTTGTGTACATGTACGTTCATTGAGTTCATGCGGCACAAATACCGATTTCATTGTAGCCCCTTCGCAAAGGGGCAATGAGACATGATGCAAAGACGTCATTATTTGGTATCCAAACTATACGTAATAGCGAGGAAGCCGCGCCGCATATCCACAGGTGATTTCATGTTCGATCGTGTCCGCCTCATATGCCTGCTCGGTTGCGGTAAGGACGGCATCTCCCTGCCTACCGATAATGGTTACCTTATCGCCGATATGGGGTTCAAGCTTTGGCTTATTGCCAAGCGTACGCATGTCGACAGCGAACATAGTTTGATCCATGCAAATATTGCCGATCTGGTCACAGTATTGCCCATCTAAAATGAACTTTGTCTTGCCTGAAAGCCCGCGACGCAAACCATCCGCATAGCCAAGAGGGATAGTGCATACATTCGTGCTTCCCGAACTGCGCCAATTAAGGCCGTAGCTTACTCCATCGCTCATCGGAACTTGATTGGTCTGCGTAATACGCGCATATACTGACATTGCAGGTTTAAGATCCGCGATGCCACGCGTTTCCTTGCACGGTTGGATTCCGTACATGGCAATGCCAAGACGGCACATATCATAGTGAACCTTTGGATAGCGGAAGAGCGCTGCCGAGTTTGCCGCGTGCACAATACCTGGATCAATATTTGCCTGATGAAGTGCTTCGAGCGCCTTATTGAAACGATTTACCGCAATGGTGAAATCAATATTATCTGGGCAATCCGCCGTAGCAAAATGGGTGAACATGCCCTTCTGTTCAAGCGCGCGATGAAAGCCGATCACGCGCTCAAATTCGACGACGTCGTCATAGCGCACGCCGATGCGATTCATGCCGGTGTTGACCGCGAGATGGAATGGCGCTTTCATCCCGTGATGATCTGCAATTTCTCCATATGCCAGGGCAAATTCGGTCGTGTAAACCGACGGCATGATGTTATATGCCAAAAGAAGCGGAATAGATGTTTGGGGAGGTTGCGAAAGAATAAGGATGGGCTCAGTAATATCGGCCTTACGTAGTTGGATACCTTCATCTACCGTCGCAACGCCGAGGTAACTTGCACCCGCATTCAACGCAATCCGTGCGCACTCAACCGCTCCGTGGCCATACCCGTCAGCCTTGACAACCGCTAGTAGACGGCATCCAGAGCGCATGTGATGTTTTGCTTCGATAACGTTGCTGCGGATTGCTCCACGATCAATCTCGACCCACGCCCACCGACGATCGCGCTCATCGATTTCATCAACTTCTTCACGGGAAAACGGTTTCGCCGTCTCTTGCTCAGAATCATTTTTTTCTGGCGGATTCATCGACTCGCCCGCGTATCCAGTAAATCCATTAATGATTGGTGTCGGCACGATCTCTCGCCTTTCGCTGATATAGAAAATGGAACTTCGAAAAGTATACCAGGCACAAGTTAGAGAAGATAATTATTTTTGATCCTGATTCTTATCTCCATCATGATGCACATGGCCTTCACCAGCCATCATCGAAACAGCATGAGGAAGTACATCTTTGATTCCCTCCCAATTTTCACGTGCTGCTTTTTCGCTTCCAGGCAAATTGATGACCAGATGGCGTCCGCGCTGCATGCACAGCGCGCGGGAAAGCATCGCAAACGGCGTTTTGGTAAGCGAATACGCACGCATCGCCTCCGCGATGCCCGGCACGTTACGCTCGCACACCTTCTGCGTCGCTTCGGGCGTAACATCGCGCAAGGAAAGACCGCTTCCCCCGCATGTCAGCACGACATCAGCATCTTCGTCGTCACACGCATGCACGATTGCTTCGGAAATCTGCGGAACTTCATCTTTTACTACCACGTGGCTCAACACCACCCAGCCTTTTTCGTGGATGAGATCTTCTAAGGCTGCACCTGCGCTATCCTCTCTTAACTGCCGTGTATCTGAGCATGTCACAATGGAAATACGGGGAATATGTTTCTGTGGAGGCAAACTCATGAGAGAACCACTCCTTCTGGAACGTCAAGTAAAATGCAATCAATTTCATCGCCTGCTGCCATGCTCTTGTCCCCTTCGGGCAAAATCGCAAGACAATTGCCTCTCTGGAGCGGACCGAACAACCCACTGCTTTGGTTTTTATACGGCGTGACAACAAGCCCGGCATCGGTGTGCTCAAGCGTGGCGCGTAAATACGTACGACGCGGATCACGACGATGCTGATCGGTTGCCAGGCGCGCCGTGACATGGGGGCGCTCAAGCTGTGTATATCCTTGCATCTTTAGCAATGCGGGGCGAATGAGCATCTGAAATCCTACATATGAAGCTGCGGGGTTTCCCGAAAGTCCAATAACCGGTGTTCCGTCAACAATTCCGAAGGATTGACTTTTCCCGGGTTTCATATTCACCAGTGTCATATACAAGTCGCCATGTTCGCTGATGACCTGCTTGATAAAGTCGAAATCACCATTTGCTGCACCACCGGTCGTAACGACGAAATCATGGTCGACACACGCCGACACAACTTTTGAAGCCAACAGTTCTTTGTCATCAGGACAAATCGGCAGAATGTCAGGAATGCCACCCGCTTGAGCGACACATGCGGCAATGGCATAGCTATTGGAGTTGCGAATTTTTCCCGGCGCGGGTTTTTCACTTGGTGGCACCAGTTCGGTACCGGTAGCAATGACAGCCACGCGAGGACGGCAGTGCACGAGCACATTGGTAATTCCGCAACTTGCGAGAAATCCTACACCCGCAGGGTTGATAACTTCTCCCTGCGCTACCACGACGTCTCCCGCATGCGCTTCTTGCCCTTTTGGACGGATAAATTTGCCCGCAGGAACAGGCTCAGATACCGAAATTGTCGAGCCGGCCGCGCCGTCGCCAGAGACAACGGTGACGATTTCTTGTTTGACGACTGCATCAAGACCTTCAGGCATCGGCGCGCCCGTCATGATGCGAATGCATTTACCCTGGGGCACTTGACCTGAGAAAACATGACCTGCAGCTTCCTCATCGATCACTTCAAGGGTTACCGGATGATCTGTGCTTGCTTTTGCGAGGTCAGAAGAATGGACGGCGTATCCATCCATTGATGAGTGGTCAAACGGCGCGAGATCAATATCACTGCTGAGATCTTCTGCAGCCACGCGTCCACTCGATTGAACAAGCGAAACACTTTCGGTAGGGAGCAAATTCACCTTGCTCAAAATAATATCGAGGGCGTGTTCAGGAGAAATCATTTCATTATTCATATACATATCCTCAGTAACGTCTGTAGGCGTATTGTGTCTAGATCAAAATTATATGTATACAAGCATAATGCAACACCACAATCATGTGACGCAAACATGACAGCATATCCGCGAAGTTTTGGCTGCGGTAATATAGAGGGACATATCTAATATCTAAACTTTTGCTTTGTTACTTTTTCATAGCACAGAACGAATAAAAGGAGCGACGTATGGAAACGCTCAACGATAGACAACGCAATGTTGCAATGACGTTGATTGATTGGGTTTTAGCACATAGAGACGGAACGAATGAAGATATCTGCATGGACGAAACCGCACTGGCAAAAGCGGTGGATAATGGTCCGTGGCACCGCGGATACCTCGACGATCTCAAAGCGCTCTGCAATTATTCCGACCGTATGAATTTCCCTATGATTTCGCTTCTTGTCGTTATCCCCGGGTTTGGCAAACCCGAACGCCGCATCATGACCGAAGCATACAAAACCACCCTTTCCACCGTTGAGGGCGAAAAACGCTGGAGCAAAGATTTAACGAAAATCAGAAAAACAAAAGTGTCGGTATGGAAAGACTTCAAGAAGGCGCTTGAAGAGCAAGAAGAAGCTGCAAATCCCAAACGTCCGGCAAAAAAGTCAACGAAAAAAGCAACGGCTAAAAAGACAACAAAGGCTACCGAAGAATCAGAAGCGAAGACAAAAGCAGAGGCAAAATAAGCCCACCAAATGGAAGCCATTTGAGCCATTAGCTATTTGTGCCATGAGGTTTCAATCTGCACCGCCCGAATGCACAGCTAGAGCCATGGGGAGCCCTTCTATTCCACAAATAGCTTTATGCTCCTTCCATATTTCCGAGCTGTAAGGATTCCTTTCAATTTGTTGCCATACTTTTTAGTCAAATTTAGAAGAAGATCTTGGTCCTCCCCAGACCAAGGCTCATACGGAAGTAGGCGACCCGAAGCATCTCTTATTTCGCACACGTAGCGATCATTGTTGTTAAAGTACGCCTTAACACTGACTATTCGTCCGAGGAGTAAGGTCTGAATATCTTTACTTTCCGCAACCGTAATATCATCAAATTCCTCATCCCACGCGTCATCAAAGTTAGACTGCACCCATAAGTCTATATCGCCCACAAAATTGCCTTCTGTTTTCCGAGCATACGCAATCTTGAAAGGAGTGCCCTTGCGAAGATAATTATCGAGTTCCCTAATAGAAGGAGCTCTTTTTTCTGCCTCCTTTATCTTCTTATATTCTTGAGGAAACCACTCGATATAAAGCTGTGATAAGAGCCCTGTAGACAGAGGAAGATCATCAGTTCCCACAATAACCGCATCTTCGTTGCAGTAAGGGCAAAGTGCCGTATCCTCTCCGTCTTCTTCGTGCAACCAATCTTTAATATCATCTTTCGTAAAGGTACTTCCACAGTGAAAGCAGCCACATTTTTGAGAGTTCTCAATGAGTGTTCGGTTGTATGCCGTTTGGCGATTTAGCATATCTAATTCTTCGGGTTTTAGCCATGGAAGTGGGGTTGGAGCGTCATTATCTTCGACAATATTGCGCCTTTCCACCACTAGCACCACCTAATAGGATTTCCGGTTTTCAAGGACGCTTTCAATAGAATCTTTATACGTTCTGCCGTCCCATATTTGCCCTCAAAGAGAAATGGAGCTCGCTTACCAGTTACATAAAATTCGCGCTCAATTTTCGGTTCATCTTCTGGTCCGAGGGAATCAAATATCTGCGATTCTTCGCCCGTATCAAGGCACATTATCTTCATTCTTTGGTTCCCGTTATTATCGGGATCGCCGATCGGAACTTGCCTAAAGTACGTTGTTTCCACAGGAGGAAGACCGGCGTGCGCGAAAAATACTTTGCCGCCAATCATACCTGCTCTATCAAATGGCCCTATCATCCAAGTAGATGATCCGCCTTTGGTCGACGACCAAATTTCTTCATCTGAATCAGCCGCACAAAGAACCCATTCATCCACGGTAGTAACCTTGTTGATAAAGCGATCAAGTTCCTCTAACGTAGCTTGAGCTTTTTCTGCGGGATATGTTCCACCATTCGCGCGAGGCAAGAGTTTACTTAAAAGCGGAAATTCTTTTTCTCCACCAACCTCTTCCACAAGATCGCAGAACTCTCTCACTCCGGTCCAATTACTCACCCATTCGTCGCAATATTCTCCGTAGCTATGCTCACAACAGTTTCTTGACCATTTTTCGAATGCCTCTTCGAGTGCACCGTAACGTGCTTGGAATCTTCGATGATCATATTTTCTGGATGCTTCATCAAGTTTCCGAGAAGCAAGATATCCCTCAGCATCGATATAGAGATCTTCATAAGGAACAGGGCCGGGCTTAAGCTTGCCTTCTTCAAAACAATTGCATCTCACTGTTGCATCCAGGCCCATAGTTTTCTCCGCGAAAAAATTGCACTTCTATTAGTTACAGACATTATTGCAGAGAGAGACTCTTCATGTGGGTCACAATTGGTACATCCTTGAGAATCAAAAAATCTCCCATTCCTTACTTAACAAGAAATGGGAGATATAAGGCCTATTGGAATGTTCTGCCCGTTGGCGTCTTCCAAACGGTGAGGTCACTTTGCGCATTGGGAGATGTGGTTACATCGTAGGTAAAGGTGGAAGTTGCCGACGGATATGTTTGTATTGAGCCAGCCCACACATCATTGCCATACAACGTAGCTTCTTCTTGGTTATTAACGACATCTGCGTTAATCGAAAGATTTGAAATTGTACCGCCAGCTGGGGCCATGATGCAGAACGCCGTTACCATCGAATAATTATGCGATTCTGGAGCAAGCCCGGTGATATATTGAGGAAGTTCTTGCATTTCATCCAAGGTAGTTGTGTTCGTAAGGGTAACTTGGACCGAATAGGTAGTACTGCCATCGGAGTTTTTCGTTGACTGCAAAATTTGGCTTCTGAAATCAAGGTACCAATCGAGCTTCGAACCCGTGCGGTCATAGAGATAAAAGCCATTCTGCGGCTTTGTTGGATCCTGATTTACTTCTCCCGCCATTCCCATTCTATTAATACAAGCTTCTTCAGAAGGGTCGTCCATATATACGATCAGATGCCCAGACTGCGCACCGGAACGAATGGTATGGAGCAAACTCATGGTGCTTGAGCCACCAATATTCCCGAGAACTGAATTCAGGGCAAGTCCGGCAACTTCATCAAAGAATGGATCTTGTTCTGCTGTAGGCAAATAATAGGTTTGATTCAACAGAACTTGCGCCGCGTTCGAACCATCAACTCTTGTGCCATTTGATGTAGTTACCCCACCAGTAAGTTGCAGAAGGCTCTGCAAAAAGACAGGGTCAACAGCGATAACACCATCAATCTGGCCACCATTGCTTTCCTGCCAGCACCATTGCATCAGCTGAGCCGCACGGGGGAAGCTTGGAACAGCATTAACATCGCCAGGGGCAAGATCTGCGTTCGATTGCATAATGTTGACCGTGACGTTGTATTCTTCGTCAGTCAGAGGGATGGTGCCTCTATCATAATGCAGTCCTGCAGGTGCAAAATCACCGAGAGAAATTTTGCCGTTATCAACCGTCATAAGCATGCGCGATCCAGGGAATCCACCGGTGGAGCGAATCTCGGAGTTATTTTGTGCGATGACAAGGTAGTTTCTTTCACCGTTGCTTCCACAAAATGCCGGTAGATACGGCGTGATCTGAGTAATATCAGATACCACACTATTGGCCTGGTTCAATCTGTCGCGAGCAGTTTGGAGTGGCGTATTGATTCGGTCAATATGTGTGTCGCCAAGTGCATTAATCGCATCAGTTTCTTGCGAAAGTGCGGGTTGAGCAGCACTTACCGTATTGCAGAGATTCGATAAAGTGTTTACATCAATCTGTCCGTTGGTAAATAATTGCTTAAGGGAAACACCATTTGCCTGTTGGGCCACGGGTGTGACGACATCGTTTGAAAGACCCTGCATAATGTCGATGAGCTGCATCGTCTTATTGATGTCTTCGCCATAGTACGGAACAGCTTCCGCGATTCGCCACACAGGCTTATTTGTCTCCGACTTCATATTCGCAACATCCTGCGAAAGTTCTTGTGCATGAGCGGAAAGATTATCGGTGTTTCCGTTTCTGAGCTCATCCGACATGGTGGAAGTGGTGGCGACTGCATTGCGAGCAGATGTAGAAACTGCACGCGCACTTTGATAGAAGGTATACGCAAAGATACCAAGAAGAACAAGGATGATTGCGATGATTATGAGAACGATCTTAAGCTTTCTGTGCTTATGGCGTGTCGTGGCGCCCGCATATTCAGATGGAGCATAGTTCGAAACATCGTCAGAAAAGACATCTTCAGCATTTCGCACGTAGCTTTGGCCCGTTTGAGGACGAGCATAATTGTAATTTTGCTGCGTATACCCTTGGGAATATCCTTGGTTTTGACCAGCGGATTGTTGATAGTAACCCTGCTGTCTGTTTGAACCTTGCCCAGAAAATCTGCGTGTTTGATCAGAATAGGGCTGATCGTACCCTTGATTCGCATAGGGCTGATTGTAGCCTTGTGCAGAATCCTGACGATAGTTTTGATACGGGGTATTGTCCTGTGAGGAATATCCATAGTTTTGCGTAGGGCGCTCACTATATGCGGAACTATCTTCGGCTTGTGAGAAGTCCGCGTCATCTTGAAGCGCGCTCGGATTTTTTGCGTGTTTTCCATGCTTGGGATGTCTTGTTGAATCCCAATCTGAATCAGATTTCCTGAAGCTCATAAACCTATTTCCCTACTTTGAACTTTTCTCTATATCGAAAGATGTATACAGATCATAATGCCCTACGTGCAAACAATTTGATCAATATTCACCTAACTATCGCGTTTTATACGTAATAGATCATATTTTTGAAGCTTAAATGGTACATCAATTTTATAAATTTGCATTGTCTTGTTTGCAATGTCAACTGGATGGGGCATCCCCTCACCTGTAGGTGGAACGTAGGTGAGATTTTTCACCGTAAATGTTCGTACAGGTTGACCAGGTGAAAGCACTTCAAGCTGGCTGCCTTCCCAGAAGCGATTGCGGCATAAGATGGTTGCGGTTTGTGAATTTTCTCCATCAGATGACCCATGTTCAACTTCCGTGAACTCGATTCGCGTCGGCTTGTTTTCTGCAAGTTTGGTTTCCGCCGGCCCATTTGCCGCAGGGTTGGTTTCTCCATGTTCGGTTGCTGCATCATTCGAGCCATCGCGCGGCTCTTCGCAATCGACAGGTTTTCCCACCCACTCGTATTTATGTATGTAGCGATTGGAATCAAGATTCTGTGTTGCGCGTCCAAAATAGAATCCCGTTCCATACGGACGATGCGAAATCGTATCTAGTTCTGCTTGGAGGTCGTCAGGATTTGCGCCGTCGATAACCTGGCGATACGCATTTACAACAGTCGCTACGTAGAACGCTTTTTTATTTCTGCCTTCGATCTTGAATGAATCGACGCCAGCTTGCTCAAGCTCATCCAGATGAGAAAGCATATTCATATCCTGAGCATTCATGATGTAGGTACCACGCGCATCTTCTTCGATGGGATAGTACACATCGGGATGGCGGTGTTCTGAAAGCATATATTCCCAGCGGCAAGGTTGCGCGCAATCACCTTTATTCGCCGAGCGCCCCGTAAGACAATCACTGATGAGGCAACGGCCAGAAACTGCCATACACATCGATCCATGGACAAACGTTTCAAGTTCGAGATCATCGGGGATTTCTTTGTGCATCTGGGCTATATCATCGACAGACATTTCTCGGGAACACACGATGCGCTTTGCACCCAGTTCGTACCACGCACGTGCCGCCTCAGAATTAGAAACCGAACACTGAGTGGATACGTGAAGTGCCACATGTGGTGCGTATTTTTTAAGCATCGCCGCCACACCCATGTCCGAGACAATGGCCGCATCGACACCCGCATCATCAAGAGCACGCAAATAGTCAGGCAGAACCGAAAGATCGCTTTCGTGCATGACAATGTTGACCGTTGCATGCACATCGACACCACGATCATGGCAGTATGAAACCACTTGAGGCATTTCTTCGATTGTGAAGTTATCGGCATGCTGACGCATTCCAAACCTGCCCGCTGCCAAATACACCGCATCTGCTCCATATGCAATCGCATAGGTAAGCTGTTCCCAGCCTCCTGCCGGAGCAAGAAGCTCGGGTTTGCCAGGTTTACGATGCTTCAATATGTGCTCAGTAGTCATTTAAAGGGAATCCTGCTTAACAATTCATTTTGAAATAGTAGCTTCAATATTGTAAGTGATTGCACCATGTTCGTTTGCGAGCGGTTTGCGCAGGCAAACCGCAACGGGGAATTTATGTCTCGCAACCTTACGCGCGAAAATTAAACGTGAGAAAGCTCATTAATTATGTGCGGCAAATCCTGGGGACGGTCAGCCACTGCGTCGGGATGTTCGGCAGCAAGCACATCGAGCGAATGTTGACCCCACGCAACCGCAATTGTTTTCGCTCCGGCGGAAATCCCCGATTCCAAATCAAAGGGGCTGTCACCAATGTAGATACATTGTTCCGGAGGGCGCTGCAGACGTTTTGCTCCGAGCAGAACTGGCTCGGGAGAAGGTTTCCCATGAGCGGTTTCATCTGCACCTACAACACAATCAAAGCAATCCTCGATCCCCGCTTTTCGAAGCGTGCGATGGGCCGTTTTAAACAATTTCGACGTCACCACGCCGATAGGGTATCTATCTCTGCGAAGAATCTTGAGCACGTCAGTAATACCCGAAAATGGTTGACCTTCATCTTTAAGACTGCTGTTTATCGTTCGATATGTTTCGAGGAGGCGATCGTGAACGTTGGGGTCATCGGTATACAGCCAAAGTTGTTCCGTTAATGGTTGTCCTATGGTAGAAGCAAATTTATCGAAAGATCCGTCATGCCCAAAAACTGTTTTATATGCCTTGTGAAAACAGTCTTCCAATATTTGGTACGTATCCAAAAGCGTTCCGTCTACATCAAAAAGAACGCCATACGATTGTTTGTTATCCATTTTTTCTGCTTCATTACGCACGTCAGACATACGTTGGCGCAGAGAGGAAGAACTATTCGCCTCTCCACCGCCCACAATATTCTCTTTTTGACGCTTCAAGTTACTCATATTTAATTAGCAAGTGATTTCGTATAGGCTGCTTTATCAGGCTTGCCGAGTTGAACGTTAGCAATGCGCCCAAGGAAAACTTTCACGGGATCTTCCTGACGACCAGAGAAATCAATTGCTTGACGCATTGCCTCGAAGGTAACGTCTTGTTTTTCGCCGGTCATGCGATTCTTGATTTCAAACGTCTGATTTTCAACGCCACGTTTACCCACAACAATCTGTACCGGCCAGCCAATAAGATCCGCCTCAGAAAACTTGATGCCCGCGCGCTCGTTGCGATCATCGAGCACGGTTTCAACTCCCAAATCGGCGAGCTGTTGTGCAAGCTTTTCTGCTTCCGAAACCACCTGTTCATTTTTCATCTGCAGCGGCAGAATGCACACATGAGCAGGAGCAATTGTTACCGGCCACTTCATGCCATATTCGTCGTTGTACTGCTCGACCACCGCAGCCATCGTGCGCGAAACGCCAACGCCATAGCATCCCATCTGGAAGAACTGTTCTTTTCCCTGTTTATCAAGGTAGGTCGCATGCAAAGCGCGCGAATATTTATCGCCGAGTTTAAACACTTGGCCAACTTCAATGCCGCGTGACATCTTGATGGGTTCGCCGCAGTGAGGGCATAGGTCCCCTTCCTTCACGGCACAAAGATCGCCCCACACATCGACAGTAAAATCGGTATCGAGGGTTGCACCTAAGAAATGGTAGCCATACTCGTTGGCACCAACGGCCCAATGCGCTACATTTTTCAGGCTTTGATCTGCAGCAACTTTTACCCCTTTAGGCAGATGAACAGGTCCAATAAATCCTTTTACCAAACCAGTGGATTGAAGCTCATCGTCAGTCATCAGTTCAAAACCGGCAAGTTCTTTGATATGCGAAAGCTTGAGTTCATTGAGTTCGTGATCGCCCGGTACAAAAATTACGACCGGAGTTCCGTCTGCAACTTTACCCGCAAGTGCTTTAACCGTTGAAGATTGCGGAACACCCAAGAAATCAGCGAGTTTTGCAATGGTGCCACAATCAGGTGTTTCAACTTTTTCGATTGAATCGTGATCCGGAATTTCGGTTGGCTGTGCAACACATTCGGCGATTTCTGCATTTGCTGCCCATCCACAGGTGCAGCTGGCCAGTTCGGCTTCACCAGAATCGGCTAGTGCATGGAATTCAGTGGAACCACTGCCACCGATCTCACCCGTATCGGCTTCAACGGGACGCCAATCCAGGCCGCATTGCTCACAAATACGCCCATACGCGTCATACATTGCCTGATAGCTTTTATCCATGCCCTCAGTGTCGGCATCAAAGCTGTAGGCATCTTTCATGATGAATTCGCGACTGCGCATAAGCCCAAAGCGCGGACGAATCTCATCACGGTATTTCGATTGAATTTGGTAAAGCGTGACCGGAAGCTCTTTGTATGACCGAAGTTCGTTTCTGATCAGGTCGGTTATGACTTCTTCATGCGTTGGCCCCAAGCAAAGCTCGCGGTTATGGCGGTCCTTGACGATCATCATTTCTGGACCATAGGTGCCCCAGCGGCCCGACTCGCGCCAAAGTTCTGCTGGCTGCAGAATCGGCATCATAATTTCTTGCCCGCCGATCCCGTCCATTTCGCGGCGAACGATTTCTTCGATCTTTTTAATAACACGCCAACCAAGCGGCAGATACGTATAGAGACCAGAACCAGTTTTGCGGATCATTCCCGCACGCGTAAGCAGACGCACGCTGGTAATATCTGCATCAGATGGATCCTCTTTGAGCGCAGGCGCATAGAGCCTGGTCATACGAATGATTTGAGTCATTATTTTAGCTTTCCAATTTCTTGCATTAACGCGTCGACGATATCATCCTCGTCAACTTTCCGGATAATTTTACCATGACGAAAAATCATGCCGCAGCCATCTCCACACGCAACGCCCACATCGGCATCCTGTGCTTCACCGGGGCCATTTACGACACAGCCCATGACGGCGACCTTTGCAGATGAATGCACATTCTGAAGTTTGCTTTCAACTTTCTGTGCGAGATCGATAAGGTTGACTTGGCAGCGCCCACACGTGGGACAGCTGATGATTTCTGGAGTGCGTCGGCGCAGGTCAAGCGCGGAAAGAAGCGTCCATTCGGCACGCACTTCCTCAACAGGATCGCAGGTAAGGCTGATGCGCATCGTGTCTCCGATGCCCTCAGAAAGCAAAATTCCCAGTCCGCTTGCTGATTTCACCAGTCCCTGGAACAGCGTTCCCGCTTCGGTAATGCCGATATGAAGCGGCACCATGGGCATGCGCTTGGAGAAAAGTCGATATGCCGCCACGGCACAGGGAACATCGGATGCCTTAACCGACACCACGACATCTTCGAAATCGTGATCGTAAAAATACTTGGTGTAATCTTCAGCTGATTGTGCAAGCTTTTCGGGAAGCTTGAGATCGGTACGATCCTTAAGTTTTTGATCAAGAGATCCTGCATTGACGCCAATACGAATGGGAATCTTTGCCGCACGAGCAGCATCTATGACCGCGTTGCATTTTTCCAGCCCGCCAATATTTCCCGGGTTGATGCGCAATTTCGAGGCACCGCGACGCGCCGCCTGAATGGCACATTCAGCATCAAAGTGGATATCGGCAACAACGGGAAGCGGCGATTTTTTACAAACTTCTTCAAAGCAATCAAGATAGCGACGTCGCGGAATAGCCATACGCACAACTTCGCAACCCGCCTGTTCGAGCTCGCGAATCTGAGCCAAATTTGCCTCAACATCGTCGGGCGGACGATTGAGCATCGACTGCACCACGCATGGCGCACCTCCGCCCATTGCTACTCCTTCCACATACACACGATGTGTACGTTCATTCGGACGTAACTTTTTGGGCATTTATCTCACCATTCCCTGATACTGCAAAAATTAACCCCAGTTGTTATTAGCCCCAGCGGTAATTAACCCCAGTTGTTAAATACAAATCGTTGGACGTCTTGGTTGAGCATGACAACGAAGAACGCCATGAAAAACGCGATACCTATGATACTCATATAGTTCAGGGCGCGAATCGTGACTTCCTTGTGGCGCAGACGCTGTACAATTTCGACGATAAATCGTCCTCCATCAAGAGGGGGAATCGGAAGCATATTCATGATGCCAAGAGATACCGAAATCATTGCCGTAAACGCCATAATTGAAGCAAAACCCTGATCAACGGCTTGCTTTGACATCACTGCGATACCAACAACAGAAGTGGAATCCGACACGACCTGCGCGGCAGTTTGCGGATTAAACAGCCCCGCCACAGCCTGGATCACCATTCCCGTATAGATGAATCCCGCTTCAAGGGAACGCAGAGGGCTGATCGTTACATGTTGCACTTCTCCTTCAGCCGTCGTCATATCAACACCGATGACCGAATACAAAAGAACAATCAAAAGGATGGCGCACAGAACATTAACACCAGGACCCGCAATCAAGATCATGCTGCGTTTCCAGAACGGAAGGCTTCGATATTGTTGCTTTCGCTCGGAATCGATAAATGCTTTGACGCTGCTCGCAGGAATCTTTTGCGGCGTGCCTTCGGCGAACACAGGCGTACGACCTTTATCGCCAAACACAGCTTTCGTGCGGAATGTATTGTATTTATCTTTGCGATGCGGCCCCGCGATGGTGCCCCATTCTTCAAGCTCACTGAGGGCAGTATACGCATCGTCTTTTGCGATATGGAGTTCTGCTGCCACATCATCCATGTTTACGGTGCCTTCGCGAAAAACGATTGCCGCAGCATCTTCAAGGTAGGGACTCTCGTCCCCCGGCTCCATGCCGCACACGCGCGCATATCCGCCCAAAGGAACGGCGGTAATGCCGTATTTCGTACCATTTTTTGCGGTGAATCCGATATTTGGGCCCGGAAGTCCCACCATGAATTCGCTTACGCGCACACCAAAGGCACGCGCCATAAAATAATGGCCGCCCTCATGGATCACGACAAGAAATCCCAGGATCAAAACACAATATATGATCATCAGCACGATATCCATGCTGCTATACCCTTTCAAACCGTACGGGCTTTGGCGCAGTGTCCGAGCAGCGCACTCGGCACACTTACCCTATTGATGCAATGTATTTTGATGCAGAAATGCGCGCCTTGCGGTCAACTTCTTGAAGCTGTTCTAAGCTTGTAACCCGTTCCACACAGTGGTTGTCCATCACGTGCTCAACGGTATCAGCGATCTGCAAAAATGAGCATCGCTCGTCTAAAAACGCCGCGACCGCAACTTCGTTTGCCGCATTCATGGCGCACGGCATCGTTCCGCCTTCTTGTCCCGCGCTGCGAGCAAGATCTAAGCAACGGAATGTCTTCGTATCGGCGGGCTCGAACTGCAGACTTCCTAAGGTACAAAAATCGAGCGGTTGCACCGGAGCACTCCAGCGGTCGGGATAACTGAGTGCATACTGAATAGGAATGCGCATATCGGTGACGCCCATATGCGCCTTTACGCTTCCATCACGAAATTCGACCATCGAATGCACGAGCGATTGCGGCTGGACCACCACATTGATGCGATCATACGGCATGGCAAATAGGTGATGAGCTTCGATGACCTCGAGCCCTTTGTTCATCAAAGTCGAAGAGTCAATGGTAATTTTTGCACCCATATGCCAGGTGGGATGCGCCAGTGCCTGTTTTGGAGACACATGCTGAAGTTGTTCGCGCGTCATACCGCGGAACGGACCACCCGAGGCGGTCACCCATAAACGCTCAACTTCACTGTGCTTTTCGCCCACAAGGCATTGGAAAATTGCGCCATGTTCGGAATCGATAGGAACGAGTCGACTCGCAGATGCATGCGGCATGATCAGATCGCCGCCAACAACCAACGATTCTTTATTTGCAAGTGCAAGAATTTTGCCTGCACGCAGCGTTGCGATACTCGCAGCTAAACCCGCTTCTCCTACCAGCGCGTTTACGACAAGATCTGCTTCGTCGAGCGTGCAGAGGTCAACTACTGCCTGCGGTCCGAATTGCAGATCAATATCATCAGGGATTACGACGCCTTCGGGAATTTCGCTTGCCTGCCCTACCGCAAGTGAGGGCACCGAAAACTTTTTTGCCTGCGCCACCATATCGGCAATGTGGCGACCACACGCCAGCCCCACGACATGTAGGGCATCGGGATGCTTCTGGACAACATCAAGTGTTTGACGGCCAATTGAGCCGGTGCTTCCCAAAATCACAATGCGCTTGGGACGTTTTTGTTCCTTCGGCGCCTTCGCCTCATCACAAAGTCCTGTTTCCGGACATACGCCCAGGCGAGAACTCAACCCTTCGGGAATGGGCGCGCTGTCTTCCATCGGCGCACCGTCCATGTGGAACTTAATATCGTCCTGCATAGGGGATGCATCCTCCAATCAAGAACAAAACTACCGCGACAACACTGCACACGATAAGCGAATCACAACGGTCCATAAGTCCACCGTGACCTGGCATAATTGTTCCAGAATCCTTGACGCCGACGTTGCGTTTCATGCGGCTTTCTGCCAAGTCTCCGATAACTCCCGAACCGCCACACAGCAAGCCATCAAGCACCGCCAACGGAATGTCCATAGACACACCAGGGACAAGCGTCATGAACAGCCAGAACAGAACCGAAGCGCCAAGGCCAGCAATGAAGCCTTCCCAGCTTTTGTGAGGAGACGTGCGCGGAGCCAATTTATGTTTGCCCCAACGATGTCCTACCGCATATGCCGCAGCATCGTTCATCCACACACTCATGAGCAGCAGCAAAAGCAGTATTCCGCCCCACGGCTGGGGCAATGCTTGGCGTACAAGAATGAGTCCGCAAAGAAGAAGGCCCGTGTAGATTGAACCAAAGAGTGTGATCGCCGCATCGCCAATGCGTGCACGCATCCAATAGACATACCACACAAGGACGGCAATCATCACGCCAACGGTAACTAAGAGCGCACCGGTAAGCCCCAACTGCCACACGCTAATGGGATAGCAAACCGCACCGACAATTCCGATGCCAGAATTGGGCCTTTTTGCATCTTGGCGCATCATCCAATAGAACTCACCCGCGCAAATGGCGGAAACGGCACACAGATACAAAACCGTGGTGAAGTCATTCCAGAGCACACAAATAAGCGAAACACCGATATACACGACGCCCGTGCGCACGCGAACCTGCAAATTCGAAGCATTCTTAAAACGCTTGGGAACTTTTTTATAGGCCTTCTGCTTGCCTCGTTTTGCGGCCTTTTTCATCTTTTGCAGCTGCGGGTTCGGCTCGCCCGTCACACGAGATGAAGGCTCACGATTTTTTCTGCGATGATGTTTTTCGTTTGTTTCCGGCTGTTGCATTTCTTCTTCTGTTTGGGGAGATTTCGTTTCGTTCAAGCTATTTCACCCCGCCAAATCGACGGGTGCGGCCTTGAAAATCTAAAAGCACGCGTAAAAGTTCATATCGGTCAAAATCAGGCCAAAGAACGTCTGAGCAATAAAATTCCGCATATGCAATCTGCCATAGCAAAAAGTTTGAAATGCGCATCTCTCCACTCGTACGCAAAACCAGATCGGGATCGGGGATATCGGCGGTATATAAATGACGCTCAAACGTTTCTTCGTCGATAGGTTTAGGCGGACGACCAGCCGCGTCTGAAACGGAACGCTCGCGCAAAAGATTGTTGACCGCCATCATAATTTCATCGCGGCCACCATAGTTAACGGCAATCACCAGGGTAAGACCGGTGTTGTGTTTTGTTTGCTCCCACGCCTCATCAAACGCCTTCCGCGTCGCCTTGGGCAATTTAGACGTGTCGCCTATGGTCATGACGCGCACATTGTTTTCGTCTAAGCCATCAACCTCTGCACTCATAGTGCGCGCAAATAAGCTCATCAAGCCCGAAACTTCATCTTCGGGACGCTTCCAATTTTCACTTGAAAACGAATAGATGGTCAGATACCGAATCCCTACATCAGACGAGCATCGGATGAGCTCACGAACGGCGTTTATGCCAGCGCGATGCCCTGCAATACGCTGCTTTCCCCGCTCTTTGGCCCAGCGACCATTCCCGTCCATAATCACCGCGAGGTGCGTAGGAACTTTATTCGGGTCAAGATCTGCAGGGTTAAGTGATGCTGGCGGATTCGGAAAAATCTCGTCAAGTGGCTTATGAAATGACATCTCGACCCTCCTTGCCAAAAACGAATAGACGAAGCCAATAAATTAGATTTCCATGACTTCTGCTTCTTTAGCTTTAAAAGCCTCATCAACTTTTGCAATGTAAGAATCAGTAAGTTTTTGTACACGACCCTCGGCACGACGTTGATCGTCTTCAGGAAGATCGGAAGATTTAACAAGATCAGCAACTGCGGCGTTTGCCTTTTGGCGGGCTCCACGCACCGCGACACGCGCCTCTTCCGCATATTCTTTGCACGTCTTGACTAATTCTTCGCGGCGCTCTTTCGTTGGCTGCGGGAAGGCAAGACGAACGCATGTGCCATCATTGCTTGGGGTGATTCCTAAATTGCTTTCAGAAATTGCACGTTGAATAGGTGTGAGCATGCCCTTGTCCCACGGCGTGATGGTCATTAGATGAGCTTCGGGGATCTTAATTGCCGCCGTCTGATTGATAGGCGTAGGAACACCGTAGTAGTCGACCGTAATATGATCGAGCAACTTTGCATTCGCACGTCCCGTACGCACGTTTGCAAAGCCATTCTGAAGAGATACAAGCGCCTTTTTCATACGCTCTTCTGCTTCTTTTAAGATGTCGTCTACCTCTGCCATGGGAGTCCCCTTCATAAATTGGTATAAATCGCTTTCGCGAATAATTCTCGAAAATAAGCGGTGCAACACATTGTTTGCACTGACTATTTTTATTGTACACGGTTATGCAAAAAGCCACATACTATTACTTCGTAACTATTACTTCGTAACGGTTGTGCCAACCGACTCTCCACGCAGTGCGCGAATAATATTGCCCGGTTCGCGAATGTCAAACACCAGCATCGGCAAATCATTATCCATGCAAAGTGATGTTGCCGTGGTATCCATGACTTGGAGGTCTTCTGCAATCACCTGTTTATAGGTGACGTGGCTAAAGCGCTTTGCATCCGGATTCTTTCTCGGGTCAGAATCATAGATGCCATCAACTTTTGTCGCCTTCATCAGGCATTCAGCTCCAATTTCGCATGCACGAAGCGCAGCCGTGGTATCGGTGGTGAAATAAGGGTTTCCGGTGCCTGCAGCAAAAATAACGACACGTCCCTTTTCCAAGTGGCGAATTGCACGACGACGGATGTACGGCTCGGCAACTTGGCGCATTTCAATGGCGCTCATCACACGACATTCCATGCCCGCATGCTCAAACGCGTCTTGCAGGGCCAATGCATTCATGCAGGTAGCTAGCATGCCCATGTAGTCTGCCTGGCTTCGATCCATGCCTTCTGCTGCACCAGCCATGCCGCGGAAAATGTTTCCACCACCAACAGTTACGCCAATTTGAATTCCCGCATCAACGACTGTTTTAATTTGAGAAGCCAGATCAGATACGACTTTTGTATCGATTCCGTAGCCTCTGTCACCCATAAGAGCCTCGCCAGAAAGTTTTAACATGACGCGCTTATATGCGTTTTGGCCTTCGCTCATTTTTCCGCCCTTTCATCATCGACATTCATTGCAATTCATGAATTCATGCAATTCTGTTGCCGTTCCAAGCCGTTGTTAATATTAGACGATGCAGGCATACATGGCTATGGAGTTTCCCTTTATACGCAAAACAGGCAGCTTGGTAAACCATCTACCAAACTGCCTGAAACTTTTAAGCGAAACCTCTTTGGGCGGATGAAGATTCTGGATCGAAATTGCTAGCGATTATTTCCTTTCGCCTCGAAGCTGTTCATCAGTTCGAGTATGTTCTCGATCCGCGTTTATTGTTTTCGATCCGGATCTTATAACGGCTTAGTAGCCGTATCCGTACCCACGTCCGCTATTGCCATTGTTCTGTCCGTACCCACGGTTGCTGTTCGAGTTATTGCTGCTGCTTGAGCTCGAAGTACCCCCGTTATCAGAACTCAGCTGAACCTCTGCGGTTTGCGTCTGACCATCACGGACATAGGTTACCGTTACCGTATCACCAACATTGTAACTGCGAACTGCACCAATAAGATCCGTCACGCTTGTTACTTGCGTATTGTTGATTGCGGTAATGATATCGCCATCCTGCAAGCCTGCCTCAGCAGCACCACTACCCGAAGTTACACTGCTCACATACGCACCTTGTTGCGCATCTAAGTTGTAGCGTTGCGCAATTTCACTTGTTACCGTAGTCGCCGTAAGGCCAAGTTGTGCATGCGTTGGAGTCTTGCCCTGAATAATCTGCTGGGCGATATTCATCGCGTAGTTAACAGGAATCGCAAACCCGACGCCGGAGTAGTTGCCAGAATAGGACTCAATAACCGCGTTGATACCAATCAACTTACCGTTTTGATCGACCAGTGCACCACCTGAGTTACCAGGGTTAATTGCTGCATCAGTTTGAATCATATTTGAATAAATTGAAGGTTCCGAACTTGATGTGTAGCTTGAGCTGCTGTCCGAATTGTCCACAGCTACCGTACGAGAGGTTGCTGAAACAATTCCCGTTGCAACTGATTGCTCCAGACCGAACGGGCTTCCTACGGTCATAACCCATTGACCTTGTTGTAAGTTCGAGCTATCTCCTATTTCGATCGGCGTCAGATCGTTCGCATCAATTTTTACGACCGCTAAGTCGCTGGTCGGATCGGTGCCAACCACCGTTGCGTCATATTCCTGACCATTCGCGGTAACACGGAGTGCATCCGCACCTTCTACCACGTGGTTATTCGTAAGAATATACCCATCTTGAGAAATGATAACGCCTGATCCTAAAGCAGTTTCGGTCATATTTGAGTCTGAAGAACTACTTCCTCCACCAAAAATGGAGCTGAGCGAATCCTGCCCCTGGTTGCTGTAAATCTGGATGCTTACCACCGATGGCAAAACCTTGTTCGATACAGCTTCGGCGCGATCTTCATTGTCATCGCTCGCATTAATCGTGGTGTTGGTTGTCGCACCGAGCACCGTGGAACCCGAAACGTTTCGTCCACTTGTGGAGTTGTAGATTCCGAAGCATGCAAATGCAACGACACATGCAAGCGCGGCACCTAAAAATGCAAGCCAGAATGTTTTTGCGCGGCTTGTCGACCCCGAGCCATTTGATCCACCTGACTTCGAGGAACGCCACTTTTTACGCTTATGCGTGTGTTGAGCATTTTGGGACGTTGTGGGATTCGGCGGCATCGTAGCCGTGGAATAGTTTGTTTGATAGGGTGGAACCTGCGGGCGCTGTGGCGCGCCTTGGTATCCCTGTGTACTCTGCTGGTTACCTTGTGCACCTGGAACTCCCTGTGCTCCCTGCTGCGGATTCTGACCATTCTGCTGATATTGCGTATTCTGCTGATATTGCGCAGTTTGGTTCATCGGCGTCGTCTGCTGCGTAGAAGGGCGCCAGTTTGGAGTAGGGCTTCCTTGTGGCATATTGTTGTCTGGCATGCCGATCACTCTCTTTCATTACGAAAACAATCAATTTCGATACCCGCAATGTACCATTGCTCTCCCGGGCTTTCTTGCTGATCAGCCAGACGTAAACTTCGCGCAATAGATATACACCATCTGGTGTACGCGTGGCGTTACGGACAAAGAAAATAAAGATCAGAACGTGAAATTCTCGTGCACCCATATCCATGGTTTCGTGGTACGAACCGCCATTCTTGCAGTACAGGACGTACGTACCTTTATGACGAAACAATCGCAGCAGTCAATTATGACAATCGTAATTATCCTCTGATGATATAATTCAGCAGGAAAACCATGTGAGGAGGCAACTTTGAGCACAGAGAAGAGCACACGCAAAAATGCTGCACCTATGGTAAGTGCTCCATCAGATAAGCCAACTGCGGTAGGTGATTTAGGCACCATCACTTCAGTAAATATTTCTGAGAAAAAAGGCACACGAAAGCATCCGGTAGATAATGGCGAAATTGCACTTGTAAGCGACTTCGGCGTTAAAGACGATGCACACGCAGGGCATTGGCACCGGCAAGTAAGTTTGCTTGCAGAAGAGTCAATTCATGTTGCACAAGATCGCGGCTTGGACGTAAAAGAGGGCGATTTTGGCGAAAATGTCACCACTGAAGGCATTGACCTGAAGGGCATGCCCCTTGGTACACGCGTCCGCCTTGGCGATGAGGCAGAACTCGAGATCAGCCAGATTGGAAAAATCTGCCATCGCCGTTGCGCCATTTATTACCTTGCAGGTGATTGCATTTTCCCCCACGAAGGAGTCTTTGGTTGGGTGGTAAAGCCTGGCAAGGTTCATAAAGGTGATAAGATCGAAGTACTCAAAGTGGGCGACGGAACGGTACATCATGTCGTGTCAGAAACACCGTTCCCTGATCAAGCAGCAAAGGCTGTTGCTGATGCCCTTGAGGAAAAAGCCGCAATTGCTGAAGCGAAGAAGGCTGCTGAAGCACGAGAAAAGGCCGTTCACACTGTTAATCCCGAGTAAAAGGAATTCGTATGGCAGATCAAGACACCCTGAGCATTATTAAAGATATTCTTCAAGAGAATTTGGATGTGGATCCCTCGGAAATTACCGATGACACCAAATTCGATTCGCTTGATATTGATTCGCTTGACATGGTAGAACTCGTCAGCGATTTGGAAGATCGTTGCGACGTCGAAATTGGCGAGCCAGAAAATATCACCAACGTCGGCGAACTTGTTGCGTACGTCGATAAGCTGCGCGCTGAGAAATAGTTCATCTGCGTCTTCGACACTCTTGATTTTAATTGTGGATCAATCTGAATAGACAAACTTTGATAGAAATAGCTGCAGAAAAAAATATCTGCAGCTATTTTTTACACAAGAAAATGTACCTGTTATTTCAGCGTCGCATACATGATTGCCTTGATGGCATGCATACGATTCTCCGCCTCGTCAAAGACCACCGAGCGACGTGATTTAAATACCTCATCGGTGACTTCTTGTTCGGAAATGCCGAAACGCTTGTAGATATCTGCGCCAATTTTCGTCTTTGTATCGTGGTATGCAGGCAAACAATGTAGGAACAGGACATCATCAGCAGCCTTCGCCATAAGCTCGGAATTCACCTGGTACGGCATGAGTTCTTTCACACGATGTTCCCACACGCTGTCGGGCTCGCCCATCGAGACCCATACATCGGTATAAATAACGTCGGCTCCAGCTACCGCCTTTGCAGGATCCTGCTCAAGGGAAATAGTGCATCCATTTTCTTCGGCAATAGGACGCGCAATGTCTAAGACATCTTGTGCTGGCATACAATCCTCGGGCCCGCATGCAACATAGTCCAGGCCAAGCTTTGCACACGTTACCATCAGCGAGCGTGCGACGTTATTCTTCGCATCACCCATAAACACAAGTTTTTTGCCCTTGATGTTGCCATTGAATTTTTCCTGAAGTGTCATCATGTCGCAGATCATTTGCGTTGGATGCCACAGATCAGTCAAACCATTCCACACGGGCACGCTGGCATTGCGTGCAAGTTCTTCGACATCGGCGTGCGCAAACCCGCGGAATTCAATGCCGTCATAGAAACGTTCGAGCACATGGGCGGTGTCGGCAATCGACTCCTTCGTGCCCATCTGCGAAGATTTTGGATCTAAGAACGTTACGCCCATACCCAAGTCCATGGCGCCAACTTCAAAGGAACACCGCGTGCGCGTCGAAGTTTTTTGGAACAGCAGCACCACATTTTTCCCCTGCAGATACCGATGCGGCGTGCCCGCAAGCTTGAGCGCCTTGAATTGATGCGCAAGACGCAAGAGGTATTCAATTTCAGGAGTTGAAAAATCGGCAATACGAAGAAAATCGCGACCAGAGAGACTAATAGGCATAACGTTCCTTTCAAAAAGCAACGTCCCGAATCCGCATAGAGCCAATTCGGGACGTAAAGGTAAGGCAATTTTAATAGCTTTAACGCTTCACAGGAAACCCAGGAAGCCCTAAAACCTTCTCGCTCATTTACGCTAAGCGAATGTTTGCTTCCTTGAGCTGCTGTGCGGTAACTTCGCTTGGAGCACCCGTCATAAGGTCAACACCACGAGCGGTCTTCGGGAATGCAATGCAATCACGAATTGAATCGCGACCAGCCAGCAGCATGACGATACGGTCAACACCCAGCGCAATGCCACCCTCAGGAGGGCAACCCAGCGACAGTGCTTCGATCATGTGGCCAAAGCGCTTGTCGATCTGCTCATCGGTGAGGCCTAGACGCTTGAATACGCGGCGCTGCAACTCAGGATTGTGAATACGGATTGAACCGCCGCCTGCTTCAAAGCCATCCATGACGAAGTCATATGAATAGCTCTTGCATTTCAGAGGATCCGTTTCAATCTTGTCCCAGTCCTCTTCAGGAATCATCGTGAATGGATGATGCTCAGCGGTGTAGATGCCGGTCTCAGGGTCGTAGTCAAACATTGGGAAGTCAACGATCCACAGGAATGCGTGACCCTCGCGTTTGATATTGAGCGCATCGGCCATATGCAGACGAAGTGCAGAAAGTACCGCACTTACGGTCAAGAAATCATCAGCGGCGAACAGCAGAAGGTCGCCCGGCTCAACCTCGAGCTCCTTCTTGATTGCGTCGAATTCTTCATCGGTAAAGTACTTGACGATTGGGCTCTTCACTTTGCCATCCGTGCTAAACGCAATCCAAGCCATGCCCTTAGCGCCGTTGTTCTTAGCGATCCGTGCGAGCTTTTCGATTTCGCCACGGCTCCAATCGCCTGCGCCCTTTGCATTGATTGCGCGGACGACGCCGCCGTTGTTCGCCACATCGGCGAATACCTTGAAGTTCGATCCCTTTACGATATCGGTAATATCGTGGAGCTTCATACCGAAACGAATATCTGGTTTATCGCAACCGTAGTTATCCATGGCATCTTGCCATTTCATACGGGGCAGTGGCGTTGGCATATCAACACCAACCGCAGCGAGTGCATCGTGCATAAAATCTTCAGTCATGCTCATGATGTCGTGCTGTGTCACAAAGCTCATCTCAACATCGATCTGAGTAAATTCCGGCTGACGGTCTGCACGCAGGTCCTCATCACGGAAGCAACGAGCAATCTGGTAATAGCGCTCGACTCCTGCGACCATCAGCATTTGCTTAAACTGCTGGGGGCTTTGCGGCAATGCATAAAAACGACCAGGGTTTACACGTGATGGAACGATGTAGTCACGTGCACCCTCTGGCGTGCTGTTTGCCAAAATTGGGGTTTCAATATCCAAGAATCCACGTTTATCCATTGCAACACGAACTGCATGAATAAACTGATGGCGCAAAAGAAGCGTCTTGTACATTTCCGGACGGCGCAAATCCAAATAACGATACTTCATACGAAGCTTTTCATCGGTATCGATGCCATCTTCAATGACAAATGGAGGCGTGACAGATTTATTGAGTACTTGAAGCGAACTTGCCAAAACCTCAATTTCGCCCGTGGCCATTTCAGGGTTAATCGTATCGTCAGAGCGAGAACGTACTTTGCCCTCAATCTGAATGCAATATTCACGTCCTAAGTGAGAAGCCTCTTCGAATTCTTCACTTGAAACGCAATCAGGATCAAAAACGACTTGCGTATATCCCGCACGATCGCGCAGATCAACAAAGACCAATCCGCCATGATCGCGGTTATGCCATACCCATCCGTCAAGTGTTACCTCAACGCCCACATCTGACTTGCGTAATTGTCCACATGTATGGGTGTGCATGCTGTGCTCGTTTAAGTAATCCTCTGCCATGCCAAAGCTCCCTTGTTGTTTGAACTATCAAAAAGTGGAAATGTAAAACTTTGTAGAAAAGTATACAACAAGACAAGGGTAACGCTTCAGGATATATGCACAACTACGCAAGATTCAATAAGCCCGCCAGGCAGGCATCTTCTCCTGAAAGATAGGTATCAAGCTTCTCGGTGGGCACAAGCGTCTCATCGTGAGTCTTCATGTTGCGCAATTTCACGTTTCCTTGCGAAAGTTCATCAGGACCGAGGATAAAGACCGCTTCGACCTGGGCTTTATTCGCCTGTTTCAGCTGGCTTTTTAAGCTTCTGCTTTGGTGGTCCATATCAACATGTATGCCCGCACCGCGCATCTTTTGCACAAAGCTGAATGCCTGGTCGCGCATATCGTCGGATACGCAGGCAACATAGATGTCTATGGGACGTGGAGCTTCGAGCGCAACACCATTGTCCATAATGGAAAGCTTCGTGCGCTCATAGCCAATTGCAAACCCGAAACCGGGGCAATCTTGATCTCCGATTTCTTTCATCAGCTTGTCATAACGACCACCGCCGCCGATGGCATTTTGGTCGTTTGAGCTTACCGTTTGAACTTCGAACACCGTACGCGTGTAGTAATCGAGACCACGCACCAGCGTTGAATCCTCAATGTAGCTGATATGTTGAGCATCGAGATACTTTTTGACCTGCGCGTAGTGCTGTTTGCAGTCATCGCAAAGATAATCGGTAATCCGCGGCGCTTTGGCCATGACAGCCTTGCAACCAGGCTTTTTACAGTCAAAACAACGCAGCGGATTTATTTCTGCACGCTGCAAGCATTCATCACACATCTGGTCCGCATGATCCAAGATGTAGTCGTGAACCGCCTTGCGGTATGCCGGACGGCAATTTTCGCATCCCATCGAATTAATAAGCAGGCGAACCTTGTCCATCGGAACGCCCACGCGCTCGTAAAACTGCATCATCATGATGATGCCCTCGGCATCGATCGAAGGATCTTCTGCACCTAAGCACTCGACACCGACCTGGTTAAATTGACGCTGGCGACCACGCTGAGGACGTTCTGCACGGAACATGGGACCCGCGTATACAAGCTTTACGGGTGCTTGCCCCTGCCCCACAAGATGATGCTGCGCTACCGCACGAACGGTTCCTGCGGTACCTTCCGGACGAAGCGCAAGTCGGCTCGATTCCTTGACATGACGGCCGTTCGCGATTGAGTTCAGGTTTTCATCGGAAAGCGCTTGGAACATTTCCTTCGACACAACATCGGTTGCCTCGCCAATGCTGCGCACAAACAAACTCCGACGCTCAATAATCGGCGTGACAATCGGCTGATAGCCATAACAAGCAAACGTTTCGAGAGCAGTTTGCGTAAAGTGATGCCAGAATGATACCTCGTCTGGCAGCATGTCTTCAGTTCCTAAAGGCTTTTGGATAGCCATGAACGCTCCTCAATTTTTTAAATGCAGTTTTGATACATTATTATTTCGTCATTACATCTAGGAAAGTGTAGCGCAAGTGAAAGCAATCGCACATACGCGCAGCCGCCACTCGCACCGCGCACCATTGTTCGCACAATACGCGCTTGCCCAGCATTAGAGCTTGCACAGCATTAGAATGTGCTGCTTGACCAATTGCTTCCGCTGTCTCCTTGCGACGAGCCGAATCCGCCCATTGCAGATTGCTGGAGTATGCTTGGATCGACAAGCGTGAACACGAGCAGATACACGACCATCACCACGCATAATCCCGTTACCGCCCAGGTGAGCGCTTCGCCACGCTGTTTACGGCTGCGCCCTGCATAAATGATGAAAACAAGGGGAATGCTAAAGATATCGAGCAAGAATCCCATAACGAACCACATCACTTTTTGGCCGCTGGAAAGCGGTGCATCCTGGCCGGTATTGTGCCCAAAAGGATTCTGATTCCCGTTGCGTCCCTGTTGTTGTGGCTGGATCTGTTGTTGCGAATACTGCTGCCATTGTTGCTGATTTGGCTGTTGAGATTGTTGCGGCACCTCTTGAGGAGGCTGCGACGGCTGGTGTCGAACCTGGTCGTTATTCGGTGTCTCCTGGCCATTTCCATAGTGCGCCTGAGGTTGCTGCTGAGCAGGCTGTTGTGGCTGTGCAGGCTGCGGTGGTTGCGCCGCCTGGTTTGGCTGTGCAGGCTGCTGCAGAGGTTGCGGCGTTACGTTATTGTTCGTTTGGCTATCTGCTTGACCTGCAGCATTCGTATTTTGGTTCGTATTATTTGGAGCGTCACCCATGAGGCCCTCGCATCAATGTCTTGATAGTTAATCCGTTCTTTTTAAACGATTGTACCAGCAGGGTAAAAGCATCCCTGCTCATCAAAGAAACGTTCACATTCTCGTAAGAAAAACTTTAGAAATGGTAATTTGCAATCGGATTAGAGATTGGATTTGTAATGTATTAATTCTCGGTCTTTTAAACCCCGACCAATCCCGAGTTTATTTAATGCCGGGTTTATCAATTCCCCGTTTTCTCTGAAACAAGGGGAACGGGTTTGGATTGTAACTCTGCTCCAGAAGTCAGTTTTGTGTTTGGCTGGGGAAGTTCTTTTGTATCTGCGTTGCTGTCCTGTGCAGATGCTGGGCTTTCGAGTTCTTTTTCGGTTTTGTCCTCCACGCTTATCGGTTTGTCTTTGGCACCCTCTGCCTCACCCTCTGCCTCATCGGATGCATGCTGATTCGATTCCAGCTGTTCCGATTCGATTTGCTGAGATTCTTTATGCTCAGATTGAGTCTGTTCAGATGCCTTGGCAACTGAAGCCTTCTTTTTCTTCGCACGCCTTCCACGCGTTTTTCCCTCTGATATACGCGCATTTTCCTCCGCAATCCGCCTGCGTTCTTTGCGCGATGCCCACGGCATCGGTCGATCGAATGCTTCTCTGCGCACGAAGAGCCAAACTACGATGGCGATTGAAATGACGGCCTGAGGAATGGTGCGACTAAACAACAGCTGGAATCCTGCCATCAAAATCATCGAACTAGTGGTAAGGGCCATTGCCGTTCGCCATCGCTTGATAAGACCTATCATCATAACAAGCAAGAAGATGCCAAACGCCATGAGCGACCAGCCGACAAGCACATTTCCAAATTCGACCCACGAGGCAAGCGCTTGGTAGGGCGTAAGAATCTGCGGGAACAGGGCTTCGATAATATTGACAAGCCCGATGACGCCCACCATCACGCCAGAGAGCCATCCCGTATCACGATCGCGCTGTTCCTGAGTGGGGTTTTTCTTCCCCCGGAAAAATCCCGATTGCGAAAGCAAGACCGCGCCAATACAGAACGGAAGCCAGAACATAATGCCACGATATACCAGCGCAATTGCGGTAGCGGTTGCAAGGGAACAGCCATACGCCGTAAGCACCGCAGCAATCGCCGCTTCGACAACACCAATGCCTTGTGGTGTTGGCGAAAGCACAACCGAAATCGCACCAAGAGCAAACGCGGCAATAAGCGCCGGAACAATGCGAAAGCCAAACGCATAGCCGATAGCCACCAGACAAAGCATATTCAACAGGGCAGAAAAAGAAGCCCAAGCAACGCTCGTGGCAGTTCCCGAAAGGTTTCCGCCCATGACATTTGCCGACGTGATGAAGGAATTCGCCGTATTTTTACCCCAATCGTGAGGGAGATGCTTGCCAAACTTCGCGGCAATACGACTTCCAATGCGCTCGATAAATGCAAACAGGCGCTCGAGCCAATGGGGCTTAAAATACCCCACTACAAATAATGCGGAAAGCCCCACAAGAGTAAGCGCCAGTAGCGCTGCACCAGCAACAAAAAGCCAGTTTACATTGCCCGTAATGATCATCGTTACAAAGCCGATAATCGAAATAACCAGCACTGCCGCAAAATACCCTATCTGCGACAAGAATGCACCACTCGTGGCTTTTCCGATGTCAGCACCTTTTCGGTGGGCGTCATCAATGATGAAAGCAACACCGGTTGCGCCTGAAAATAGGCAGAACGTATTAATGAATACAAGGCTAAAAATAAGAACGATATAGCTCCACACACCGGGACCAGAAAATCCGACCGCCTCAAAGGAAGCCTTATAGGAAACCGCTTGCGTAAGATGGCGGAAAATCATAACCACACAGGCAATGATCAGCGGAACGGTTGCACCGGTTTTTGTGGCGTCAATGATGCCGTTGATTGTGTCGATATTGGCAAGAAGAAAGCAAGAAGCAATGATAGCAATAATCAGGAAAAGTGCTTTTTTCATTCGCTTCTAACCTCCTCCTGATCGTCTATTGCATGATACCAGGTTATACAAATTTGTTCTTCTTGACATGTACGGCTTCTTAACGCATCGTTTACAACACGTCATGCGCATAAAATACTCAAAGATTCTCGGTACCCTCAAGATATGAAAAAATCAGAAGCACTCGACATATTAGGACTGCAAGACGGCGCAACCGATGAGGAAATCAATAAGGCTCATCGGGCAAAAGCTATTGCAAATCACCCCGACCGTTTCACTGATCCAACAAAAAAAGCTGCTGCCGAAGAAAAAATGAAGCAGATCAATGAGGCACGTGACGTGCTCATTCACCATTCTTGGGACCCTGAATATGGCCCAGCTGCGGGTGGCGATCCTTTTACCGGCACCTATCGTCCATATTCTGGATATGGAGGATCAGGCTATGGCGGTGGCCAGCAAACAGGCGGCGGATATGGATACGATCCATTCAATCCATTCGGTGGTGTATGGGTAGATTGGGACAACACCCAGTCAAACTCAGGCGGAAGTCAGCGAGGTCAGCAAAACCCCTATGCAAATCCGTTCGGTGGGGTCGGCAGTGGTTTCAATCCGTACGATCCATTCGCTTCCATCTTTACGCAACGCCCTAGAAAAACGGCAAAACAAGAACTCGAAGAGGCGAAAAAACAGCTCAATCTTACGATGGGACTTTTAACCACGAAGCTCATCGTACTTGCGATATGCATGCTGTTAGGTGCTCCTGCAATTGGAATGATTGTGTATGCGGCGACATCGTTGTTCTACATGATTTGGCGCCAGGTAAGCAGCTGCTCTGGGATGATTGCGCTTCCGTTTGTCATCATGGTTGGCACCCCCATTTTGTTTTGGCTGCCCCCTTCATCGTTTACGGGGACCATTACGCCTGCACTCATAATTTTCTTTGTTCTGGCGATAATCTACGACATAGCGATATCGAGTTCCGACCTCAAACGGTACAACACCGTAAAAGAAAAAGCGAAGTTTGAAGAATAGCCCTGCTGCAAATCGAAGTTCGGGTAATAACTTCGCAGCAAATCGAAGTCTAAAGAAGAGCTCTGCTGCACATCGATGTCTAAAGAAGAGCTTCACTGCAAAAAGCTTTCCTGGATTACCCGTTCTGAAGAAATAAATGTTTAGCAAAAACTTCCTGCTCTGATATGAGCTGCATCCTCATTTCTTTAATGAAAGGTGCCGCTGTTGAGCAGGAGGTTTTTGTTTCTTAGTAGCTGAGCACTATTGTGCAAAACTCATTGGACTAAAAGCTGTCGCGTGGGGATCTACTGAGCAGAAACCTGATTTTCCAGCCAGGTGGAGATCGCGGTGTCATATGCAGCCGTTGTCTTGAAGACCTTCAGAGCCAGATTCTCGCGCGTCTTATAGGTAGTTGCGCCGTCATGGTCGCGCATTTCATCTAAAATACTGCGGTAATCGGACGGATCACTTACCACCGTGACGCTTTCAAAATTCTTTGCTGAGCTGCGCAAAAGTGTCGGACCGCCGATATCAATATGCTCGATACAATCCGCAAATGAAGCGCCTGACTCAACCGTTTTTTCAAATTGATACAAGTTGACGACCACCATATCGATCATTTCGATATCATGCTCGCGCGCTTCAGCCATGTGCTCCGGATTGTCGCGTTTCGCCAAGATGCCACCGTGAATCTTCGGATGAAGGGTCTTCACGCGTCCATCCATCATTTCGGGGAAACCCGTAACCTTTTCGATGGGAACAACGTTTACGCCCGCTTGTTCAAGCGCACGCGCCGTTCCTCCTGTCGAGATAATGGTGACCCCGAATTCCGACTCCAATTCACGCGCAAAATCGGCTACACCTGACTTATCGGTAACCGAAATAAGCGCTCGCTTAATCTTTGGATCTGCCATACAACTTCCCTTCGATCTACCTTGCTTATATTCACCGCACATGTTGGATGCGATCACTCGTCAGCATTATCAATGTGGACTTTACCCGTTTCCGTATTAAGGGTCACATCACCTGCCGCAATGTGCTTGAGTACCCATGGATATAGTACGTGCTCGGTTTCATGAATGCGCGCCTCCAGCGTGTCCTGCGTATCATCCTCACGAACGGCAACAGGACATTGCGCAATAATTGCCCCTTTATCGTAGGACGCATTTGCAAAGTGAACCGTTACTCCGGTTACTTTCACGCCCGCATCAAAGGCATCTTTGATTGCATGCGCTCCCCGAAAGCTCGGCAGAAGCGCCGGATGAATATTCAGCACATGATCAGGAAAAGAATCCAGCACATCGGCACCGAGCAGACGCATATACCCTGCCATCACGATATATTCGGCACCGTGCTGTTTGCATTCGGTCGCAATAATATCGTCTGCTACCTGAGGGTTTTTGTACGTTTCACGATCCAGCGACATCATAGGGACGCCCGCCTTCGCCGCACGTTTCAGTCCATAGGCATCGGGACGGGAGCTCAGCACGAGCACAACTTCAACCGGCAAATCGCCTGCATCGATCGCATCTAAGATGGCCTGCAGATTTGTGCCATTCCCGCTGATAAGCACCGCAATCTTGAGGGGATCCTGCGCCGTTCGCGCCCGCGAATTTTGCTTGCGCGCTTGCGCATAAGCCTTGCGCGATGCTTCAATTTTGTCCATCGCTTCATCTTCGGTAGGTTTTTCAGACATGGTGTATCGCTTTCAGTGGTAGGTAAAATTAGTGATTGCTTGGGTCCGATTCCGCGTTATCTGTCTTTTCCTTTTCAGCCTCAGCAGCTACTTCGCTATTAGAAGCCTCGTCTTCTTGTTCCTTTTCGCTTTCGAGCCCTTCACCTTCATCACCTGCAGCTTCTTCGGCGTTCTCGTAAAAGACTTCACGGTTTTTCGTGCGGTGACCCGCATCGGGCACCACAACGGGTTGTTCTTTTTCTTTTGGCAAAACAGGAATTGCCTTATCAAGGTTTGTATAACGAACCTGCCCAGACCCTTCTTCAATGCGGCCCACACGAAACGCCTTTTCGCCTGCCGCGGCAAGCGAAGAAAGCACATCATCTGCTGCATCGGGATGGACGACCAAAATCATGCCCACGCCCATGTTGAACGTTTTAAGCGCCTCTTCAGATGAAAGATTTGCCGCATGGCACACAAACGGAATGATCGGTGCCATGTCCCATGTTCCCAGCTCAACAACCGCATCCTTCGTTTTGGGAAGCGCGCGATTGAGATTCTCGGTAATGCCGCCGCCGGTAATGTGCGCAAGCGATGCGACTGCACCTGGATTTTCTTTGATGGTCTGGAGTACCGATTTCACATAGATTTTTGTGGGTTTAAGCAGGGCATCTTGGACAGACTCATTATGGAGCTCGGAACGAGGAATGCGCAGCTCATAATGGGTGCGACCCTCCACACATACCTTGCGTGCAAGCGAATATCCGTTGGAATGAAGGCCGGTCGACGCAAGACCAATCAGAACGTCGCCCACCTGCACCCTTTCTGGATCAAGCATTTGCGCGCGATCAACAAGACCAACGCAAAATCCTGAAACGTCGTAGTCAGATTCCGCCATAACACCCGGATGTTCGGCCATTTCACCACCGATGAGGGCACATCCTGCTTGTTTGCAGCCGTCTGCCACACCTTGCACCACATCTTTTACGAAATCAGCCCGAAGTTTACCGAGCGCTATGTAGTCTAAGAAGAACAGCGGTTCTGCGCCGGTTGCCAAAATATCGTTTGCGCACATCGCCACGAGATCGATGCCAATCGTGGTGTGCTTGTTGGCAAGTTTCGCGATTTCTAGTTTAGTACCGACTCCATCGGTGCCAGAAACAAGAATCGGGTCTTCCATATCTTTTGCCGCGGCAATTGAGAACAGCCCACCAAAACCGCCGATGTCGCCAATGACTTCGCTTCGATAGGTAGAATGAACCGCATCTTTGATCGCATCAACTGCCCGTGCGCCTTCCGCAGTATCGACTCCTGCCTGGGCATAGGTGACCTGCTTTGTTTGGGCCCAGCTGGGCATGGGATGTTTCGGAGCTTTCGAATTTGAATCTTGCGATGGGGTGTTTACATGAATGCGCTCGGTCATTGAAATGTTCCTGTCCTCGTAAATGTTCCTTGCCCTAGCCGGTTCGCCAATTGTTCTGCAACGTTGCTACGTTGTTGTTAGCGTACTTTTTCTGGCTGGTTGAGATATTTCGGTAAAAATGCTTTCTTCTTTATGGCTTCCGGAAGCTCTACTACGTAATCGCCCGAGAAACATGCATCGCAAAATCCCTCATGTTGCGGATGAATGGCATCGTGTAAGCCTTGAAGTGAGATGAATGCGAGCGAATCTGCACCGATGTAATCAAGCATTTGGGCATCATCCATGTTGGCGGCAATCAACTGGTCTTGATTGTCGGTATCGATGCCATAGAAGCACGGCCACATGGTTTTCGGAGAAACGATGCGCAGGTGAACCTCGCGCGCACCTGCTTGGCGGAGCATGCGCACAAGCTGTTTGGATGTGTTGCCACGAACGATGCTATCGTCGATAACCACTAAACGTTTTCCCTGGATAACCGAACGAAGTGGGTTGAGCTTGATGCGAATGCCATTCTGGCGCATCGTTTGCGTCGGTTGAATGAACGTCCTGCCCACATAGCGATTTTTGACGATGCCATCGGTAAACGGAATTCCGCTTTCATTTGCATATCCCAGCGCCCCAGGAATGCCTGAATCAGGAACACCAATCACAAGATCCGCATCGGCGGGAGCTTCCTTGGCTAAAATACGCCCCATATTCCGGCGCGCTTGATAGACACTCATTCCATCAAGTTCGGTATCGGGACGAGCAAAATAGACATACTCAAAAATGCAACTTGCACGTTTGGCTGCGGGTACACCTTGGAATGCCGACATTCCATCTTCACCGAAACGAACAATCTCGCCAGGATTTACATCGCGAACATACGTGGCGCCAATAATGTCGAGCCCGCATGTTTCACTTGAAACTACCCATCCGCCATCAGGCAATTTACCAATGCACAGCGGCCGAATTCCGTTCGGATCACGGAATGCATACAGCGCATCGGGAGAACACAGCGTCATCGCGTAGGCACCGCGAAGGGTCTGCATCATATATTGGATTCCCTGACGAAGGTGGTGTGTACGACGCGTTTCTCGTCCAATAAGCTTTGCCGCTACTTCGGTATCGGTATTCGAGCGAAGCTCTTCGCCCTCACCAATCAGACGCGCACGATACTGCGCTGCATTTACGAGCGTGCCATTGTGAGCAACCGCAATAAGCGTTTCATCGATGGCTGACACATGGGGCTGTGCCGCATCCCAGGAGTCCTTACCGCCGCTGGTTGAATAGCGTGCATGACCCACCGCAACATTTCCGCGCAGCGCTGAAAGTGCTGCCTCGTTAAATACCTGGGTGACCAAACCTAAATCCTTGTGAGCGATAACGGTCTCTCCATCGCCCACCGCAATTCCTGCAGACTCTTGACCACGATGCTGCAGTGCTTGCAAGCCAAAACACGTGAGTCGTGCGACATCATCACCGGGTGCATACACCCCAAAAACAGCACAATCTTCTTCGATGTGATCGTGCACCGCTTTTGGCTCCGACGTAAATCCCAACATAGGAAATCCCCTTTAAAAGAAACGTTTCATCCGCACGCGTATCGAACATACTTTAGATTTTATTTCACAAACATATCTTATGACGGAACATTTTGCGTACCATCGCGCAAACCCGCAAGATCTGACGAACTAATCTGAGGACCCGTATGGCTTCCATCAGGAGCCGCTTGGGCACTCAGTTCGGTAAACATCACCGCACGCCCATTATCTTGAGTGTAATCGCAGGTAGAAAGCGTAAATAGCTTCTGAATTGACCCCGGATCGGGCATGTCTTCAGAAGGAGTAACCACGCTTCGTTGTTCTTTATCGGAAATATATTGTGCCTTTTCTTCAGGCGAATTGAAGTTAAATTGAACCAGCGTATCGGTACCCGTTGTAAGCACTATGGCAAATGATGTGCATTGATAGTTTTGCTGGGGCGTGAGAACGTAGACCGTCCGGTGCTGGTTGAATTCAGAATTATCGGCAAGTTGCGTAGAAATACACGCAAACATCGACCCATCGTTCATATGGTGGCCATACATGAAATTGTTTTGATCAACAAATCCCGGATTGTTGCCTGCATCTACAAACACCGTACCCGAGCGTGTTGAAATATTGCGATTTCCATTGAAATCGGTGTCCAAGTAGTACTGATTATCTGATGTTTGACATACCGGATAGTTGATTCTTGTCCCCGGCATATAAACCCAGGCAACGATATCTGGATTTATCGAACGCAGGGAATCCCAATCGACCGTGAGGTCAGAAAGATTGACCGTTTGGTTTCTGGTGTCCATAACCGCAGGACCTGATGTTTGTGCCAGATTTTCATAACGGTGGTTCGCCGTCCAATACGACCACACGATAACACCAATCACCACAGCACAGACAATAAAGACGATAAGCGCAATCCAGAAAACAACGGTCCAGCCACGACGCTTTTTCGGTTTCACCATGGGTGCGGTGGTATCGGGCATTGCCCATCTTGGGTTTGGATTTGGATAGGCGTTAGTAACCGTGACCTGAGGCTGCGAAACAGAAGAATCGTGCCGTGCGTGAGCTCCGCGAGATAAAGACGTGTTGTCACGTTGTGAACGTTTGCGACGACTCAAAAATCCTCCTGAAGCTCATAGAAGCCCATACGTATAGGCGCAAAATTAGTTTATCTGCATGTCAGTTATCTGCATGTCAGAGTATCCATCATGCATACCTGACATTATCACGCACGTTTATCTTAAACAAAACACGCACATATCCGACAGATATGCGCGTGTTGATTCGAAATATTCATGTTGTAACAACATGGTGGACACAAATTGTGCGTGCGGCTGTAAAAAAATTTTTACAGCCTCGGGCTCCCACCGGGATCTTCACCTGATGTTGCCGCGTATCTTTCACAAAACCTTATTTTGATTTCCCGAGACGCTTCTCCAGCGCTTCGTTGATGCTACGCAGGGCTTTCACACGTGCATAGTGCTTGTCATTACTCTCCAAAATGGTCCACGGGGCAAAGTCGGTCGAGGTAAGGCGGAACATATCTTCAACGGCCGCATAATACTGCGGATATTTATCGCGATTTCGCCAATCCTCAGACGTAATTTTCCATTGTTTATCAGGGTTTTTCTCGCGCGCTTCAAAACGGGCCAGCTGCTCGTCGCGATCTACTTCCACCCAGAACTTCACGATGACTGCGCCCCAGTTGGCAAGGTCCTTTTCGAATTCGTTGATCTCGTCATATGCACGCGACCATTCGTTGGTGCTGGCAAAACCTTCGACGCGCTCAACGAGCACGCGTCCGTACCAACTGCGATCGTAAATGCCCACGTGTCCTGCTTTCGGAAGACGCGTCCAGTAGCGCCACAAAAATGGATGCATCAACTCAGGTTTCGTCGGTGCGGGACTTGGGAAAATGGTGTAGCTTCGCGCATCAAGTGCCTGTGCGATGCGTTTGATAGCGCCGCCCTTTCCAGCCGCATCCCATCCTTCGAAAACAAGCATAAGAGGAAGACGACGCAGATACATGCGCAACTCATTGTTGTAAAGACGCTTTTGCTCATATTTCAGCTCATCATGATAGCTGCCACTGAGATGCAGGTGATAATCGACGCTTTCCAGCGCAGGGCAACCTGACTGAATATGGAACGCCGAAGAAGTAGGCGCGAAGGAAGACTGGCGCTGTGCTTGCTGTTGATTGCGCTGCATAGCCTTTTCTTGGGCTTCTCTGGAACGCGAACGTTCATCAGCGTTTTCATTTTCTTTGTCAACAAGTGATCCCGCTGCCATCGCCGACTCAACTTGGGTTGCATCTTCTTTCTGCACAACCTTGGCGGCGTCTCCTACCAAAGCACCAGCGGAATTGGCTTGCGCGCGGGCTGCTGCAGCCTCTGCGGCAGGATCAGGGGCAGCGTTGCAGGCACGTTCAAGCACGTCAACAAGCGTGCGCGCGATGCCCAAGTTCGCGCGACGCCCATCTTCCGCATTTAAGACAACCCAATGGGCAAAATCATAATCGGTCTTTTCGATCATTGCGTCGAACAGGCGATACGCTTTCTTATAGTCCTTGATTCGTGTAAGTTCATCAGCCGAAACACGCCACTCAGTTTTGGGATTCGTGGCCAGGCGCTCAAGGCGCTGTTGCTGCGACTTCTTTGAGATATGCATAAAGAACTTGACGATGATATAGCCGTCAGCTTGCAATTGCTGTTCGAACCATTTCGTCGAATCAAGCGCCGAGTAAATCTTATCTTTAGGCTTCAGATTTCCCGAGAGCAGATCATTCCGCTCTTTTTTTGAACTTTCAAACATGAGGCGCTGCAACATTGTTGTATACCAGCCACGATCATAGATGGTCATGTTTCCACGTGGGCCAAGGGCTTCCCAGAACTGAGCCATCATGGGATGATAATCATCTGCCTCGTAATGACGACGACGGAACATTTCTGCAGTTTTTTGATCATTATTTGGTGTTACATATACCGATGTAGCGCGGGCATCCAAGTTATACAGCAAATCAGAAATACGTGAGCCTTTACCTGCTCCATCCCATCCTTCGAACAAGACAACAAGACCAATGCCACGCTCATGTGCCTTTTGCTGCAAGACAACAAGTCGGTCAATCAGTCTTTTGTGTTCGGGTTTGTATTCTTCCTTGGAAATGGGAGCGACGTTGAAATCGATATTATCAAGCACGAAAAATCCCTTCTCGAAAAGGTACTGAACATATGAAGCGGCAGATATAGTGCCACGCAATGCTACACACAATGCTCCGCAGAAATGCATGCAGATAATCCCACCGCTTCGGTGTACGTGTGTCGGTATAATCATACGCCTGAATGGACATAAGGTAGAAGGTATTTACCGTACACGACAAAGTGAAAACGTTTCCCTATTTCAGGGGTGCAATCACCCAAATTTTTATGTAACTGATATAAACTAAAATTGAACAATTTTAGCCGTGCACCTTACGTGCAGCATGGGAGAAACACGGCGAATAAATAGGGTGCCATCGAACTCTCGGAAGAGCCAAATGAAAACCATTGATCTTCGCACAGCCATGGCAAAGATTTTTTAGGAGGGCTAGCCAATATGGCTACACAGGATAAGACCAACGATACGCATGCAAGCGGGACATCGAAGAAAGACACGAGTGTTGCAACGTTAGCTATGCCAACAACCGATGGTCCTGAAAAGCATCAGCCGTACATGCAAAATCGCGAGTTGTCATGGTTGATGTTCGATCAGCGTTGTCTTGAGCAAGGTGCTGACAAGACAGTTCCGCTTATTGAACGCTTACAATTTGTATCAATTTTCCAAAGCAACTTGCAAGAGTTCTTCATGGTGCGCGTAGGAAGTCTTACCGACTTATCACTTCTGCAGAGTGATGTTCGCGAGAACAAAACACACATGACTCCTGATGAACAACTTGATGCCATCTATGATCGCTGCCATCAGCTGTATCCGTTTGCAGAACGCATTTATGATGACATCACTCAAGAACTTACAACCCATGGGGTGCGCCGTTTGCACGTTGAAGAACTTTCGAAAAAGCAAAGCGATTTTCTGCACGCCTATATGGTCAGAAATGTGCTGCCATTTTTAAGTCCACAAATCGTGAATGCGCGCCATCCATTCCCTCACCTGGCAAATGGCGAACTCTATACCATCGTGCGTCTACAGGATAAAAGCCCGAAGAAAAAGTCTGAGATGACCAAAGAGGAGCGGGCTGAACTCAAGCGCAAGCGTAAGGAAGCGAAAAACCTGGGAGCAGAGGGAGTTGTACTGGGAATTGTTCCTATGCCAAGGAAGGCAAAACGGCTCATCAAGCTTCCGAGCGAAAAAGGGAAATTCGATTTCATTCTGCTTGAAGATGCCATGGAAGACATGGTCGACCAGATATATTCCATGTATTCGGTAAAAAGCGCCAACACTATTTGCGTAACGCGAAATGCTGATTTAGACGCAACCGAAGCTGCCGATGAAACTGAAGGCAGCGATGCCGCAAGTGTTATGGACACTGACTATCGCGAGTACATGAAGAAAATTTTGAAGAAACGCTCACGTCTGGCACCGGTTCGCCTGGAGAGCCACTATAAGCTAAGCAGCACGGTGAGTGCATTTTTGCAGCAGCGTTTAAACTTAGATACAAATCAATTATTTGTAACGCATATTCCTATGAACCTGGATTACGCCTTTGGTTTGGCAGGAATGCTTCCTGAGTCATTGCGTAACCAGCTTATCTCTACCCCATTTGCTCCTGCATGGCCAGCATCACTTCGCCACGATAGGCCGATCATGGATCAGATCGAGCATCATGAGGTCTTGCTTTCATACCCGTATGACAGCATGGATCCGTTTGTGCGCATGCTTCAAGAAGCAAGCCAAGATCCCAGTGTTGTTTCAATTAAAATTACCCTCTATCGTTTGGCAAATGAGTCACGATTGGCCGAAGCATTGATCGCTGCCGCGCAGGCAGGAAAAGAAGTTACCGCCCTGTTTGAGCTTCGTGCACGTTTCGATGAGAATAATAATATTCGCTGGTCACAGCGCTTTGAAGAAGCTGGCGCAAATGTCATCTACGGCTTCCATGACCTAAAAGTTCACTCGAAAATTTGTTGCATTACCCGCAATACCAACAAAGGAATTGAATATATTACGCAGCTTGGAACGGGCAACTACAACGAAAAAACGGCTAAGTTATATACCGACTTTTGCTTCATTACGAAGGACCCCCAGATCGGAAAAGATGCCGTGCGATTCTTCCGCAACATGGGTATGGAATCCGTTTCGCGCGACTATGAAACACTTTGGGTAGCTCCACTGCAAATTAAGCAAAACATTGTCAGCGGCATCGATGACCAAATCCAGCTCGCCAAAGCAGGAAAGCCGTGCGGTTTATTCTTCAAGACGAATTCGGTTACCGATAAAGAGATCATTTTCAAACTTTCCGAAGCGTCAAATGCAGGCGTACCAATTACTCTTCTTGTACGTGGAATTTGCTGCATTTTACCTGGTGTTCCAGGATATACCGAAAACATCCGCGTCGTTTCGATCGTCGGACGCCTGCTTGAACACAGCCGTATTTATATGTTTGGGCCAAAAGATGACCACCGCATCTATTTAGCAAGCGCAGACTTAATGACGCGCAACATGGACAAACGCGTGGAAATTGCATGGCCGGTGACCAATCCGAACATCATGGCGAAGGTTGAGCATTTTATTAAGGTCTGCCTATCGGATACAGCGAAATTACGCGAATTGAAGCCTGATGGCACCTATACGGAACTTCGTCACTTCGCTCATGATGAAAACGGTAAGAAGACTGTGCCGTTCAATGCACAAGAAACGCTCATAAAAGAAGCTGCTCAGGAATCCGAGGAAGCCGCTCGTCTGGAAGACGATAGCGAAGCTTCGCATTACGAGCAACTGCGTATGCGCGCAAACAGCGGAACCAACGCAACGAAAGATTTGCAAGCGGTATACCGCGAGGCTCTTCAACATGAGCTCCATGACGACAGCTCAAACGAGGATATCGTCAATATTGCGACAAAAGTTTTCACCCAGGTAGAAACGGAGAGAGCAAAAAAGGAGAGCATAAAGCCTGCCGTTCATGTGATTGACGATGGAAACGGGGCGGAAGCGGCGCCGAAGCAAGCAGATACCGCAGATGTTCAGGCAAATGCTCAGACAGCAAGTGCTCAGGCAGCAAATGCTGCAACAAATGGTCAGACAGCAAGCGCTTCGACAAACCCGCAGGCAACGAGTGCAGCGGCAAATAGCCAGGCATCAGGCGCTGCGCCAAATGCTCAAACAAGTACTCCTGCGAATGCTCAGGCAAATAATGCCCCTGCGAATGCAAATAACAAACCCCAGCCGCAAGCTATTACCGTGCAAGCAGGTAATGGTTCGCAAGAGCACCATGGTTTTTGGTGGAAGCTTTTCCATTTGTTCTCGAAATAGCGACCGACGATCCATATGAACTGGATCGCCTGACATTACAGCGAGTTCGCGTGCTGCATATGATTTGATATGTCTTCGATGCGGGCTCGCTTTTTGTGTGTATTGCCCCTCATTCGTTGCGGGTGAGACAATAATACGTACATCAATAAAAACTCAACTTTGTTTGGATTAATCATCAACCAAAAGAACTGTGCATAGTAATCTCACCACATATACACCGGGAAACGACGTTATCCGAAGAGCCGATGCACGTGCCAAGATACTCTTGATGATTGTTTTTTCCATCGCAGTTTTATGTGTAAAAAGCTGGATAGGAATTCTGCTCCTCTGCATAGGATGCGCAATATGCGCACATGTCGCCAAACTCCGTTTAGCTCAAAGCCTACCCTTGCTTGTTCCCTTTACGGTTATGATTGCACTCCTCGTTGTCTTCAATGCGTTTGTCATCGGGGATGCATCGCGCATGTCGGTGCAGGTGATTCCGCTTGTGCCTCAATCTTCCTTTATCGGGGGCGATGCGGGTATTGCCGCAGGACAAAGCGTGGCTCAGTTGCATATACTTCCGCTTTTTGGCTCCCTTGCTCTTTCACTTGAAGGGTTTTTGCGCGGACTGTTCTTGTCTTTGCGACTCGCCTTGCTGGTCGTTGCATCTCTGGTTCTAACAACAACCACGTCATCAACGCAAATTACTCAGGGGATTTCGCTGAGCTTGCATCCACTTTCTCGATTCGGAATACAGACACGCGATGCCTGTACCGTTCTCTCTATTGCGCTTCGATTTATTCCCGAAACGATTGACCAATTTCAAGACATCAAACGAGCCCAGAGATCTCGAGGTGCGCAGTTCAACTCGTCGAACCTGACATCGAAGCTCAAATCGTGGCAAATGGTTTTTATTCCTCTTTTCGCAAGCATGTTTCGCAAAGCCGAGCACTTGGCATCGGCTATGGACGCGCGCTGCTATGGCATGGGCGAAACTACCTATTTACACAACGCTCCCTTACATGTATCACGCATTATGGCAACCCTTGTTCTGTGCGTCCTGCTTATTGCGATTGCGATCATCCTATAGAAAAGCTCGACCTCATTTCTGAGATCGAGCTTATGATCAACATTTTGAAGTTGTGTGCAATCTTGGAATCATCTGTGATCACCTGGAATTACCCGCGATCACTTGGAACCACTTAAAATCGCCGGCGATTACTTGCGGTTTTGCGGAAGCAGCTCTTCAGCAATTTGTACCGCATTAAGCGCAGCACCCTTGCGAATCTGATCGCCTACGCACCAAAATACCAAACCATTGTCAACGGTTGGGTCCTTGCGCGTACGACCAACATAGACAGGATCGGTGCCACCGAGCAGGCCAGGCATTGGATATAAATCGCTTTCGGGGTCATCCATGACCTCAACAGATTCATCGTCATCCCAAGCCTTGAATGCCTGATCAATCGTGACCGGCTTTTCGAACTCGACGTTTACCGACTCAGCGTGGCAGCGCAAAACAGGAACGCGAACGCAGGTTGCATTTACCTTAATGTCCTGATGGAAGATCTTCTTCGTTTCCACGACCATCTTCCACTCTTCTTTGGTGTATCTCTCAAAATCCCCGTCCATGAATTTATCGATGCGCGGAATGCAGTTAAATGCCAACTGATGAGGGAACTCTTTAATTGTCGGCTCAATGCTGTTGAGGAATTGGCGCGTCTGCTCATACAGCTCTTCCATAGCCGGAAGACCTGCGCCAGATGCCGCTTGATACGTTGACACAACAACACGCTTAATCGGCGCCACCTTATTAAGGTCATTTAAGGGAACCGCCATGATAATGGTCGAGCAGTTTGGATTTGCAATGACGCCATTATGCTTATACGCATCTTCAGGGTTTACCTCAGGCACAACCAGAGGCACGTCATCATCCATACGGAATGCACTCGAGTTATCGATCATGACCGCACCGTGATCAACAACAGCATCGCGGAATTGCTTTGAAACACCCGCACCCGCAGAAAACAGCGCGATATCAACGCCCTCGAAACTTTCGGGGGTCATTTCCTGAACGGTAAGCTTTCCTGCCTTTTGCTGGCCACAGCCGCTAAACGGCAACTGCAAACCTGCTGATTTCTTGGAAGCAAGTGCACGCACTTCCGCTGCAGGAAAATCAAGATCATTCAAGACCTTGAGGAATTCACGCCCTACGGCACCCGTTGCACCACAAACAGCAACTACCGGATGCTCGGGCATCTCTTTCGTCCACGCCATATGTTTACCTGCCCTTCTTAGATTTTGCTGCTAGTTCCTCGGCTGATAGCATCTTTTCTTCATAATCGCTATCGGAATCCAAACCAAATGCAGTGTGTAAGCACCGAACTGCGAGGGCCATCTGGTCCTTCGAAACCACTACGGAAAGCCTTATGGGGCTTGTCGAAATCATTTGGATGTTGACGTTGTTGTCAGCTAAGGCTTTAAACGCCTTCGCCGCAACACCGGGGCTTGATTTCATACCCGTGCCAACGATTGAAACCTTCGCAATGCTTTCATCAACAAAATAGTCATGAGCAGAAACCTTCTGCAACATGTTTTCAACGACTTCGCGAGCCGCAGGTAGATCGGCCTTTGGGCACGTAAAAGTGATATCTGCGCGACCATCAGTCGACACATTTTGAATAATCATATCCACGTTGACGTTATTTCCTGCAAGCGCAGAGAACAGCTTTGCCGCTACTCCTGTCTTATCAGATACACCGCGCAAAGTCACCTTAACTTCAGAGGCATCATGTGCGATACCAGTGACTTCTGCTTGCTCCATCATGATGGCATCAGCCCCTTCAACCAGCGTGCCCGGATCGTCGGAGAACGTCGAACGCGCATGAATTACCACATTATATTTACGCGCAAACTCAACTGCACGAGCTTGCAAAACACCTGCTCCAGAGCTTGAAAGCTCAAGCATATCGTCGTAGTTGATCGCATCAAGCTTATGTGCCCGAGGAGCAACACGTGGATCCGCGGTATAAATGCCGTCAACATCGGAATAAATTGCACATTCATCTGCATGGATGCCATATGCAATCGCAACTGCTGTCGCGTCGGACCCACCACGACCAAGGGTGGTGATATCTCCCTTAGGATCAATTCCCTGGAATCCTGCTACGACCGGAATGAAGCCTTGTAGTACCGCTTCCATTAAGCGGACAGGCTTGATATCGGTGATTTTTGCTGAAAGGTGACGGGAATCTGTATACAATCCCGCTTGTTCTCCTGTGAAACTCATCGAACGATACCCGCGCTCTTCAAGCTCCATTGCCATAAGTGACATAGAAACTTGCTCGCCCGTTGACATCAGACGATCCATTTCACGCGCAGGAGGATTCTTTGTGAGAGTTTCTGAAAGACTGATAAGCTCGTCGGTTGTTTTACCCATTGCTGAAACGACAGCAACAACATCGTTCCCTGCATTTTTTAATGCAATGAGCTTATTGGCAACCAGCCGTATCCGTTCCGGAGAAGCAACCGAGCTGCCACCAAATTTCGCTACTACAAGTGCCATGAGCATCTCCCGTTAAAGGCTGGAATAGATGTTTATATATAATAGCAGACCAAAATCACGATAGAGTGCAATGTAGATTTTTCCTGCAATTTCATCGCATTTTTCAAGTGTATGATTGATGGGTAAACTGAAGCGAATAATTAGGCAAGGATATACTATGCCAGCACTTATGAATCATGATTTTTTCGGTAAAGACCTTCTGGGAGATGATCCCCACATCATTGGCGACACCGACGACGACCGCGACGCGTTTTTACTGGGTTGCCAAGGACCTGATCCCCTCTTTTACCTGGCCACAAGTCCTCTTCACGCAAAATATTGGCATCTGGGAACCCAGATGCACGTCAATTTTACCGCCGAGCTCTTCTGTGCCCTTCATAAGGCACAGGACATTGTTTCTGCAGATGAAAAAGATATCGCCCATGCGTATGCGCATGGATTCATCTGTCATTACGAGCTTGACTCCATTGCCCACCCCTTAATTTATGCAACGCAATATAAAATATGCGGCGCCGGAATTAAAGGCTTGGATGACTCGGCCCACTCAGAAGTGCATGCATTTATCGAACGCGAGTTGGATGAATCAATGCTTTGGCGTATACGCCATCAGACGGTAGCAGAATACGCTCCGTATAAGCACATCATCATTGCTCGAGAACATGTGCTGCGTATTATTTCGAAGATGTTCTCGTATTTGGCACTTACCGTTTACGGAAAACAGGTGCCTCCCGATATGTATCGCCTGGCAATTCATAAAATGCGCCGAACACAGCACCTGTTTTACTCTTCGACAGGTATGAAACGCAACGTACTGGGTGATATTGAGCAGATTGTTCGCCGTTATTCGATGCTCCGGAGCATGGCACCGCGCCCCGTTGCAAATCCGGATCCTTGGGTTGCCAATGAAGATCACCACGAATGGGATGATCCTGCAACGGGCACGCCTCATTTTGAGTCCTTCTACGATTTATACGACATGGCTCTTGAGAAGGCGAAGAAAGATATTCCCCTCTTTGATCAGCCAGATTTTGATCTTGATGCCGCACATAAACTCACCGGTGATATCAATTTCAATGGAGAGCCATCGGAGGCGCAAATTGAGGTTCATGAGGTAAAGCCTTTGGGAAGCCCCGAAAACGCCCAAGGCGCCGAAAACGCCCGCAATTTCGAGGGCGCGTATGATTCCGAAGATTTCGAGGGCGATTACGATTCCGGAGATACCAAAGGCTCAAACGAGTAAACGAGTTCCAAAAACTATCGGCCCAGAGACATAACGTTTCTGGGCCGATTCTCTAGGTCGATGAGCTCGATTGATTAGCTGGATTTCGCCATCACGGAATCCATGAGATCAGCCGCATGTTCGCAGGCATCGTTGCATGATTCCATGGCATTAAAAATACGACTCCAAACTAATACGCGCATGGGGTTATTGTTATCAACCGTATGCAATTTACGCTCGAGCTTCGCAAATAAACGGTCGCCTTCCTCTTCGCAGCTATTCACTTCTTTTACGCCTTGGCGAAAATCTTTTTCATTTTTGAGCCCCGTAAATGCAATTGTTGTTTGATGAAGCGCATTGCATGACCTGCGAGCTACATCCGCCATCGCATGAGCATTTTTATGCATGAAATGAATGTCCATGATGTAGAACTGCTGAATGACTTTTTCTTCGCTATCGATGACATCATCAAGTGCTTGAGAAATATTTAAAATATCGTCACGGTCAAATGGCGTAATGAAGTCATGCGCCGTCGCAAGATATGTCTCGTGGTTGATGTCATCACCCTGATGCTCTAATACGTGGGCTTTTTCCATAGACTCTTTTGTATTTTCTGCCGTGGTGAAGTTATCAATTGTGCTAATAAGCAGGTCGGCCACTTTATCTGCAATTTCTGTTTGCCTCACAAACGCATCGAAATAATCATATTTGCTTTTCTTGTGCGCCATCGTTTCCTCCATATCGTTGGCGTATACCAAGCACCTAATGTCTCTCTTTGCACGTACCAGGGTAAGACCACCCATACCGTGTACCCTTGTTTATTCTATAAAATTACATGAGGTAATTATCGAAGACGCGATGTGTTTCTGCGGCAATCGTCGTCGTGTTTCCATGCCCCGGGCATACCAGCGTATTCTTTGGTAACTTCGAGAGTTTCCGAAGCGAGTTTACCATCGCTCGAAAATCGCCGCCTTCAAAATCAACACGCCCGATGCTTCCCTCGAAAAGCGTATCCCCGCTGATAAGCAGCGGTGTGCCGCTTTGTGTGCCATTTTCCGAGGATGCATAAAAGCACATACCACATGGCGAATGACCTGGCGTTTTAATGGCGCGCCACGTGATGGCACCTACCTTAAAGTCCTGCTGATCATCGAGTGCATAATCCACATGAGCAGGTTGCACGCGTATTTGTTCGACCGGGTGGGCGATACGGTCAACCGCAGCCTTCGATGCATACACCGGCGCGTGCGTATCTTCCTGGAGTTCATGGAGTGCTCCAACGTGATCAAAATGTGTGTGGGTGACAAAAATCGCACTTACGGGAGCGTTCTTGCATAATTCTTCGATACGTTTTGCATGAGAAGAAGGATCAACAACGATCGTGCCTCCTTGCCCGTCATCGATGAAATACACATTGTTGTCGATAACTCCAACAACGATATGGCGCACGGCGACACATGCGCCACCGTCGTTGATAATTCCGTCGGATTTTGGAGAGTTGAAACTCATTGTTCACCTGGCATCATTCTGTGGGCATCAAAAACGCCCGGGACTTTTTGTAATTCCTTAATCACACGTTGGATGGCTTCAACGCTTCCCGCTTGGAATAGGAAGCGAAGCTCAGCCACGTTATCTTTATGCGACACACTGTTTGATGAAAGGACATTTACTCCTTCATCGGTGAGAACGTTGACGACGTCGCGCAAAAGCGACATGCGGTCAAGCGCCTCAACGCGAACTTCCACTTTGTAAACGGACTCAACATCAGCTTCATTGTCCCACGCAACATCGATGATGCGCTCAGGATGCTGCATGAGCGCTTTTGCATTGGGACAGCTCTTGCGATGGACCGAAACACCGCGTCCACGGGTGACGAATCCTATGATCTCATCGCCGGGCACGGGGTTGCAGCATTTTGAAAGGCGAACCGACATTCCGTCCATGCCCTTCACGATAATACCCGTCTGGGAGTGCTCGCGCTTTTTACCTTGGCGAACACTGGTAAGCATAGGCGGCTTGATGCCGGTATTCGACTTAATAGCCTCGTCAACAGGGGCTTTTTCTTCTTTTTTCTCTCCGAGCTCTTCGAGAAGAAGGTTGGTGACATGCTGAGTCGACTCGCGATCGGTGCCAATGTTGGCAAGCATATCATCGGAATCTTTATATCCCAGATCAGACGCGACTTTCTTCATTGCACGCACCGAGCGCGTATTCGATATGCCAAAGCCATGCTTACGCATATCCGCAGAAAGGCGTTCATGACCAAGCTGGATGTCTCCACGTTTCGACTGCTTCGAGAAGAAAGATTTGATTTTGCTTCGCGCACGAGGTGTTTTAACCATGGGGAGCCAGTCACGTGACGGTTCCGCGTTCTTTTGCGTAAGAATGCTTACACGATCGCCCATTTGAAGGTGATACGAAAGCGGCACGATAGACCCATTTACTTTTGCGCCCACACAATGGTTGCCTACCTCGGTATGAATTGCATACGCAAAATCGACCGGGGTCGAGCCCGCGCGCAGCTGCATGACCTCGCCTTTAGGGGTAAAGACGAAAACTTCACTTGGAGCAAGGTCAACCTTTAAGGACTTTAAGAATTCGCGCGAGTCATGCGTTTCATCTTGCCAGTCCACCATCTGACGCAACCATGCAAGTTGACGATCAAAATCTGCATCGGATTTCTTCGAGCCCGAACGGCCACCTTCCTTGTATCTCCAGTGTGCAGCGATACCGTATTCGCTCATGCGATGCATTTCTTCGGTACGAATTTGCACCTCAAGCGGTCGCCCCGCAGGACCGATCACGGTAGTGTGCAAGCTTTGGTACATGTTGTATTTCGGCATCGCGATATAGTCTTTAAAGCGACCGGGAATAGGATGCCAAAGACTGTGCACCGCGCCGAGGGCTGCATAGCACTCACCCACCGTTTGTACGATGATGCGCGCCGCAATGAGATCATAGATCTCCGAAAATTCTTTGCCGCGCTTGGTCATCTTGCGGTAGATGGAATACAGGTGCTTTGGCCTGCCCATGATCTGGCATTTGATACCTGCTTTATCCATCTCTTTGCTTAAGATGTCGATAACTTTTTTCAGGTATGCTTCGCGCTGCGGTCGGCTTTCATCAACCAGTTTGGAAACCTGCTCAAACTTTGTCGGCTCAAGCCAGAAGAACGCAAGGTCCTCAAGTTCCCAGCTTATCGAGCTAATTCCCAAGCGATGCGCAATGGGTGCATAAATCTCTAACGTCTCGCGAGATTTAAAAATGCGTCTGTCTTCGGGAAGCGGCGCAAGCGTGCGCATATTATGCAGACGGTCGGCAAGCTTAATCACCACAACACGGATATCCTTACTCATGGCCACAAACATCTTGCGAATGGTTGCCGCCTGCGAGTCAGAAAGACTATGAACCGAAATACGGGTGATTTTTGTTACGCCATCAACAAGCTCGGCGATTGGCCTGCTGAAATTCTTTTCGATATCTTCAAAGGTAACCGACGTATCTTCAATGGTGTCATGCAGCAAAGCCGCACACAGTGTCTCTACATCCATGCGCAGATCAGCCAGGATAAGCGCAACTTCAACAGGATGGGAAATGAAAGGCTCGCCGTTCTTACGCTTCACGCCCTTATGTGCCGTACGCGCATACTTGAATGCTTTTTCCAGAAGATCTTCTTCTTGTTTCGTCAGATAGTCAGATGTTTTCTGCTGTAAAAGGGCAAACCGCTCCTCCGGCGTTTTTGTCGCGGGCAAAATGGCAGGATCGGCACCCTTAGAATCCGGGTCAGACCCGGTAAAGCTTACTTCGATCGCAGGGTTTTGAATGATATTATCATCCTCCCCCACATGAGCATGATGGTCTATCGACGCTTTTACCTTGCCCGGCGCATCTTTTTGAGCAGACGTTTTCACCTGGCCATGCTTGTCTTCATCTGTATGTGCAGGGGACACAGTCGCGTGTCCCGTAGACGGAAGATTCCCCACAGCCTCTTCTGCATTGGCTGGTTCTGCCTGTTTAGTTTTCTGAGTCATTTCGATCATCGCTTTCACTCGGCAATATCGGATGGCAAATTTGTTTTTGTAGTTGCTGCGCCGTGGCGCTCATTGCCCAATGAGCAAATTCACGGAACGCCGAGAGTTCGTCAATACCTTCTCGATATCTCACACTATCAGTTAATTCAACATGATTCTGTGCATTTGGAACGTTTATCTGCCTGCGGGCGTTTTCCCCACGAGGAGAAAACGTATCAATAAGACCAAGTTCTTTGAATACCGAGATCGCGCTTTCAACGGATTCTGCGGCAACCTGGTGCACAGGGAACATTTGCGAAGCTTGAAGTGCAATATCACCGTTGCTGAGATTGACCGGCGCACCCGTCTTCCGCTGGATGTTTCGCAGCGTGCGATACACCTGTGCCATGGTATCGTGGTCTGGCGTTGCACGGCGCAAAATTTGTGCATCGTGAAACACATCGGCCTTGTTGAAAAGCATATGCACGGTGCTCGGTTTGCCGTCTCGTCCCACGCGACCACTCATCTGATTGAACTCAATATCGTTAAACGGCAGGTGATAGAGCACTACATGGCGAATGTCGGGAATATCGACACCTTCGCCAAAGGCACTCGTTGAAACGAGCACTTCAAGCTCACCATCGCGGAACATCCGCTCAACACGAATACGCTCACTTCTGCTGAGCCCTGCATTATAGAAGCCAACCAGAAGACCAATCTGAGGAACTTGCTTGCGGAGTTTGCGCGCAAGGTCCACCGATTGCTGCCGTGAATTGACATAGATGATCGTTTTTTCACCACGAGCAATCAGATTAGCCAAATACGCATCGCGTCCGTTTAAACACCGCCGATCATCAACGGAAATGTTGTCGCGACTTGTGTTGTCGCAGATGACATTGTTCACGCCTAGAACGTGTTTGATATCGCCTGCTACCTGATCATTTGCGGTTGCCGTAAGCGCTAAAACCGTAGGGTTGCCAAGCTTCTCCACGATATGAGACATGTGCGCGTATGCAGGACGGTGCCCCGCTTTCGATTGACCCACATGATGCGCCTCGTCGACCACGAGGAAATCGATGCGTTTACACTGGGCAAATTCATCGATATGGAAACTTAAAAATTCCGGCGTCGTTAATACGATGTCGCAGGTGCCATCGGAAAGCTGGCGAAAGACGGTTTTACGGTGTGCAGGCGAAGATTCACCCGTAAGCACTTCGGCCGTCATGCCAAAACGCGAAAGGGCCATATTGATGTGATATCCCTGGTCGGTAATGAGCGCCCGAAGCGGATATACAAATAAGCTTGTCTTGTGTTTGGTAAGCGCAACTTTTACCGCATGCAGCTGGAAGATGAGTGATTTTCCTCTTCCCGTTGCCATGATTGACAAGGTAGATATACCGTCGTCTAAGGCTTGCAGGGTCTTGTCCTGCGTATCATGGAGCTTCGCGTCCTTACCAATCGCTGCAGCGACAACAGCATCACGCAAGCCGTCCGGATCCTTAACCGCACGATCTTCCCAATGGGTTCGATTTTGCCCACATTCTTGATCCCACAAGTTCTTATCACCATTGCATTGACAATCCTGACAAAGTTCTGCGTCACTTGTGGAATACATTTCAGACATAAATGCCTGGTCGGCGGGATCAAGACACGCCTTCATCGTTGGACATGGCTGCACCGGAACGATCGATGCCAGCATGGCCTTGACCGATCTGCGCCCACGCCATTCGTCAATCTGAAGCTCGAATGCCGCATCAACGACGCTGCCGCATTCCATAAGCTCGGGAATTTGCCCACAGTGGAACATGATTCCGGAAATACTGTGGCGTCCATCAGTAAGAACGCAGCTTAAATGATTTTTATCGGCACCCACCGCGCGCGGATGGCTGATCATGACGTTTCGTGCGAGGAAGCGTGGCTGACGATTCTCTTGGCCAAACGGGGCAAGCATATTCAGTCGTTCCACGTTTTCCATCGAAAGCTCGCCCAGATCAACGCATGCATCAATGGAAAAACGCGGGTGGAATAGCTCTTCGGGAAGGGTGTCCATATACGCACAAAGTTTTTGCGTAAACGCAGGTATATTCTTTGTCTCGATAGTGATGCCAACTGCTGCCGCATGCCCGCCGAATTGCACGAGTAAATCCGAACAACTTTCGACGGCCTTGAAGAGGTTGACGTCACCCACACTTCTGCCTGATCCCCGGGCAATATCGCCGTCGATACTGAACAGGATGGCAGGCACGCCGTACGAACGAACGAGATGGCTTGCCACGATCCCTTTCACGCCTTCGTGCCAACCTTCGCCAGACACCACGAGTGCACGTTGACCATGGTAGATTTGCTGAGCCTGAAGTGATGCAATCTCAGAGAGTTCCGCTTCTATGGAACGACGTTGATCATTGATTGTTTCAAGCTGTGCCGCTTTTCCGACGGCTGCATCGTAGTTATCCTCAAGCAGAAGTTCAAGTGCAAGAGAGGCATCGCCCATACGACCTGCCGCATTAAGGCGTGGAATCACCGAAAACGAAAGAGAGGTGGCTTCGACCGTTTTATCAATTGCACCAGCTTTTTCGAGTAATGCACGAATGCAGGGGCGCGGGTTGTTGTTCATCTTCGCAACACCATCAGCGACCAACGCACGATTCTCGTGGAGCAAGGGCATTAAATCGGCAATGGTACCAAGCGTTGCAAGATCGGTGTATTCACGCCACAGATGGGGCTGACCAAAACGCGCGCCGAGTGCCTGGATAATCTTGAGCGCCACACCGACGCCTGCCAAGATTGAATCAGGCGAATCTTCTTCGAGTTTTGGGTCACATACCGGGACACCTTCAGGCACCGCATCTGCCGGCTCATGGTGATCGGTGATAAAAACCTCAACACCGCGGTGCTGCAAAATTTTCACTTCATTTTTTGAAGCAATACCACAATCTACGGTCACCAGTACATCGGGCTTGTATTGAAGCAAACGATCGATTGCCGCTTCAGATAATCCATACCCTTCGTCGGTTCTGCGCGGAATAAAGGGGACAACTTCGGTGCCGAGCTCGCGCAAGCCTTTCGTAAGCACGGTCGTGGCCGAGAGACCATCAACATCGAAATCGCCGAAGACGAGTATTTTCTTTTTGTCGCGCACCGCAAGTTCCAAGCCATCAACGACATCGGACAAACCCGCAATGTTATACGGATTGCCCCAGTCGCTTTCAAGCGACGGATTCAAAAACGCACGGGCAAGCTGCGGAGTTGTCACTCCGCGGTTTACGAGCACGGTCGCAATGAAATGCGGTACGCCCAAAGCTTTTTGAAGCAATTCGACGGCAGATTTATCCGCCGACAAAATATTAAATTGGGCTGACATGACGTTCTACCTTACACAATTCAAGTTTTTATCAAACCTATTGTTACACATGAATCTGCAAAGTTAAACGAGAGAAAAAAGTGTTAATAATTAGGAATTCAAGGCATAAAAACATCATGGGGCGTAAACGGCGCCATTCATCGTTCTTAATTAAACTGTTGCTGCGCCGCCGTAAGACCATCGGTGATGAGCACTTTTGTCGCTTGAGCTGCAAGATCAAGCGTTTGCGCAAAAAGCTCGGCTTCCTGCCCCCGCGGGCGCGAAAGCACATAGTCAGTTATATTTTTCCGACCAGCAGGATGTCCCGTACCACAGCGAATGCGGTACCAATCGCGGGTCTGCAATTTGTCACAAATCGAACGAATGCCATTATGGCCTGCGGGACTTCCCCCGAACCGAACCCGAATATGCCCCGGCTCGATATCCATATCATCGTGAAGGACCACCAGCGCATCGGGCAAAACATGATATTTCCGGCAGAGCTTTTTCACTGGACCACCCGAGGTGTTCATGTAGCTTTGAGGTTTTGCAATGAGCACCTTTTCTCCTGCAAGCGTCCCCGAACCGGTGAGTGCTCCACATTCAGATTTCCAATAGTGAACCCCTGCCTGGTCGGCAAGCAAATCCACCGCATCAAAACCCGCATTATGACGTGTATGCGCGTACTCTTCATCGGGATTACCGAGTCCCACAATGAGCCACATATCGGGATGCGTTGTTTTTGGAGATGCCATATAAACTCCCACGTAACATGAATAGAACCAAACGCCAAAAAAAGGCGGCGAGGCTCGTCCACTCTCACCGCCATAAGTTACAAAAGTTACCTATCGAATGCGTACCAAAAAATGTGTGCCAAATTCGCTGTGTGCCAAATTCGCACCATAATTTGTAGGCGCAAACTTAGAGCGCGAAATCAGGATCGAAAAGTTCGCTCACTGAGCCGTTGCTAAACACGTTCTTAATTGCGCGCGCAAATAGTGGCGCCACGCTTAAGACTTTGATCTTGCCATCTTGGTGATCAAGCGGAACGGGGATCGTGTTCGTAACGACGACCTCTTTCACCGGGCATGCCTCTAAGCGCTCGTATGCTGGGCCACTGAACACAGGATGTGTCGCACATGCATAGATGTCGCCGGCACCATTTGATTTCAGCGTGTCAATTGCCGCAGCAAGAGAACCCACCGTATCGATCATGTCGTCATTGATAATGCAGGTCTTACCTGCGACATCGCCGATAAGCGCCGTAATTTCTGCGTGGTTGTGCTTTGGACGATCCTTATGCATAATCGCCAAATCGCATTCCATGATGTCCGCAAATTTGTGAGCTGCCTTTGCACGACCCAAATCAGGGCTTACGACAACGAGGTTTTTCGTATCAAAGTTTTTTGTCTTGAAATAGTTCGCCATGATGCTTAAAGCAGTCAAATGATTGACAGGTGTATCGAAGAATCCCTGGATCTGACCTTGGTGCAAATCAATCGTGATGGTACGATTTACCCCTGCAACCGTTAAAAGGTCTGCGACAAGTTTTGCAGAAATAGGTTCACGAGCTGCCGCTTTGCGATCTTGACGGGAATAACCATAGTAAGGAAGTACCGCCGTTACGGTACGTGCAGAAGCGCGTTTTGCCGCATCGACCATGATAAGAAGTTCCATCATGTAATCGTTGACGTGTTTGCCTGAAAGTGACTGGATGATAAATACATCCGCACCGCGAACACTTTCCATGTACCGTGCATACACTTCACCATTCGCGAATGTTTCGAGGCGAACTTTACCTAACGTGATTCCCAGTTCATCAGCAATTTGATTAGCGAGTTCTGGGTTTGAACGACCAGAGAAAACCATGAGACCTTTGGTCATCTCAGTTTGAGAGTTCATGCTCCTGCCTTCCATGAGCAGCCGATGTTATGTATTGAGCACCATGCCCTTTTGAGCACCATGTTCTGTATATACTGTACCCCGAAAAATTGAAAAGTTAGTGCTTATTCATCGACTCGCGATGTTTTTCCATCCAACCGGGCTTTACCACTTGCCGCGCTCGGCCCAAGGCGAGCGCGCCATCGGGAACATCATCGGTAATCACCGATCCAGCGCCAACCTCGACATCGCTTCCCACGTTCACCGGAGCGACCATCATGGTGTCAGATCCGATAAATGTGCGATCGCCAATCGTGGTATGGTTCTTCTTGACGCCATCATAGTTGCAGGTGATAGAACCGGCACCGATATTTACCCCGGAGCCCATCTGTGTATCGCCGATATAGGAAAGATGGGGAACCTTGGAATTTTGGCCGATGGTGGAGTTCTTGATTTCCACATGGGTGCCTGCTTTTGCGCCACGACAGAGATGCGTGCCCGGGCGAAGATATGCGCGCGGTCCGCACGTGCAATCGTCATCGATCTGCACATCAATGGCTACCGTCTCATCGACAACGCAATCATGTCCCACGGTAGTATTCGTCAGACGTGTATTGGGACCAACCGTGCTTCCCGATGCAATGTGCGTCGTGCCGCTGAGCATCGTTTGCGGCAAAATCTCAACATCGTTTTCGATTGTTACCCCAGGCTCAATCCAAACCGAACGCGGATCGAGCATCGTCACGCCCGCCTTCATCCAAGCCTCGTTGATGCGTTTTTGCATGACCGACGTGGCGTACGCAAGCTGGCACCGATCGTTGATGCCCATGCATTCATCGGGGTCTTCGGCCTTGAGCGCTTCCACCGTACGCCCTTCTTGACGTGCAATTTCGATCACATCGGTTAGATAGAGCTCATGCTGGGCATTGTTTGAGGAAACGTTGCTAAGAGCCTCGAATAGGAAATCTGAGTCAAAGCAATAAAAACCCGAATTGCATTCATGGATCGCCGCTTGTTCGGCCGTTGCATCTTTCTGCTCAACGATGCGCTCAACCTGGCCATCCGCATCGCGGACGATTCTGCCATATCCATACGGATTTTCCGCATCCATCGTAAGCACAACCGCAGCTGCATGGGATTCTTGCTGGGTCTTCGCAAGCTTTTGTAGCGTTTCTGCGGTGATGAGGGGACAATCCCCCGAAAGCACCATCACGGGGCCATGGACATCAGCAAGCGCATCGTGGGCGCACATGACGGCATCGGCAGTGCCTGCAAAGTTCGTTTGAACAGCAACCTGCGCTTTGCCTTGAACGAGTGGCTCGGTAATTTCGCGTTTGTATCCAAGCACGCACACTATATTATGTATCCCTGCACTGTGCGCGGTATCGACAACCCAGTTCAGAAGCGGTTTCCCAAGAAGTTTATGCGCGACTTTAGGGATGCTTGACTTCATGCGTGTGCCTAGACCCGCGGCAAGGACAATTGCAGATGAATCCATAAATAATTCCTTCATAAAGACCATGGAGTTTGATGTTACGAAAGCGCCGAGCACAGCGCATCAAGCAGCACAATGGCGTAATGCTGCGCAGAACGATCTTCCCCGGCATCTTCCCACTGCACACCGGGAAGTTCGACCGCAATACGCGGCGATGTTTGTGTTGCCGCCTGTTTTGCCGCATCAATTGCCGAGCTTAGACGCAACGCCAAGGTTTTTTCGGAATCAAAGGTGACCAGGGGAACATTCTCTGACCCTTTGTTCGGCTTCACGACGATATGGACCAGCAACATCGAGTCATCCGGGGGGACCAACAGCGAATCGGCACTCATGATTTTTGATGCCGGGTTGGTTGCAAGCGCCAAATTAGACATGCGTGCCGCGACCGAACGAGAGAATTCATCGGTGCCGAAAAGGCAGAGTTCATTTGACTCCAGAACCCCTGCTGCACGAGCAAATCCCAGATGTTGAATTTGTTTGGGACCGGGCTTTCCTTCCCAAGAATGATGCAAATTACGAATGGCACGAAACGTGTATGCGCCCGCAATGCCATCGGTCGGAAGACCCATATTCTGCTGAAAATGGCGAAGCGCTTGCTCGGTATAGGCGCCAAAAATACCATCGTCATTTCCCGTACTAAAGCCAAGAGCGTCAAGTGCCTGCTGAAGTTGCAGCACATCATTTCCGTGGAAATAGGGCATGCGTAGATACAAGGTTCGATCGCCAAGCTGGAATGTTGCGTCGAGCAAGGCCGCCCATGTTTTCCCGTCGACGTTTTCCGAATCGGGAAGACGATGCTGGAAGCAAAACATGCGAACCGCGCGTGCCGTCTCTTCCCCGTATTGGCCATCAACGTATTCTTTATCAAGCAGCCCAAGCTGGTTCAGCTTGTGCTGGACATCTTTTACCGCAGCGCCGGTATCGTTTTTCTTAATAGTATTCATGCAGATTAAAACTCACATTCATCCTAGATTAAGATTACTTCAAGCGGTTCACGAACCAATCGGCCATGCCAATTAAAAGTTTTCGCGCAGGTGAATCTGGCACAATATTGACCAGTCGACCTTTTGCAACAGACGTAAGATTTTCGGCATACGTACGTGCGTACTCGATGCTTCCGGTTTCTTGCATGATATCGACCGCTTCGGCAAGCACCTTCTGGTCATGCTCTTTATTCGAAAGAATTTCGATCAAACGCTTCCGCTTGTCCTCATCAGCATGTTGCAGACAATGAACCACCATTAAGGTTCGTTTGCCTTCAGTAATATCGCTGCGAAAATCTTTCTTGGTGGACTCTTCGCTTCCCACAAGATTTAACAGGTCGTCTTGAATCTGGAACGCCAAACCGGTATCTAAGCCATACTTGCGCAGACCTTCGATTTCATCGTTTGATCCCCCACCGATAATTGCGCCAATGGCCAGAGGAACAGCACCTGAATAATGCGCCGTTTTCAACTTCGCCATCATCAGATAATCATCAGGCGTGATATCGTAGCGGCCATCGCGTGCCCAACCGATATCGAGCGCCTGGCCTTCGATCGTGCGCTGCGTCATGTCGATCAGCTCGGTTACCACACGAACCTTTGTATCGTTATCGAGATCGGGGTCGTGCATAACCGTGCCATTTACCAGAGTCAAGCCAAGATCACCATCATTGACCGCAAGGCCGATTCCCTGAGTAAGATGCAAGCACGGCTTGCCACGACGAAGCTCTGCCTCATCGGCGATATCGTCATGAATAAGCGCAGCAGTATGAAAATTCTCGATTGCCGCCGCGGCTGACAATGCACGCCTCGGATCGCCACCAACTGCCGCACATGCCAAAAGGCAAATAAGCGGACGATGGCGCTTTCCTCCGTTGCGGCTATAGGCAAGAAGCGGATCATACAGATACGCATTAATGTCGGGAGTAGTGCTGTGCGGAATATAAGTGTTGACCAAATCTCCAATAGTTTTTGCAACCGATGAAAGATATGTCGAAAAGTCTTCCGACTGCATTTTGTTGCAGTCAAAGAGTGAATCAACTGCAGACTTGATATCCTTATCGTTCGGTTTGTTCTGATCGGACAACTGACGCTCCCTCTCGCGAAATCAGTTAAATCTTTCCTGTTAATAAAATAGTACCTCTAAACAAAAGATTCATATATCGTCGCATTGCTGCATACATAAACGTTTCGCAGAGAGATCCCTAAAATTCTCCTCATAAACGTCTTTAAAACGTTTCATTTATACAAGACGATCGTACCACAGCGCACAAACGGCAAAGCCCGATTGCGCGGAATGTATAAGGTTTTGTTCAAGAAAAGGAATAGGAGCGGTGGGACTCGAACCCACAAGCCCGAAGGCGGCAGATTTTAAGTCTGCTGCGTATGCCAATTCCGCCACGCTCCCATGGAAAGAATGCCGATTGAATTGCGCACGTCTTTAGCGACTATTCCTCAATCGACGTACCACACTATACCATTTTTCACGCTATTTTTCGTGACGTTGCAAATTACGCCATGCAGACATCACGTTGCCTTGCAACAAATCGTGCTCACTTACGGTAAATGAACGCAGGTGCGAGCACTCTAAGATGTCGCGCAGGATGATAAGCCCCGCCACAATGACCGGCGCACGATCGGGCTGCAGACCAACAACCTGGCGGCGCTGTTTTAAGGGCATACGAATAAGTTTGCGCAGCACCGTTTCCAGCGTATCGGCAGAAATTACGGATCCATGAACGCGCTTGGGATCATAGGGGTCCATTTCTTGGTCGATAGAAACAACCGATGTAGCCGTACCCGCGACAGCCACGAGCCGATTCGGCGAGAACCGGTTTTCTTCAAGACGCGAAAAGAACTGTTTGAATTGAGGATCGAACCACGCTTCCGCATCATGGACTTCACGGCCCGTCGGAGGGTCGGTCGTCAAGAAGCGCTCTGTGACTCTGCGGCATCCCACATTAAATGAGTGCGCAAAGGTTGGCTCATGCTGCGCAAGTCCCGCAACAAGTTCTGTGGATCCACCGCCCACGTCGGCAACGAGGACGCGCTCTCCGGGAAAATCAGAAGAGGCACCCGCAAATGAAAGAGACGCCTCTTCGCTTCCGGGGATTACGTGCAGATCAACCCCAATTTTTGCCAGAGCCGAAACGAGATCCTGCGTATTTGTCGCATCACGCGCCGCAGAGGTGGCAACCGCGCAAACATGCACGGGCACGTCAGGTTCTTCATAGCGCGCCACATCGTTCATAAAAATATTGACTTGCTGAGCCACGCGCGCAATCGCCGGCTTGGAAAGTTCATGCGTGGCATCGGTTCCTTCGCCTAAATTCGTGATTGCCATTTCGCGAAAGAGCTCATGCATCTGGCCCTGATCGTCCACATCGGCAATAAGAAGACGGCACGTAACGGTGCCAATATCTATAGAAGCGAATCGAGAAAAGGACATAGCGTTTCTCCTTCAGAAAGCTTATATATGTCTGAATATATGCCTAAACTTAATTATCTTCATACCCAAAGAATGGATCTAAAAAGCCCGAATACCAGGTATCTGGCGCACTCACATGACTTCTTTGTTCAATTGACGCAGAGGTATTTGCGTTGGTCGATTGCTGCGTTGCATCTTCTTGATCAGCGCCATCGCCTTCAACGCGCACCGCATTTTCACCATTCTTCACCATGCCATACTGCTCGCGCGCACGATCCTCGACACCTTCGTCGGTTTGTAGGCGATCGACTTCACCCTGCAACGCATCCGAGTGCGCTTGCTGAGCATCATATTGAGCTTGTACCTGTTGCTGCGTGCGCATAGCCACGTAATATTGCTTCATGGGCTGATACACCAAGACCATAGCGACGACCAAACATACCGCGACGAAACCCGCCACATAGGCGTGCGAAGAGTGGCACGAAATAAAATGATCGAATTTATCGAAGCGCTCATTGCGCTTTTTGTCCCAACGATCATTTTGCATACGGCCGCTTTTGCGCTGGTTATGTCCCATGTGCCCCTCATACACGGCAGCATGAGGCGTGGCGGTGTCGTCATCTTGAGATTGCGAGTCGCCCGAAGCGTCAACCATGCGATCGAATTGCCGATCCGCACGCGCCTTGCGTACTTTCTTACGGAATTTCGTGACGTTGTCACGACCGCGATCGATGGCTTGGGAAACGCCGCTTGTTTCAGAGGCTTGATCATCAGCATAGGCATCATCGACGTGCACGTCTTTCTGCAAGCGCCCCTGCAGGCGATCTTGACGCTCTTGCAAGCGCTTCCGTGCAATCGCACGAATTTCCTCTTCGCTCATTTGCGCGTGAAACGCTGGTTGTTCCGCCGTGCGCTGCGCTGATGCTGAATGGTAGCTGCGTGCACGTAAAGGTTTTTCGTGCACAGCAACATCAGAGGTAAAAGACGAAGGTTGATCGTCGAAATCCAAGGAGAAAAGAGAGTTCTCTTTGGAATCTTTTTCTGTTGATTTGGATTTCTTTGTATCTTCAGAGGTAATGCTTTGAGACCGAATCGAATCACTGAGATCCGACATGCTGGAAAGAGATTCTTGAAGGCGCTTTTCGCTTTCATCCAGGCTATCGGAAGCAAGATCACTCATATCCTTGCGAAGTTGTGACTTTTCGCGTTCAAAATCAATGATATGGGCTTGTTGTTTCATGCGTCTGTTCTTCCCGAAGCATTGTGGTTCATTTAAGGTGCGTGTAATGCTTGTTGTTGATCCATCATATCATGCAAAACTCTTAATAGTTTTGAATCCAACAACCTTTCATGCACGATTTTTTCTGAAAGTATTTTTTAGATCCACCTTTATCGGGCTATCGAAAAGGGAGCGAATCTTTGCAGATGCGCCCCCTCTTCGTTCACCTTAGTGGTGGATATGTGTTTTGGTTGTCATACCTAGGTTGAAATCAACCCGGAAGCAACCTTATCTCGTACTACTTCGCGCGTCTTCTTACAAAGAAGGCAACAGCAAGTGCTGCAAGAGAACCTAAGGCAGCAATGCCTAGTGGAAGTGCAGATGTGTCTGCGGTCTGAGGAGTTGTACCCTCAGAAGTTTGCTCTGCAGACTCTTCAGGGGCGGCAGGAGTTTGTTCCTGGGGAGCTTCTGAGGTCTGGGTTGCTTGCTCTTCAGGAGTGGTGGTGTTTTCTCCTGGAGTAGTTGGCGTTGTAGGCTGCTCAGGTGCTTTATAGGTGTTATCGAATGCATAGCTTGCACCATCTGTAGCTTGGCCACCTTTGGTGATGGTACGGGTGCAGGTAAGCTCACCAGTTCCGTTTTCTACTACATAGGTAACCGTATAGACGGAAGGATCATAGGTATAGCCTTCTACTCCCGTATTTACTTCTGTAATTCGATAGACATAGGTACCGGGGCGAGTGAAGTGGAAGTTTCCAAATTCACTTGATCCACTGCCTTGAATCGTAGTGGTCATAGACTGCTGCCCATTGGCACCTTCAGGCATTGGCATCTGGTCTGCTGCCATATCAGAAGGAAGTGTGGATTCGTTGGGATCTGCAGTAAGTGAGAAGGTAAAGGTTGACTGCGTAGATGGAGTATCACCTGAGATGGTCTTGGTAACCGGAGGATCTCCTACGGTATCTACCGCACCGGTAAAGGTATTAGTTACCACAAAGCCCGTATTGGCATCACCCGTAATTGCAGAGGTGTAGTTGTCGATATCAGTCTCACCTATGGTGTAGACAATAGCCTGACCGGTGGTTGCATCATATTGACGCAGACCCGAGAAGGTTCCCTGCCAGTCACCGTTAGTTTGTGCATCAGCACTGGTAAGAGTCAGTGTTTGAGCCTGTGTTCCATTAGCGAAGAGGTTAATTGTTGCACCACCTGCCGCAGGACCGTCCCAATGTTTGGTTACCGTAATATTTCTAGTGGCATTGTTGGTGTTGGTGATGGTATATCCCGCAGCGGCACTACCTGCAACAGAAGTTGAATAGCCTTCGATAGGATCTTCACTTACGGTGTAGACAATCTCATGACCATCAGCAGCATACTTTGCAAGACCGGTAAAGGTATCAGCCCAACCATTTGCTTGGGTAAGTGTTGCCGTTTGCGTCTGTGTTCCATCAGCAAGCAGATGTACCGTTGCTGGATCTGCTGCAGGGCCTACCCACTGTTTTGCCACATGAACACTTGTGGTCTCATCGTTAGTGTTGGCAATGGTAAAGCCCTCTGCCATGGTGCCCGTTACTTGAGAGGTGTAGTTTGCAACAGGATCTTCTGTGACCGTGTAGTTGACCTCGTTTCCGGTGGTCTGGTCGTACTGACGTACTCCTGAGAAGACACCCTGCCAGTTATTATCTGCATTTAAGGTAAGGGTTTGACCAGTATCGGTACCATTAGCAAAAAGATGTAGGGTTACCGATTGAGTCTCGGGTCCACTCCATACCTTAGTAACATGGATATTTCTGGTTGCATCGTTGGTATTGGTAAAGATGTAGCCAGTGGATGCATCACCTGAAGAGGCAGACGTGTATCCAGTAATTGGATCCTCTGTCACGGTGTAGACAATCTCATGACCATCGGTCGAATCGTACTTTGGCAGATTGGTAAATGTATGAGTCCAATCCTTATCCGCATTCGCATCAGTAGAAGTAAGAGTGTAAGACTGACTTTGATTTCCATCAGCGAGAAGATTGATCGTTGCACCATTAGCTGCAGGGCCTACCCAATGCTTAGTAACCTGTACAGAGGTTTTTGCATTGTTGGTATTAGTCACCGTAAATCCGTTAGAGGTATCACCGCTGACAGCAGAATCGTAGCCATCAATGGGGTTCTCGCTGACAGTGTAGGCAATCTCAGTCCCGTTCACGCCTGGCGTGTATTGTCTGGCGCTGAAAGAGCCTGCCCAGTTGTTGTCTTTATTGAGGGTGAGGGGATCTATACCTGACGCTACCCTATTCGCCAAGAGGTTGATCGTGGCGGATGCGTTGTCCAAATGGGGCCCAACCCATGTCTTGCTTACGGGCACGTTCGTCATAGTGGGCTGGAACGGAACAGTCAGCTTCGCAGCCCCATCGGAATTCACCGTTACTTCGTATGAACGATAGTTGTGAGAGTAATGGGTGACATCAGTCCAATCAGCTTGCGTGATCCTATAGGTGCCGCTAACAAGATTGCGTGTTGCAAGAGTTCCGTCATCGCCAGTCATATACCGATAATTTACAGGGTTGCTGCTCTCGGTCGGACCAGATATCGTGAACGTCGCTCCTGGAAGCGTTGTAGACTGGTCCAGGGCATCCACCGCCGTAATCCCTATCTGATTCGCCTGCGCGCCCGAGGCCGATCCGCCCGAATACGGCAGGGAGAATAGCGCGTTCTCATGCTTGTCGTAGGTTTTTTCATCGGTGGTGAGCTCGATTCTGTTATAGAGCTCCGTGGGCTGCACATAATTTGAATCGGCGATTATCCTGTACTGCTCACCATTGATGTCTCCCATGTTCAAAGTGAAACCCCTGTTGTCGGAGTCCATAGTGAACGTCATGCCGTCAGGAACTTCGCCTGCCATCAGGTCGTATGTCGCAGATGTATGGACCCACGTGCCAATATCGTTCATTTCGCCACGTTCGAGGGTCATCGTGGTGAAATGCTCTGAGTTTGAGCCGTCTCCTCCCCACATGTGATCGGTGATCACAGCGTTGTGCATCGTTCCGTGCGGCTGATTGATGTGGACCCACCAATAGCATTCATCGGTATGCCCCGACAGCTCCCCGCTCGCTTTATGAAGCGCACCGAAATACCAGGGGTGCGTAGGAGAGCTTATCTTAAGGTTTGCAGAAAGCGATTGGCTGCCTGACGTAATCATGAGTGTGTTGCCTTCGTCACCTGTATTTATCTGGCTAAGATCAAACCTGCCAAGCACGCGAATGGTTCCCGTGAGCCCTTGCAAACTTTCGGCCGCACTCGTGAAGGTGACGCGCAGGGTTCCTCCTGCATGCGTGTCATCCCCATTGCCGGACGCTGTGGTCCCGGGCGTAATCTGACCATGCGCGATTTCATTTCCGCTGGAATCCGTAATGGCGAAACCATCGGTGACGTTCGAGACGACGGCATCATACGTGTCGAAGACCATGTTGGAGGGGAGCGTGATATCGAAATAATCCCCCTCCTGAGGAACCGTGCTTAGAGAAGTCGCATCCCAACCTATGCCGAGCATAAAGGTACCTGACTGGGGAACCGAATCCGTATGCTCTCCGTTAGTGGACAAGGTATCAAAGCTGGTAAGGTTGACGCTCAACGCATCAGCAGCGTAGGCTTGAGCAGCGCCGCCTCCCACGAGCATGATTCCTATCGCCATAAGAAGCGAGAAGAACAAACCTGTTAATCTCTTTGTCATAGCTGGGGTATCCCTTCGATCAAATTACGTCTGCATGTCAGCAAACTTGTCATGGTTAAAGATGTCAGAATATAGTCCAAAAAATAATAATACGAATACTAAATAGTGTTCAGTTGCTCTTCTTCCATCAAAATTTCCACATGATGTGTTGGCTTTGATGCGCTGGTTGCAAAATTCAATACAATTGAATTCAGGTCAATACGCAAAATCCGAAGCAAAAAACGATTCAACTATATTGCTAACCATAAGAACAGAGATTGTGAGAAGCCATGCAGACATCCAACAATACAGCTGAGCCAATGAATAACCCGTGGGATTTGTACGATCGCATGATTGCAGGGGTGCCAAAAGGCATCGCTGTAAAAGACATCTGCATCAACATTCATTGGTGTTATGTAGAAGCAGAATGCGGCATGGGAATCAGCTACACCGTAGGTGGCGGTGCGAAAACACGAACTGCCAACGAGGTTGATCCTTACCACATGGAGTTACGTGAACTTGCAGCGCTCGCAAAATCATGGGATTTCACCCAAGCAAGCCTGGGAATTGCCGCGTTGAATGCATGGTATGCACGAGCCGATCGGCTTTCTTCCCTTGGCGCTTCCATTGGTGGCAATGCATCGCACGATAACGATCCGTTCTACAAACTTGCAGATCGCTTCGCGGGAAAAAATGTTTGTGTTGTGGGGCACTTTCCGCACGTCGCAGCCATGGCAAGCAAATGCAATTTGACGGTGCTCGAGCGGAATTGCGATTCTTATCTGGACACACCCGACAGTGCGTGTGAATTCATCATGCCGCAGCAAGACTTGGTATATATGACCGGCACGACACTGACGAATAAAACCGCGGTACGCTTGCTGCAGTTGAGTAAGAACGCCTATTCGGTGATAGTGGGACCGAGTGCCGTACCCGCACCCGCGCTTATCCAGGCGGGCGTCAACATCATCGCGGGAAGCACGGTAGTCAATACAGAATATGCGAAGAAAGCCATCAAGGGTGGTACAAAAGATTTGTGGCGCGCAGGCATTAACCAGTTCATGCTAGAAAGCTAGAAAGTTAGAAAGCTAGAAGGTTAGCTCGCTTTCCTATGGTGCCCCCAGAAGAATTCGAATCCCCGTTACCGGCCTGAGAAGTCGGCGTCCTTGGCCACTAGACGATGGGGGCGCATGAAAGTATATCGAAATTGCGGTTGGCCTGCGAGTGTTTTAACTTATGAGCGACCTTACGCACAAGCGGGCTTATACATCAGCGCGCTTATGCATCAGCACAGTTATGGGCGCGCTTGATATTTCACCACGTTATTCAGCGCACGTTCCACAGCATCACCAAACGCCTTGATATCGTCATCGGTATGCGCAAGAGATACAAACAGGGCCTCAAACTGGCTTGGCGCAATGAGGAATCCGTCATCAAGCATGGAACGAAAATAAACAGCAAACGCGTCGGTATCACATTGGGAAACACCATCCCAATTACGCACGGGACCTTTAGTGAAAAACAACGTCGCAAGTGCGCCAATCTGATTTACGCACGCATCAATACCGGTCTGAGCAACAGCATGACGCAACACTTGTGCCAGAAGCATTCCTTTGTGTTCGAGCTGGTCATAGACACCCGGTTGCTGAAGCTTTGTAAGCGCTGCAAGGCCAGCTTCCATGGCTACCGGATTGCCCGACAGTGTTCCTGCCTGATATACCGGTCCGTTTGGTGCAAGTTTATTCATAATGCGCTCGGGCCCTGCCACACAGCCTACCGGGAAACCACCACCAATTATCTTACCAAACGTGCAAAGATCAGCAGCGACACCAAGACGCTCTTGCGCACCCCCCAGCGCTACGCGAAATCCCGTAATGACTTCATCGAAGATAAGCAAAGCGCCATATTCGCTGCACACATCTCGCAAGCCTTCCAGAAATCCTGGTTCGGGCGGCACGACGCCCATATTCCCTGCGATGGGCTCCACTATGATAGCGGCAATCTTGTCGCCTTCCTGGGAAAACAGCTTGCGAACTGCCTGAATGTCGTTATATGGAGCCACAATAGTATCGGCAACCGTACCCGCCGTTACGCCCGGCGTACCAGGGATGCCTAAGGTGGCCACACCGCTTCCTGCACTTATAAGCAAAGAGTCGCTATGGCCGTGGTAGCAACCAGCAAATTTGACGAATTTGTCGCGTCCGGTATAGCCCCGAGCCAACCGAATAGCCGTCATGGTGGCTTCAGTACCGGATGACACCATGCGCGTCTGTTCTACGTTTGGCACAATTTCGCAGATCTTTTCCGCAAGCTTAATCTCCGCTTCGCACGGTGCACCAAACGACACACCCTTATCTAACTGCGCACGAACTGCCGCAAGAATATCCGGATCACCGTGACCTAAAATCATCGGTCCCCACGAGCCTATGAAATCACGGTATTCGTTGCCGTCCACATCCCATACGTGGCAGCCCTTCGCGTGATCGTAAAACACCGGGTCGCATCCAACGTTTCCGAATGCGCGGACCGGCGAATTGACACCGCCAGAGATAACTTTCTTCGCTCGAGCAAAATCCTGTTCAGATTTCTGGTGATTCATTATCTGCTCCTAGTATCGATTTTGGCGCTCTTCAAAATAGCGCATCGAAGATTTCTTATATTCCTTTTCAGATTCGAGCACGAGCGGCGTTGTTAACACTGCAGCTGCTTTGAGCGCACATTGCTGCAATGTTTCTACCTGCTGTCTGAGCTCTTGTTCGCTTTTCGCATGGCACATCGCGTACATGTTATATGGCCAGGTATTTGTGCGGGGACGCTCATAACAATGGCTTACAAATTGCTGCCCCGAGAACGCCTTTCCCACTGCCTCTACCGCCTCATCAGGCACGTTCCACACCGTCATACCATTGTGTGTATAGCCCATGCTCCGGTGACGGACCGCGGCACCAAAGCGACGCATGGTTCCATCTGCTTTCCATTGGGCCAGGCGGGTGAGAACCTGATTCTCCGAAACCGGTTTTTTAATTACAGACTCAATAAAGGACGCCGCCGTGGCAAAAGGATGCGGATCAAGATCACCCAGAACAAGACGATGAGCAGGTGCTTCTGCGGCTTTATTTTGTGTTTGAGAAAACGAGAGGTCGGAATTCCACACCGTATTGCCTTGTGCCCACCGTACCAGTGCGACATCGAACGGATCGGATGCGTCAAACGGTTTGAAGGATGGCGGATCTACACCATCGAATTGGCGTGTCGATTCAGACGATGCTTCATTGAATTGGTTTTTCAGCCCAGACGATGCCTCATTCGCAGCGCGTGTCATGCGGTTTGCCTCCGTTGATGCGTTGCCAATGTCAAAATTCACACGCACCTTAAAAACGCGTTTGGCTGGGAGGTTCAGCACATCTGAGCAGCCCGTTTTCTCCTGAATCTGCTGTACAATAGACTTCACCTCATCGGCACTGCGCGCAATGACGGTAAACCACACATTGTAGTGGGCACGCCGCAGATAATTATGCGTAACCTGAGGAAACGCGCTTACCACAGCCGCCGCAGCATCTATCGCTTCATCATCGCCGCCAACCGCAAGGGCGCAAAGCGTGGAAAAATAGCCCAAATGATCAGACGCAAACGAAGCACCAATACGACGAATCGTACCTGCGTTCCCCATATCAACAATCGCTTGACGCACCTGCTCTGTCGTAAAACCGAGTTCGTCTGCAATATGCGCATAGGGGTCATGCGTCAACGGAAAGTTCTGTTGGATGACACTAAGAACCTGCTGCTGAATATACCGTTTCGGCATATATGCACAGTAGGGTTCTTCGGCAAGATAATCGCCCGTTGCCGCCAGTGCACGAGCACGGCATCCTCCACACACACCCTTATATTCGCAGGCACCGCATTTGCCTTTCAGACGGTCATAATGACGAAGATCGTCAAACACCGGTGACGATGTCCAAATTTGTGAGAATGGTTTCTCAAGCACGTTTCCCAGCTGCATATCAAAGTACCCGCACGGCTGTACATCGCCAACATGGCTGATGAACGCGAATGAGATGCCACCAAGACACCCTCTGCTATGGGCCAGGGGACCGGTGAGTTTTACTCCTTCGGCAGCAGCACGTTGATGCATGATGCGAAAATACTGCGGAGCATCCGTGGGTTTAAAATTCATGGGAGAGGTTTTCTGGCGCTCGTACGCCCAGGTCAACACCTCTTCATATTCCTCAGGCGAAAGTTCAACATTCATTAAATCCTCGCCGCGCCCGGTGGGCACCAGCAAAAACGGATGAAAATCGCTTGCACCGACACTCTGTGCCATATCGTGCAAGTCATCAACCAAATTGGCGTTCATCTTCGTAATGGTGCTGTTGATCTGCACTTTTACCCCATGGGCACGCAGGTTTGCGATGCCAGCCATCGTCTGGTCAAACGCTCCTTGTGCGCCGCGAAACGCATCTTGTCCTTTGGCCGTAGGAAAATCTAAGGACACACTGACTTTAGGAATGCCATGTTCAGCGATTTTTGCAGCCATTTCGTCATCAATAAGCGTGCCGTTTGTGCCGATGACAGGATGAAGCCCCTTTTCAAACGCGTAGTCAATGATGTCCCAAATATCGGGACGCATCAAAGGCTCGCCGCCGGTCAAGATGAGGATGGGGTCGGTAATGGAAGCAATGTCATCCATCACCGCTTTACATTCATCCAAGGAAAGTTCTCCTGGATATGCTTCGCAATGGGCAGCCGCACGACAATGCGCACAGGCAAGATTGCAGCGACGGGTAATTTCCCACGCAATGATTTTTGGCGGTTTGATGCCGGTACGTGCCTCGTATGCTTTTGCGGCCTGGCCTGCGCCGGGACGATACGATGGCCGGCCAACGGTCACCGTGTGACCCGTAGGGCTCCCATGCCCCGCATTCTTGCTCATCGTACCCGTTATGGTGCCGGGATGTCCTGCGGTCATCGCTATTCCTCCTCGGCAAGCCAACGCGCCGCATCCTTGGCATGGTATGTGATAATCATGTCTGCACCTGCACGTTTAATGGATGTGAGCAGCTCCAACACGACGCGACGCTCGTCAATCCAGCCATTTTTTGCCGCAGCCTTCACCATGGAGTACTCACCGGATACGTTATATGCAACCGTAGGAAAACCCGTCTCACTCTTCACGCGATACAGAACATCAAGATATGGCAGCGCCGGCTTTACCATAACCATGTCGGCACCTTCGGCGATATCATATTTCGCTTCACGCACCCCTTCCCGGGCATTTGCGGGATCCATCTGGTAGGAACGACGATCCCCAAAAGCCGGAGCAGAATCTGCGGCATCACGGAACGGACCGTAAAACCCACTCGCATACTTGGTGGAATACGAAAGGATAGGAACATTCTGAAAGCCCGCATCATCGAGGGCGTGGCGAATGGCGGCAACACGACCATCCATCATGTCGGACGGCGCGATCATCTGCGAGCCGGCACGGGCGTGGCTCACTGCTTCCTTGCACAGCAATTCAAGCGTGGCATCATTGATGACATTGCCCGCTTCATCGAGCTTGCCGCAGTGACCATGGCTGGTATATTCACACATGCATACATCGGTGATGACAAACATATCGGGGGCCTGCTCGCGAATCATGCGACACGCATCCTGCACCACCCCGTGCTCATCCCATGCACTGCTACCGATTGCATCTTTTTCCTGCGGTATGCCGAACAAGAGTACGGCCATCACGCCGCAATCTTGCAGCTCTTTAATTTCTGCCATGAGGTTATCGAGCGAAACTTGATACACCCCCGGCATCGAAGGAATTTCATCTCGACAGCCCGTGCCATATTTCACAAAGAGCGGGTAAATAAAATCTTTCGCAGAGATTTCTGTTTCCCGTATGAATTGACGAACAGTCTCATTTGCGCGCATGCGACGTGGGCGATACGCAGGAAAGGTTCCATATTGCATAGGTTTCGTGCTCCTTTTATTGTTCAATTGCTGGTGCTTCTACGACGCGTTTTTCAGGGTCGTTTGGATGCCGCGCGATCTCTTCATCGGTGAGATAGCAAGCAGGATCGCTGGCCCATAGATCTCCCGTAGCTGCCTCGGCACGCACACGGAAATTTCCCCCACAGATATCAAGCCAGCGGCAATCATGGCAGCGACCTTTTACCCAAGGACGCTTGTCTTTTAAGCGATACATCAGCTCGCTTTGCGGCGTAGTACGGCTGACATCGGTCCATATTTCACTGAAGGGACGATCCTTGACGTTGCCGAAACTGAAATGACGCCAGAATTGATCGGCATACACTTCGCCGTCCCAGCTGATACAGCCGATGCCATTACCGGAACTGTTGCCCTGGTTCCATTGCAAAAGTTGCATGACCTGTGCTGCTCGTTGGGGATCTTCCTTCAGCAGTTCCATATAGATGAATGGTCCGTCTGCATGATTGTCTACGGTCAAGATTTCCGGATGGCCACCGCAGTCGAACCAATCTCGCGTTCGATCCATAATCCTGCGCACCGCTTGACGTGTTTCATCGTGCGTCAAGTCTTCGTGTATCATTTCCGAGCCCCTACCGGCATAAACCAGATGGTAGAAGCATGCACGGTTGATATGCTCGCGCTGCATGAGGTCGAACATATCGTCAATCTCGCGCCAATTGTGCTTATTGATAGTGAAACGCAATCCAACTTTAATTCCGGCATCCTGCGCGTTGTGCAACCCGCGCAAAGCCTTGTCATAGCTGCCTTGAACCCCGCGGAAACGATCATGCGTCTCGCGATCGCCATCAAAGGAAACACCAACATAAGACAGGCCAACATTGGCAAATTCTTTGGCGAGCTCAGGCGTAATAAGAGTGCCATTTGTGCTGATAACTACGCGCATACCCGCATTTTTGGCATACTGCATAAGCTCCAGAAGGTCAGGGCGCAAACAGGGCTCACCGCCAGAAAACAGGAGCACGGGGCACCCAAAAGCAGCCAAATCATCAATCATTACCTTTGCTTCTTCGGTAGACAATTGATCGTAGAGATGCGCGTCGGATTGCGCATAGCAATGCTCACATTTCAAATTACAGGTGCGGGTACAATTCCACACGACGACGGGTTTTTTGTCTTTCGAAAACTGAAGCAACCCGCTTGGAAGTTCCTTCGAACGGCGTTTATAGCGCAGCACATCAGACGGCTCAACCGCCCCGCAATACAGTTTGGAGATACCGATCATTTTTTGTCCTTTCTTTCACGGTAGTACCCGCACATACAGGTAATCAGTCCATTGATGGTGTATTCGCTCGCCTGGTGTACGTCTGTGCAACCAGCATCATGAAGTGTCTCCGTCGTTATCGGGCCAATGGAAAACAGTTCGACATTGCGCAAAAGCACGGGAGCCTGATCTTTAAGCAAGGCAAATAAATTTCTCACCGTAGATGAAGAGGTAAAGGTAATCGCGTCTACCCTGCCGGCTTGCAATTCGCGAGCCAATTCGGAAACAGCACTGTCACGTGGCAAAACGGTCTTGTATGCCGGAGCTACAACAACGTGTGCCCCTGCCTGTCGGAAAAGATCAGGAAGTACGGAACGTGCGACTTGGGCACGCGGGATGAGTACGCAGGCATGTTCAAGAGAACTACCCGCCTTCTGCGCCACATCACGAATGGCAGTAAACACGGCTTCTCCGCGATACGATTCGGGCACCACATCGGCTGTGATGCCAAAGGTGCGCAATCGCTGCGCAGTCGCAGGTCCGATGGCGGCAACGCGCGCATGTGCCAAGGCACGGGGATCGGTGCATGTTCCTGGCGCAGCCTTCTGGGGCAAGCGCTCAAAAAAGCAATCTACCCCGTTTACGCTGGTAAACACCACCCAGTCAAATGAAGCGAGATGCGCGAGCGCATTGTCAAGCACCTCATAGGAATCGGGGCAAGTCTGCTCAATCGTAGGGAATTCATACACGTCTGCGCCTAATTCGGCAAGACGATCGGATAGAACGCCTGCCTGCACGCGGCTCCGCGTGACCACCACGCGGACACCGAAAAGGGGACGGCGTTCGAACCAGGCTAATTCTGGGCGCAACTGTGCGACACGACCAACCAAGATGATGGCTGGCGCGGCAAACTTCGCCGCACGAGCTTTCTTTGGCGCATCACAAAGGGTAGCGGTAAGAACTTCTTGTTTTGGGAGCGTTCCCCAGCGCACCAGTGCAACGGGAGTGTTTATCGGAGCGCCCTGCCGTATCAAGTTTGCGCAGATGAAGTCTAAGTTATGAATGCCCATATAAAAGCACAGAGTGCCGCCACGCGTTGCTAATCGTGCGAGAGCCGTCCAATCAATCGCAGACTGCGTTTTTTCGGGCTGCTCATGCCCGGTAACAAAGGTTACCGACGACGAGATGCCGCGATGCGTTACGGGAATGCCTGCATATGCAGGCGCTGCTATGCCGCTTGTTATACCCGGGACAATTTCAAACGGAATATGAGCACGGGAAAGCGCCAACGCCTCTTCGCCGCCACGCCCGAATACAAATGGGTCGCCGCCTTTCAGGCGGATCAGAACGCCGCCTCCATTTTGCGCAAGTTCCTGCGCTTTCTGTACAAGCAGCGCATTGATTTCGGCCTGTGTCACATGAGCAGAAAAACCCTTCTTGCCCACATAGATACGCTCGGCAGATGCCGGCACGTAGTTTAAGAGTGCAGCATTTGAAAGATAGTCATATATCACAATGCGTGCGCGCTTTAAAAGATCCGCCCCGCGCACTGTGATAAGTCCTGCATCGCCCGGACCTGCACCAATGAGATACACCATCGTCTGCGTAGCGGTCATTGGGAATCGCCCGCCGGTTGAACATCTGACGTTCGGACACTCGCCGCGCGAAATCCTGCCGCTCGAACGCTGGCAAGTATGTCATCGGCCCCCTGAGCGTGTAAATCATCCAGCACCATTCTTGCAAGTTCGATGGGGCTGGTAGAGGCATCCGCTTCGCGATGGCTGCGCGCGGTGCGTGTCCCATCCAAAGACAGCACGATTGCATCGAAAACGGTTGCATCGCCTTCCATATGCGCGTATGCGCCAATGGGTACTTGGCAGCCACCTTCCAGTTCGTACATCACGCGGCGCTCCCCCGCAACACAGGCAAATGTTGTTGGGTCATTGACCGCGGCGCACATTGCCGCTATTCGTTTGTCACCACGGCGAATTTCCAGTCCGATGGCACCTTGCCCCGCGGCGGGAACCATCTGATCGATCGGGATAAATGCGGTGATATCGTTCGCGCGGCCCATACGGATCACACCGGCAGCCGCCAAGATGGCACCTTCGTAATCGCTGCCCATTGCTTTTTCAAGGCGGGTATCAACATTTCCGCGAATCGTTTTTGGCTCAATTTGAGGAAAGTTGGCCCGTAGTTGTGCCATACGGCGAAGCGATCCCGTTCCTAGGCGCGCCCCCTGCGGCACATCTTCTAGACGATGGACATCGGTGAGCCTTGGCCCACACACCAGCACATCACGTACATCGGCACGGGGCAATACCGCTCCCATGACACAGTCTTTCGGCAGTTCGGCAGCCATATCTTTAACAGAATGCACGCATATATCCACAGCGCCGTCAATCAGTGCGCGTTCCAGCTCTTTCGTAAAGATGCCTTGGTTCCCCATTTTTTCCAACGGGGTATCAACGACGCGATCGCCCGTCGTAGAAACCGTCTGAACCTCTACATCAACATCCGGAAACGCCGTCTGAAGAAGCTTCTGCACGGTATGTGCCTGCCAAAGTGCAAGCTTACTTCCGCGTGTTCCGATAACGCACGTCTGTCTCATCGGTCCTCCCTCGATCCCACGCACACCTTTTGCATAGCAGGTGAAAGCCCGTTGGGACATGGCTTCCCCGAAAGGCAGCGCCGATCTTTGCAATGATGATGCGTTCCCGGCGGGTATGTTTCTATCCCGAATAAGTAGCGCGCCGCACCGGTGTAATAATAGGAATCCGCCGTTTGTGCCTCCTTACGAAGGCGAATCGTCGGACCATGGAGAATCTTTTTCATGACCGCATTGCCGTATGCTTCGAGCGTTTTCTGTTCCGCAGAAGAAAGCGGCGCCCCAAGCTGCTTTTCTAGATCCTTCACCGCATGCGTCAGTTCATGCTGCACGGTATATTCGCCTTTTTCGTATATTGCTTTGATTGACGGAACGACCAACCGCTGTTGCATCCAAGAAAGAAAATCCTCTTCCGCCTGGGATATCAAGCGCTCTACTTCTGCAACAGATTCCATACGACGAGCAAGGCTGGCATCGGTGATCTGATTGAGCGCCTCTAGATCAAACAACTCCACACCCGGTAGGCATGCGCATTGCGGCTCGATATCGCGAGGTACCGCTTCGTCTATAAGCACCAGGTGGTTTTCGCTTGTCTTCAGTTCCGCACGGGCATCTTCCAGATCGCGGGAGCATACAACCGGGTCTGTGGCGCTCGTCATAGAAAACACCACATCACTTTTCGCGGCCGCTTCAGCACGCTTGTCAAAGGGCACAATATTCGCTCCGGTTTTCTGCGCAAAGGCGGCTGCATGCGATGGCGTTCGGGTTGCGACAGATAGAGATGCTACTCCACCATCAAGCAGGTATTTCGCGGTGAGCTGTGCCATCTCGCCCGCTCCGATGAGAAGCACATTGCTGCAGGTGATATCTGCCGTATGCTCGCATGCCACTTTGTATGCGGCAGTAGAAAGAGAAACCGATCCCGAACCAATATTTGTTTCTGTTCGCACCTGTTTTCCCAAACGAAATGCACTTTTGAATAATTTCTCGAGGGTTTCGCCGCAGGTTCCCGTCTTCGCAGCGAGCTCATAGGCGTGACGCATTTGTGCGAGTATCTGTGCTTCACCAAGGAGTTGAGAATCCAACGAGCAGACAACACGAAAGGTATGTTGAACCGTATCTTGGCCGCGAAACAGGTAGAACAGAGATTCGTCGAAGTTCTCTGCCATACGCGAACGGAAAAATACGTCAAGCGCATCCGCACCCAAACGGTCTGTTTTTGCGTCTACATACACTTCAACACGATTACACGTGGATAAAATGAGTGATTCTTTAATACCGGGGTTATCTTTCAGCATGAGAAGGGCACTGGGAATATCATCCTCGGAAATCGAGGCATGACTCCTTTGTTCAATGGAAGCCGTCTTATGACTGATGCCCATAACGACGAGACTCATTATTGCCTCCCCTCGACCATCGGCTTGACCACGTCGGCATACACGTCTTCTGCTGAAGGACGTTCTCCACGCCTGATGTGCTCTTTCAATTTACTTGCCGCAACGGCAGCATAAAGCGGCGTACGCTGCGAGGCAGGACCCGGCACACGCTGCTTGATCAATTGGCGAACATCGGCCATAACATCAAGGTATGGTTCCCACCATCCCGGAAATTCTTGTTCAAGATGACAGCGAATATCGCGCGCTTCGCTCGGAGCAGCACCTTGCGTCGAAACAGCAATTTGAAGTCGGCCCCTCTGCATGATTGAAGGAACGATTGCAGTACATAAATCGGGCACGTCGACAATGTTTACGAGAATGTGCTTCTGGCATGCTTCAGCATAAATTTCTTCATTGACCTGGCGATTATCTGTCGCGCCAACCGCAAACAGAGCGCCATCAAGGTCGCCGCTGCGATAGGAACGTGGCCGCCATGTAATACGACCCGTATTCACAAGCGCCTGGAGCGTATCGGTGATACGTGGCGCCGTAACGGTAACGAGCGCCCCATGCTGCAACAGCGTTTGGATCTTGCGCGCAGCTACGCGTCCCCCACCGATAACCGCTACCGGCTGATTTTTCAAAAATATGAATAATGGATATGGTGCAGTTGGACGCTGCGAATCGATAGACGTATCTGACTTTTGCCCATCAGACAGCGTCGCTTGCATAGTATTTGAAGCCATCGGTCCCCTCTGAAATACCGAAACGAAAAAGAAATATGAAACGGACGGCGAAGGCGTTCGCGTTCTATTCCCAAAGGCATGCGAACCTATTTCTTTATCGTTTTTGTTCCAATGGACCGTATGGTAGATAAGTCCGCAGATGAATACACCTAACGGAATTGATAGTTCTTGGTTCTACGAAGAGTGAATGACCAGGTCTATGCACCCAACGGAATTGATAGGATTTGCCATTGTGCCTGGTTGTTGGTTTTATTCTGCTCCCTGGTTTTATTCTGCTTCCTGGTTTACCAACGCGATAAGTTCCTGTTTCGAATTAACGCCAAGCTTCGTATAGATATTACGTTGGTGAAACCGAACGGTGCTATCAGAAATGACGAGCTTCTCTGCAATAAATGGCGACGAATAACCGCGTGCCGTCAAGGTGAAGATCTCGCGTTCGCGCGGTGTCAGATCCGCTTTATAAGAGAGCTCTGCACATCGACGTTCAAGATTGCTTGACGCACGATCGCTATCAATAGTGGACGGATGATCTTTATCGGAACGATCCGTATCGGAATGATCATTATCTTTAAGACTCGCGTCTACAAAATCGGCATCTTCAGAATCAGCATTTGCTGATACCGCTTGTGCATCGGCAGAATTCTTCATAGCCGGCATACGATCGAGGATCCAAGCAACCGCAAGGCAACAGACAAGTAAGAGCAGCACCACCGAAACGACCCCACCCCGAGCGCGCATTGTGTCAGGCAGGACGGACGCGAGCGCTTGCCCCGTATTTACGTTGAGAAAGCCATTCGTCAGCACAAGGAGCAGTCCGCAGGTAAGCACGTGAGGGACATCAGCTTGCCCGACCAGCGAAGGGAAAACCATCCACCGCAAAAAGTGATAGCAAAAAACCGATGCCATAAGCAAGCTGACAGCGAGTGCATTAGCATACGGAACGTCAAAGCACGACAGCAATGCACTGGCCAGCAGAAGAACAAACAGCGGGATCCAAACGAAATGCATATGCTTGTCGCCACGAAGGACCAATAATGTTGTCGGTATCAGTGCCGCAATCACGGCGATGCCAAGAACGGCAACATTGGTAGGTTGCCCCGATGCCCATGAAAGTTGTGTAGAAAAGCCATAAAGCATGGAGCAAAGAATGCCACATATGCAGAACATGATAGCGGCAAACCATGGAAAACGTCGTGCCTGCTCACGAGACATACCGCCATCGGGGTTGCAAGGGGCAAGCGAATTATCAACTTTTAAAAGACATGGCGCCCAAATAGCACCGCTCAAAATCAGAAGCACCGTCGCAGGGATTACCGGCAGCCCCACTGTGAGACCGATGAGAACGCCGCCAAAGATCAGCCCGAGAAGCGAGATGCGTACTACCTGCCGTACCGGCTGGTCAGCAAGATACAGCATAATGGTAAACATGGCAAAGCCGCTTGCAGCACCACTTATCCCTGCAAAAACAAGTGTTAGATCATCGCGTATACCGGCAAAAATGATAAGTACCGCAACCGCCATCAGCAAACCGCATACGTTAAGCAATCTTGAGGTGGTAAATCGATGACCGAACGCACCGAGTATGGTGATCAACGTAAGTGCGAGAAACCGCGTTAAAGAGCAAACAAAAGAAATAGTTCCAAACGAGCCGTTCTGCATTGACTGAGTAAAACCACTGAAACTTGTCGCAAACGCACGACTGTAAGCCAGTACACAGGCAAGTACTAACGCCAAAGCAATCATTTTAGATGTTGTGACGGTATGCTCACTTGATGGGGAATGTTGAGCCGCAGTTTGCGTGTCTGTCATCCGCGCGCTCACCATCCTTATGGTCTCTCGTCCAATCGCATCGCCTGTTCATCAATATCAGTAGTTCATAGTACTACCTTGAACCTTGCTCGTTGACGTGCTGCGGTATCTCCTTTGTACTTACGCAAATGCAAATAACATCTGTTCCGCAAATTGAAATAGCATCTGTTATCAAACAAAGAAAAATGGGATGCATCCGAAAATACATCCCATCCTGTTTCACTTTTTAAGAAGATTCGCTAGGCGAACGTAAAGAGGATTCGATAGGCGAACGAATGCCAAGCAATGAATCCTCGTTAATCTGGTTAGCCCTGATTAGTCCTCTTCTTCGAGCGCCTTTTCAATTTCAGGAGTCATCTTCATTGAGTGGTAGACATTTTGAAGATCCTCGAGCTCATCAAGCTGATCGACAAGGCGCATAACCTTCTTGGCGTCGCTTACCGATACCTCCGCAGGAGTCTTGGGCATCATGACAAATTCCGCGCCCTGCGTGGTAATGCCCTGCTGCTCCAGTGAATTCTTTACCGACATCAAATCATTCGGTGCCGTGTAGACAATCCACATATCCTCGTCGGCGTCATCTTTGTAGTCCTGTCCGCCTGCTTCTGCGACGGCCATCATCAGGTCGTCTTCGTTCTCACAGCTTTCCTTGGGAACGCGGATCTGACCCTTGCGCTCAAACTGGAACGCAACGGAACCGCTGGTGCCAAGGTTGCCACCATGATGAGAGAAGGTCGAGCGCACATCAGCTGCGGTGCGGTTACGATTATCGGTAAGTGCCTCGCAATAGATTGCAACACCTGCAGGACCATAGCCTTCATAGACTACATTCTCGTAGTTTGCCGCGTCTTTACCCGCGCCAAATGCCTTATCAATTGCGCTTTTAATACGATCTTTTGGAAGCGAATAACCCTTTGCTTTTTCAATAGCCGCCGCCAACGACGCATTGTTGTCGGGATTCGGGTCGCCACCCTCCTTGGCAGCAACAGTGATGTTGCGTGAAAGTTTACTAAACAACGTTGAACGCTTTGCGTCTTGAGCTGCTTTGCGATGTTTGGTGGTCGCCCACTTAGAATGTCCTGACATCCATTACTTCTTTCTTCATCATAGATGTATGGACCCTACCGGTTCATACAAATAAAAACGTCCTATTCCATACTAGCACTGCGTTGCCACAGACCAGTCTTTCCCCCATCTTTTTTCAGAAGTCGCACGTAAACAACTTCCATACCGCGGTCAACCGCTTTGCACATATCGTAAACCGTCAAGCAAGCGACCGACGCGCCGAAAAGTGCTTCCATTTCGATACCGGTTTTCCCTGTCACGCCCGTGGTGCAGGTGACATGGATTCCCACGCGACCATCCTCGCGCTCACCTTCGTGAACCGGTGTGCAGTCTACCTTTGTTTTGGTAATCAAAAGAGGGTGGCACATCGGGATAATACTCGACGTTTGTTTGCAGGCCATAATGCCTGCAACACGAGCACATGCCAAAACGTCACCCTTTTTTGCGTTTCCTTCTTCAATCATCTGCAATGTAGACGGATGCATGCTGATGAAACCTTCTGCAATGGCAATTCGCTGTGTATCAGGTTTCGCGCTCACGTCCACCATGCGGACGTCGCCTTTTTCATCGATATGTGTCAGATGATTATCTCCTGACATACTAGCCTCCAATTTCATTCATATTGGTAACAGTTGCATTCGCCTGTAAATTTTCATTGTGACTCAATGGTTTTGCGTTTAGCGTCTGGCGCAACACATTTTCGACATCCTCGTCGCTACCGTATCGCAGAGCTTCGCGAACATCAAAGCGCACATCAGAGAACAGGCATGGACGTATCTTCCCATCTGCAGAAAGGCGTAGGCGATTGCAGCTTCCGCAGAAATGATTCGAAAGCGGGCTGATAAAACCCACCGTCCCTTGTGCCCCAGGGAATGTCCAGTATCGTGCAGGACCTCCGCCATCAGGACTTTTTTCTGCAGGAACCAG
>CAIFEG010000002.1:0-21719 GCA_903789415.1 uncultured Eggerthellaceae bacterium | reverse complement strand
GAGTTCGTCCGCTCGATCATTGATGGTCTGGCGAATTTCTTCGCAACTGATGACATCATCAAGACCCCAACCGGCACCGCCAAGCCCCACCGAATTGCCTACGGGCATATATTCGATAAAGCGCACATGCAACGGCTTGTCCACACTCAAACGCGCAAATTGGTAGTAATCCTGGTGCAAGCTGCGCACCGCTACAGCGTTGATTTTGATGGGCTCAAACCCTTCGTCAAGCGCTGCCTGGATTCCATCGAGCGTATCTTGGAGGTGTCCCAAGCGCGTGACCTCATGGAACTTTTCAGGATCTAGCGTATCGAGCGAGATATTGACGCGTGTCAGCCCTGCCTGGCGCAACGCATGCCCGCATCGCGGAAGGAGCATGCCGTTGGTCGTCATAGATATATCATCGATGCCATCGATTTGTGCCAGTTCGCGAACGAGATCATCCACATGCAGGCGCACAAGGGGCTCGCCACCCGTTAAGCGGATACGATGCACCCCATCCGCAGCGGCAATGCGCACCAACCGCGCGATCTCGTCGTACGTTAAGATATCTTCATGCGCCATCTTTTTCACACCCGATGCAGGCATGCAATACACACACCGCATGTTACATCGATCGGTAAGGCTAATGCGCATGTAGTCTATCGTGCGTCCATAGTCATCTTTCATAATGTATCCTTTGTCGTTTTCCCAGCGCCATTATACCGCCCAAAGGATTGTTGATACTTATCTGAGAATGAAGATCGCAAATGTAATAAATCCGAAAGAATTTTTCTGACATATACGAGCTCGTGTAAGACCAGCCCATGTAAGACGAGCCTGCGGAAAGCCAAGGTAAGATCAACGCAAGGCCAACGCGCATGATTTCAGGCGAAGATCAATTTCCGGAAAACTACTGGCTCGGCGAGATACCCTGCAGCAAAACGCTATTAAGCGAAACGCAATTTATGCAACCGGAGAAAATCCCCATTTTTCCCAGATCGTTTGGGCAGTTTGGTCCTGCGAGGCCCAGCTCAAAAAGTCGCGCGCTGCACTGGAATTCTGCGAATCGGTTGAAACCGCCGTGGGGAACACCACATTGGTGTGTGTGTTGGCGTCAATCCGTCCGACTATCTTCACGCCGCCTAAGCGATAGACATCACTTTCACGAAGAAAGCCCACATCGGCAGTGCCCTGCGAAAGCGCATTGACTACCTCTTGATCAGTCGCAGCGAGCGTTACTTGACCTTCCCGTGCAAGTGCCTCGGAATAATTTCCGCCCCTGCCTGATGCGGCAGCACCCTGTGTTCCATCAGATTGTCTATATCCACCAACCGTGGTAAGCGCTTGACGCACATCATTTCCAATCTCGTCGGTTTCGTTTCCCATAACCAAGCGATAATTACCACTTGCGGCATCCGTCAGAGAAAGCTGAGTAATCGTACTTGACGAGGTCACCACGATAACAATATTGTCCTGTACGGTATCGGCACGAGTGGAAGCGTCGATTGAAGATGCATCCTGCAGCTGATCCATTTCAGATCTCGATGCGCACATGATAATGTCCGCATCCACACCTTCTGAAGTTTGTGCAGAAAAGTCGCGCGCACCCTGGAATGTGGAATTCGAGAAACTGACATTGTCGTGGCCGCTTGCCACATATGCTTGCTCAACTTCGGATAGGGCTTGCGCGGAAATATCGTTTGAAAGTACCGATATTTGCGTTGTTTCAGGCTGAGAATTTTGGGTATCAGATGAACTTTGGTGCTCTTGTGCCTGTGAAGAAGAGCTTTGGCTTGAACATCCAGCAAAGCACAATGCTGCTATCGCCATAGCGGCTACCGCAGTCGCAACAACGTATATTGTATGCCTTTTCATGGAAGTTCCTTTCATCTGACCTGCACATATTAAACCCATGTGCGCAATCTATCGGTGCCAAACCCACGTGTTTATATTGCTTAAAACCGACCATCCATTTGCCGTGACATGACGTCCTTCAATTCCGACATCTAGGGATGCTCGTTTATAAAATACCTGATCCGAGGTGCAAAGCACCCCATATGCCGCACTTCCCTGCGCACAGGGACCAATACGTCCATCCCACTGTGCCCGCTTCCAGATATCGATAGCATCATCTAGGGATTGCGCTTGGTCTGCCTGCATCAGATAGTCATCGGTAATTCCTTGCGAATACCCAGGAAAGTTTACATCACTGTTAGAAAGATATGCGCGATTAAGCTCAAAGGGAAGCCCGCTGCTCCATTCCACCAGCGTTGGCTCTGCATACCGCTGGGTCTGCATACCCTGGTCATCAACGTATGCAGGAATGACGTCAATACCTAAGTTGCGTGCATCTTTGACAAACTGATTCGCAACTTGGCGCGGAATTGGCTGCCGCATATTGCGCGTCTGAGAGGGACAATACAGAGTGAATTCTGCACGCTGACCATTCTTTACGCGGATACTATCGTTTCCCACAATCCATCCATTGGCATCCAGATCAGATTTAACCTGATTCGTATCAACCTTTGTGATGGTAATATCCGTATTGTTCCACGGACTGTTGGCAACGGGGGTAAACGCAGCAACACCATATCCTTGCAAGCTCTGCTTCACAAGATTCTTTCGATCGATGCCATTACAAAGCGCTCGACGAATCGCACTATCTTGCGTAACGGCATTTCCGCAGGAAACCACGTTGCCATTCCGCAAGGTACGGGTGTTATGATCAGGTGCCATAGGGAAACTTACCCCGTAGCAATCGACACTGCTGCAATCAAGAAGCGAAAAACCGTCGATTGATTGGTCGGTTAAACGTGGAGATGTCCACGCAAAATCAACCCTGTTGTTGTAGCACGAACCGCATGCTTCGTCTTCGCCCTGGAACAATACCGTGAATCGCTTCATAGAAGCATTCCCGTAGTAATGGGGGTTCGCCTCAAACTCAATTTCTGCTCCACGATCCCAACTCGTCATCATATAAGGACCCGAACCGATGGGCGCGGTCCCGTATGAGATTTCATCATAGGTGGCAGCAGGAACAATCCCTATAAAGCAAAGCGAAAACAGCGCGATGTTTGATGGACGGGAAAGATGCACCAAAAGGGTAAGATCATCAGGCGCTTCGACCGAAGCAATAGCCGAGAGATCAACATGGACCTCATCGGATTGGCGCGCTTGATCTATCGTAAACGATGCATCATTGGCGGTGAGATCGCTGCCATCAGAAAAGAGAATCCCCTGCCGCAGATGAAACGTAAGCGTGAGACCATCTTCGCTTGTCTCCCAACTCTCAGCTGCATCTGAAACGATATTGAATTCTGGATCAAGCGTCACCAGAGTGCTTTGGATAAGCGGAGCATGCGGGGTATCACCACAGCCCCACCCAAACAAGGGATCGAAACCCAAACTTGGCTCATCATCGGGGTTGAGTGCACACGTAACATGAGGAGCCATTCTTTCACTTTGAGCTGAGCATGCCGAAAGCGGCGTTCCGAGCGCAAAACCAGCAACGACCAGCCCGGCCGTTTTGAAAAAGCTGCGGCGCGACATGCGTGGATACGCTGCACCCGGATACCCTGTGTGTGGATTCAACATGCGCGGATGCGACACGCCGCGATATGTACGCGAAGAATCTACTGTTTTGTTGCTCTGTTGGTCCATGACATACATCTCTTATGCAAGTTCACTTTTCACAACATCCGCAATTTGGTTGGCATACTCATTTGCTTTTTCCTTGTCCATGGACTCTACCATGACACGAACGAGCGGTTCGGTTCCGCTTGGGCGCACAAGCACACGACCATCATCACCTAAAAGGGTGTTGATGCGTTCCACTTCAGAATTGATGCGAGCATTGTTGGGCATTTCTGCCTTGCGCTCTGTTTTAACATTGACGAGCACTTGAGGAAAACGCGTCATGACAGCGGCAGCTTCAGCAGGGGTTTTATCCGTACGCTCACAGGTAGAGATGAACTGACACGCGGTGACCAAACCATCGCCGGTGTTGTTGTGAGCAAGGAAAATAGTGTGCCCCGATTGCTCGCCGCCAAGGACATAGCCGCCTTCGCGCATTGCATGCAACACATTGCGGTCTCCCACGGGGGTGCGCACAACCGAAATTCCATGGTCGCGCATCGCGTGAACCAGGCCTAAGTTGCACATAATGGTGGACACGACCGTCATATGGGGAAGACGATTGCGTTTGGCCATGTCAACACCACATGCCGCAATAACCATATCGCCATCGATTTCATTGCCTTCCGCATCGCAAAAGAGCACGCGATCCGCATCGCCATCATGCGCGATACCAATGTCTGAATGGTTGCGCTTGACCATATCGCGTACGTATTCAAGGTGGGTTGAGCCGCAGCCTACGTTGATGTCGTCGCCGTTAAAGGAATCGTTTTCCACCGTAACACGAGCGCCAAGTTCGCGAAGTGCAACCGCAGTGGTAAGCGAAGATGCCCCATGCGCGGTATCCAACGAAATATTCCAGCCTGAAAAATCGAGCCCATTTCCACGTACCATTTCAATGGCATGGTCAATGTACATTTGGCGTGCAGAATCGATCGGTACGATGGTTCCCACGGCACTTCCTTGTCCGCGCTTTGCCACACTAAGGGCTTCGGATTGTGCATAATCGGCAATTTTTGATTCGAGGCCAACAGGAAGCTTGAACCCTTCGCCGGTAAAAAACTTGATGCCGTTGTACTCGGGCGGATTATGAGATGCACTGATAACAATGCCTCCATCGGCATGGAGTTGATTTGAAATGAATGCAACTGCCGGCGTTGGTATCACACCAAGCTGTAAGACCGTGCCTCCTGCGCTCATGATGCCCGAAGCAACCGCACATCCCAGCAGATCTCCTGAGCGGCGGGTGTCTTTTCCCAGGACAATTGTTGGGCCCAGAAATTCCACCGCTGCCTGGCCAAGTTTAAACGCAGTTTCACTGGTAAGCTGCGTATTTGCGATTCCGCGCGCACCATCTGTACCGAAGAGTTTTCCCATTGTTCCTCAAATCCTTTAAGCAATCAAAGCAATTCGGACTGAATTATCATACGTCTTAGCACGCCCATGTACAGCATGCCCCTGCGCATCGGTGATACGCAGGGGCACACAAGTTACAGAGCCGTTATTTTCCCAACACTTTATTCATGATCCGAATCGGATGAATCTGATGAATCCTCGTCATCGGCATCATTGTGCGTTGGTCCGCCGATCAAATCGTCACCTTCAATATCAGTTCGCTGTGAAGGCGCGCCGATAATATCATCCCCTTGAGGATGCTCTTTGTTCGCACGATCAATTTCACCTAACAAATCGCTTGGCTTGCCGTTAAACAGCTCATCAAGCTCTTCGTAGTTACGGTGATACGAACGCGGAGGAAGTGACTCTCCGAGCATTTCCTCGTTGTCGTTGTTAAACGTTCGAGGCTTATCTCCGCCGATAAGAACCTGATCATCTGGGCTAAAGACGATATCAAGCAGCTGGTTCATATCATCGCGCTGTGAACCCTTGTTCTCGACAATGACGCGAGAAAGTCCATGCGCCTTCAACCCCGCCTTCAGCTCTTCAATCGCCTTTGCGCCGATGCCATCGATGTGCAGAAGGTCATCTTCAGTGTAGTTACCCTTTGCGAGGTCACCCACGGTATCGATGCCCGCTTCGCTGAACTTGTTTGCCCAGCGCTGCGAAACGCCCAGGTCATCCTGGAGATACATGTGCGCTTCTTCATCGGAAAGAAGCCCTGCGCGACCAGCGCCACGCAGATAGCTCTGATAGCCATCCTTGACGCCGTCGAGACTCCAATCCTGAGGCTGCGGAAGCATTTCTTCAACCTTGCGCAAGGACTCAGGGGCATCTTGCGGAAGCTCGTCATCACGGATTTCGTGCTCATTGACGGGAACACCCTTATAGGTAATACCCAAATTACGGTAGCGAGGCAGACCAGTGCCTGCAGGAATTGGTTTACCAATGATGACGTTTTCCTTCAGGCCCTCCAGGTGGTCGGTACGTCCTTCGATGGCTGCGTCGGTCAGAACCTTCGTAGTCTCTTGGAACGATGCCGCAGACAACCAAGACTCAGTTGCAAGAGATGCCTTCGTGATGCCCAGCAGAAGCGGTTGCGCTACCGGTGGCTTCTTGCCTTCCAAGATGAGCTCGTTTGCAACCTTTTCAAACTCATAGCGGTTGACGTTACGCCCTGGCAGGTAGTCAGAATCACCTTTGTCGATAATGGTTACCTTACGCAGCATCTGACGTGCAATAACTTCGATATGCTTATCGTTGATCTCTACACCTTGGCTGACATACACGTCCTGGACCTGGTCGACGATGTAGCGAAGCGTGGTGTTCACATCGGTGAGCTCAAGCAATTTATGCGGGTTGATAGAACCACGCGTAAGCTGCTGACCAATATGCACCTCATCGCCATCGGAAAGACCATCCATCAGACGCGCATGGGGCGAGATGTCATATTCGCGTACATTGCCATCTTGGTCATGAACGGTAAGAACACGGTGTTCCTTGTCGCCAGACACTTGCAACGTACCGTCAATTTCAGAAAGCACTGCTTCGCCCTTAGGGTTGCGCGCCTCAAACAGCTCGGATACACGAGGAAGACCCTGGGTAATATCCTCGCCTGCAACGCCGCCACCGTGGAAGGTGCGCATTGTCAGCTGAGTACCAGGCTCACCAATTGATTGAGCTGCGATAATTCCAACAGCAGTGCCGATGTTGACCGGACGGCTGGTAGAAAGGTCCCAACCATAGCATTTTTGGCACACGCCGTGCTCAGCATGGCAGGTCATAACCGTACGAACGTTTACCTCTTCAATTCCCGCGTCAAGCATCTTCTGCAAGATGTCATTGCCGGAAATATATTCATCATGCTTTAGGACAACAGTTCCATCAGGAGCTTCAGCATCTTCCATCAAGCAACGTCCGATAAGGCTCTCATTCAGCTTGCCCTTGAGCACGATTGGCGTGTCGACGCCTTCAGTCGTACCGCAATCGAGCTCGCGAACGATAACATCTTGAGAGACGTCGACCAGACGACGGGTCAGATATCCAGAGTCTGCGGTACGCAGTGCCGTATCGGTTAAGCCTTTACGAGCACCATGGGCAGCGATGAAGTATTCCAATACGGAAAGGCCATCGCGGAAGTTTGACTTAATAGGACGGTCGATGATCTCGCCCTTCGGGTTGGACATCAATCCAATCATGCCGGAAAGCTGACGAACCTGATTTTGGTTACCACGCGCACCAGAGTTTGCCATGATGTAGATGGGGTTGTAGTGGTCGTAGTTGTTCCACATGACCTTGCCGATATCTTCGGTGGCCTTGCTCCAAACATCAACAACGTGCTGATGGCGCTCTGCCGCAGAAAGGAGACCCATGTCGAAGTCTTCATCCAACGCTTCAACTTTCTTGTCGGCTTCTGCCAACAGTGCTGCCTTCTCATCAGGCTCAGTTGCGTCGTAGATGGATACGGTCAAGCCAGAAAGGGTTGCATAGTGGAAGCCTACCGACTTTAAGCCGTCCAAAATAGGCTCAATATCAGGTGCTTCGTATCTATTGCAGCAATCACCAATAAGCTTGCCGATCTCGCTCTTGTCAATCACGCAGTTCAAGAACGGATATTCTTTCGGGAACACCCGGTTGAAGATGACGCGACCGATAGAGGTATCCAGCATTTCGCCCTTTTTGTAGGGCTTCGTCTGGCCGAATGCGCTTGCAACTTCAATATCATCGTCAAGGCGAACCTTGATCTTTGCCTGAAGGTCAACGCCCTCTTTTGCATCGTATGCATAGATAGCATCTTTAAAGCCAGAGAAGCATTTGCCTTCTCCAGGGAAGCCATCGCGCAACGAAGTGAGGTAGTACATACCAATGATCATGTCCTGCGAAGGAATAGGCATTGGATTACCGTTTGCAGGCGATTTGATGTTGTTCGAAGAAAGCATCAGCACACGCGCTTCAGCACATGCGGCATCTGACAGAGGCACATGGATTGCCATCTGGTCGCCGTCGAAGTCTGCATTGAATGCGTGGCATGCCAGCGGATGCAGCTTGATTGCTTTGCCTTCGGTCAGTACCGGCTCAAATGCCTGGATGCCTAAACGGTGCAGGGTAGGTGCACGGTTTAGCAGAACAGGGTGGCCAGAAACAACTTCATCAAGCACGTCCCAAACATAGCTTGCCTGGCGATCGATTGCATGCTTTGCCGCCTTGACGTTGTTGGCATATCCCAGCTCAACGAGGCGTTTAATCACAAACGGCTTGAACAGTTCCAACGCCATAATGGTTGGCACGCCACATTGATGGAAGGTAAGTTTTGGCTCAACAACAATAACGGAACGACCAGAGTAGTCGACACGTTTGCCTAACAGGTTCTGACGGAAGCGTCCTTGCTTGCCTTTGAGCATGTCAGAAAGAGACTTCAGCGGACGGTTGCCCGGGCCCGTAACGGCACGACCACGACGGCCATTGTCGAACAAGCTGTCGACTGCCTCTTGGAGCATGCGCTTTTCGTTGTTCACGATGATCTCAGGAGCGCCAAGATCCAGCAGGCGCTTTAAGCGGTTGTTGCGGTTGATGACACGACGATACAGATCGTTTAAGTCACTGGCCGCAAAACGTCCACCATCCAGCTGCACCATAGGACGCAGATCAGGTGGAAGAACCGGGATAACGTCTAAGATCATATCTGCGGGGTTGTTGTCGCTCTTCAAGAATGCATCAACAACCTTCAGGCGTTTGACTGCCTTGGTGCGTTTTTGACCCTTGGATTCATTGATGGTTTCGTTGAGCTCTTCTGCGGTTTTCTTCAGATCGATTGACTCAAGTAAATCGCGAATTGCCTCAGCACCCATGCCACCGGTGAAGTAGTCACTGTAGTTGGTGCGCATTTCGCGATAGAGTGCCTCATCGGAAATGAGCTGCTTGGGCTCAATCTTCATGAAGGTCTCGTACGCCTCGGTGCGCAGTGCCTTGCGCTCGTTGTAATCCTCGTAGATATCAGCGAGCTCATCTTCGACTTCTTCAGGTGTCAGGCGCTCGTCATCTTCGACTTCGTCGGTGAAGTCGTCTGATTCAGGCTTGTAGTCGGTAGAAAGACGACGGGTTGACTCGACAACACGATCGCGCTCTGCGTCGAGCTCTTCCAGGTCGGCTTCCATTTCGTCATGTAAATCGTCTTCGTCAGCCTCGCGCGCTTCCTTATCAACGCTGGTGATAATAGAGCTTGCAAAGTACAGAACCTTTTCCAAATCTTTTGGCGGAATATCCAGAAGATACCCGAGGCGACTTGGAGTTCCCTTGAAGTACCAAATATGGCTTACCGGAGCTGCGAGCTCGATGTGGCCCATGCGCTCGCGGCGTACCTTTGAGCGCGTAACTTCAACGCCGCAGCGCTCGCAGACAATGCCCTTATAGCGAATACGCTTATATTTACCGCATGCGCATTCCCAATCTTTCGTTGGGCCAAAGATCTTTTCACAGAAAAGACCGTCCTTTTCAGGCTTTAAGGTGCGGTAGTTGATGGTTTCAGCTTTCTTTACTTCGCCGTGTGACCATCCGCGAATATCTTCTGCGCTTGCAAGAGAAATACGAAGTGCATCAAAATTCGTTACATCATATTCTGCCTTAGCCATTATTTAGTCCTCCTCTCCATCAACGACAGGTTGTGGTTGTGTTGAGACATCTTCGGTTGGCTCATCGTCATCCTTCGCGTCCTCGGCAAGGATCTGATTGATCTGCGATGCAATATCATCGAGAGACTTTTCTTCCCTGCTTTCGGGCAACTTGTCCTCGTCATTTGTGTTTCGCTGCTGACGCGGCGAACGTCTCGTGGTTTGGTACTCATGCGTTTCTGCAACATCGAGTACGTTGCCATTTTTATCTTCAAGCTGCACGTTTAAGCACAGTGATTTCATTTCTTTCAGCAATACCTTGAATGACTCAGGTACTTCTGGTGCAGGCATATTTTCGCCCTTCACGATGGCTTCGTATGCCTTGACACGTCCGACGGTATCGTCTGACTTGATGGTCAAGATTTCCTGCAACACGTTGGATGCACCGTATGCATACAGTGCCCAAACCTCCATCTCGCCGAAACGCTGGCCGCCAAACTGCGCTTTGCCGCCCAGAGGCTGTTGCGTAATCAGTGAATAAGGGCCCGTTGCACGCGCATGAATCTTGTCGTCAACCAAGTGGTCGAGTTTCAAGATGTAACTTTGTCCAACGGTGATGGGCTCGCGGAATGCTTCTCCAGTACGGCCATCATAAAGGGTGGTCTTGCCTTGCTTGTTCATCAGAGCGACGAATTCGTCACGAGCTTTGTCGCCGTATTTCGCGTGATTTTTGTTGATCGCGTTGCGGTTTGCCTTCTGAATAACATCGGCAATTTCATCCTCGGTTGCACCGTCGAACACCGGCGTGCTCACGTATGTTGGACCTGCGACAACTTCATCAGAATCCGGATCGTCAGACCAACCAGTCTTTGCCGCCCATCCCAAGTGGCACTCGAGCAGCTGGCCCACGTTCATACGAGAAGGAACACCCAGAGGGTCCATCATCATATCGATTGGGGTGCCATCTGCCATATACGGCATATCTTCTACAGGAAGCACGCGGCTGATAACACCTTTGTTACCGTGACGACCTGCTAATTTGTCGCCTGGCTGAATCTTGCATTTCTTAGCCACAAACACGCGCACGGTCTCGTTGATGCCAGGAGCGAGTTCGTCGCCGTTTTCACGGCTGGTGTGGTGAATATCGATAACACGGCCCGAAGCACCATGAGGAACCTTCAAGCTGGTATCACGGACTTCACGAGCCTTTTCGCCGAAGATTGCGCGGAGCAAGCGCTCTTCTGCGGTGAGCTCCGTTTCACCTTTCGGCGTAACTTTGCCTACCAAGACATCGCCCGATTTGACCTCTGCACCGATGCGAATGATGCCGTCGGAATCCAAGTTCGCCGTTGCTTCTTCGCTGGCGTTTGGAATTTCACGGGTGATCTCTTCAGGACCAAGCTTAGTATCGCGCGCATCGATGTCATATTCACTGATGTGGATTGAGGTAAGCAGATCTTCCTCAACAACGCGCTCAGAAATAATGACAGCATCCTCGTAGTTGTAGCCTTCCCATGACATATACGCCAAGGTGAGGTTTTGGCCCAGCGCCAATTCGCCGTGGTCACATGAAGGACCATCAGCTAAAACGTCGCCAACCTCAACACGATCGCCCTTGTTTACCAACGGACGATGGTTCAGGCAGCCAGACTGGTTTGAACGCTCAAACTTAGGGACCACGTATTCGTCAACTTCGCCGTCATCGGTGTTCACGATGATTGCGGTACCGTCAACGTAGTCAACAACACCGGCATGCTGTGCGATCAGCGATTCACCAGAGTCAACCGCAATACGGTGCTCGATGCCTGTTCCCACATAAGGAGCATGGGGGCGCAACAGAGGCACTGCCTGGCGCTGCATGTTAGAACCCATCAGTGCACGGTGGCAGTCATCGTGCTCCAAAAATGGAATCAGAGACGTTGCAACAGATACCATCTGGCGAGGAGAAACATCCATGTAGTCAATTTGGTCGACCGGAAGTTCTGCAGGATCACCAAACTCGCCTTGTGCGTTTGTGGTACGGCACAAAACGCGAGCAGCAGGAACAAACTTACCCGTCTTTGGATCGGTTGATCCGAAGATGCGCGTTTTCTCATCGAACAAGTCGTTTGCCTGAGCGATGTTGTGATTTTCTTCTTCGTCTGCGGTCAGATAGTCAATATCATCGGTGACTTTTCCGTCGACAACGCGGCGGTACGGAGTCTCAATGAAACCGAAGTGGTTGACACGCGCATACGTTGCGAGCGAGCCAATCAGACCGATGTTTGGACCCTCTGGCGTTTCGATAGGGCACATACGACCATAGTGAGAGGTATGAACGTCGCGCACTTCGAAGCCTGCACGCTCACGAGAAAGTCCGCCAGGACCCAATGCAGACAGACGACGCTTGTGTGTAATGCCTGCAGCAGGATTTGTCTGATCCATAAACTGAGAAAGCTGGGAGCTTCCGAAGAACTCTTTAATTGCGGCGACAATCGGGCGAATGTTGATGAGCGACTGCGGCGTTACATCATCTTGATCGGCAGTGCCCATGCGCTCGCGCGCAACACGCTCCATACGAGACAGACCAATGCGGAACTGGTTCTGAATAAGCTCACCAACGGTGCGAATACGACGATTGCCGAAGTGGTCGATATCGTCGGTCTTCTTTCCAGGCTGGCCATCGTGAAGCGCCACGATGTAGCGCATCGACTCTAAAATGTCTTCTTTGGTCAGGGTTGACGCGGTGTGCGTTTCCTGGTCAAAGCCGAGTTTTTTGTTCATCTTATAGCGACCAACTTTTGCCAAGCTGTAACGCTGAGGGTTGAAAAACAGGCCGTCGATCAATGCACGTGCTGAATCGATTGTTGGAGGCTCACCGGGACGGAAGCGCTTATACAGTTCGATAAGTGCTTCATCACGTGTGGTCGCAGGATCGCGATCAAGCGTGCGCATGATCATTTCAGAATCGCCGAACAAGTCGTTGATTTCTTCACGGCTTTCGCCAAGCTCAAGAGCGCGGACCAACAGCGTTGCGGGCTGTTTGCGCTTGCGGTCGATACGGACCGAGAGAATATCGTGTTTGTCGGTTTCGAATTCCAGCCAAGCACCACGGGCAGGAATAACTTTTGCGTTGTACACGGTTCTGCCGCTGGTTTTTTCGATTTCAGATCCGAAATATACACCAGGGCTGCGGACCAACTGGGAAACAACAACACGTTCGGTGCCATTAATAATGAACGTGCCACGCGGGGTCATCAGCGGGAAATCACCAAAGAATACTTCCTGCTCTTTAATCTCGCCTGTTTCAAGGTTCGTAAGACGAACTTCAGCGTTTAGAGGAGCTTGATACGTAACATCACGTTTCTTGCATTCCTCAACACTGTACTTTGGTTCTCCAAAAGAATGTTCGCCAATTTCCAAACGCATCCCTTTTGATGTGTTCTCGATTGGACAAATGTCTTGGAACGCTTCGTCCATACCATCGGTTTTAAACCAATTAAAGCTATTCGTTTGTACACCGATAAGGTTTGGGACATCCATGACGTCAGGAATCTTCGCAAAGCTTCTACGAGTCCTGTAAACGCTGGTAGAATGAGTTTTTTCTGCTTGCGCCACGAGGTCTTTCCTCCTTTAGAAAAGTGCAGAATACCGCAAAAAAGACGCGGGATCTAAATAGTATGAAGGAATTTGACCCAAGTCAAGAAAAACTTTTTTAAATTATGTTTGTTCGGTGTTCTTTTTGCATACGAACAGGTAAAACATCGCGCAAAAAATTGTATTTCAGAACGCTGGAGAACTTACAATTGCAGCATATCGCGAAATATCGTGCAAATCTGGTTTTCTGAGAGACACGCGAAATTCTGCATGTACTCCTTAGCAAAGAAATCATCGCAAACATGACGCGTAAGCTTTTCCGCATCCCCATCTTTTGTTACATAAGGAAAATGCTGAAGCGGAAGTTGCTCAACAAGGTTTTCAACGACGTCAGGAATTTCTGCCGTATTAAAGGCAGCCGACGCGTTTGGGGCGACCACCTTCAAAGAATCTGATAGTTCCTTAATATGCGAGAGCACCGTTGCACAGGCAAATCCATACGGCATTTCGTATGCCGCAGAAAGCGCACGAGCCATCGCTTGAAGCATTCCTCCGCGGCAATTCGACTGCGCCGCACCCACCGCAAGCGATGCTTCAGACATTTGAATGGTGCCCTCTGGTGTCAACGTATTCGATGTTGCATATTCTGAGAGCGAATCAATCAAAACATGCACGCTTCTCGTGCTAATGGCAAAGATTGTCTTCCGTAAGAAACTTGAATTGCCTGCTACAGAATCCGACACAGAGGTTTCAGATGGGGAAATTGCTGCGTAATCAATTACCACGTCGATAGCAGCAGTCAAGGCCTCGAGTGCTGTTTGCGCCGCCAGAGCAGGTGGCATGGTGCCCATACAGGTGGGTAATACCACAACCATGCGTGGTATGGCATGGATATCCCGACACACAAATTGGCGAGATTTTCCCCTGTCAAACACAACAAGATCTGTTGAAGTTACCGCAGGTGAGAAGGTCGTAGGAACCACAATCAGATACGGAGGCGTATTGCGTGTGCGTGGTTGCCCTTCCAAACTTGCAATATCGGCATGGTCGGTATTCGCAAACGCAAGGCCGATTGCTTTTGCGGCATCGCTTACCGACCCACCCCCAACGGCGACCATGGCGTTTGCCTGTGAGCGCCGCAGCTCTTTTACCCCTGCGCGAATATTTTCGATCGTAGGTGTTGCTTTCACATCGCAAAACACCTGCGAGCGTACCTTTTGCGACTTGAGCAACACCTGCACCCGTTCAACGGCACCACTCGCTACAACACCGGGATCGGAAACAATGAACACACTCTTGCATTTCTGATTCCATAACTCCGTTGTGAGGGCAGATGTGGCATCTTCACCAATATATATGTTTGGAATGGACACAAATTGATCCATAACATCCTCCTGCGCAAAGCGGCGATCCGCCGGCGTTTCGATCTTTGCCGCAATTCTTATGCTGATCTTATGATGCCGATCTACCAATATCGATCCGCCAATGATATCTATGCAGCGTATTCAAATTATGCTACTGGTTTTCTGCTGCTTCGTGCGTATTGTTACCGTGATATGCCATATGCGTAAAGGATTCATGTTGATCATGCGTGATTGCGGTATGCTTTCCTTATCAAGATGAATCTAAGAGACGCACACGATGCGTAGCCCTTTCCGAAAGGAGATTGGATGTCAAATAAAAGCTTGGCAAAGGACCCCTCTCAAACGACCATTCTAGTTACGGGTGGGGCCGGTTTTATCGGTAGCCATACCTGTGTGGAGCTTTTGGAAGCTGGATATCACGTAGTTATCGTGGACGACTTCTCGAACTCATCGGAAGAAGTTATCAATCGCATCAAGGAAATTGTGGGGCCCGAAAAGGCTAAAAATCTCAAATCCTACGAAGCTGATATCCTCGACATAAAAACGCTTATCAACATCTTCGAACTTAATAACATCGATGCTATTATCCATTTTGCTGCATTCAAAGCAGTCGGAGAATCAACCCAAAAACCTATCGAATATTATTGGAATAATGTAGCCGGCACGATAATTCTGTGTGAGGTTGCGCGTCATAACGATGTTAAAAATATCGTATTTAGCTCAAGCGCAACGGTGTATGGCAACTCGACCGATGTCCCCTTTACCGAAAGCCAGCCGCTTGGTACGGCGACCAATCCATATGGTGAAACAAAAGTCATGGTCGAGCGCATTTTAACCGACATCTATAAGTCAGATAACGAGTGGAATATCACGCTTCTTCGCTACTTCAACCCCATCGGAGCACATCCAAGTGGACTTATTGGCGAAGATCCAAAAGGGGTTCCAAACAACTTGCTCCCGTATGTTGCCCAGGTAGCCACCGGCAAGCTTGATCATATTCGCGTGTTCGGTGATGACTACGATACCCCTGATGGCACCGGTGTTCGTGACTATATTCACGTGGTCGACTTGGCGCGCGGCCATGTAAAAGCACTCGAATGGATGGGCGGAAAAGTAGGCACGGGAAAGTCCACAGATTTCGGGAGCATTCAAGGCACTCCAGCAGAAGATGGTACGCGTCGCGGCGTAGGAATTTTCAACTTGGGCACAGGTCACGGGTCAAGCGTACTTGAAGTTATCCATGCATTTGAAAAAGCATGCGGGAAGAAACTTCCGTATACCATTGAACCTCGCCGTCCTGGCGATATCGCAACCTGCTACGCGTCGTGCGATAAGGCAGAAAAAGAGCTCGGATGGAAGGCCGAATACGACCTGGATAAGATGTGTGAAGACAGCTGGAATTGGCAATCAAAGAATCCGAATGGGTATGAGACTGCCGATGAAAGCGATAAATAAAGTGGCAAATAAAGACAAGCAGCATGCCTCGTGATGTGCAGATCGCAGCTTCCGCTTTTGGGAGCTGCGTTTTTTATAAATCCTGAAGCTGGTCGCGAAGTTTACGAAGCGCCGTCGCTGAGCTCTTGCTTATGCGCTGGGACACCGTTGATTTTTCAGAGATTTCAGGAAGCTTTTCCTCATGAGCCTCATAGGCCAGCGTATCCATTTCGCGAGAGAACCCTTCTGCTGACATGCGATCAACACCGCCACCAAAAACGGTGTCTTGGATGGTTGCATCGCTGGTAACCACCATAACTTCGACGTGTTTTTCACGCGCATCGTGAGCAAGTTTTTCAATAACTTTGTCTGCCGATGATCCAGCCGGGCTAAAAATAATATCAACCCCACCGATTTTTTCCGAACTGCCATCAGAAAATTCATTCCCACCGCCATCAAAAACCAGAATCGCACGGCGGTAATCGCGCCCCGCATACGCAATGACATCGTTTAACAGCGTTTCTCGACTACGATTGAGCACGTCATCGGTATAATCAGGAAGATCGCGAAGCGCACGATATCTGCTTCCACTGCGCAACACGTTATATCCATCAACAATAAGAAGCTTGTTGCGACTTTTCATCGTGACCCTCCTTCCTCATGGTTCTTTCCGCTCGGTTTCGTCTTTTGCGTGTTCACCGAAAATTTATTGGCACATTTACCAACAATTTTACGCGTGACATCAAACAATTGCGCTTCCGCAATAGAAATGTTAGGGAAATCGCACGCCAGATAGCCTTTATCAGGGAAAAGATATGGCTCGTACCCTATAAAAAGCAATTCTAGGAGCGACTAATCAGAACTCCATCAGCCAAGGTAAATCAATCTGTCTCTAGTTTCTTTCGACGTAACACCAGGATTTTTCTTTCTTTAAGGAGCATGCTCCTTAACAGTTCGATCTTCATTTATGGAGAAAATGTGAATGACTGATAGTCATTTTCAAAATTCAAAAATTGAACAACCTACATCAACATGGATGATGATCTCGAATGAAACACACATGTATCCCTGTGTAGTACCAATCCTTTTATCGAAAACAATTTGACGCACATAGTTTGTTAGGGTACCCTAACTTTTGAATAAATTGTTAGGTAAGGCTAACTTTTGTTTTCTTATGGGAACCATAAGAACGCATTAGTTACAGACTTCTTACCCTGTCTTCAAAGATTGCGGCTTACATGCTTGTTTCGCCGCGGACAGGTAAAGGAAGTACGGGAAGGGCGCCGTATTTCTGGAACATGACTCTTCGAGATGGAAGAGTCAAAATCCTCTGTCACTCAAATTGAGGGTGACTGCGACGCCGCGACGGAAGGAATGATCTATGGAAAAAACAATGAAGACAGGACTTGCGGCAGCCGTGGTAGCGCTGCTGCTGGCCCTCTCGATGATGGGGCCATCGCTCCCCAAAGCCTGGGCAGCTGGAGGTGACACCACCACCTCCTCCACAACGTTAGATGTGACGAACCTGCCCGATGGTACGTACACCGTGCCTGTCACTCTTAAGCAGCTTCTTAATCTTTCTAATAACTCTATGGGAGCAGCCGCTTTGCAATCTCCGGCAACCCTTACTGTTTCAGGAGGGAACTACACACTCGCACTTGACATGTCGGGCATTGTGCATGTTGCAACAATTGAAGGACATTGCACCTACCTGGGCTATTACACGAGCTACACCGTAGGTGATTCCGCAATAACCGTTGATTCAAGTACGCTTGTAGACGCTGCGACCTTCAATGCATCGGATGCGACAAAGGTAGCGAATGTTCCCGTCAATGCAACAGGCAAAAGCACAGGCTATGTAGCAGTTGCCATTAGAGCAGATGCCATGGGTGATAGCACCGAGCCGGCAGCTGTTCAAATCGACTGGGACAACATCCAAGCCAATGAGACACCTACGACGCCAGATACTCCGGTTACCCCGGACAACCCTGATACGCCAGATACACCTGATACCCCATCCACAGATGTGACGAACCTGCCCGATGGTACGTACACCGTGCCTGTCACTCTTAAGCAGCTTCTTAATCTTTCTAATAACTCTATGGGAGCAGCCGCTTTGCAATCTCCGGCAACCCTTACTGTTTCAGGAGGGAACTACACACTCGCACTTGACATGTCGGGCATTGTGCATGTTGCAACAATTGAAGGACATTGCACCTACCTGGGCTATTACACGAGCTACACCGTAGGTGATTCCGCAATAACCGTTGATTCAAGTACGCTTGTAGACGCTGCGACCTTCAATGCATCGGATGCGACAAAGGTAGCGAATGTTCCCGTCAATGCAACAGGCAAAAGCACAGGCTATGTAGCAGTTGCCATTAGAGCAGATGCCATGGGTGATAGCACCGAGCCGGCAGCTGTTCAAATCGACTGGGACAACATCCAAGCTGTTCATACCGCGGCGGATCTTGTAGTCGGCCATGCATATTCGGTTCCCGCAACTTTTGATCAACCGGGTACAACCACTCCTTTGGAAACTGCGACAAACTATTTCTCCAACACTGCACGTGTTGTTCCTCAAAGTGATGGAACCTACCAGGTGACTCTCACCACCAACAGCCCTGACCAAGTAAGCCAAGTGAGATACAACAACACCACAGCTAATGTGGTAAAGAGCAGCACGGACTCGGCTACCGGAACGTTCACCATTACCGTTCCATCAAGCGTGATTAACGGAGCAGTTGCCTTTAATATGTATGTTAATGACGCTTGGACGCCAGTTGACCTGCATCTCGACTTTAACAACTTTACCGATCAAGGTGTAGTACCTGACAAGCCAGATACTCCGGTTACCCCAGACAACCCAGACGATAACAGCGCAGCGAACCTTGTAGTCGGCCATGCGTATTCAGTTCCCGCAACCTTCGATCGCACGGGTACAACTACTACGTCAAGTGCTGCAAGCTATTTCTCCGACACTGCACGAGTTGCACCTCAAAGTGACGGAAGCTACCAGGTGACCCTCACCACCAACAGTCCTGATCAAGTTGACCAAGTAAGGTACAACGGGACCACAGTTGATGTAGTAAAGAGCGGTACCGACTCAACTACCGGAACATTCACCATTACCGTTCCTTCAAGCGCGATTAGCGGAGCAATTCCTGTCGATATGCACGTGGTTCCTATGGCACAGTACAATGACGGGTGGACATCTGCCGACCTGCATCTTACCTTCGCCAACGCAACCGATCTTGGTGAGATAAAGAACGACTCCCATGATTCTGACCAGCATAATACTGATACCGATAAGCACAACACTGACAACACCGACAACAACAACTCTGGCACCGATCAGAACAATGGTGGCACTGACCAGAACAACGCTAACACCAACCAGAACAACCAAGGTTCTGATCAGAACAACACTGGTACCGACCAGAACAATGCTGGTACCACCCCTCAGAATGCCAATTCTGACTCTAACGGACAATCCTCTGATCCTACAACTACGACTGCCAGCGAAAATGCTTCAGGCACATCTGAAACCGCCTCTTCAGGTCAAACTCCACAAACGAGCGATGGTCTGCTTGCTACAGGCGCAACGATAGTTATCCTCGGCAGCATCGCAGCTGTGGTTGCAGGCATGGCTTACAACCGTCACAAGGAACAGGATGCACTTAACTCTGCACTCCATTCCAATAAACGATAGATAGATAAATCGCGAGATTAGAACACCCCGCTGGAAAATTGGCGGGGTGTTTTCTGTCAACGTGCGAGAGAGCGATTGAATCGTACGCGATGAAGAAGGGAAATTAATGGAAGGCACGATAAAGAAAAAGATTCTTGCACTAGGTGCTTCTGCGTTGCTCATGCTTTCTCTCATGGGTGCGCCATTTGCCTACGCAGAGGAGTCTTCAAACAGCTCCTCGGGTACGCAAGCTACAAGCGACACATCCTCTTCGTCAGCTACATCTGGTACAAAGACAAACCAGTCATCAGATTCTCAGAAGGGTAATACTTCGGACACCTCTGACTCGAGCGACGTGCTCGACCACCAGAACCTACCTGATGGCACCTACACGGTTGCAGTCACTCTTCAGCAGGCGAGCAATCTCTCTCAGGGTTCCATGGGAAGGGCTGCCCTTATGTCCCCTGCTACCCTTACCGTTTCGAATAAGCAGTATTCACTTGCACTCGATATGTCAGGCGTCGTGCATGTCATGGATATCAATGGGCACTGCACTTATCTGGGCTATTACACCAAATATATCGTAGGTGATAATGCGCTGACGTATAACTCGGATTCTCTTAAAGACGCTGCAACCTTCGATCCGGCAGCGGAGAAAAAGGTAACAAGTGTTCCCGTTGATGCAACAGGTAAAAGCACGGGTTATGTAGCAGTCGCCATCAAGGCCGATGCTATGGGCGATGTCTCTCAGGCTGCAGCAGTTCATATTGACTGGAACAGCCTTAAGAAGGTAAGTGACCAAGCTCAAAAGATTGATAACCAGGGTACGACAACAAACGTCGACAACAACACGAATTCAAATTCTAACTCGAACTCGAACTCAAACACGAATACGAATTCGAATACGAATTCAAACGCGGGTGTAAATACAAATAGAAACAGTGGGCAAACTGCACGTAATAGTGGCAGTCAGGCCACTACAACGCAACGGACTACCGTGGCCCCCGGCACCATGCAGGCCGGACATCTGTATGCCGTGAGCCTGCATATGTATAAAAGCGGTAGCAATGAGACTTCTATGTCCAATACCTACATCGGGAATACCGCTTATGTTCTTTGGAATGGTGACGGCACGATGGAGGTACGCTTTACCACTAATCGTTCCGACTACATAGGGGACCTGCGCTACAACGGTTCAAGCCCGCGTGTTTTGTCAAGCTCGGGGCTTGATCGTACCTTTGCGATAACCGTACCTGCGCAAACAGGAACGGTGGTCATCCCCATAGAGTTCTACATCATTCCTATGGCGCAACTCGGCGTGGGCTGGGTGTCTGCCGACATGCATCTTGAAGTGAACGCATCAAACGATATGGGTGGTGATAGCGGACAGGTGCCAGGTGGCGGCACTCCGGGCACCGATAACCCTCTGGGAACTTCTGGCGCTAATGGTACCGGTGGTGCCGGAGGATCAGGAAGTCTTCTCAGCCAAGCTGTCCAAGGATCGCCCGCTGCAGCAAATGGTGCTGCTGGACAGAATGCAGCAAAAATGGCCAACAATTCTGCTTCGGGCAACGGCCAAGGATCTTCTGCCGCCGATGACGATCCTGCTGACTCCGCATCTGCGGCGAGCGGCGTGAACATGCCGCTGCTCATAACGGCTGTGGTACTTGTAGCTGTCGCAGCCGTGGCTGCTATATATGCACTCAAGCACCGTGATCTTTTTGAGCAACCACAAATTGGACAAGGAGAGTTAAATGCAAGCGGCTCGCTTTAGAATCAAAACGGCGATAGCCGTTACAGCTATTATTGCTATTTGTACCGTGGTGTCGCTTTTGGTTTCACACACGGCATATGCTGCAGTGTCTACCGTGCAGACGGCCACCGCAACACCAAGCTATGAAAACCCTGATACAGGCGTGATCGAGGATTCGGGTGGCATCGACAATAAAGCGCTCGGCGAATCAATGGTCTCTGGCACAAATCAGCCGTACGCGCATGTAGAAATGGACACCAGCGGAAACTACTTTGTAACGCTCA
>CAIFEG010000001.1:12875-160475 GCA_903789415.1 uncultured Eggerthellaceae bacterium | reverse complement strand
TGTTCCATATGACTATTCTGGTCCAATTCCCACAGTTGATGACATTAGAAATGAAGTGACCTTTACCGGGTTTGTAAATGGGGATACCGAAGAAACGTTAGAAGGCTTTGATCGGAATAGCATTCAAATCTCATTAGATTCAAATTGGCCTACGCAAGCTTCAGATTGGCAGGATGCAACTGATACTCCTAATTGGCAAAGATATCCTTATGATATAGATATCCTTCAACAGAATATCGGCAACAATTACCAAGTTGAAGGTTCTGGTGTTTTTGTAGCTGGTATGTCTCCTGAAGACGAGGCAATGCTCCAGCCGGCAAATGGTGAGTCATATTCGCTTATTTATACAGGAACTGAACAAGAATTTTGGGGCACGATTGCAGATCAGTCTTTTTGGGAGACAGGATTCGGGCAGCTAGGCGATGGTACTCGAGCGGCAACTGATGTTGGCACATATGAAGTGGCAGTAGATTTGCAAACTAATGATGCAGGTCCAGTATATGCCTGGACCGATGGCACAACCAATCCTCGTTCATTCGAATGGAGTGTCACTCCCGCTCAGCTGACAGCCACGCTTCAAGACACCACTATCGATGTGTACGATCCAGAAAGCAGCGATAACCAGTTTAATATCGATGTCGAAGGATTTGTAAACGACGAAACAGCAGAAACTGCTGCCGATTATGTAGCACCAACAGCATCTCTGCCGGATAATGTTGAGCCTGGTGGGACATACGAAGTCACCCCAACAGGTGGTTCTGCGAGAAACTATACATTCAATTATGCTCCCGGTAATGTCACAGTGAATACTATTGTTGCGCATGCTCCCGAAGGTCAAACCCTTACCTATACGGGATCTGAGCAAACGGGTGTGGCAGACGGTCAAGGCTACACGCTTTTGGGAACTACTTCTGCCACCAATGCAGGTACCTATACTGCAACTGCTACGCTAAATGATGGCTACCAATGGTCGGATGGCACCACAGATCCAAAGACCATTACGTGGACCATTGCAAAGGCGCCACTTACCGCAACCTATGCAGGTGAGACCATAACCGAAGGCCAAACCCCAACGCTTTCCGTAAATGTTACGGGCTTTGTCGGTGGAGAAACTGCACAGAGCGCTGCTGGTTATACCGCGCCTACGCTTACCGCCCCCGCATCGCTTACGCAGGGCACCTATAGACTTACGCCAACTGGGGGATCGGCCAACAACTACACCTTTACGTATGCAGCTGGCACCCTTAGGGTCAACGCGGCAAAAACGCATGACCAGGATCAAGGGCCTACTCCGGGTACCTATACGGTAACGGCAAACCTCGCAATGCCGGGGCAGTACAACCCGGTGATCTCTGGACTTACTGTTTATGCCAACAGCCCCGATAATCCATTCGGCCCTACTATCGATGAGAACTCCAACGTCGAGGTGCATGACACGGTTCCTTCTACGCCCCTGTCAATGAACGCGACGCTTGTCGTGGGTACTGATGGCACGCGCACTTTGATACTCCCTGTTCGCAATCCTATCTTTACCACGCAGTCTCTTGGCACGTGTGATCAACTTACTAATGTACATGTTGAACGCGTCACGCCAACCGCAGGTGGAGGTACATATAGCGGAAGCTACGGGAATCGCACCGATCGTATTCATATGATGTCAGCCGTTCTTCCTGCAGGCGATGCGACAGGAACTGCAACGTTTAACTTTAAGGGCAGCGTGCTCTACGCGGTGCCACTTGATCTTGAGCTTGCGCCAACAGGAGATATCGCACTGCAACTTACGGTTGACTATGACAGCCTCACCCGTACCTCTGATAGCACCGCGCTCCCCGCGTTTGCACAGGACAGCAATACTGACAACAACGGCGGAAACAATAATGGAAATTCCGGCAACAACTCGGGTAATCACAACAATGGCGGAAACAACAATGGTAATAACGGCGGCGGAACAGTCGTTATTCCAAATAACAATGGTGGAAATGCTGGAGGCAACGGTGGCAATTCCAACAATGCTTCAGGCATCGACAACAGCCAAGCGGGGGACGTCATTCGAACGGATAACGGTCACCTCGCGGCGGGCACCTACACCGTATCTGCCAATATTTGGGTGAACAGAGAAGAAGCGGGCTTGCCACTTTCGCCTCACTTCACCAACGCAGCGTTCCCTCCGAGTTCGTCTGTTTCCGGAAATGCCACGCTCGTCGTAGAGTCTGACGGCCATGCGTATGTAACGGTGCCGATCAACATTCAGTCGCGCGTCATGCATGTGCTTTCGATTTCGGGATTAAACATCGTCAACGAATCGCGCGATAGCGAAGGCGGGCTCACCAGCATAACGGTTGACCTGGGAATTCTACGCGATGCCAGCACCATTACACAATCGGCTAACGCGCATATTCGCCTGGGATCGCTCGCAAGCATGATTATTGGTGGCGATCCTGATAGATATTGGACAGTTACGTTCGAAGTTGTGTTCAACGGCGCTCCAACGCAGACTGGTGGCACGCTGCCTCAAGCTGCCCTGGATATTATCAACGCGCAGGGTTCTGACGGAAGAGCCGCTGACGCCGACGAAGTTGCTGATGATGCGGCCGCAGATGCACTTGCTGCATTGGATAATGGCCTTTCTTCAAATGGTGAAAATGCCAACGGAAGCAATTCTGCTGCACAGGGCAGAGGTTCGCAAGACTCCGGATCTTCTGATTCAGACTTTGTCGAGGCGCTCGAATCCGGTAACCCGGCGGCCATTGCGGTAGTTGCGGTTGTGGTCGCTGCTGCGGCTGCAGTTGCGATTGTCGCAGTACGCAGGCACCTTAAACATGCGGCGGAAGCAGCGGCAAAGGTGTCTGGCAGCAATAAGACCAAGTAAGCGGCCGAATCTGACGGAACGAATTCCGATTGGCAAATTCCAACCAGCAAATTCCGATCGGGAAACTTTGACCGGAAACTTCGATCGGCAAATTCCGACCGAAAGATTAAAAGATTGAGGCGCCTGATGTTTCCGCATTGGGCGCCGCACAATCCGACTTCCACTACACAACCCAATTTCCATTAAATTCTGAAACTCTCAACTCTGAAACGCTCGCTTGAGCTCTTGCATTTAATCTCACAAAAAAGGGGTGAACCATGCAGGAAAATATTTCCCGAAGAACATTTTTGACATGGAGCGGCGCGTTGGCCTTGTCGCTTGGTTTAGGACTTACAGGCTGCTCAAATTCCGGAGACGCAGGTAGTTCCACACAAACATCGAACGAGCAGCAATCGCAGCCCGAAGAGCGCGACCTTATGGGCAGCCCCGATGCCGTGACCACGCGTGTTGGCCTGATCATGGGGCCGCCTTCCATGGGACTTTCGCAATTTATGCTTGCAGCACAAAACGGAAGAACCACCAATGATTTCCAATTCACGCTCAACGGCGTTGACTACGTAAGCCTTTCTGCCTCGTTTAACCAGGGCGATTACGACATCGCCACGCTGCCCAGCAACATTGGCCCGATTCTCTACAACAACCACGACCTGCAAAATCATTACAAGGTTATCAGCGTAAACAACCTGGGTGTTCTGTACGTCATGACCACCGACCCCTCAATTTCTCAACTTTCCGATCTTGAAGGTCGGCGCGTGTATAGCTATGGCGAAGGCGGGACGCCCGAATACACCATCGAGGCCTTGCTTCGCAAAATGGGGCTCACTGATACGTTTTCGCTGGAGTTCAAGTCGACGCCGTTCGAGGTGCTGAATCTGATGCAGCAGGAAGAAAACTGCGTGGCCATTCTGCCGCAGCCGTTTGTCTCTTTGTCGAAGCTGATGGTGGATCCACTCTATGTGCCGATCAGCATCACGAAAGAATGGAACCAGGCGTTTTCCGATACGGGCAGCCAGGCGGTTACCACGATCACATTGGTGAACCAGGACTTCTTAGAGCAGCATGAACAGGCGGTCATCGAATATCTGCAGATGGCAGGTCAATCGGTGGAGTGGACCCTCGGGCACATGGACGAAGCGGCCGACTTGCAGGAGCGGTTGGGCACATTTTTGAACAACGCCGTCGCGGCCGATGCAATGCCGCAGATCGCGATGACGTGCCTTACCGGTGTGGAAATGCGCTCAGCACTTTCCGGATTCATCAGCGAACTTTATAACGCCGATCCTGATTCTGTTGGCGGAGCGATCCCCGATGACGGCTTCTACTACATGCCGCCCGTAGGCTACATCGACGATGATTCAATCGGCGAAGCTCAGGCACAGGCCAACTAGTCGGTGACACCGCCCATGTTCGAGAAATTCCGCACACGAAATAGCAATTCTGTGAGCAGCCAGACCGCGGTAGGCAGCCAGACCGCGGTAGGCAACCAGGCCGCGGCGACATCACGGCGTGTTCCGCTTGATGAAATATCGCAGGCGACAGGTCTTCCTGAAGAACGCTTGGCCATGATGGCGCAGATGATCCACAAAAACGGTCTAGCTGACGAGCAGATGGGCCCGATGATGAAGACCGCCGTGGGCAATGGCGTGAAGATCGATACCATCATGACCATGCTTACTTCATTGGGTGTGCCTTCTGAACAGGTGATTCGCGTTGCATGCTCACAGGGGCTGATGGACGAGAAAAAAGGCCAACAGCTGCTTGCACAGGAAAAAGCATCGCATGCAGCGTCGGCCGAATCTGATGCGCGGGCAGCGCGTCGGCATTCCATAAAGAAAGCCGCTATCATCGTTTTCTGGTTTGCTGTTTGGCAGCTCTTGGACACGCTCATGAACAATCAGCTTGTGCTGGCGGGACCCGTTCGCGTCGCGCAAGCGCTGGTTGATCGCGCGGCGCAGCCTGACTTTTGGATGATCTGCGGCGCGTCATTCTTGCGCATCGCCGCCGGCTTTTTGCTGTCCTTTGTGGTGGGAATTGTTCTGGCGCTCGCGGCGTATCGTGTTCAAACCGTGCGTGATTTCTTGGATCCTATCATTTCGCTGCTTCGCACCATCCCCGTGGTCAGCATCATTATCATGCTGCTGATCTGGGTGGGCAATCAGCTGCTCACGATCTATCTCTCGTTTCTTATCGTGCTGCCGCTCATCTATATGAATATGCTTACCGGCTTTGAAAACGTGGATCCGCAGATGCTGGAGATGGCGCGGGTGTATAAGCTCTCGCCCTGGCGCACTTTTGCGTATATCTATCGCCCGGCATTCATGCCGTTTTTGGCGAGCGCGAGCAAGCTTGCGCTAGGCATGAGCTGGAAAAGCGGCATTATGGCAGAAGTTTTGGCCACGCCGCGACCCTCTATCGGAAGAGAAATGGCGCAGGCGCGCACCTACCTGAACACACCCGACCTGTTTGCATGGACGGTTGTGGTCATGATTATGAGCTGGGCGTTTGAGAAATTTTTCCTGTGGATACTGAAAAAGCTTGGTCGTCCGTGGGGCGGGAATTTGGGCTCGAAAGATTCCGAATCGCGTCATACGTCGTCGGACGAAAAGCCTGCGGAAGTTCCCGTGCCGTCGCCGTCAGCGTTTGCAGCTCCTGAATATGTCGAACGAGGGGTGTAGGCGATGACGGTAGAACTTGCACATATCAATAAATCGTATCGGCAACTGCATGTGCTGCGTGACTTGAACCTGGTGCTCGAGGATGGGAAAAGGTATTGCCTGATGGGACCGTCCGGTGCGGGTAAGACCACCCTGCTTCGCATCTTGCTTGGGCTTGAGCGAGCTGACAGCGGCACCATTGAGGGCTTAGCACCGGGTGATGCGTCGGTAATGTTTCAGGAAGATCGCCTCTGTCGCGCGCTTACCGCGGTGGAGAATTTGGCGCTGGTGATGCCCAGGCGGACGAAGCGTCGGGCGCTCCATCGGTTTTTGAGTGAGATCCTTCCCGAAGACGCTCTGAGTAAGCCCGTTTCAAATTTGTCGGGTGGGCAGCGACGTCGTGTTTCTCTTGCGCGTGCGATGGCATTCCCCAGCAAAATGGTGGTGCTGGATGAGCCATTTACCGGGCTTGACCAGCAAACGCGTCGTGTCGTTATCGATTTTGTTTTGCGGCACGCCAACGGTCGCACGCTTTTGGTGTCCACTCATGGAGAAGATGACGCGCGGATGCTTGATGCCCAGGTCTTGCAGCTCGCAGATTTGATGGGTCCCGCGAAGGCGGATGCGAAAAACACGCCGGCAACCACACCGTCAGGTAAAACTTCGACAGATAAGCCAGCCGGCAAAACTTCCGCAGGCAAACCAACAGACAACCCATTACGTGTTGCTGCACGTTAGAAGATAGTCCAAACAAAACCGCTCGTCGCGTCATGGCGTTCGGGCTCGATGAAAGGTGTAACTATGGCACAGATTGATATGACCAAATGCATGCGGGATGTGGTGCTCGAAGACCCGATGTTCGGCGAATTTCTGGTTGATAAGGGCTTCCCATTCTCGGTAGAAAATCCTATCACCGAACTCGTCACGTTTGCGGACGTGGTGAAGCTGCGCCATCTGGACAAAGATGCATTTTTAGCTGAATACGACGAGTATCGCGCTCGTGGCGGTGTGCTGCCTGATCAGGACGAACCTTCATCGAATGACAATCTTTAGGGTGACAAGGCATGTACACCGTAGGACTAGATATTGGCGCCTCGTCGGTAAAGGTAGTGGCAGTCCCCTGCAGCCAGGCGGATCGGGTCAACCAACTACTGATGTATCGCGCCATGAAAGAGCATAAAGGTAACCCCGCGCGATGTTTGGCTGACATGCTTGAACAGATGCTGCAACAGCTGCCCGCCGAAGAATGCGCAGGCTGGGCGTCTACTGGTCAGGAGCACCATGTCCTCGGCGAAAAGGGCTTGAACCTCGAAGAAGTACCCGCCATTACGCTCGGCGCTTCGCTTCTTGCGCCGCAGGTGCGCTCCATCATTGAAATAGGTGGTCAGCAGGGCATTTTTATTGCGGATGTGGGCTCGAAAGGCGCTCCGCGTTTTTCGATGAACGACGGCTGTGCCGCTGGCACGGGCGCGTTTTTCGAAGACCAGATGCAGCGCTTGGATATGCATATCGAGCAGTACTCGTCTGTGGTAGAAAAGGCAAAAAGCATTCCGCGCCTGTCCGGTCGATGTGCCGTGTTTGCAAAGACCGATATTATCCATCGCCAACAGGAAGGAGTTCCTACTCCCGATATTTTGTTGGGGCTGTGCTACGCGATGGTGCGCAGCTTTAAGGCCCTCATCGTGCGCGGGCTGCCCGTGGAAAAGCCGGTGGCATTATCCGGTGGAATTCTGCTTAACAAGGGCGTCGTTCGTGCAGTTCGCGAGGTATTCGAGCTTAAGCCGAACGAACTGTTATGTGGGCAGGAAAACTTGTATTTTCAAGCAACGGGCGCCGCGTTGTATGCGGCCGAAAAGGCTTCGTTCACTTCGCCTAAAAAAGTTTCCCCTGAGGGAATTTCGTTCGCTTCGGCTGTCTCTCCAGCCTCGCCCGTATCCCTTTCCGCGCTGAAAGAAGCTCTGTTGCACCCGCAGGTTGAACCTCTCGAGCGCTTGGACGCGCTGCCCCATACGTCGTACCGTCCTGGTATTGGATACCGCATCAAATCTGAACCCCTCAAAACGAACAAGCAAGGCATGATACCCTGCACCCTTGGCATAGATGTGGGCTCAACAAGCACCAATGTTGTGGCGCTCGACCAGGACGGCGACATCCTTGACGCGCAGTACTTGCGCACCCGTGGCAATCCGTGCAAATCTGTTGCCGATGGACTTGCATCGCTAGGGAAGCGTATGGGCGATCGCCTGCAGGTTATGGCGGTGGCAACCACAGGATCGGGACGCACGATGATCGGCAAGTATGTGGGCGCCGACCTGGTGCGCGACGAAATCACCGCGCAGGCGCGGGCGGCCGCAGCGGCTGACCCTAACGTGGATACGGTTTTCGAAATTGGAGGCCAGGATTCCAAGTTCATCAGCTTGCACAACGGAAATGTCGTCGATTTCCAGATGAACAAGATCTGTGCTGCCGGCACGGGCTCGTTCATCGAAGAGCAGGCGGCACGTCTGGGCATTCCGCTTTCGGAATACGGGCAGCTTGCACTTTCGTCAAAGTCGCCTGTTGACCTGGGAGAGCGGTGCACCGTTTTTGTGGAAACAGCAATCAACGCAGCCTTGGCGGCCGGTGCGGACAAACGCGACATAGCGGCGGGTTTGTGTCAGTCCATCGTGCGCAATTATCTTCACCGGGTGGTTGCCAGCAAGCATGTTGGCACACGTATCGTGTTACAGGGCGGCGTGAACTACAACGAGGGAATCGTCGCCGCATTCAAACAGGCGTATGGCGACCGCGTGACGGTGTCTCCCTGGTTTGCGGTGTCGGGTGCCGTAGGAGCTGCGCTTTTGGCGTGGGAGTCGGTGCCGGCGCGCACAATCTTCCGCGGTTTTGATCTTTCGGGCGCTCCCACTTCCGCGCACACAAAATCTGATGCGGAAATAGAGCGCAACCGGAAGTTCTTCCATGACGGTGAAGATCTGATGCTCGATGGCTATACGGGCGCCATTGACCCCAAGAAGAAAACGGTCGGTGTGCCGCGATGCCTGATGATCTACAAGTTTTTCCCGATGGCGTACACGTTTTTCTCTCAGCTGGGATTTAACGTGCGGCTGTCGGATATGAGTGACGAAGAGACGGTTCGCCAGGCACAGCGAACGGCGCAAGGCGAAACATGCTTTCCCGTCAAGCTGATTTACGGGCACATGCAGCAGCTGGCTGATCAGGGTGTGGATTACATCTTCATGCCGCGCATTCACACTATCAAACACACGAAAACCCATGTGGCCCATAACTACGGATGTCCGTATATGCACACAGCGCCGAAACTGGTGGCTGGTAGCCTGAAGCTGGCCGACCGCGGTATCAAATTGCTCTCGCCCTTGTTCGACCTGGATTTCGGTCAGCCCGCAATGGCGACTGCCATGTTAGGCGTGGGGGAGCAGCTCGGATGCGATCCTCATGAAACCGCGCGCGCCTTGCTCGCGGGAAGTTATGCGGTAACCGAATTTACGCGCAAGACCGAAGAGGCTGGTGACAGGCTGCTCAAATCGTTGAAGCCCGGTGAGCGCGTGTTGGTAATGGTCACGCGCAACTACGGAATTTCCGATGCCGTGCTCAATTCGGGCATTCCTGATATTCTGATCGACCATGGCGAAAAAGTGATCACGATCTCGAATTTGCACGCGCACGGTCTTGATATCTCGCAAGATTATCCGAACATGTATTGGCCGTTCGGACAGCACATTCTTTCGTCGGCGAAGATTATCCGTCGCGATCCGCGGCTGTTCGCGGTGTACTTGACCAACCATGGATGCGGACCTGACACGATGTTATCGCACCTGGTGGCGGAGGAGATGGGCGACAAGCCATACCTTCAAATTGAGGTGGACGAACATGCGTCGAAGGTAGGCATTATTACGCGCATCGAAGCGTTCTTGAACAGCATCGATCATTATCAGGCTTCTGACGAGCGTAATTTGCCTATGAGTGTGAAAACGATCGACCAGAATGATCGTCCGCTTGACCCGAAGGCGAATGTGCTGATGCCTGGGTTTGGTGTGGTTTCAGACATGGTGGCATCGGTGTTGCGCAATAAAGGCGTTCACACCACCGTGATTCCAATGACGCCTCAAGTGATCGAGCGCGGCAAAAAGTTTTCTATCACGAAAGAATATCTGACGTTTTCAGCAACGATGGGCGCGGCGATTGAGGCGTCTCAGCACACTGAAGCAGTCGGTGCGACGAAAACGTCTGATGGGTCGCTGAAATCTGAGTCAACTGAGACTTCCGATACGCATTCATCTTCTGCTTCCACGGATTCTACGCCTGAACAGCTTTTGCTTCTTTCAAACGAGGGTGCCGAAGCGGATGGGCAATACGATCGCGTAATTGAAAGCATCCTGTCGGCGACGGCGAATGAATCAGATGCGAAAGATATGACAGACGTGGCGAAGTCACCTGCGACAAAGTCACCCACGATAAAGCCACGCGCAACAAAGCGTCAGCTCCGACTAGTCGCACCCCGAGCAGAGCAATTGCCCGATTGGGCGCCTGATCCCGATGCCTTGTTTAACGCGCTTCTGGCAGCAGATGTTGTATTTGCGGCACCGCGCGATATGAGGTCTGAACTGCGCAAACGCTTGGAAGATGCGGGATGCGCGTTTGATGTGGTACTCGAGGCAGCCTCGCAGGTGGGAAATGCGGCGGCTCATGGAGCTGCAGCGGCACAGGAAAAACAAGACAGCCTCACTCAATCAACCAGCAAGCGTGTGTTTGCCTTAGGAGAATGGCCCGTAGTCTGGGACGATTGCCTGAATTCTGACGTGCTCAATCACCTGGAGCAGCAGGGTTTTCAGATCCTCCGTATGCCTGTGTCGGAATATTTCTTGTTCCTGTGGGCAGATAGCTATGATGCGGATCGGCTGCACGGCATGCACGAGCGCATGGATGCTGTTCGTCAGGCGCTGGGCCTTGCCTCGGCGTTCGCTGATGATTTTGATGGGCTTCGCAAAACGGCTGATGACCTGGTCGGAAACTTACACGCGGCCAATGCCCGCTATCGTGCTGCGAAGACACAACTTGCAGCAGGGAAGGCTGATGGGGTCTTAGCCCTGGCATCGATGTACGAAAATACCGACATCATCTTGCAATTAGCGGAAGGAATTCATCGGCCGCCTTGTCCGGTGATGCACCTTACCTTTGATGGGGTGCTGGATGCGAGCATCGACGACAAAGTGCGATCTTTCGTGTACTACCTGTAGCAGTTGGGTTTTATAGTAGCTGGGACTTTGCAGCAATTACGGTTGCAGCAGTTGGGGCTTAGGATTTGCCGCAGATGGAATTTAAGATTTGCAACAATCGATAACTTCGGCCGCCCATTCCTTCGGGTGGAGGGACACGAACATCTCGTGACCCATATCCTGTTCGCGGATGTCGGGATGGGCGAAATGCTGCAGATAGCGCGTACGGTACTTTTTGCCCATCCGAAGCGCATAAAATACGTGGATGGTCGTGCCTGGCACATCGATGTGGTCAGGCACGGGCGTTACCAGGTCAGAGTGAAACTGATTGTAGATGCTTTGTCGTGAGATAACACTTCGAAGCTGAACGGGATCAATGCTGCCGAGAAGCTTTTTCATATGCTCAAGCGCACCGGGCTCGCTGGCGAGTTTTCGTTCTAACCTGTGCAGCATCCAGCTTGGTATCTGCCCCTTTTGCAGCATGTGAAACACCATGCTGGTGAAAATTTGCGATTCGAGCCACGCGGCAGGACCGGTTAGTTGATCCATGTCTGAGCTGCCGATGATAAGGTGATCCGTATGCACCTTCCGCCGCGAAACCAGCAGCGCTCCAAGTGATCCCCCGAGCGAACAGCCGTAAATGCAGCAGATGTTCCCGTCGTGCTCTTTGGCGATATGCTGCTCGATCTGCTCGACTTCACCAATTGAAGAAGAATAGGTCGTATGCTCCGTTTCGTCGAAGCCATCGAAGGATGCAATTTCTACGAAAAAGGTTTCGGTGAGATAGGGGATTAGATGGTCAAAAAGGCTGTGAGTGCAGCATGTTCCGGGTATGATCAAAATCGTCGGCTTGTTGGGATCCCCATACGAATAGAATTTCATGGCCGCTCCTCTTCTCATGCTGGTCTCTAAATGTGTCGGTCGCGAGCGCCCAGCAATCCTCAATTTCTTGTAATACACAATGTTAGCTTTCCCTAACTTTACCATGTAAGAAACGATGAGTGGAACTATAAGTGGAATTATGAGAGAAACGGTAATACGAATCATGGATTTCGTTTTTTCATAGAGATGAGTACGCCTATTCAGGAGAATGATTAGGCTTTAGAACAAAGCTATTAAATTGCTCAAGACAATAAATAAGAATCTGGACAGAATTAAGAGAAAATCAGGACATGTCCTATTTTAATTAAGACATGTCCGAATTAATCTAGCCATTTGACTATTAAGCTCAAGTTGTATAGCACGAATAACATGGAAAACATTTGGAGGTGTGTTATGGCAAGCGTTACTTTCACATTAAAACTTAATAAAGACCTAGCAGAAAGATATGAAAAGCTAGCCGAATCAACAGGTCGTACAGAGACCTTCTATATGACCGAAGCTCTTGCAGATTCCATTGATCGTCTTGAATACGAATATAGCTTGCGAAAGCAGGCTGAGGATTTTCGTGCTGGTCGTTTAAAGACGTATTCATTAGACGATGTCGGTGAAAAGCTTGGTTTGGATGATTAGGCTTTCAAACAAAGCTATTAAGTCGCTCAAGGCGATGGATAAGAATTAAGATAGAATTAAGACAGAATTAAGACAGAATTAAGACAGAATTAAGACAGAATTAAGACAGAATCAGGATATGTCCGAATTAATCTAGACATGTCCTAATTACTTTAGACACTTGGCATATTTCTAGCGTGACAACCGAATCGATACATGCATATTTGATTTAAATATTTGATTTGAGCCGTGTTCTCGAAATGCAGCGTTTCCGAAATGCTGCGTTCCCTGCGGGCCGTAGTCATCGATACCACATCGTCCGCAGCCACGGCTGCTCAATTACGTTTCCCTGCTGGGAATAGGATGGTGCCCCAAAAACGTAAGCGCGGTGGGAATAACCGAGGCAAGCAACATAAGCACGAACCCCACGGCAACCACGATGCCGCCTTCGCCAAGTGCAAGTCCGGAAAACACCGACATTCCCGCAGCGGTTGAAACGATGGCGCTGGTCACAAGCCCTACGAGGGTTGCTGCGATCGCGGAATTCACCGCATGGACAACCGCTTCGCAAGCAGAGGACGCCACCACCGTGCCAGGGCTCGCGCCGACCGCGGACAAAAGCGACACATCGTTGATGCGCTGGCGAAACACCATCACCATGCTAGCCGCAGAACCTACGGCGGCAAGCAGCACGGGCCCGCCCAATAGCAAAATGGCCGACGTAGAATCCAAAGTCGCATTCATCCCCTCCAAATCGTGCGCGTTGATGTATCCCTGCAAAACTCCTAGCAAAGAGAAGACGCCGGCGACAATTCCCGCGCCCACCACCACAGGAAGTTCGGTGGCGCCTCCGGCATCCAAGTCGTAGAGCGCCTTGTGACGCGCGAGATACCACGCGTTCAGACGATTTGGCAGCAAAGCACTCCATGCGTGCAGAAGGCCCGGAAGAAAGATGGGGGCAGCGGCAGCGAGCGCGGCGGCAATGGTGACGGGAAGAAATAGTGATGCACTCCATCCGCCGTCGCTTGTGGGGTCGGTGGTGTACAGCGACATGGCAATAGTCACCGATGCAATGGCCAACGCAGCGAACATCACGATGCGCGCCCAGGTCATCTTCTTGTGGCGATCTTCCGCGCCACGCAGGTAAACGATTGCGGGCGTCTTTCCTGCAGCTTTGGCGCCGCGGATTCCGCCCAACACGAATGTGATCGCTACGGCCACCCACACCCACGGCATTAGCGACACCCCGACATTAATGGGCACGTCAAGCATGTACGCATAGGCAGGTGAAGCGAATACCAGCGGAAACAAAGGAGTGATCGTTGCTGCTTCGATGGCGGTGCCGCATAGGGCTCCGAGCGCGCCCACCACCGCCAGCTGGGCCAACACGATATTGCTCACGCGGCGAGGACTCACGCCCACCAGCTGCCAGAGGGCGTAAGAGCGTCGCTGTGCCGAAACGGTAAGGTTCGCGATAGCAGCAACCACGGCGATGGCAGCGACGATCGTAAACGCCAGCACGGTATAATTCAGGCTTCCTTGGCCCATGGCGAAAAACGATGCAACCCATCCGCCCAGAAAACCGCAGGCCACAGCCACGACAAACGCGCCTGCCCACGTCGCAGCGTTGTAACGGAGGTCTGCGAAAATAAGCTTAATCATCGTGATACCTCCATTTTCTCAAGTATTTGTTCGGGTGTGGGATGCGAAAGCTCGCTTACGATTTGCCTGTCGCGAAGCACCACCACGCGGTCGGCAATCGAAGCTGCTTCCAGGTTGTGTGTGACCATCACCACCGACCGGCCCGCTTCGTCGGTCACGGCACGCAGCAAGCGAAGTACTTCGTTGGCATTCTTTGTATCCAGAGCGCCGGTGGGCTCGTCGGCAAACACGATTTCTGCATGGCTTGCAAGGGCGCGCGCGATTGCGATGCGCTGTTGTTCGCCTCCGGACATGTTCGAAACTTTGTCTTTGGCCCGATCAGCCAGGCCAACCTTCCCGAGAACATCCTTTAACTGCTTGCGCGTGAGGGGATGACCTGCCAAGCGCGCAGGTAGAGCAACATTTTCACCAGCTCGAAGCGAGGGCACAAGGTTGTAGGACTGAAAGATGAATCCGATATGCTCTCTGCGGATTTTCGCTGCAGCATTTGGCCGCGCATTTTCGATGCGCTTGCCTGCGATTTCCACCGAGCCCGCATCGACAGGCTCAAGCCCTGAAAGGCAGTAGAGCAGTGTCGACTTGCCTGATCCGGAAGGACCCACAATGCTCACCATCTCGCCTGGCTGAACATCAAGCGAAACCCCGTCGAGCACCTGGATTTGCTTGTCCTTTCCTTTGCCATTGCCGATGGTAAAGGACTTGTGTAAATTGCGCGCGATAACTAAAGGCTCCATTTGGATCCTCCGTTCACTAGGATTTTTAGATTTGTTTTGATGAGATTCGTGCGGATTAGATTTGTGCTGTGGCGGTGAAAGCGTTTTACGGCCAGGTATTCGCCGCCCGAAAGTTTTTACGGAAAGCGTTTTACGGCCAGGTATTTCCCGCCCGAAAACCTATTTACTCTGCGGGTGCCGCGCCTTTACGATGCCGCATCCTATGCCGCCGACTACCCACGCAAGCCAGAACCACGCTGTGCCGTGAAGCGCGGGGATAAACAGAAGCACGAGCGCCACCGCCGTTGCAATAAGCATGATCACTGAGCATTTGCGGCGTTTCTCGTTGATGCCCTGCGCGTAGATGCGCACCTGCTCGTCATCCATCGCTTCGATCTGGACGGCATCTAAGTGGCCCAAAGCTTTGCGGTTATACGTGACAATGTTGCAACGGGCGCCATCAATCGCACTGCGCAAAGCAATCGCAAATCCCACACCCGCAGCCAGCACAAAAAGCGCGCCGGCGATCCATGGATCGGTCTGGAAGAACGCAACCAACACAATCGCCAAAGCCAGAAAGACGATGCCAATGATGATTCCGGTTATTCTTTCGTGGCGAGCCTGGCGTTTTTGGCCCGCGTCGTAAAAATCTTCCACGAAAGGATGCTCTTCAAAAAATGCACGCCGATCGGAAAGCGCAGGTAAAAGAATCGCCGCTCCCACAACAAGACCAGCAAGCGCGAGCAAGGCCGCATAGCCCGCGTCTATCCCAAACGAAGGGAACAGCCCGCCCGCAAAAAGTGCGAGCGCTTCAATCAGTACGAATGCCAGCGTTCCTGCGAACACTTTATTGGCGTATGTGTGCGCTGCGGCGTCGTAGCCGATAACATCCTGCGACGCTTCGCTTTCAGGGATTTTCACATCCTCTTGCGGCCGCTTGGTCAAATCGCCTTTGACAAGCTCGTCAAGCGTACAGTCGAACAGATCGCATATCTTCAGCAGCTTGTCCATTTCGGGGTAGGAGCGTTCGGCCTCCCATTTGTTCACCGACTGGCGGCTTACGCCCAGCAGCATGGCAAGTTGCTCCTGCGTCATATTGCGCGTCGCGCGCAAGTGCTGGAGGTTCTCTCTAAATCCCATCGTTGGCCTCTTTCTTCGACCTCGTTGCATTAAATGGTGTTCAACATGAATGGACGTCGATTTCATGCTGACATCATAGCAATCAAAGCGACCAGGAAAACACCAACTTGCGGTAGCTTTTTGCATTCGATGGATGTCAACGAGCGCTGACATTCGCAGGTCAGCAGTGTGTCAACGGAAAATAATCTGAAAGTGGGCGAGAAGATTTCTGAAATATAGAGGCAATGAGGAGGCAGCATGCTGCGGTAGCGAATCACCATTATTATTTGCACCTGCGGGGGTAAAATAGGCATCGGCATTTCCGACCGAAGATTTGTAACTCCGAAAGGAGCCCCAGAATGCATAATCGCACCTCTCGCGCATCTTCTTATCCAGTGCCGCCTAAGCCTCCGATGCAGACAAACCAACCCATGGCGCAGCCCGCTCAGCCCCCTGCACAGGCAAACCAGTCTCAGCCCCAGCAAACTCCTCCCAAGTTGATGGAAGAGATAGGCCTCGCAAGTTTCTGCTGCGGAATTGCTGCAATCCTGATGGTTTTTGGATGCATAGATGTGAGGTATAGCATTTACGATTTTGGTTGGAGACCAGGCCTTCAGATGGACGATGTAACAGGATGGGGGCTTCTTATCGGGTGGCCCCTACTTGTTATGTTTTACTTTACTCTTATCTACTGCGCTGCTCAGACCTGCGCATTTGGGATAGGCGGGGTCATATTAGGAATCGTCGGCATATGGAAGGCAGTGAAAAAGAACATTCGGAAGGTGTTCCCCATTTTGGGAATATGCTTTTCCATCGCGGGTTCGATTGCTGCGATCCTCATAACCCAATCAGCATTCTTCGATGCATTTGCCTAAATGGGAACTTAATCAGAGCTAAATCAGAAGTTGGCGTTGAAAACCGCATCTTTTGACGTGGCCCTTTCCATTTTCGCGTGCCTATCACCATGGGCAGCAAATTATTTAAGTCTACGCACGATAAAATTGTCTGCTAACAATGCAATATATAGTTGACATTTGTTCATAAATGCAATATAAATATGGCAATATGCAAAATACAACTCACATATAAAGAGTAAGGGTTATGAAAGGATCAAAGAACCTAAAGATGAAGGCAGCTCGTGTTGCGGCGGGGCTTTCGCAAGCGGAACTTGCTGACAAGGTGGGCGTAACGCGCCAGACTATCGGCTTGATAGAAGCTGGTGGCTACAATCCCACGCTTAATCTCTGCATCCACATTTGCCGCGAGCTCGGTGTCACTCTTAACGATTTATTCTGGGATGAACAGGAGAGGCAATGAATACCATACGTTCATGGATGAAATACCTGGAAATTGCTGATGAACGCGAAGAAATCGAAACAAACCGCATCACGCGGCGCGCTTTCTTTGCGATGACGTTCTTGGTGATATTTTTAGCTATCTATCTCATGATGCTGAGCCAGGTTGCTGAAGCTCACAATTTGGACCTGGCACCTTATCAATTCTTTTCACAGATAACAATAGCCTTATGCGTGATTGTGATTGTGTGCTGCGCATATACCACGTGGACTCAAGCGAAACAGGGGATTATGGGATACCCTCGCTTTGTTAATAGCGAAAAGTTTCCCGTAGATTATCTACTTAAATTCGACCTGGTCTTTTCTGGCGTATTTGCCTTGGTGGTATGGGCTTTTCGTGATATTGCCGAAGTCTCTTTGGTGGGGTTTGATCAGGTGTATTGGGTTGGGAATTTAGCAGTCGGAATGCTATTCGCTCTTGGAGTGTTTGCTTGTGTGATACTTGTCTTTTACGTTGTATATAAAGAAGCAAAAAAGCAGCAAGCCCAGATCATGAAAGATCTTGATAATTAGGATTTTTTAAAGCCACGTCTTTTGGCGTGGTTCTTTCATAATGTGTATAACAAACATTATAGAAAGAATCATGCAAGGGAAGGAATCTTCATGAGTAAAGTTTGGATGATTACCGGATCAAATCGCGGTTTAGGCAGGGCATTTGCACGAGAAGCGGCATCACGCGGCGAAAATGTTGTTGCGTGTGCGCGGCATGTTGATCCTGCCAATTCGTTCTACGACCAACCGAACGTGCTTGGTGTCGCTCTTGATGTAACCAACGTTGACCAAATCAAGGCGGCAGTTGTAACGGCGCTTGAACATTTCGGGCGCATCGATGTGCTGGTGAACAATGCGGGGTTTGGCATGAGCGGTGCGTTTGAAGAAGCAACTAATCAGGAGCTGCGCAACTTATTCGATACGGACTACTTTGGCCTGGTTAATGTCACAAAGGCGGTTCTGCCTACTATGCGCGCTCAGCATTCAGGGATGATCTTGAACATCTCAAGCCAAGGAGGCCTGATGAGTGCTTCGGGAAGTTCGGCATACAATTCGGCAAAATTTGCGGTTGTCGGACTGTCGTGCTCGTTGGCGGCGGAACTCCAGCAATTTGGCATTCAAGTAAGTGCAGTATGTCCGGGTTCATTCCGCACCGATTTTCGTGATCCGAGCTCAATGCATCATCCCGCAGCAAATCTTGATGCATACAACGACAGTTCGGCACATGCAGCAGCGCATTTCTTAGCGGAAAACAATCACATGCAGCAGGGCGATCCAGTGCGTGCGGCCAAATTCGTGGCTGATGTTGTTGAATCGGGGAAGCTACCTAAACGCCTCCTGATTGGTAAGACATGCTGTGCGCAAGTGCTTGATGATTTAGCTGATCAGATTAAGGAAATCGTTTCGTATCAGGATGCTTCGTCGCAGACTGATTTCCCAAGCGAATAAATCGCTGTCGGATAGATTCATACCAGATGAATTCCTGCCATATGAATTCACACCGAATAGATTCATGCCAGATAAATTCATACCAAATAATTTCAGCTCCCTTTTAGCCTGTTTGCGCAGCCTGACGTCAACCAAACCATGCCATTTCAGTGCGCCATTTTGAGCAGAAGGTACAATAGATACCTAAAAGAATGCATTTAAGAGGAGACTGATGAGCATGGCGCAAGCTTCAAATGTTGAACATCCAGTTTGGATGGACCACGGTACGGTGCCGTTCCAGCTGGTGCTCGAAGGTGGCGCTATGCGCAGCATGTTTACCTGCGGTGCAGTGGATTTTCTGCTTGATCGCGGTGTGGTGGCGGAATCTACCATCGGCACGTCGGCAGGTGCGGTTTGCGGGTACAACTATGTAGCAGGCGCCACGGGTCGTATGGCGTATTTCTGCTTGCAATATCGTGGTGACTGGCGGTTTATTTCGGTGCTCTCTAAGCTTCTGACCGGCAATTATGTGGGCTCGCGGTATCTTTTCGACACACTTCCGAACAAAATCGAACCGTTCGACCAAAGTTGGTTTACTAAATCTCCTGCGAAACTTATTTCCGTTGCAACTGATATCGAACGAGGTTGTGCCGACTATCACGATTATGACAAAGAGTTCGACCAAGATCGTGGCATGCGGTATATCGCTGGTGGCGCGTCGATGCCGTTTGTAAATCGCCCGGTGATTGTTGACGGGAAGCGCCTGCTTGATGGTGGCGTTGTCGACGTGATTCCGTATCGGCATGATCACGAGCAATATAAAGGTCGGCAAGTCATAATTCTGACGCGACCGCGCGGCTTTCGACAGAAGACGACATCAGAGTGGGTGCTTGATAAGGCGCGGTATAGAAAATATCCGCAGTTTGCCGAACTTCTGGGGAACCGTTTTGAGCGCAATAATGCGTTGCGCGAAGGAGTTGAGCGGTACCACGACAACGGGGAAGCATTTGCTATCTGGCCAAAAAAGGAAATTACTGCCAGCACGGGCGAGCGCGATATCAGGAAGCTCTATGCATCATATCTTGATGGTGTGCGCACGATGGCAAAGCAGTGGCCAGCGCTGCGCGAATATCTGGGGCTATAGCATCTAGATTATGGCGTCTAGGGCTATAAGCAACTGCTCGATGATATTCGTATGCCGTAACGCTGGCCAAACTTTCAATAAGTGCTCTCATAGCGAGTGTATGATGAGCGATCTTGCATAAGCTTGCACAAATTTTGACTTACACTAACCCTTTCTGGCTCGCTTCAGAGTATGAAAGCCAACCTTCGGGAATAGGCGCATCGGTGTGGCACTGACTGCAATAGTTAACCGATTGCGAATGACCTTTATGGCACGTGCCGCAGTCAAGTTGCCCATGCTGTGCCAGGTGCGGATTGCGTGTGTCTGATAGTCCCGCAGTTGCAGCAATCAGATCGGAGCGCTGCATGTCGGTTCCGTCAGGATTTACATGGCATCCCGACCTCAGGCAAAGTGCTTCCGCATTTGACCCGCGTGCCTCGGTGAGCTGGGCGAACGAGCGGTTTTCGAGCAGAGCGTCACCTTTCTTATTTTCGCCTGCCGTCTGCACGTTTCCTGTTGCCCAGTGCATTCCTTCGGTAATTTGCTCGTCAAGCGATGGAACGTGACAATCTATGCAGGTCGCAGCCGAAGTGCCATCGTCTTTGAGCGTTACCTCATGCAGCCGCGACATCATGCCAAGTGACTCTGTCTCGGTAAGATCGTTTCCATACTTGTCTACCGTGCCCGTGGTGTACGTGGGTACGTATGCGTCCATGGGGTTGTGGCAGATGGCACCGCAGAATTCCGGCGTATTGTGCCACGCATTAAATCCCACGCCGGCAACTATGAGCACCGCAGCCACGATTCCCACAACAGCCCAGCGTTTCTTGGTTTTCCGCTTTGGAGCAGGGGAGGGGGAATGCTCTGAAGAAGCGTTTGGATTTTCTTTGGCTGTCTTTGTTTTATCGTCTTCGTTCATGGTGGCTATCCTTTTCCGATTGGTTCGTCTTTATGAAGCGGGGAAACATCAGGTGAAACATCAAAATTGTTGGGGGCGCATGGGTTTTGGGTTCCCAGATGCTTTTCGCAGATGCTTTTTTGCGCAGGTGCGTTCGCGCTTTGAAGTGACCCTGACGAGCTTTTGCCCGTGCGTTTACGCTGTGATGCCGAGTTCCTTTAGCGCATATTCGACGCTTAAGCGTCCGCCCGTAGCGCACCATCCTTGTTGCGAGCCACTCATAACGCCGACGTCGTAGTCGTGTCCTACCTGCGAACTCGCATCGTTTCCCAGGGCAAACAATCCTTCAATCGGTGTTCCGTCGGTGCGGATAACGCGCCAATTTTCGTCGACTTTCAAGCCACCAACGGTGGTGAAGATTGCAGGCATAATCTCTGCGGCATAGAAGGGGCCATCTGAAAGCGCATGCAACCCCGATGCGGGACATCCGAACTTTGGATCTGCGCCCGCCGCGGCGTATCCGTTGTATTCGCGGACCGTATCTGCGAAGGAATCGACATCGACGCCCATATTCTGCGCAAGCTCTTCAATTGTGTCCCCTTTAAAGACCTTGCCGTCGGCAACCGCTTTTTCGAGGGCATCCAGGGCACCCGGCAATGGCTGACCGGTGTGGTATCCCACGGAATCCAGTCCCATGGGAAGCGCGACATCCTGCATGTATTGCACGTAGCCGTGATCGAGGACGGAATAGGCTTTCTGCTGCCCGATAATGGAATTTGACACGATCGAAAAGTCCGTTGCCATCTGCTCATTCATGAAACGCTTTCCGTCTTGATTGACGCGCAGATTAGGCTGCCACGAGAAAATCCAATTGACGGGATCTTCGAACATCTGGGTATTGGGCACATGGGTGCACGCATACATGACCGTGCCGATGTTATGTGTTTCGGCTCCGAGCTGGCGGCCCCACTGAATGCCGTCTCCCGTTGCGCCGAATGCGCCGAAGTTGTAAAAGCGGCTGCGATCGAGCTGCGTAAATTCATTGAACAGGTCGTCATTACATGCATAGCCACCTGTTGCCAGGAAAACGACCGGTGCTTCGATGGCGTGTTCTTCCCTTTGCCAACTGTTGTCATTTTGATAGTACACACCCGTCACGCGATCGCCGTCGGTCATAAGTCCTGTAGCAGGGCAGAGTGTACGGATATCGGCGCCCAATCGTTGCGCCAGGTCAGTCATTGGTTCGATGAGGCCCTTGCCAATACGCGTGAGGTTGCCATCCGCGTCTGCAGCCAGATGCCAACTTGGATAACTCGTGGGAGAGGTAATTGATGTTTCGTAAAAGTTGATACCACATTGATCGTGCAACCAATTAATGGTGTTGCCCGATTCACGAATGTAGTGGTCGAGTATGTTGGCATCGGCTGCCCAGTGATGATAGCTTTCGGTAGCGGAAAGCACTTCGGCGCAATCGAAATGTTCGTTTTGCGCGTCGTGCATATACGAATTGACCGCGCCCACACCTTCGGCAAATGCCGATGAGCCGCCGGTGGCGCCATTCTTTTCCAGAAGGATTACGTGTGCGCCCAGCTGAGCTGCGCGTACGGTGGCACAGATTCCCGCCGTGCCGGATCCCACGACTACCACGTCGGCTTGTTCGGTGGATACGGGATTATGCTGCTCTTCGGCTTCGGCGTTGGAATTGGACGAGCATCCGCTCAGTGTAAGCCCGGCGCTTCCCAGGGCCGCGGCTGCACCTACTAATGCGGCTCCGTTCAGGAATGATCTGCGTGAAATTCCCTTTGTCATGTGCTCCCCCTTTGCCTTCATGGGTATATGCCTCTATCTGAATTGTAAAAAGGCGCGTATGATCTGGGAATTTTCAAATTACTTAACATAACGTAAAATGATTCTTACAACCCCATTTGAACTGGGTAAACGTTGGAGCGAGAAGAGGGCCGCCATGGATGTTTTCAGGATGAAATGCTTCATCTGCGTTGCTGAATCGCAAAGCATGTCAGAAGCGGCGCGCAAGATGCTCATCACGCGACCCGCGATGACAGCTCAGATGAATGCGCTTGAATCAGAAATGGGTGCAACGCTTCTTCTGCGCGATAAGAAGGGCACGCGTCTTACTCCAGCGGGCAAGCAGGTTTTTGAGACGTTTAAAAAAGTCGTTGCCCAGCTGGATGACCTGGGCGCAGAAGTGCGGCGAATTGATCTCCGGAGGCAAAGTCGCCTGCGGATTGGCTTTCATGGTCCTGCCGAGTGGATGAATTTAGGGCGACTTCTGGCCAAGTTTCGGGAGGATTATCCCCAGGTTGAAATGGAAATCTCGCAGCTACCGTGGAATGTGCTTGCCTCATGTGTAGAAGACGGCACGCTCGATGCGGCGTTTATCGAGCTTTCAGATGCAGAAGATCTAAGCGCGCTGTCCGTTCGCCCGCTGTATAAAGAGGCGCTTTGTGCTGCTATGCGGAAGGATAATCCGCTTGCTCAAAAGGCGTCGATCACACCTGACCAGCTGTTTCAGTCTGAGCTATTTCTTCCTAATTCAGCGGTTGGGCCGCGGTATTTCCGTGATTTGGTTATGCACTTCCGCTCCGTGGGGGTAAATATTCATGAAACAGGGATCGGCAATATTTCTGAAGCAACGCTTATGCTTGCGTCTGCGGGATATGGCATTGCGATCATGCCGCGCAGCTTCAAGCAAAATCTGACCGATGTTACATTCGTAGATATCGAATCGGGCATAAAGTCTGTGAACATGGGGCTGGTATGGCGCACCGACAGCAAGAATGCGGCGCTGGAACCATTCCGCAGCTTGTGTGAATCATGGGAATGGAACAAGGAAAAGGAGAAAACGAATGGAGAAACTTCCTCCAGTTCAGAAGGCATATGAGGCGTGGAGTGCGCTTGCGGGCGGACGCGTCGAAATGGGAGCCGGCGTAGCTCATGTGGGCTCTTCCAACGGCGCGAAGACTTACGAAGTGAAATGGGATGGCGACGTCTATAAGTCAAACGACAGCGCGAGTTATTGGCAGGGCTATGCAGGTTATCCGGTGATCGCCGTGCTTATCGAGCAGGGGAAGCTTCCCGATGTTCCCGATTTTGCGGGCAAACTTGCCGATATCGATTGGAATAAACTTAATAAAGAATATAAGCGTGATTATGCGGCGGCGGCCGAGTGCGCGTTTGATATGGCGGGTTTAAACGATATCGAGCGCACGACGGCGGCAGACGTGGCTCAGCAAACGATAGCTGCGCTCGCTGAGCTGCCGATTGTCGTGAAGCGCAACGGTCGTCCGGCGAAATAGAAGTGGAGCCAGCAATGCCTTCGTTTTCGGTTGGCGAAAAGAACATAGATGTGTTTCCCAGCGCCCAGCCCAACAAGCCGGTGATCTACCTGAATACCTTTGGCCATGAAGGGAAGAAGGTGCATCGGTATTTGCAGAAAATGGGATGTCCGGATTTCTCGCTTGTGGAAATCAGTAGCTTGGAGTGGGATCACGACATGGCACCGTGGGATATTCCGCCCATTTCAAAGCTCGATACGCCGTGCACGGGCGGGGCGGACGACTACTTAACGCTGCTGTTGGACGAAATTATGCCGAAAGCCGAAGCAGAGCTGCCGGGTACGCCATCCTGGCGTGGTCTTACGGGGTACTCGCTGGCCGGGCTTTTCGCCGTATATGCGATCTATCAAACGGATGTCTTTTCTCGCATCGCCAGCATGTCCGGATCGCTTTGGTTTCCGGGGATCAAAGATTATGTTTTTTCACATACGCCCGTGAAGAATCCTGTGTGCGCGTACTTTTCTTTGGGCGACCGGGAATGCAAAACGCGGAATAAATTTTTACAATGTGTTCAGTCGAATACCGAAGAGATTGAAGCATTTTATCAACAACAGGGAATCGATACGACGTTTCACCTGAATCCGGGCAATCATTATAGAGATGGTGTGGAACGCACGGCGGCGGGAATTCGCTGGATATTAGACCGATAGCACCACAAGGAGAAGTGATAATGGACACAATCTATGGACTCTTTCAGGAAATAGTCAAAGAACACGGGCAAGAACCTGCGATTATCGAAGACAATCGCACGCTGACCTTTGAAGAACTCTCAAGCATGGTCGACAGGATTGCCTGCAGTTTCCCAAAAGAGATTCATAGTGTGGGCGTTGTCATGCGCCATCGCGCAGAAATGATTGCGTCGCTTCTGGCGATTCTGAAATGCGGCGGGCGCTACATCCCCGCGGAGCCCACGTTCCCCACGGGGCGCATTCACGACATGATGAAAGAATCCGATGTGGATTTCGTCCTGACCGAGCGCGCGTTTGCCAATAAGTTGGAAGGTTTTCCTACGCGCAACACCGACTGCGAAATTTGTAGTGTCGAAACACCTTCCTGGAAGCGAGACGCTGTAGATGATCCTGATCGTCCGGCATATGTGCTGTATACGTCGGGCACGACGGGACGGCCCAAGGGCGTGTGCGTGACCAACCACAACGTCTGCCATTATGTTCGGGCGTTTGCCGATGAATTCCACCCCGCACCTGGGGATATCATGCTGCAGTATTCCGTGTGCTCGTTCGATATCTTCGTAGAAGAAGTGTTCGCGAGCCTTCTGAACGGGGCGGCTTTGGCGATTCCATCGGATGAAGACAAAGCCGATATTCACACGCTCATGAACTTTGTGGATCGCCACCATGTGACCATGCTGAGCGGCTTTCCGTATCTTTTGGCTGAGATCAATCACCTGCCTCAAATCCCGTCATCGCTGCGGCTGCTTATCAGCGGGGGTGATGTGCTGCGCGGGGTGTATGTGGATCATCTGCTGGACAAGGCGACGGTTTACAACACGTATGGCCCGTCCGAGACCACGGTGTGCGCTGCGTATTATTGCTGCAACAAGGGTAAAGTTTTGGATGATGGCACCTACCCTGTGGGACATCCGGTCAAAGGAACCTCGATTCGCATTTTGGACCAGCAGGGAAATGAAGTTCCCCAAGGTCAAACGGGCGAAATTTGTATTTATGGAGATGGCGTATCCAAAGGCTATATCGGTGATCACGCCGAAGAGAACAAGGCGTTTGAGCGCCAGTCCGATGGCAGTTTGATGTATCGCAGCGGTGATCTGGGGTATGTGCTTCCGGATGGGAATATTGCGTTTCTGCATCGAAAAGATACGCAGATTATGATCTATGGCAAGCGCGTCGAGGTCGCGGAAGTGGAGTCGCGCCTGTATCAGTGCGACGATGTGCAACAAGCCGTGGTCAGGGCATATAAGGACGAAGATGGTCTTGCGTACATGATCGCCTACGTGGTGCCCGAGGATTCGAATTTGAAGGTGTCCAAGATTCGCAAAGAACTGTCCGAAAATCTTACGTCCTTCATGATTCCGGATTATTTCGTTGAGATGAAGCAGATCCCCCACAACGCAAACGGCAAGCCGGATGATTCGCGCCTTCCTGTTGTGATGAAAGCGGGGAAGATGTGATGGGCGTAGAAATCCGACAGGCGGACATTCGCGACCTTGATTTGCTCGTGCAATGGCGCGTGGAAGTGCTGCATGAGGTGTTTACTATTCCCGCTGATCAGGACGTTAAAGAGCTGGAAGAAGAAAATCGTCGGTATTATCAGGAAGCTATCCCTAACGGCTCGCATATCGCATGTTTCGCCGTTGCTGATGGTGAAATCGTGGGGTGCGGGGGAATGTGTCTGTATCAGGAGATGCCGTCGCCCGACAATCCCAACGGTCAATGCGCCTACATCATGAACATCTATGCGCGCCCGCAGGTTCGTCGTCGTGGTGTGGGAAAAACGATCGTAAGTTGGCTGATTGATCAGGCAAAAAGTAGAAACATCCCGAAGATCTACCTGGAGACTTCTGAAGATGGTCGCCCGCTGTATCGCAAGCTCGGATTTGTCGATCTGCCTGATATGATGAAACTGCCGTTTGACGATGTAAAAAAGTAAAAGCAAAAGATCAATGCGTGCGAAGACATTTGAACATAACCTGCCTGAAGGATATCGGGAGGCATTCATTATTGATGCTAAAGATAAAGGCACGATTGTAAAGCTCAACATAGCAGGAATTGTTGTGTTCATCGTTATCTTTCTTCCCCTACTGTTTTACTGCTTTTCGCTCGACCATCCGTTTCTTATTGGGCTCGGGCCATTGATCGGCCTGATTGTCATCTATACCGCCTATGTTTTTGCGCATGAACTTACCCATGGGGCTGCCTACTGGCTGTTGACGCGCCAGCGGCTGACTTTTGGGCTGGGTAATTCCATCGCATATTGCGGGTTGCCGAATGCCTACGTGTATCGCAAGCCTGCCTTAATCGCGACGCTCGCACCGTTTGTTGTTTTCACTGTCGTCTTTTCCGTGGCGCTGGTTTTGAGCGCGTCCCCATCGTGGAAGATTGTTTGGTCGTTTATCTTGAGTGCACATATTGCCGGCTGTATCGGGGACCTCTGGGTCGCGTATATCCTTGCTGTTCGCTATCGCGGGCGTAATGATTTGCTGGTACGTGATAGTGGCCCTACGCAATATTTCTATGTTAAATAGCGCGAGTTTCTGTGGCAGGATTCCGATTTTAGTGGTGGATACGGTCCAGAAAATGAGCTCAATTGCAGAATAAACGATAATTGTGCAATTTCGCGCTCTTTATCGTATTGTCTACATTTGATAGGTGGTCATGTGTTGTAGCAATGAACCATAGTGGTTCCTTATCGTCGTACGTAATCCAGATGTTTTTCAAGTGTTCACCTGCAACCATTGTTCTTATTCTAATTCGAAGCTAAACTAAAAAGACTAAAAAGCAGTACGGAATGTCAACGAAAGGAGGGTGCCATGCGTTCGATTGATGTCGCAAATTGTCTCATTGTGCGCCACGGGAATTCTTTAAGGTTAACTAATTTAAGCCTGAATAAATTAGTGTATTTCGCACAAGTTGAATCTCTACGCAGCACTGGAAAACCACTCTTTTCGGATCAAATCCAAGCTTGGGATTACGGCCCCGTAGAGCCTCTTGTTTATCATGCCTTTAAAAGCTTTGGACGGTCGGAAATCAAAACTCCTGCGCCTATCAGTAACGATATGAATGATGTACCATCTAAGCAGGTTAAGATTATTGATAAAACGGCTGAAAAGTACGGACAACTGACTGCCTTTGACTTGGTTGAACTTACCCATCGCGATGGTAGTGCCTGGAAAAATTCGTATGTGCCTGGCAAAAATGTAGAAATTACGGTAAACGATATTCGCAATTCGATTGATTTTTCCTCTGATTTCAATATGGAATCGACACTCTCTGCTGGTATTCAAAACGTTCGAGAAAAGTGGCCTAATACGCTGCATTTGCTAGAAGACGCGTGATGACTAATAGCCCTAAAGATAGGCTTGCTCCTTTTTGCTTCGACGGTTTAGAAGAAGACCTTGCCGTCACGATTGTTGAAATTCACGATCAGGTTGTGTCTTCTCGGGGATTTAACCCAATTACAACGGAAAGACAAGACGACGAAATATTAGGCAGAGTCATATCCGCTGTTTCGTCGTCTTTTAGCAGCCACTTTGGTATAACACCCGCTCAGAGGTATGAAGATCTATTTGTCCAACTTGCGGAATTCGCCTCGCATCTTGCTAAAGATCACATTTTCCCTGATGGAAACAAGAGAACGACTGTCATTATTTCCTTTGCTATTCTTCACAGTGCGGGATATACACTTAATATCAATGATTCTGCAGATCCAGAAAAAAACTTGCTATACCAATGGATTCAAGACGTTGTAACCAATGAAAAAGATATCAGTGAACTGGCAGAATTCCTGCGTGATCACAAGATAAAAATTAAATAATATCGTAATGGGCGAGGGCATACTGGTCGAAGAATGGTAAAAGTATGCGCACGTATCCTCGTTCCTCTCCTGAAATGATCCCCTTACGAATCAAACGTTGACGATACGGATTAAATTCATTTGTGGTCATACCTAGAGCGTCACGGATCTCTTTTATGCGCCCGGATTTTACTTGGGCGATACGGTAAAGCACCTCGCGGTCTTTTCGAGAAAGCTCAGACCATACCTTGTCATAGGAATATTCGTCGAGATATTGACGCGCAAGTTGTTGGCTTTCTTGCGGGTTGTCAGGATGTTCCCAGGTAAAATAACCCAGTACTTGGAATGCAAAAGAATAACCCTTCGTCATCTTTGCCAACATAAGAGAATCGGCGTCGTTTAATTTAAGAACTGAGTGATAATCCTCAGCTATGGTCCCGATATTTAGAGGACCGAGATAAATCTTCGGCGCGCGATAAAGAAAGGTCAGACTTTTTGCATTCTGAAGTGCGTTGATATTTTCGTATAAGCCCGTCATAAGTAAGTAGACGGGAAGTTCCTGGCGCAAAAATATTTGGAATGCGGCAGCAAAAGCTCTCATCTGCGGTGTATTGGTAACTTCGTCGATGCATATAAGCAGCCGCTTCCCCTTGTTCTTAAGGCTTTGCAGCATTTTTTGGAGAGCGGTTTCGATTTCTGCTATTGGAGCAGCGCCTTTAACTTCGAGTCCAAATCCGAATAATGACAGATTGATCTTGGCTGTTTGGAAAATATGAGCAAGCTCATTTTCGCTTGAGAGCTTGGCAGCCAGGCTTTCAAGCAAATCTCTTTCGGGATTAAGCTCTATGCTGATCCAATCTTTCTGTCGAGCGATTTGACGCGCAATGTCGGTCATGAAGACTGTTTTCCCTGAGCCACGTATGCCGGTGACCATATAAACTTGTTGCGTACTGGGCTGGCTGAGGAAGGAATCGATAACCTGTTGGGATTGCTCCATGCGTGCAATAAGCTGGGTAGGTTCTTTACCAAAGGTTAATGTGTAAGGGTTCCGTGCTTTCATGATGCTACTCACTGTTTTACTGTTTTCGGAAATTTTTACTGTCGTTTACTGTTTTTAATTATTTTTACTGTCGTTTACTGTTTTTGTCAATGCAAGATTTGCTCCATAAATACTCTGAAGGCGATATAAAGGGAGTGAGTCATATCGGTCGAGTTCGCCTTCGGAATTCCAATGCGAGGGAATTCCTGCTATCAGACTTAATTCCTAGCCTTATAAAAGATACCTGTGTAATTTTGTACCTTTTACCGTATTGTCTACATTTGAACGGCAGTCATGTGCTCTAGTATTAACCATAGCGATTCCTTATTAAGTAAGCGGGAAAGGGAACGGAAAAATGAAGAAACGTGCAGGTAAATTCATAGCGCTTCTCTCAACAATGGCGCTCGTCGTGGGAATGCTTCCTCTTCCCGTAAATGCGGCCTCCGTAAACGAGACTTCGGTTTCTGCGGATGCGCAAGCAGCATCAAACGTTGATGCAAGCCACCAGGCAGAGAAAACTAGTTCGCCAGACGCCACAGCCATGGCAGAAGAAAATATTTCACCTGATGTTGTAACTCAGGCGGAAGAAGCGGATAACGAAGTTTCCCTGCTTCCTCCCGCAGACAATAATGAAAGTGAACCTTCCGCATCGCCTTCTCCATCGGTCGCTTACCAAGCCGCGGATCAAGCCTCTGATCAATCTGCATCCACAAATGTTGAAATGCCTGCGTTGACATGTGCAGAAACCACCGACGCGGGCGTCGCCGTGAGCATTGCGGCGGATGCAGGCACATTCCCAGCGGGAACGACGGTTTCCGTAAAGGATGTTGACGCCGCATCTGCGGTGGCAGCTGCGAAAAACGCAACCGATGACGATGTAGTCGATGCTGCTGCGGTAGACATTACGTTTATCAATGCAGAAGGTGCAGAAGTTGAACCTGCTAATGGTAAGAATGTTCACGTCGCGATTCATCCCGCGCAGGCACTTGATGGCGACGATTATAACGTTGTCCACATTCAAGATAACGGTAACGCCAGCGCGCTTTCACAAGACAACGTGGCGGCAGCATCAGCAGAAGGTGCCACATTCAATGCGGATTCATTCTCTATCTATACCGTTATCGGTACAAAGCCATTTCCTGCAACAATGACCTATCGTTTCTTTGACAGCACGGATGCCACAACTCCTGTTTCGGTCCAGAAGGTTAAAGACGGCGACACGCTGAAAATGCCCGAGATTCCGCAGAGCAAAGGCGGAAATGCTTTTATTGGCTGGTTCGAAAAGGGTTCTGATACTGCTTTTTCAGGATTTGGCGAAGTGAGTGGAGCAGTAGAGGGTAAAACTGTTGATCTGTACGCACATTATGTTGCGAGCCATTACACGGTTCGATATCTTGATCAATCTGGGTATGTAGTGAGCACGCAAAATGTCAGTCCTGGCACAAAGATCAACATCCAGAATAACTATCCCTTTATTCGGACAAATAATCTTACCACAAGCCATGTTGGATGGGCGCTTGCGCAAGTAGGCTGGGCCTTAATGCCATCAACTCCTGATGACGCACTCTTTCCTAAAGCAGTATCTGGGGAAATGACGGTGAACAGTGATGTCACCTTGTACCCAATTATCAAATATGGACATTGGGTCCACTTCGAAAGTAATGGAGGGTCGGTTTTCAGAGATGTCTTTGTAGCGATTGATGCGCCAGATACGCATATTACAAATCCAGGCGCACCAGTAAAGGATGGATATACCTTTACCGGGTGGTTTACCGATAGTGACTGCACAATTCCATATGATTTCGATACTGAAGAGGTCGCTAGCAACCTCACTCTGTATGCAGGGTATCGATCTGTTCATACTGCTAGATATACCGTTCGTTATTGGGCCGAGTATCAAAGCGATGTTGCAACAGATACGTGGGGTTATAGAAAGATCACAACAGAAGTTCGCGAGGGAACACCTGGAACGCCAGCTCAATATGAGCCGGACTTGGTGTACAACAGCCCCTACAGTCTTTCTCGAGATGGCTATTCCCTGAACACAGATAAAACCGAGAATGTAGACATCAAGGCTGATGGATCAACCATCTACGATGTTTACTATGATGCAAACGCGTTCAGTGTTATTTTTTATCGTCTCCCTGCTGAAGATGGAACGCAAATAACCCTTTCGTGGGACGGTGGAACCGGTGAAAACCATTTCCCAAAGATTAAGTACACGGCTAGCATGAAACCAATTTGGGACAAAGTTGAATCGTACAACGGTCATCTGTTCGGCGGGCCATATCGATTTCTGAACGACGATTCCGGCTATCCTCTAAGCATTGAAGCTAAAAATGATCTTTCGTATATGGTTGACCATAATCTGGATAATTTAACTTATCAGTGGCTTGGCTCGCATCTAAAAAAGGCTCGGTATTGGTATGAGACCTTGGACGGAAAGGCTCCAGACGGTTCCAAAGGGTCTAAAAATATTTCACAACGTAGTCAGTATGATGATGAGAATCGTACATATTATGACGGAGGAACATCTCAAACAAATGTCGATTGGCTTGGCTCAATTTATATGTCACCATCGATGTCTCCCGGGTTTACGATCCATCCTGAATGGTCTGATGGAAATTATTATATTGATTATCCCTATTTGCTTTACTTCAATCAGGTTGTAGGAACGTATGGTTTAAATAATACGAAAGATGTCAATCTTTATAACTATTCTGACGATGGGGATGGCTATTTGGATGTCTACTTAACGCGTAACAGCTATAACCTTTCGTTTATAACAAACGGCGGAGATTCGGTTGATTCCCAGACTGTTCTGTATGGCGATTCGATGAGCAAACATATGCCAGCGAACTATGTAGCCAACAAAACCACCAGGACAGACGCGAATGGAAGGCAGTACATCTTTAAGGGATGGTATACATCTCCCGACTGTGAAGATGGCGATCTTTTTGATGCTTCTGCTCAGACAATGCCCGCACAAAATCTCGCACTGTATGCTAAATGGGAAAGCCCAGCATACACAGTGACGTTTGATTCTAATGGCGGGAGCGCGATTGACCCGGCAGATGGTATCGCATATGGAGACCAAGTAACCAGGCCTGCCGACCCCACGCGCGACGGATATATCTTTTTGGGGTGGACGTATAACGGAAGCCCGTACGGTTTCGACAGTGGCGTTTCCAGTGATATGACGCTTGTTGCACAGTGGCGAAGCATTGATGCGTACCCCGTGAAATACGATCTGAACGGGGGAGTCGGCACCGCGCCGCAAGACAACCACCTGTATTATCTGGATACCGAAGCCACCGCTTTGGGAATTGGAGATGTACAGGGGCCAAACGGCAAGAACTTTATCGGATGGAAGTCTGATGGGGATGGAAAGATTTACTATCCCGGTGCTTCTGTTCCTATGGAGCCAGCGGCATATGACTCTGAGGGCAGGCCAAAGGCGCTTGATCCAGGCACCTTCAATGGCATGACATTAACTGCGCAATGGGCAGATGCGCAACAGACGACGCAGCTTACGTACAACTTCAATTTCGATACGTTCGGAATTCAAGCGGATGGAGAGCAATCGAAGACGGCAACTCAGCTCAATGAAAACGATCGTGTCACGCTGGCGGATATAAGTTCACTTCGCGCTGCTCCTGCAGGCTATACCTTCGGTGGCTGGTATCTGGATCCCGCATGTCAGGACGGTCCGTATACGACGGTCCAAGTAGACAGCACAAATGAAAGTGCCAATGTTGTTTACGCAAAATGGGTAAAGGTTGCTGAACCAGTGTCGCCAGAGGAGCCGGCGACTCCAGAGACACCTGCTGCGCCTGTAACGCCGTCCGCGCCTGAAGCGGCAGAGACACCGCAAGCACCAGCCACAACGCCTGCTGCCGTCACGTCTCAAGCTGAGGAAACACCAGCTACTGCGGATAATTCGGGAACAGCGACCTATATCGCTATCATGCTTGGTTCACTTTCTGGCTTAGTTGCATGCGCCGCGCGAAAGAAGAAGATCAAAGCGTCGAAGAAATAGGCATAAAACTCGAATTGAAGAGATTGTGGCTGGTAAGCGTGCAATAACTGCCGATACAGATCTCAGACTCTGCAAATTCTTTTCTCTCGATAATGAAAAAGGGTGCCCTCAGCAGTACCATCCCGCGCCTGCAGTGGTTGCCAGTACTGTCTGACAACACCTCTCACATGCGGAAACGACTTTTCAGAAGCACGCGTTTCCGAAGTTAGCTCCAAGCTGCCTGCAGCGAGCGGAATAATCCTGCGCCAACGGGATACTCCCGCCTAGAGCGCCTCGACCCTCGGCGTCTCGAGGTCCTTCACTTCGAACGAGCCGTCGTTGAGCTCGGCGAGGCGCGCGTTGAGCTTACCGAGGAGCCCGAGCATTTTGCCTTTGTCTGCCTTCTCCTGCTTCTCGTCGAACCAGCACGCTTGACCGTGGGAGTCGAATTCGTAATAGGACGAATACAACTCCGAGATTTTCTTGTTCAGCTTCCTTAGCTGTTCATCGTTGTCCACCGAGGGGATGCCGGTTTTGGGCCTGCCGGTCTCGACATCGCTCGTCCAAATGGGTCCCTGCAGGTAGTCGAGCATCAGCTTTACTTGCTTCATTGTGTTCTCCTTTAGGTCTAGTCGTCCGGATACGCAGTGACGAGGTACCCATTCGTACCTATGCCGGCTAGGATTATGCGTTTGCCACTGTATTCGTACTTCCTCTCATAGCCGACGCCGCCGCCGCGTTTTACGGTCCGGTCGGAAACGACGCGCCCGTCCCGAATGATGTTCCTCAGTGTCCTCGGGATTTCCGATTCACTCACGCCGAGGTATTTGGATAGCTGCTTGAGATGTCCCCGCGTCTTCAAATGGACAAGTCCCGCAGCCTTGTTACCTTTCTCGAGCCACACCACCTGGCCCGTAGCGTCGCGTGCGGTAAAAACCACGTCAGTACGGTTGAATTTGACGCCCCGCTTCTCCATCTCCGAGATGTGAGTTTGATCGACAAGTGGGGCGGCATCGGCCTCGGCTTTGAGCATTGCCTCGTTCTCTGCGACCTAGCAGCATACTCGGTCTGCTCGAGCCTTGTCTGCGGAGATCCCGTGGTACCGTGGGCGTAACCCGAGTCGCTACCTCTCATGGATGCGTCCTCCTTTGGACTTGCCGTCCGCCAGTGATTTAGCGATATTGCGTTCCTTCAGCACATTCATCGGAACGACCACCTCGACATTGCGCTCGTGGGCGTACGCAAATATATCGTCCACGGCCACTTCGTCCTTGCACACGTCGTAGACGACGATTGCGCGAAGGTCGAGCGTGTCTACCGTGAGCCGCACCATCTGTTTGAGCACATCGCGCTCTACAGAATCCTTGACATAGCCCTTGGTTGAGAAGGCGACCACGTGGCAGTCTTCCAATCCATCAAGTGCGAAACTGACGCTGGCGGGGGTGGGCATCGTGATGAAAGGGATGACTATCGCCCCAAGATCGAGCGCGAGCCACAGACCCACAACGCGAGCCTTTTTGAGGCGATAGTGCTCCTCGATGTCGTCTACATCGCCGAACTGGGAGTAGTCAGGCGTGAAGAAGAACCTGACGCCTTCGTAGCGCTTGCGGTACCTGCGCAGAAGCCTCTCGTCGTTGTAGTAGATTGCGTTATACAAGCCATGGATGCCGTCAAACTCGTTGTCATACTGCCAGTACCCGACCGCCGTGAGTGGCGTGGTATGGTAAGTGGATGGCTGGCCGTGCAAGGCGATGAAATCGGGCAGGACCCTGGTATCGCAGGCGAGCGCTGGCAGGTCGTGCGCGCCTGCGGCACGGGTTTTGTTGGTGTATTCAAGGTAGCTGAGATTTAGCTTTCGGCGCAGGTCAATTGGAACACTGACGATGTTACCATCGGACTGGGCTACCCTAGCATTGCGCTTCACAGTGGAGCCTCCCATCGTCGAGGAGCTCTGAGACTTGAACATTCATATGTTTGTCCTTTCGGAGATTTGTCTCCATACGTACTTGCAGGAAAATCCTCGAGAGGCCATAATGCGTCTTGTCTAGGGAGGCACTACAGCCTTTCGAGAGGGCGTTTGGTGGCTGGGACCACTAGGCGCCTTTTTTCATGCGCAGAATGCGTTCCATAGACTCACCCCCTGCTCCAACTCTGACAGTAAACATGGATTCGAGGGCTCGCTCATAATCGGCGGACCCGGTGACGTTCAACCATTTCTGGTAGTAAATCCAAGAGTAAAACGCACCCTCGCCGCTAAGGTCGAAGGCGAGGGCAACGTCAATATAATCGCTCGGGCGAATAAGATGGACCAACGACGGCGGGGCGATGGCGAATTTGGCGAAAAAGTTTGCCTCCGCCTCGGCCACATCGCTCTCTTGCAAGTGACCGAGAACAATGTGCCCAATCTCGTGCAGAATGGTGAAGCGAACGCGGCCACGCGGCATATCCTTGTTGTAATAGATATACCAAGTTTCGTTGCCCTCACCGTCATCGAGAAGAAACTTGAAGCCGTTTTTACTCTTCTTGAAGCAGGCGTTCATCCCAACCGCAAAGAGATCTTGGTATGCGACGACATGAATGCCAAGTCCTCCTGCCATGGCAATCGGATCGACCGGAATAGCCCTCTCATCCGTCTTCGCGATCGTCTCAACGGCCTTTCGCTTGATCTCCTCGTAACGATAGCCGGGCAAAAGCATTAAAGCCCCTTTTCTTTGGTCGCCTGGAGAATGGTAAGAATGAGCTCGTTTCGCTCGTCTTGAGTCATATCGACCGCTGCGCGAGCGCATAGCGCCTTCACGGTGCCGAACGGAGTCTCCGTCCCGTCCTCCATGCCGAGAAGGGCCTCGGAAGTTGTGTGGAGTACAGTGGCGATGTTGGCAAGAATTTCCGCGCGCGGCTCGCGTTCCCCCTTGACGTACTTGGAGATCGCGGCTTCAGTCGCACCGACATTGGCAGCCAGCTCCTTCTGCGTCATGCCCCGCTCTTTGAGCAAATTTGCGATTCTCGCACCCATCTCTTGCTTTCTGTCCATGACTCCTCCGTCCTTCGATATTACGATACTATAATGATTATTATTATTTTGTCAAGTTTTCGAACGACAAGGATTCTTATATGCAATCCCACAGGAGGCCTGGCCTGGGCCTCGCTCGCAAATTGGTCTGAGTAAAAGAGCTCCACTCTCAGATTTCCGGCGTAAATTACCGCGAGCTGAAAGGACTGTCGATCAAACAGTCGACGGGCAGGTCCGTTTCAAGTTGCTGCTTTGCGAAAATTCCCCAAGAGGGAGTTCCATCGAAGCAGGCTACGTCGAGAGAGGCTGCATCGCGGAAAGTTCCATTGAAAGGGAGCCCGATCGAGGAAAGCTTCATCGCGAGAAAGCTCCAAAAAGGTAAATTTTCCCGTTTCGTTGCTTTTGCAACATTCTTCAAAAATTTCTTTCCTATACTGAGGCTGAAAAACAGAAGTCGATATGCAGATGGAGCATTGAATTTGCGTTTCCGCAGGCGCTCGCATATCGCAGAAGGAAAGGGATTAACAATGAGCAAAACCCTCGATCTCAGCAAAACCGTTCATGACCTCGGAGAAGAATATCCAGAATTCATCGATGTGATGGTAGGTCTTGGATTCACCCCTCTCGCAAATCCCGATATGCGCAATTCGGTGGGACGCATGATGACTGTGCCAAAGGGCTGCGCGATGCATGACGTCAAACTCGAAGATGCGATAAAGGCATTCGAAGATGCAGGATTTACGGTGATTAATGCGTCGGGCGAAGTTTCCGATAAGGAAAAACGAGCAAAACTCTTGGAGAGCTATGTGAGCCGTCTTTCGGCAGGCGAACCGCTCGAATCAGTACGCAAGGATTTCGTGGCAAACTTCAGCGATGTGGATGCCGCCGAAATTGCTCGCGCCGAGCAGAATCTCATCGAAGCTGGTGCGAAAATCTCGGATGTCCAGCGTCTTTGCGATGTGCACTCCGCGCTATTCCATGGCGCAACGCATGCGATACAGGTTGAAACTACCTCGGATTCGGGGGAAGTGGAACAAAGTGAAGATCTGAAGTTCGATTCAACACCTTTTAAAACCCCTGGCCATCCGTTGCGTGTTTTTGCTCTGGAAAATGAAGCTATCGAGCGTCAGATTGCACGCACTCGCAAAGCGCTCGATGCTGATGAGGGCGCCGCGGGTTCGGCAACGTCTGGCCCTGCTGCAAACACTCCCAACGCCGCGAACATAACGGGTGAGCTGCGCACTCTTTCGACACTGGGCATTCATTATTCAAAGAAGGGTGACCTTCTGTATCCCGTGCTCAAACTCAACCACGATTTCGGGGGTCCCTATGATGTGATGTGGGGCGTTGACGACGAAATCCGTGCCGAGCTTGGCGCGCTGATCAAGGCGGATACGCATGATGATGAGTGGCATGCGCGTGTAGATAAGGTTCTCACCCGCGCAGATGAAATGGTGTACAAGGAATCCAATATTCTTTTGCCGCTTTGCGCGCGCACCTTTAACAAGGATGAATGGCTTCAGATATATGAGGACATGAAGGGCTATGATCTGTGCTTCATCGATGATGCGGGAACCTGGGATCAAGGTGAAGCATATTGCAAGAAGCACCTGGCGAACGCCCAAAAAGCATCTGGTGTTATTCCGCTGGCGGCGCAGCTGAGTGGCGTAAGTGGCAGCAGCGCAGATTCCGAGAATTCGGCTGCGTTTGCAAATGGCGCCGTTGCGGGCAATATTCAGCTGCCATCAGGAAATATGACTGAATCACAGCTCGATGCGATGCTCAACACGCTTCCGTTTGAGATCACCTTCATTGATGCCAATGAGACGAATCGCTATTGGAATGATAACGGCGAAAAGAAATTCTTTAAGCGTCCCGCGGCGGCTCTAGGTCGTAAGGTTTGGGATTGTCATCCGCCTAAGGTTCAGCCCATCGTGCGTCAAGTGATCACGGCACTTAAGAATGGCCAGAAGTCGGTTGATGTGTGGCTGGAAAAGGAAGGGCAGCCAGTGCTCGTGCGCTACATGGCAGTTCGCGATCGCGAGGGGTCCTATCTGGGCACCATGGAAGTGGTACAACACATGGGGTTTGCGAAAGAGCATTTTAACAAGTAATTGCGTCAATACGCGAGTACATTAACAAATGGGTGCGTTAAGTGGGCGCGCTAAAAAGTAGACGCTCTGCGGAAATTATTTTCCAGTGACAATTTCTGCCGGCTTACGTTCTGGCCTACTTTCTGACCCAGGGCCTGCCTACGGCCTGTCTACTCGGACTATTTCTTGCCGACGAGCAGGGTTGATCCCGAAAGCATATACTTCTTTTCTTCGCGGTCGGACATAATGAAGTCGCTCCCGGTTGGGATTAAGCGTACTTCCTGATAGCCCATATCGCGAAGCTTCTTAACGAATGATTTCATGTCGCCGTAGTGGTGCTGTGTCATGAGGTCGTGAATGGCAAAAGTGCCGCCTTTTTTCAGCGTGCGCAACGTTTCAAGCAGGAGTTCCTGTTTGTTCGCCCCGGCCACGTTGTGATAGACATAGTTGCTGGTCACGGCGTCGAAGGTTTCGTCAGCGAAGGGAAGCTTGGTGGCATCGCCCTGCTGGAACGTAACGTTTGTCACGCCTTCCGCTTGAGCATTTTTCTCGCAAACCTCTTTATTAAATGAGGCGTATTCCTTGCCCCAACGATCCACGCCCATCACGCGGGCATGGGGATTACGCTTTGCGACGGCGATGGTAAGCGCGCCGCTGCCACAGCCGACATCTAAACACGTGCCACCATCAGGCACGTTTACGTAAAATGCGATGCCCTCGATGATGCGTCGGGCAAGCGAATCGGCTGCGTTCCAATCAAATGCCCGTGTTGCAATCACGCACCAGTGGGCAAACCATGCGCACACCACAAAGGCGATGAGCAAAATTACGTCAACCACGATATTGGTTGCCAGCGAAGGCAGGGGTGCAGCGATCAGGAAAATTACCAAGAGAATCAGCAGCACGATGCTTACCGCAATAAGTGATTTTCTCATGCCGCCGGGAACCCAGTTTTTGTAATCAGGCTTCATGTGATTTATGTTGTCCTATCTTATCAGCGCGGATAGATATAATATCCCGAAAAGACTACCGATTGAAGTTCGTAGTCATAGTATGTCACATCCACGTTGGTAAGTAAGATTGTTACTCCATTAGGACCGTCGAAAGTTAACTGATCAGCGCTCAGCGTGGTCGTGGACTTCCCGTACGTATTTACGAGCTGCTCAATGGGACCAGAAAAGTCAATTGTCGTTGTGGCGCCGCGGAACGTATGCGCCAGCGTGAATCCTGTGGAATCATCAAGCGTGACTTTTGAATTGTCTATGAGGTCAGAGCCGCTGATGGGAACAATAGTCGAATCCGCGGGGACGTCCAGCTGATTATCCTGAAGTTCGAAGTGATAATAATCGGTGAAGTGAATTCCCGGATCGGAACTATCCCGTGGCGGGGATACACGTTTCCCATATAAGGAGCCTACATCGCCGCCAACCTGCTCGTTGATCTGGTTGACGATTTTCGGATGCAGATAGACCGTTTCGGAATCCGAAAGGTATTTCCAACTTGAATTGATTGTCTCGGCCGTTTCGTCGCTTATATCAGTATCTGTTGGCGAAAGAGAACCATCATCGTTGATCGCTCCGAACGATTCCAGTGCCGTCTCGAGACGATGCGCCTGATAGGCATTCGCAACGTCAATGCCGTTGAGCGGGGTCACCGTTACCGCGAGCGAAACAATCGCCGCCACGAGGAACAACGATCGTGGGCTTTTGTCTATTGCCGCATACACAAACGCAACAATTCCGAGCGCCAGACAGACGTAGCCGTAATAGCGCAGGGTGGTAATTCCGTATGGTTGAAATTGAATCCAGATTTCATAGATTTGTACGACAAGGAAGGGAACGAATGCGATCCACAGCCAGCGCATGAGCTGACGAACGAAGTGGTTGTGGTGCATGCGCAGGCCAAGCCACAAAACGACATAGCCCAAAAGTGCGAACAGTGCGTTCCAATTCATATTCACTACGTGCATGTCATGTGTAGGTGACGAGGCATATTGCGCGAGGGTAAGGTACAGCGCAATCAAGTTCAGCACCCAGAGCGGCAAGAGAACATATGCCATTACGATTTGGTAAGCGCGGGTGGTCGTTATTTCGTCGGAATAGCGCGGAATATTCATGCAAAAAAGGCAAATCCCCGCGACAATGACCAGCGAAATGAAGATAACTGCGCCCTGATTAATCCCGGGAGATGATCCGTCGAGCATCAACGCATAAAACCCTGCCACAATAAGTCCAACGACAGCGAGGACAACAAATTGTGCGCAGGCAATGATGATGCCGTTTTTGAAGAGCCATCCGAACAATTCGCGGTCATTGTCTTTTGTGGTCAGCAGCCATAGCGACATAAAAATGCAGGTCAGGTCAATGCCAATGAATATAATGCTGAAAAAGACGCCGAATCCTCCTATCATGGCAAACCAAATTGCGCATGCAATTCCCACAATAAGAGAAAGCCAAGGAAGAAGTGCAGTTTTCCAGGAGCGTGTAAGAGAGCGCTCGCAAAGCAGTTGCAACATGACTGCGGGCGGAATTGCCGCAAGGCTCCCGAGGACTATTCCATCGGTTATTCGTACGGGAAGCGGGTCTGACGTGATGAGCGTGCGGTAGAGAAGTGTCGTGCCGGGGTCGCCGCTGCCAATGCAAGACGCAATAAAGAAGATAACGAGGTATGCCATCACGGGCGAAAAACGCCTGATGGTATCCGTGAACTGTTCCATGTTAATACCTCCGCTTGATGTGCTTGCAAATGGAATCCAAATAGTCGAAGAACTTCTCTTCCGGTTCCGTAAGCACACGCGTCTTTGGCCAGGCCAAACAAACCTGCCAATCCAAGCTCACAAAAGGAATGGCAACAATAGTTTCATCTTTCGAAAAGATGTCAAGCGCGGCCAGATGGGGCAACGTAAATCCAATACCTCTTCCTGATTTTACGAACTGATAAATCCAGAATATTTCGGAACACTCCACGATATGCGGGATCGGTTTATTCCGTTCTGCAAATTGTGCAACTAAGTTGTGGTAGCAACGGAAATCTTTTCCCGGCATGGCGATCGTATATGGTGCGATATCGTCAATGCCGAGTGATTTGCGTTGCGTAAGGGAACTTGCAAGAGAACTATCTTTTTTCACCCACATCATGTACTTCGCTGAATATAAATTTCGCGTGGTGAGCGCAGGATCAACCGGTTGCAGGGTAATCGCTAGGTCATAGCGACCCTCTTTAACGAGGGAATCGCACAAGGTGTCTGGCAGTTCGGTAAATTTCACCGTCACATTATTGTTTTTGTCGTGGTAATCAGTAATTTTTTCTATCCCGAGAAATCCGGGAATTCCCACCGCGCATGCGACGCGGATTTCGGTTGCGTTCTCGTGCTCTATCTGGGTAAATCTATTGTTCAGTATGCGCCGCTGATCCTGCATGTTCTTTGCGTACTTATAGAACACATCGGCATAACGCGTGGGATGACGAACCCCCCGCGCATCGGACTCGAACAGTTTCACGCCCAGGTCGCGTTCCAGATTGTGAATCATCTTGGTGAATCCCTGAGGTGACATGGGAACTTTTGCGGCGGCAGCACTGAAGTTGGGCGAGTCATACGCAAAAATGAAATAATCCACTCGATCTTCGATCATCGCTGCCCCTTTTCTGTGTTCTGATAATGTCGCATATCAGCTATATAAAGATGCATCTGAACAGGTGAAATGCGGCATGTAACTGATAGATACATCCCCCAACCAACGGATACACGTTTTTGACTATCTGAACAGGAAAAATCCGAATAATATTCATGATATCACGCAAGGTGAATAGTACTTCATTGAATTCACCTGCATCTCATGGAATTAGGAGGAGCCATGGAAGGCAAGGGTTTAACGCGTCGATCATTTCTTACCGGATCGGGTATTCTCGCGGCAGGCGCATTAGCAGGAACACTTACGGGTTGCGGACCAAAATCTCGCACGAGCAGTTCATCTTCAAGTTCATCAAGCGGAAGCACCACTTCAGGATCAACAAACAGCAACGGATCGTCTGCCGACAGCTCCATTTGGGAAATCCGTGAACTTGGCGAGCCAAGCCAAACGATTGATGCTGATGTATGCATCGTAGGTGCAGGTGGCACGGGCACCGCTGCTGCAATTCAGGCAATTGACAGCGGACTGAAGCCCGTCGTTATTGAGCGTTTAAACGGCTACGGTGGATCGTTCATCGGCACCGAGGGCATGGCAGGTTTCAACACGAAATACACCGAGCAAAATGGTGGCGTTCGGTTCTCTGGCGCATACGACCCCAACCAACCATATGGTGTTGAGAATGCAACCAACACCTGCTTGAACTATCACCACTGGATTCCACAACATCAGCTCTACCTCAACTACTTTGGTCAGACTGCAGAAACTATCGACTGGCTTGAAAGCCACGGAATTAAATTCCAAGGCAACATTTCCATCGGCTCTGGTCCAAGAGTTTGGCATGTATACGATAAGGGCGGTCAATCGAGCCCTGGCGGATACTTCATGCAGTGCTTCGGCGATGAAGCGAATCGTCTGGGTGTCGAAGCGCACTTCGGATATTACGGTCGTCATCTGGTTATGGAAGATGGCAAAGTTGCTGGTCTTCTTGCAGAAAATGAAAATGGCGATGTCCTCAGAGTAAATGCTCCTGTTGTCGTTATCGGCACCGGCGGATATGCAAACAACACCGATTTCCTGTATGGCGTTTCTGAGACGAGAAACCAAAGCATTCAGGCGTTGGGTATGAACTGCCGCGAAGGTGACGGCATCAAGATGGCGCACGAAGCCGGAGCTGATATGGCTGAAGGTTTGGGCACCGTTATGTGGTGCGGCCCGGTTACCTTGGGTGCTGTTTCAACTACATGGACAACCGATGCATATTCAGTTGGCGTTCAGCCAAATCTGTGGATCAATCAGGACGGTCAGCGTTTCTGTAAGGAAGACCTTTGGATTGACGACTTCTCTGGTGCGGGTATGTGCATCCGTAACCAAAAACGTACATTCGAGCTGTTCACCGATGCAGATATGCAACGTTGGGAACAGAACGGCCCTGATGGACAGGTATTCTCCTTCGGCCAGCCGGGTACACCGTTAAGCCAGGCGCGCGAGCAGTTACAGAATGCTTCTGGCTGCCATGTGGGTGACAACCTCGCTGATCTTTGCCAGGAAGTTGGCCTTGATGCAAGCGCTGTTCAAGCAACGGTTGATCAATACAATGCGCAATGTGCTGCGGCAGCAAGTCTTGATGGTGATGACACCAGCGCAGACACCACGTATGGCAAACGCGCAAGATACATGCACGCTCTTACATCTGGCCCTTATTGGCTGTGCGAAGTTGCAGATGGTTACTACACCACATGCGGCGGAATTAGAGTAAATGAAAATACTCAGGTGCTCGACACTGACGGAAACGTTATCCCGGGCTTGTACGCAGGCGGATCTGACGCCGGCGGATTATACGGCGACTCTTACGACGTACGTTTTGCTCCTGGTTCACAAGCGGGCTGGGCAGTAAACTCCGGCCGTATGGCGATCAAGAACGCGGTGCAATACCTGGGTAGATAAGGTAGACCGGCGATTTCGCCACGCCTCCTCCCTCGCGGTGGAATCGCATAAACCTTACGAAGGGTGCCTGCTCACAAGGCAAGAGCAGGCACCCTTTTTGTGCGCCTAAGCGCGTTAAACAACGGCACGCGAATTTGCGATAATGGATGTATCGTCATGACTATGGATAGCAAATGACAGTAAAAACCGCAGATAGAAGCGCAACATGAGAAGGGAGAATCCCATGTTAAGAAAGCGTGCATTAGGAAACACCGGGCTTGAGGTTAGCGAAGTCGGGTTTGGTGCCGAATGGATCGGCGAGATGAGTGACGCGGAACTTGCCGATGTGGTGGCATGCCTGGAAGAGGCGGGCGTCAACATCGTGGATTGCTGGATGGCTGATCCTGAAATTCGCCGTCGCCTTGGTGCAGCGATTGCGCCGCATCGTGACCGGTGGATCGTGCAGGCGCATATTGGCTCTACCTGGCAGAATGGTCAGTATGTGCGCACGCGTGAAATGGACAAAGTTGTTCCTGCGTTCGAAGAGGAAATGCGGCTACTCCAAAGCGAAAGTGCCGAACTTGGGATGATCCATTACGTCGATTCGGTTGACGAATTCAACCAAATTATGAATGGCCCCTTCTATGAGTATGTCTGCAAGCTGAAAGACGCGGGCACCATTCAACATGTGGGTCTTTCCACACATAATCCTGATGTGGCAATTGCTGCTGCGAAAACAGGGAAAATCGAAATGATGATGCTGTCAATCAACCCCGCGTTTGATACCATGCCCGCATCCGACGATATCAATACGCTCTTTGGCGACTTTCATGAAGGCGGGTCGGGCATTGATCCCAAGCGCGAGCGTTTGTATGCAGATTGCGAGAGTCGCGGCATCGGCATTACGGTGATGAAGCCTTTTGCAGGCGGTCGTTTACTTGATGCGAGCAAGTCCCCATTCGGCAAGGCTATGACACCTGTGCAGTGCATCCATTATTGTCTGACACGTCCGGCGGTGGCAGCGGTGATGGCTGGTGTGAAGAATGTCGCGGAAGCCAAAGCGGCGATTGCCTATGCCGATGCAACCGAAGAAGAGAGAAACTACGGACCGATTTTGGCGAATGCGCCGGTGCATTCATATTACGGGCAGTGCATTTATTGCGGACATTGCCAGCCTTGTGTAGTCGGTATCAATATCGCTGAAGTCAATAAGTTCGCCGACTTAGCAAAGATGCATGACCCCGTTCCTGAATCGGTGCGCGAACATTACTTTGCGTTGGATAAGAATGCCTCTGACTGCATTGGATGCCGCACTTGTGAGCCGAACTGCCCGTTCGGTGTGCACATTGCCGAGCGCATGCAGGAAACGGCACAACTGTTCGCATAGTTTTTATAGCAGCATCTCTGCAGGTAAATCGTTATTTCAAAGCCTTGAATTCCGAACTTTTAAAAATTTTTAAAAGTTCGGAATGTTTTGTAGACAACAGCTACACTACTTCGGTATAACTTCCCAGGTAGCGATACTCTTCGCACGAATCGCCAATGCTGGAGATCAAGGTTCTGAATTCAGGTGCGGCAACGGGACAATCGATATCGAAGTAGAACATGAACTCAAAGTCTCGACCAGGGATGGGACGACTTTCCAACTTGATGATGTTGATGTCGAGCGCATAGAACTTTGCAAGTACCTGATACAGCGCGCCCGGTTCATGGTTCACGATAATCATGAGCGACGTGCGGTTGGCGCCAGGGTAGATTTCAAGATCTTTCGAAATGCAGGCGAAGCGCGTGAAGTTATCATCGCGATCCTGCACATCGCGTTGCAGCACGTCAAGCCCGTATAACGCCGCACATGCACGGCTGGAAAGTGCGCCGACGTCGGTACGATCACTCTGGGCGACAAGCTGAGCCGCCATGGCAGTGTTCTCGCAAACATGCGCGGTGATCCCGTGGGCCTCTAAGAAGTTTGCGCACTGAGTAATTGCCTGTTCATGGCTGTACACTTCATGAATATCTTCAAGACGCGTTCCCGGCTTTGCGAGTAAATTATGGTCGATCTTTACGCGGGTGGTGCGCACGATGTGGAAGTCGTGCTGCATCATGAGGTCATACACTTTGTTCACCGACCCCGCGGTGGAGTTTTCGATGGGCAAAATTCCGTAACGGGAAAAATCTGTTTCCACCGCGCGGAAGACTGCCTCGAATGATTCGAAGTAACTGATGTTGGGGTGCTTGAAGATACGCTCGGCAGCGAACTGGGAGAACGCACCCTCCACACCTTGACACGCAACGTAAGCATCGCGAGGGAAAACCTGCGGGGTAGAAGTCAGTGCCGCATCAATGGCGGAAAGATTTGCGACGCCTTCGGGATTTGGCTGGCGCTCGGATTCGTGCTGCCGCGAGGTTTCCATGAGCAGCTGAAAGAGCACTTCGGTGTAGGTGCGCATGTTCGAGGGGACAGCATTGGCAATGTCGGCGAGGTGCTGACGTTCACGCGCGCGATCAAGCACGGGTAAGCCGTGGTGTGCCTTATATTCACCAATTTCGTCTGCACATTTCATGCGGTCTTGGAAAAGTTGAACAATCTTATTGTCGATGTCGTCGATTTGCGTGCGTAGCTGGTTTAAATCTTCCATGGTGTTCCTTCGGCTACTCGTAGGCCCTTACATTTCCGTAAACCCTTTGCGTAATTGCCAGGGTATATTCGTGGCTCTTTGTGGCTCTTTGTGGTTTTATCTGCCTTCCGCTTTGCGTTTCAACCGATCACCTTCGGCAAGCAGCTTTTCCAGGCGATCAGCATCGTGCGCATCAATCGCTTCCTTATATGCGGTCAGGTTCTTGATCAACAAGCCCACCTCGTAGGAAAGGTTGTCGGCATTGTCTAAGAAAAGTTCGGTCCACATGGGCGCATTCAAGCGCGCCACGCGCGTGAGGTCTTTGTAAGATCCCGCTGAAAATCCCTTGTGTTCCTGCGCGGTGGGGCTTTTCACATACGCGTTAGAAACCACGTGCGCCAGCTGCGATGTGTAGGCGATCATGCGGTCATGGTTTTCTGCCGTGGAAAGCGTAAAACTGCCGAAGCCACAAGGTTTAAGCAGATCACGCAGGCGTTCGAGGAGCTCGGCGCGTTCGATGTCGTCGCTCATTTTGGGTGGGACCACAACAAGCGGTGCGTTGTGGAACATGTTTGCGCGCGCGTGCGCAAATCCGGAGTACTGGGTACCTGCCATAGGGTGACAGCCGACGAATGTCCACGGATGCCCATTCGCGATTTTGGAGCATTGCTTGCAAATCACGCGCTTCACGCCCACCGTGTCGATGACGATCGCGCCTGGTGAGATGATTGGCGCCATTTCGGTAAGCCATTTAATGGAAACTTTTGGATAGCCTGCCAAAATGATAAGTTCGCAGGTGGAGATGGTCTTGTCGGTGAGCTCGCCTTTGATGGTCTCGATCATGGCCATCTCGGTCACCGAATGGGTGCGATTCCATCCATAGACTTCTCGCCCCGCCGCGGCGAGCGCTTTTGCGAAGGAGCCGCCCATCAGTCCCAGGCCCAAAATGCCTACGCGTCCGGGAACGAAGGTTGGCTTCTGTGGATTTTCTTGCTGCTCATTGTGCTGCTGCCCCTTGAGCTGCTGCGAAATTTCCTGCTGCGGGCTTTTCGCCTGGTGTTTCGCTTGCGACTGATTTTTCTGCTGCGCGCGTTTTTCGGCCATACTATGCGCCCGCCTTGGTGTCTGATGCAACATCAGAAGGCTGGTCAGCAGTTGGAGTGCCCGCGCCCGAGGTTTCGCCATCGCCCAAGTCGGCGGTGATTGCTTTACGGATGAGGGCAATACGTTTCATGGCATCGGCGAACTGCGTAGGAGTGAGCGCCTGTGCACCGTCTGACCAGGCTTCGGACGGATGATCATGAACTTCGATCTCCAATCCGTCGGCACCTGCGGCACATGCTGCGTAGGCGGCCGGGCGCACGTAGCGCGTGTATCCCGTGGAATGGCTGGGGTCTCCGACTATAGGCAGGTGAGAAAGGTAGTGAACGACGGCAATGGCATTTACGTCAAGGGTATTTCTCGTGCGCGTTTCAAAGGTACGAATGCCACGTTCGCACAGAATCACGTTCGGATTTCCCTCGCTCATCACGTATTCGGCGGCCATCAGCAGCTCGTCGATGGTGCCCGACATACCGCGTTTGATCAGGACAGGTTTGCGAGTTTTACCAACTTCTTTGAGCAGCGGGAAATTCTGGAAATTGCGCGCGCCAATTTGCATGACATCGACACCTTTATCCATGAAGAGCTCCACGTCGCGCGGATCCATAATCTCGGTGACCACCGGCATATCGAGCTCTTTGCCTGCTTCCATCAAAATGTCCAAACCTTTCGCACCCATACCCTGGAACGAATACGGGCTGGTGCGAGGCTTGAATGCACCGCCACGAAGCATGGTGGCGCCGGCCTTTTTCACCGCGCGAGCGATGCGGAAGAGATTGTCGCCTTCAACCGAACATGGTCCCGCGATCACCTGAAAGTTTCCACCGCCGATTTTTATACCGTGCCCGCAGTCGACGACGGTATCTTCGGGGTGGAACTTTCGGTTGGCTTTTTTGAAGGGCTCGGAAACGCGCTGCACACGTTCGACAATGTCCATGCTTTCAAGCAAGAAAGGGTCAATCTTCGTCGTGTCGCCGATAATGCCGACAATTGTTTCGTTTTCGCCCTTGGAGACGTTGGTCTTAAACCCGCGCCCTTCGATCCACTTAATAAGATGATCAAGCTGTTCTGGAGTTGCGGACTCTTTGACGACTGCGATCATATGCTTCCTCCTTTAAAGACCTTCGGTTCCGTGCGTTTACCTGCATACACGTGCCAAAAGATCTGAAATGCCACCTGCTGTGTTGCGCTGAAAAGTTTGGCATGTATTGTGGCATACAAAATGTTTCAATCAATGTGGTATCAACAATTTTGAATTGTAATAACAATTAAATATTTCAGAAATATTAATTTGTTAGGTGATCACGGAAGTTGCATCCCGTTGCGGCTTCGCGTCTGCGGCGTTGGCTAGGCTGTCGGCATTACCAACTATGTTGCCGACCAGCATGTGTGCGCAAACAAGCTTTAGAATTTGTCTCTGCGCAATTACGCGCTAAAGGTGACGAATAACTTTGCAAGGATTTCCCACCGCAACCACATGCGAAGGGATGTCTTTCGTAACGATGCTTCCGGCACCAATGACCACGTCGTCTCCGATGGTGACTCCGGGCATAACATGAACGCCGCCACCGAACCAAACATCACTGCCCACGGTAATAGGTTTTGCGAGTTCGACCCCTTTGCCGCGCTCTTTGGCATCGATGGGGTGGGTTGCCGTATAAAAGCCACAATCAGGCCCGATGAACACGCGGTCTCCAAATGTCACCGGAGCCGAATCTAAAATCACGCAATTGTAGTTGGCAAAGAAAATCTCGCCGAAGGTGATGTTATAGCCATAGTCACAGAAAAACGGAGGCGTAACGGTGCCCGTGAGCTCGTCTTTTTGGAATATCTGCTGCAAAATCGCCTGAATAGCTTCGGTGTCAGAGGGCAGGGTGTGGTTGAGCTTGAAGCACAAATCTTTGCATGCGTTTCGGTCGTTTGTGAGCTCTTCATCCATGGGGAAGTGCGGCTGACCGGCTATCATCTTTGATTTTTCACTCATAATTGATGGCAAATCTTTCTCTTGTTTTTGTTCCGTAATTGTTCCATAAACCCCGTATGTATTGTAGAAGAAAAATGGGTGACAGTTATCTTTTGCCTGCTCACATAAAGGTCATAGAGCGCTAGCCCTTTTGGGAATATGCTTTCAACTCTGTCTATAATTGAGCACAGAATGAATACATGACTTGTGCGTGTCATGGGTATGTCTTCTCATGAAAAGAAGGGAGCGTTCATGGATAAGGAACTACTTGAGTTCACTACTGAAAAGGTGAACCAGATGCAAGCTGCTCCTTCGGCTGCCGAAAGCACGAAGAAAGCGGCGCAAGCGTGGAAAGACGCGATCGCAGCAGGTGAAGATGCGGATGCGGCAACAAATACCTTGATGGATGCGATTAGCGAGCACCAGACAACCATCGATAGCCTTATCGGTTTTGTGGGTTCCGATGCTGGCGCAAAGGTTTTTGGTGCAGAAGAGGCGCAGAAAAAGCTGGAACATGCCAAGAAACGCAAGGCTGCCGGTGCGAAGTTCTGCGATTGCGGAGCATGCCGTCCGTGCCATGAGCTTTTGGCAAAGTTTGGTCGCGAAGAACCTGACGTGTACCTTTAAGATTTATAAGCGTGCGTCATAAGGGTGCACCAGAGTGCACCGCTGGGCAAAAGTGCATTATAAGAGTGCGTCGACGACTAAAAGTGCGCCACAAGAGTGCGTCTACGAGCAAAAGCGCATCGAGCAGGAGGATGGCATGGCTGACAAGCATACTACTCAAAATGCCGTGAGCAACGAGAACCAGGGCAACGAAAACCAGGCGAAGAGCTCGATACGAGGGAGAAAAGCTGATCGCCTTCCCAAAGTATCCGAAGGCCCGCTCCATGTGGTGGAAGATGGCATTGCTGAAAAGCTTAAGTCACAAGAACATGCTCTGTTGGAAAAAAGAGCGGCAGAAAAAAAGACCGCAAATGACCTGATGGCTCCTCGTCGCGATATTGCACTTGAGCATGGAGCGAATCTTATCGAGGCGGCACGACGTATTCGCAATGCCGTGCGTGATAGTTTGTATATTGAAAATCGCCGCACGCCAGAAGAGAGCCGCGCGTGGGGCAAGTCTTTGCGCAAACGCGTGCCGCGTTCCTCTCATGCGGTATGGATAGCTCCGGAAAATCGCGAAGATCCCGTCGCGCTCCTTGCAAGTCAGGCAAAAACGCGTGTTCCTGGTCTGGTGCCGATTCGCCACGAGCGTATGGCGGCATCGCCGTTTTCGTATTATCGCGGCGCGGCACTTCCCATGGCGTCCGATCTTTCGCATACGCCGACAACGGGAATTACGGTGCAGGCCTGCGGCGACGCCCATATTGCAAACTTCGGCCTGTTTGCCTCCCCCGAGCAGCGCATCGTGTTTGACATCAATGACTTTGATGAAACGCTTCCCGGGCCGTGGGAGTGGGATATCAAGCGTCTTGCGGCGAGCATCGAAGTTTGCGCCCGTGAACGGGGATTTTCTGAAGCACAGCAAAGCGCAGCGGTCCGTGCATCGGCGGCGGAATATCGTGATGCAATGCAGCAGTTTTCGCAGATGGGCACGTTAGATGTGTGGTATGCCCATGCCGATATTGACTGGGTGCTCGAGCATGTTCCTGGTGCGAAGCTCAAAGAGGGCGAGCAGGCGGTTGAAAAGCAGCTTACGAAAACGCTTACCAAAGCGCGCTCGAAGAACAGTGCACGTGCAGTCAAAAAATTCACCGAAGTGGTTGATGGCAAGCTTCGTATAAAAAGCGATCCGCCGCTGGTTGTTCCGTTGCGAGATTTTCGGTCCGCGGGGCAAGTGGGCATCGACGATGTCGACCAAGTGACGAAGGTGATCAGTCATGTTATTCAAGGATATCGTGCGTCGCTTCCGCATGATCGTCAATGGCTGATCGACCAGTATCGCGGCGTCGATATGGCGCACAAAGTCGTGGGTGTTGGCAGTGTTGGTCTGCGTGCATGGATCATCGTGATGGAAGGTGCCAACATGTCTGACCCTCTGGTGCTGCAGGCCAAGGAAGCGCAGGCTTCGGTGCTCGAGCGCTATGTGGGTAAGAGTCGCTATGCCGAACACGGGCGCCGCGTGGTAGAAGGCCAACGTGCGATGCAGACCACCAGCGACATCTTCTTAGGTTGGACGCGCCAAATGGATGCGTCGGGTGTGTTTGCTGATTATTACGTTCGCCAGTTGTGGAACGGCAAAGGGTCTGTCGACCTGGCCACGATTACTCCCGAAGGACTCACGAATCTTGCGCGTGTTTGCGGGTGGGTGCTTGCGCATGCTCATGCGCGCACGGGTGATCGTTTTGCGATTGCAGGTTACCTGGGCAAAGGTGATACATTTGTCGATGCAATCGAAAAGTTTTCCAACGCCTATGCCGACCAAAATGAAGCGGATTACCAGCGCTTTCTTAATGCCCGCAAGAACGGATTGCTCCAGTAGAGAATTTATCCAGTAAGAGGTTTCTCTAGTAAGGAGCCTCTCCAGCAAGGGAGTTCAGCAGGAGCTTCATTAGAAAATTTCGGTAAAGCTTCAGTAGGCTGCTTCAGCAGAAAATTCGAAAGCCGAGAGGAAATTGCGTTGCGCGGTCATAGCAAACTACGGGGCCGCAGCCACTAACTAAAATGTCGTCATTCTCTTGGACGCCTTACGTATCTGCACATACAGAACAATTGACGCGATCACGTCGGTCACGAAGATGAAGTGAAGTACGCAGAGGACGACCGTCATACCGACCGTAAGCATTCCTTGTTTTTGGCCGCGAATTGCTCCGGCAATACCGTATGACGAGGTGAACAGGAGCAGCACATAATCGACAACAACCAGGGCGACCATGACAACGGGGGCGAAAAAGATCGTTCCCGGTACGACCATGAAGGCGAGCGTCGACCCAAGTGCAAATGAAAATACAACCACATAAAAGGGAATAAAACAAAGTTTGAGCAGCATGTCCCAAAATGCGAGTTTTCGAGGGCTTCCGTTCCCACGCGTCATACATGCGCTTGCGACGTTGAGCGCTCCTGTGATAAACACCGCGGCAGTCCATACGCCTAAAGCACCATTTGTTGAATCAGGAAAAAGGGCATCTGATAGATACCAACCACAATAAACGGCAGCAAGAAGCAAAATAGGAAAAATCACTCGTAGGGCTTTAGGCATATTGGTCGCCTTCTCTGTACGCAATTACCTTTGGTATATTTCTATTTACTATATTTTACCTTGCAACGCCATAGTCACATAGCTATCGCGCACACTGGTGCTGGTAACGACGACGGTTTTTATGCCGAAGTGCTTGCACACCGAACGAATGATGATCATTCCGGGAACGAGCGTGTGAATGCGATCGGGGCAGGCTTGAAGCACAGGTTTGAACCCTTCCTGGTCACCGCTGCAAAGGTCGCGAATAATCGGCTTCATATCCGAAACGGCAAAGGTAGTTCCTTCGTGCCCGTGTATATTCATGAGCTTTTGGAACGCGCGTGCACTGCCGCCCATGGCATAGAGTGTTTGAGAGGGCGTCCAGTCTTTGATTAAATCACTGTTGAGCAGGCGCTTCATGCTTTTATTCATGCACTTGGCTTCTTTTGCGGTGGGCAAGATTCCCTTGACGTTTTCGCTATACAGCTTTAGGGAACCCATGGAAAGACTGGTAAGTTTTTCGAGCTGTTTGTTGTCGAACTCGGCAAGTTCGGTTGATCCGCCACCGATGTCTGCCATCAAGCCGCTGTTTGGTTTCGCTACAAGTTTCAGGCTTTCGTAGCCAAGCAATGCTTCTTGTTCGCCAGATAGCACCGTAATAGGAACACCCGTAGCGTTCTGGATTTTCTCAACGGCATCTTCGGTGTTACTTACGTTGCGCAAACTCGCGGTGGCGAATGCGAATTCTTTTGTGGCGCCGACCCCAACACTTAAGGCGTGAAGCTGGCTGATAGCTGCGATGGCTCGTGCGATACCTTTATCTGTTAGGGCGCCATCTTTTCCCACATAGGAAGCGAGTCCGGCCATTTCTTTCTTGCCGAATAGTCGTTTGGGAACGGTTTCACTGGACGCGCTATCAGACTTGCTCGTTGTATCATCAACGCCGTATGCGGAAAGGCGAATGCTGTTACTGCCGATATCGATGACGGTGACGATATCTCCTACCTGATGACGATCGGATGTGCTGTCGCTCATACGCCGCTCCTTCTGCTATTTTTTCTTCCTCTTAGGAAACTTTAGCATGACGGGGCGTGTGATTTGAAATCTGTTGATTCGGATTTCCGCGACCAGTTTTATCTTGGATGTATCTGACAAGTTTAACGGCGAGCCAGCCTGCGACCAGGCCAATCACGATGCCTGCGAGAACGTCGGTGGGATAGTGTACGTACAGATACAGCCGCGAGAAGGCAATCAATATCGCAAGAATGCCAGCGACGATGGTGAACCATCGAGGGCTCCGCGGTCTGCGCGAAAAAAGAATGGCGCCAAATGCGGCAAATGCGCCACATGTATGTCCTGATGGGAATGAAGATCCGCTTGGATGGTTTACCAACAGCGTAATGGACGTATTGACGTCGCATGGTCGTGGCCTGACGACCAGCGGTTTTAAGATAAATTCAGCAACGACGCCTGCAATCGCTACGGCAACGATCATGGCGATGCCAAGCGGGCGATATTTCTTTGAGAACAGCAGAACAATTCCAATAACGACCCAGATCAGACCCATATCACCGATGGTGCTCACGCCGATCATCAGCTGGTTTAAGTCAGGCGCGTGCAGGGTTTGAATCCAATCGAGTATTGCCAGTTCATTCATTTAAATACCTTTCCGCCTCGGAAGGCTGAATTGTATCACGCACAATTGAATGAATGATATGAGGACGGCAATACCCGATGAACTCTCACAAAGAATCAATGAAGCTGCGCAATGAATTGATGAGCCCGCGCGGCGAAATAATGGGCTCGCGCAACGAATTGGCGAGTCCGTGCAACAAATTTACGTTTCGCGTGTTAATGGTTCGCCGTCTCGTCTGCATCCGCGAACCGCTGCAGTAAATCGCGCATCGCGTAGCAATCTTTTACCCGATATGATGCACTCGTAGGACCGCTGCCCACTTTTACGGTGAAGGTTTCGGATCCTACCGAGCGGAACATGTCTTCGTCTGTGGTGTCGTCACCTGCGGTAAGCACGAAGTCGTACGGAGCATCGTTGTTGCTCAGCCAATACGATACGGCTGATCCTTTGTCGACGCCGGTGACTTTCACTTCCATGATCTTGTTGCCTTCAGATAATTCCAAAGCGGTATTTTCTACCACACTTGAAAGTGAAGAGCGCATTTCGGCAATGCGTTTTTGCGCGAGTTCGTGCTCGACGCCACGGTAATGCCACACTAGTGCATAATCTTTTTCTTCCAAAAGCGACCCTGGAGTCGAGTCAACATACTCCTGAAGAATAGGGCGGATGCGCTCTTTCCATGAGTTGTTAACGGCAATACGTGCGCGCCACTCGGTGTCACCTGCGATTTTTACCCATGCGCCATGTTCTGCAATCATTTCGACGCCCAACTCACCAAACCAGCGATCCATGGTGTCGCGGTCGCGTCCCGAAATAATGACCACGGAAGTATTTTGATTTGCTGCCAAACGCGAAAGAAGCTTACATAGCTTTTTATCCGGAATGGCTGTCGCAGGATCATCCACGAATGGAACGAGCGTTCCGTCGTAGTCTAAGAAGATGGCACGTTTGCTTACGGCGCCATAGGCATGCACGATATCATCGCGGGTGCCGTCGTTGATTGTGCGCACTTTCGATTCGCCTTGTTGCTCTTTGACCTGGGAAAGTGATCGCAAGAATATTTCAGCCCATCGTGCAGAGGTGAAGCGGCGCAGACGATCTTGCATTGTGGCGTTGCGGCGTCGTTGCTTGTCTTCTGGCATGGTGAGTGCACGATACATAGCGCGCACCATTTGGTTTTGGTCGTATGGATTTACGATCAGTGCGTCGTTCAACTCACGCGCGGCGCCTGCCATTTCGGATAAGATCAGAACTCCTGTGGTGCCATCGTGCGTCGCCAGATATTCCTTTGCGACCAGATTCATGCCGTCGCGCAGCGGGGTAACTAACATCACATCGCTGTCGCGATAAAACGCAACCAACTTTTCAAAAGGCATGGATTGATAGTAATAATAGATAGGCTGCCATGATGGCGTCGAAAAGCGTCCATTTATGTGTCCGACCAGCTGTTCTATGCGATCTTTGAGCCTCTTGTATGAGGGAACGTGCTCGCGGGAAGGAACCGTGATGACGTTCAATATGACGTGCTCGCGCCATTCGGGATAGCGTTCCAGGAACGTTTCGTATGCGCGCAATCGGTTTGAAATGCCCTTCGTGTAATCAAGACGCTCTACAGACAGCATCGATTTCGTGCCGGCGGGGCGATTTGCGGTAAGCATCGTTTTAATCAGCTGCTTCGTTTTTCCACTTGCGCCTGCTTCCGCAAACCTTTGGTAGTTGATGCCCAAAGGAAATACGTCTGCCCGCACCATTCGTGCATCTGCCCAAATGGTTCCCGCGTGATTTTCGACGCCAAGAATGCGCGAGATGCTTGAAAGAAAATGTCGCACATAATCATAGGTGTGAAAGCCAATCAGGTCAGCGCCGAGCATGCCTTCGAGGATGCCGCGACGTTGCGGCAAAATGCGGAACATTTCGTAGGTGGGAAAGGGGATATGCAGGAAAAATCCGATCGATGCGTCGGGAAGTTCTTTGCGTAACATCCCAGGTAGAAGCAAGAGCTGATAATCCTGCACCCAGATGGTATCGTTCGGTTTCGCGATTGAGAGCACCGCTTTGCAGAATTTGCGATTTACCTTCTGGTATGCTTCCCACGTACCATCGTCGAATGTGACGTATTGTGAAAATCCATGAAAAAGCGGCCAAATGGTGGAGTTGCTAAAGCCATCGTAGTAGCCCTTGCGCTCTTTTGAAGTTAGATGCACGGGTACACAATGGTGTTTCTTCAGAATATGTTTGTATTCTTCTTTGCTTGCGCCGTCGGGATCCCACATGCCAACCCAGGAACTATCCATCCGATCCGAGAGTGGGCCGAGTGCAGTTGCCAGACCACCGGCGCTTCTTTCGACGGCGCCCGTGGTTGCGTTTCCCTTAAATGGAAGTCGGTTCGAAACGAAAATAATCGACATGGCTTCATCCCTCCATGATTCTCATTATAAGAACCGCATAGGGTTTGTTTGAAAACCGATAACGTTTGAAACCCGTATGAAGAAAACGGCGGCGCATTCTTATATGATGAGATAAAACAGTATGTATGAAACCGCATTTGTTTTGATTGTCTGCATGAATGAGGATGCTATGGTCAGCGAAAAGGAATTTCCTAAGAATGGATCTGCCGAAAAAGAATCCGCCAACAAGGAATCTGTCGAAGAAATCTTGAGGACGAAATTTCCCGTTTGGAATCGCCTCAGTGAGCCCGAGCGTAAACGAATGATTCAATCGGCCCAGTTCAAGACATACAAAAAGGGTGAGCAGATCCACAACGGCAGCAATGATTGCATCGGCGTTCTTATCGTTCTTTCGGGTGAGCTGAACGCTTCGATGCTCGCGGAAAATGGCCGTTCCATCTCTCTGTTTCGCATCTTTGAAGGTGAGACATGCGTGCTCTCGGCGTCATGCGCTCTCGTGTCAATCACGTTTGATATTTTTATCGACGCGCAAACCGATGTGACGATGCTCATTGTCCCTTCTGATGTGCTCAAGAAACTGATGGAGGAAAATCCATGGGTTGAAGCGTTTACCTACAAGACTTCCACCGAGCGTTTTTCGGATGTGATGTGGGTGTTTTACCAGGTGCTGTTCGTAAGCTTCGACAAGCGTCTCGCGAAATATTTGCTTGAAGAAGCCGATGATAAAAATGGGCAACGGGTGTTGCGGCGTACGCACGAGCAGGTCGCAAAGGACCTTGGCAGCGCGCGTGAGGTTGTCTCGCGCATGTTGAAGTATTTCGAGCAAGAGGGTTTGGTGACGTTGTCTCGGGGCTCGATCACGCTTGCGGATGAAGCGGGGCTTTCCGATCTTGCAGACAGGGTTGAATAAATTTAGCCTCAGGAACGTTTCGTAATAATACGACCGCCTCATACAACAGCCCGGATGGAGTTTTAAACCACCAATCCGGGCTGTTTTTGTCGGCTGATTTTTGCTGGCGAAATTTTATCGGCTGAATCTTTGCGCTACTTTGAAGTTTTTGCGCCACGCCGAATTTTTTTTAATGCCTATGTGGAGCTTAGGAAGTCTAGGCAAAAACCGTATATAAAAGCCTATATAGGACCACCTTACTTTATTCCTGCTTTCGCACTTGCCGCGTCACCTGCAGGGATTGCACGTGGGGCATATTCGCGGCGCAGCCAATCAACAAAACGTGGAACCACGTAAGGCACAAGCTGCGGAATGTAGGACGGCATGAGTGCTTGCATGGTCTTCGGCAGCAGATCAGGCATGATGTGCTCCATGTCTTCGGGCATGCCGCCAAACTTCTGCAGGATCAGGTCAATCATCTGAGGCATAACCTTATCCATGATGCCGGGTGCCATTTTCGGGAACATCTTCGGCATCATTCTACTGACCAGCGCCAGACCGCGTTCGCTTTTCGCCATTGAGCGCATCATCGTTTGCATGGTGGGCGACATCGCGTTCAGCATCGCGGGGAACAGGTTTTCCATAAAGGCCGCCATGTTTTCGGGTTTCATCAAATAGATGAATTTCTCGAACCAGCCCCACGCATAGCTGGTATACGCCGATGACGAGGGGATATCGTATCCCGCTGCTTCGGCAACCACGCGCGCGAGGTCGTCGATGGTCACGTTAATGTTGTTCTTCTTGGCGGAATCGCGTAATTGCACCTGGCAGCATGGGCACAGCGTAATCACCGTATCGGCGCCTGCGTCGACTGCTTCCTGCAGACGAGCGCATCCGAGTTTCGGCGCCACATCGACTTCGCCAACTAGGGTTGCCACCGAGCCGCAGCAGATTGCGTTCTGGCGATTGTGTTCCATCTCGGTGTAATCAATATTGGGGATTGCTTTCAGCATGTCGCGCGGTGGCTCGTAGATTCCTTGCGCACGTCCCGCATGGCAAGAATCGTGGAAGGTAACCTTGTGACCTTCGAGCGAATTGCGCTTCAGTTTGATCGTGCCATTTTTGATAGCCGGCGCGATGACCTCACTATATTGTTTGACTTCAAACTCATATGGTTCGCCTAAACGTGCAGCTTCCGCGGCGTACATTTCCTTCCAGACCAGGGCGCACGCAGGGCACGACGTCACGATAGTTTTGACGCCACGGGCACGTGCAGCGGCGGTGTTGCGATGGTACATTTCGGTAAAGACATCCCATTTACCTGCCATTTTCATGGGGATGCCGCAGCAGTTTTCATCCTGCGCCAAATAGGTGACCTTGATACCGCTGTCCAGCAGAAGGCGAAGCGTGCTTTCGGCGATGTCGTTTTCCACAAAGCTTGCGGTGCATCCGGCGAAGTACATGACATCAGCCTTATCAGACAGGCGTTCGCGCAGGTCATCAGGCAGCCACGCATCACGGTGAATGCGGCGGCCCGCCCAAATGTCCCCTTCGCCTTGAAGCGATGCAGCCATCATCTCAAACGGCGGGAACGTGCCCATCTTTTGGTCTTGTACGACTTTCGGACGAAGCGACATGCCATCCTCTTCGACAGGCAACTGCAGCTGGCAACGGAAATCACAGCGTTCGCAGGTGGTGCACAGAAGTACGGTGTTTGCCGCGTCTTTGCCCCACTTTTGCCTGCCGGAATAGATTTCACGCAACCAGGTGTACTTGCCGCGCGGACTGTTTGACTCCCAGCCGCGGCCTGAATATTGTTCGCAGGTGTGCACGCAATAGCCGCAACGGGCGCAGGTGATAGCTTCAAGCCCCATTTCGCCCGTAACGCCATTGCGCTCGGCGCCGATATCGTGATGACCTGGGGTTGCCGAGTTTGCGATCGGGCGAATCATGCTTTCGAGTCGCATCGCAGTGCGCATGAGCCAGCCAAGAACGCCGCCATGTTCGCCCGGGAGCATCAGCACCTTTCCTGGATTCATCACGTTTTCAGGATCATGTTCGTGCTTGTACGCGCGCAAGGTGTCGCATTTTTGTTTGCCAAGCAGGTTTTCCGCCTGATCACGGAAGTAAAGACCGGTGGAATAGCAACTGCCACCATGTTCGTTTGCGATGCGCATAACCGAAAGCGCCAAGGCAAATGCCATATTGAACGTAAACGAACGCTCATCGTGTGGAATATATCCCAGAAGCACGACTTGTGCGGAACGCGTTTCATCATCTGAGGGCGGCTTGCTTGCAACCATGCCCTCAAGGACAAACGGCTGCTTGATTTTCTCGTCGATTTCATCGAGCACGGTGGCCATTTGATCTGCAGGAACAATGACTTCGGTGGGGATGATGCTCGGTCCAATACGCTTTAGGCGCATCGCGTTGGTGCGATCATCCCATTCCATCTTGGCTTCTGCATCGGAGAGGAACGTGCCTCCCTGTCTCAAAACGTCAGCTTCAAGCTTTTCTGTAATCTGACCAGCGCGTGAGGCGGGGTAGGCCAGAAGCGCGAGATATGTTTCGGGCATAGCCTTCAGCATGGAAACTTCGCGATCGATTTCCTCTTGCAGATACAGATGAGACTTGCGCGAAGGCAACTTTTTCTTGAGCTTTACCGATGTGGGGTTAAAAAATGTGACCGACCACAGCGGAAGATTTTGGGCAACCATATCTTCGATTGCGTTTCCGAGCGCCTGGGCGGTGGGGAATGACGCAAGCTTTACATTGGTTTGTTCAAACGGCCGCACGCGGAAGGACACTTCGGTTATGATGCCCGTGATACCTTCGGCATCTGCGATACGGCTAAGCACCTGATCAGCGTTGAGTTCTTGAATTTCGCCTTCAGGTGTAATTACGCGGGCAGAAACAACATTGTCTTTGAACGTGCCATATTCGTACGATCCAAAGCCGCCACCACCTTGTGCAAGCCATCCGGCAACCGTCGACGAAGGGTAGCTGGATGGATATAGACACAGCTCAAGACCGTATTTGAGTAATTCGACGTCGATTTCTTCCCAGATAGCGCTTGCCTGGCAGCGCACAATGTTGGTTTGTGTATCGACGGAGATGACCTTATCCCAACCGGTGAGGTCGACCACCGTCGCGCCCTTCGCCGGCAAAACGCCGCCATATCCGCTGGTCGCAGCGGCGCGCACAACCAGTGGCACGCCAGCTTCGCGCGACGCTATTACCAGCTGCGCAAGCTGTTCTTCGTTTTCGGGACGCACGACAGCACCGGGAAGACCTGCAGGAATGAACGGCTTCACCAATTTGGGCATGACGCCCACATCCACCGCATTCACGGTGCGTTCACGGATGTCGTCGCGCACATTATCAGGTCCGACGATCTTTTTGATATGTTCAACGAATGTCATGTTCTCCTCCTTTTGTGCTGCCACGTGAAACGAATCGTGGCATCGCATGTAACGACTCCCTAATGGTTCCCCTCGCTTTGTTGCTCCCCTTGCAACCCTTACAACATCGCGAGAATTGAATTCTTTGGCATGGCTCCTACTGAGTGGTTGATGATGTTTCCATCCTTAAAAACGATGGTGGTAGGAATACTTGCAATGCCGAATTGGGCAGCGAGTTGCGGCTGCTCATCGACGTTGACTTTGCCTACCTTCACGTCGGGGCGCTCTTCGGAGACCTGCTCGATGATGGGGCCAAGCATTCTGCACGGACCGCACCATGGTGCCAAAAAATCAAGCAGCACCGGTTCTTTGGACTGAAGGACTTCTTGGCTGAAATTGTCTTTTGTGATTGTCATGGTTGGCATAATGTTTCTCCTTTTAGATCGATTGAATAAGGTAAATGTCTAGCGCGAAAAGGTGAGTGCGCCGCGGGGACAGAAACTCGTGCATCTGGCGCAACCGATACATGTATCGGGGTTAACTTCGGGAACGTTCATCCCGGTTTGATGAAGCGCGCCGGTGGGACATACACGCAGCGATGGACACGGATGCCCACCCGGACATCGGGCCCGGTTGACGTGCACAATGTGTGCGACTTTGTCATGTTTTGAAGCGTGAATCTTGCTGATGAAACTCATTTTTCGCCTTTTTCTATGGGATTCTTTTTTCTTCAGCTTCAGATTACGATTCAGGGTTTTGTTTTTCTGTGACAAGGTCACATTGCTTTGCTGCTTGCTGCTTGCTGCTTTGCTGCTGCTGCTAACGTCTAAGTAGACACAGAAATTCGGAAAAACGGTAATAGGAAATTCGGGAAATCGGTAATATAAAGTCCGGAAAATCGGTAATAGAAAATAGGCTATAAGACTCCTGATGAGGCTTATAAGGCGTATATGGCAGGAACAATTGAACGCGCAGATACCTTGAGCGCAGTGTCTACGGATCTAAAAGAAATGCGGCTCAAATGTCTACGAGTACAAATCTAAATCTGACTCTTATGTCTACCGTCAATAATGAGAAAGTGAAAAAACTGTCTACAAAGTTTGACTAGTACAAAGGAATTCCGGATTTTGTGATCGGAGCATCAGGAATGTCTCGATTTTTGTGAGAGAACGCCCTCTATTACCTCAGTTCCTGTGATGAATCATCGATTATTGCCTCATGTTTTGTGATGAATATGCAATTATTGCCCCATTTTTTGTGATTTATGCAGGTAGGGGCAAAATAGCGAATTTATGTCGCGAACGATGGAGGAATTATGACTCCATAATTTCGTCGCTTACGAAGGCCGCGGCGTCTGTGCTAGTTTTTGTAAGGTCAAAAAAAGAAAAGCGCAGTGAGACCAAGTATGCGTAAAGCAGAAGGGGTTGCAACGAGCAAGTTGTAGCCCCTTCTTTTTTACGCCCATAATGCAGGGCAGGTCTCACTTCGAAAAAAGGAAGGGAGACTCTTGAGTACTGAAGCTCAAACCCAGCAAAACAAGCAGGTTCCACAGAACGGAGCACCTGCTGCACGTATAAAAGTCAAAAGCCCGATGCTAGCCATGATGGGATTGCTTCTGGGTGGTTTTACGGGAATGTACAGTGAAACCGCACTGAACATTGCACTTCCGCAGTTAAGCGAAGCGTTCAGCATCGACACGAGCATCACTCAGTGGCTCGTTATCGGATACATGCTGGTTATCAGCATTGTTTTGCCGCTCTCAAGCTTGCTCACCAAGTGGTTCCAGGCACGCAAAATCGCCATGTTCGCCGTTGGAGCATTTTTTTGTTGGATCGCTGATCAGTGGATTCGGAACAACATTTTCCGTTGTTCTAATTGGTCGTTGCATCCAAGGTATTGGTACCGGTTTGGTGTTGCCGCTTATGTTTTCCATGGTTATGGAAGTTGTTCCACCGAATAGAATCGGTGCGGCAATGGGTACCGTTGGCCTGGTTATCATGTTCGCACCAGCAATCGGCCCAACGCTTGCAGGTATTCTGTGCGCAGTCGGTTCGTGGCGCCTGATTTTCTTCAGCTTCGCGGTCATTCTGATTTTTGCAATCTTTTTCTTGGCGCGGTATTGCGTGAACCCCTACCAAATTACCAAGCCACACATTGACGGACTTTCCATTCTGCTTTCTACCTTGGCATTCGGCGGTATCGTCCTTGGCGTGGGCATGGCAAGTTTATATGGATGGGTGTCCGCTCCGGTGTTGATTGCACTCGCAGTCGGCATTATCTGCCTGGTTGTATATGCACGCCGCCAGTTCAGCCTTAAGGCGCCGGTGCTTAATCTCCACGCGCTGAGCATTTCGGGCTTTCGTCTGGGCACTCTGATGATGATGCTGAACTTCGGCATTACCTTGACGGTTATGTACTTACTGCCACAGTTCTATCAAAGTGCCATGATGGTACCGGTCGCGATGACTGGTCTACTTCTTCTTCCTGGCGGAATTGTGAACGCTATCGTCAGCATGGTTTCCGGCCGCATCTATGACCGCATCGGCGCACGTGTTCCCGCGCTCCTGGGCTTTGGATTCTCAATCATTGGTGGCGCGATGTTGCTGTTCGCGGGCGTCAACACGCCTGTTGCTTACGTGGTGCTGTGCAACATTATTTTGATGGTCGGCGTTCCGTTGGCTATGTCACCAGTTCAGACGCATGCTCTTTCGTCGCTGCCTCATGAGCTTTCCACCGACGGAAGCACCATCATGAATACGCTGCAGCAGGTAGTTGGCGCAGTTTGCACCGCACTTGCGACAAGCTTGCTGATCGCGGGTCGTTCTGCGGCGGCAAACGCGGGCGCTCAAGAAGCATTTGCGAATGGTTCCCATTGGGGCTTTATCTTCGCGCTGATTTTGGCTGTTTTGGGCTTTGCGTTTGCAACACGCTTGAAGGCTCCCCAGCGGGCCGAATCTGCTGCTCCTCAGGCTGCAGGAAACGCCGAAGCGGTCGCAGCACCTGCAGCAGCTGGTGATGTCACGGTCCGCGACCTCATGAGACCAGACGTATACACCCTGCACGAAGGACAGACGGCCTATGATGCACTTCGTTTGTTCTCTGAAAAGGGAATTTCTGGTGCACCGGTGGTAAATGCGGAAGGCAAGTTGACGGGCTTCGTGTCGGACGGCGATGTCATGGGTCTGCTTGCTGACCAGGTACCGACATTTACGAACCCGTACTCTATGGTGGTTATCGAGCGCAACAATTCCAGCTTTGCATCCCGCATGCAGGATGTCATGAGCACCAATGTTGAAGACATTGCTACAAAGAACGTTCTGTCTGTTGACGCGGACGAAAGCCTGTCCAAGGCATGTGAACTGTTGGTAACGCGCCACCTGAAGAAGGCGCCAGTGCTCAAGAATGGCCAGATGGTAGGTATTTTGAACCGTTCGAATATCACCAAGTACTCTGTGGATACCTATCGCAATAAGGTCACCGCGTAGAGAAAATCGTCGAGGTTCTCACAGTATTTGTAGTATTCGTTGAAGTTGCAGAAGACGCAGAAGACGAATAAAACGCAGCAAGCACAGAAGAGCGACGCTCATCCACATGGGCGCTGCTCTTTTTTTATTTGGGACAATCTTTTGTGAATAAATCTTTTTCGGTTGTGCAAACCGTATTGGTTGAGTAAATCTTATCTGTCTGGCAAACCTTAGCCGATCCCCACCACAAACATCTGAAATGCAGAAACCGCAGCTAAAAAGGCAAAATTATACGCCTCGAACTTCCCCACGAACTTTCCATTCGATCCCAGCCCGCTCTTTTGATATTGGCGCAGCGTGATCAGCGTAGCCATAGACGAAATAGGCGTGCCGACGGCGCCGATGTTGGTGCCGAGTGCCACGGCCGCCCAATCGTTGGTGAAGTGCGAAAGCAAAATGGCCGAAGGCACGTTGCTAATGATCTGGCTGCTGATCAGGGATGTGGGGAATACACCGAATGTTTGCAGGAGCGCTTCCAAAAAGTCGGCGACGGCGGGAATTTGTGCGATGTTTCCACTCATGACAAAGAAACAGAGAAACGTCACGATAAGAGAATAATCGGTTCGTACAAACACGTCGCGGTTCACGATAACCAGGGCGATGATGACAACAAGAGCACCTGCTAAATAAGGGATGGCGTTTACGGTCATTGCAATGCACACGCCGAAAAGCACCAGATAGAGCTCGACGTGATGGCGCGGAATATCAATATCTTCAGGTTTGTGATAATGGATGGTCCCCGGATGTATCGTGGTGCAGCAGGCAAATATCAGCACCATGGAAAAGATCAGCGGTGGTGCCATTGTCAGCACAAATTGGCCGAAGTCCACATTGAAGATGGAATACAGGTACAGGTTGTGTGGGTTTCCGAATGGAAGCAGCATGCCGCCCAGATTTGCGGTAAGGGTAATCATAATGAACGCAAACGGTATGCGCTTTTCGCGATGCACCGATTTCAGCAGGACTAACGCCAGCGGCAACACCGTTACCAGGGCCATATCGTTCGATAAGATCATCGAGCAGCCCAGCGTGATGAGCACGAGAACATAAACCATCGTGCGTGTATTGGTAACGTGCTGAACGATGGAATGAGCCAGAAAGTCCATGAACCCCGATGCGTCGATGGCAGCCAGAACAGCCAGGATGCAGAACAAGCAGATGATGGTGTGCCAATCGATATACCCCAGATAATCGGGGGAAGGCGGAACAAACGCCATGGTGATCAAAGCCGCAATAGCCGAAACAACCAGCATAGGATTGGCGGCAAACGCATGCTCGGCCATGTGTTCTGCATGGCGCGCTAAGGCAGCCGCGCGATGTACTGCACTGTAGGTCTCTGAATCTTTCGATAGCAACTTCATTTCTTAATGATAATCTCATTCGGCCGATTTGGGTGCGTCATACCGGTCATCTTATGAGACAAACAAACGAAATGTTCAGATGCTAGAGCGAAATCGCTAGATTTTTAACTTCAGTGCAATTGATGGCGGTGAGGAAATCGCCGTAAAAAATGGGGCAGAGAACTGCAGGTTCTCCACCCCTATGCCATGCTGTTCCTATGCCATGCTGTTGGCGTAACGATTCGTTGTAAAACCAAAGGTAGCGTAACCTTATGGGCAGCTTACGCTAAGCCACTTCGTGAAGCAGCTGGTAGATTTCCTCGCGAGGAAGTTTGCGCGCGCAACCCCCGGTTAAGATGCACGTATCTGCTACCTTGTGGAAAATCTCATCAGCATCGGTGATGCCCATCTGGGAGAAGCGCGTAGGAAGTCCCATATCTTTGATGAACGACTCAAGCGCATCGATGCCCGCAAGCGCAGCTTTGCGATCATCAGTCTCTTTCACGTCCCAAACCTCACGTGCGAGACGGGCAAGCTGAGGGGTCGCATCGTCTACTAAATGGCGATACAACGATGGATGAATAACGGCCAAGCCGCGCCCATGGTTGCAATCGGTGTACGCACCTAACTGGTGCTCGATCATGTGCGCCTGGAAGTCGGTCTGTTTTCCCAGCTTCAGGATGCCATTTTCGGCCATCGCAGAATCCCACATCAGCTCGCTGCGAGCATTCATATCGTCGGGGTTTGCAGACAGGGCGCGCATATTGCGAATAACATTGCGCTGCACCGCTTCGTTCATCTCGTCAGACACGTTGACGGTGCGTGGAGCTCCCATATAGGTTTCCATGCAATGGGACAGCGTATCGAATGCACCAGAAATGACCTGGGGCATCGGAACGGTGCGTGTGATTTCTGGATCGAGCACGGCAAACTGTGCGAACGAACCGCCCAGGGGTGCTTTCTCTTGCAACTCTTCGTTGGTGATCACCGCACCATTGTTGTTCTCGGCCCCAGTGCCGGACACCGTTACGACGGCACCCATGGGAACAAACTCGGTAGGGTGTTTGCCCTCTTTGTACTCGTAGTCCCAAATATCCTTATCAAGGCGCGCTTGCGCAGACACAATCTTGCAGCAGTCAATTACGGATCCGCCGCCTACGGCCAAGATAAAGTCAACGTTGTTCTGGCGAGCGAGTTCGGCGCCTTCCTGTACTTTCGCGTAGGTGGGGTTTGGCATAATGCCACCGAATTCCACGATCGTTTTACCTGCATCTTTGAGCAGCTTTGCGATCCGATCAAACAAACCGGTGCGTTTTACAGATCCGCCACCATAGGCGATCATGACGGTTTTACCATCGATGTTGGCAAACTCATCAGCGAGCGCCTTGTCGGCACAGCCGGCACCAAAGTGAATACGTACGGGGTATGAATAATCAAATGCGTTCATTGGTTTCTCCTATACATCCTGTGTTCTTGTGTTCTTGTCTGCGGAAAATTCTAGTTACCGATAGTTACTATCGGTCAAACGCTTTTTTGAAGCGTCAACAAGATGTACACAGAATGGAAAACATTACGTAAGAAGAGAATCTAATGAACATATCTTTAAAGAAAAAGAAGCAAGCGTTATCCGAATCTGCCTGTTAGATAGTCTTTCGTTCGTTGGTCGTGCGGGTTATTGAAAATAACTTCGGTGGTGTTCCATTCAATGCAATCACCCAATAAGAAGAATGCCGTTTTATCTGAGATACGCGCGGCTTGCTCGATATTGTGTGTCACGATAATCACGCAAATACCCTCGGCTTTAATTGCCCCAATTGTTTCTTCGATGGCATGGGTAGAAATAGGATCCAACGCCGAACACGGTTCGTCCATTAACACGACTTCGGGATTCATTGCCAATGTGCGTGCAATGCAAAGGCGTTGGCGCTGCCCACCGGAAAGTGCATACGCGCTCTTGTTTAGGACATCTTTAACCTCGTCCCATAGCGCAGCGCGGCGAAGCGATTGCTCAACAATTTCGTCGAGGCGTGCGCGATCTTTTATGCCATGTTGCCTCGGCGCGAATGCGATGTTGTCATAGATCGATTTTCGAAACGGATTCGGAGACTGAAAAACCATTCCGATATTCCGCCGCACATCGTAGAGGTTCTGTTTTTTCGTATTGATATTTTGACCATGATAATCGATTTCTCCGTCGATGTGACAATGCGGAATTTCGCGATTCATCAGGTTTAAGCAACGCAAAAACGTTGACTTTCCGCATCCAGAAGGACCGATGAGCGCGGTTACTTCGCCTGGACAAAACGTCAGATTAATGTTGCGAAGCGCGTCGTGCGTGTCATGGTAGCGCACTCTCACATCATGGGTTTCAAGGAGAGCATTTTCGCTCATTCGCTCATCAGCTTCCTTTCGGCGTGACGTCCAAACCACCGTGCGAGCAGGTTGAATAAGAGAACACAAATCATCAGTACGGCGGCCGATCCATTTGATACCGCGGCAAGGTCCGGCACCACACCTTCGGAATTTATTTTCCAGATGTGCACCGCGAGCGTTTCTGCGGGGCGCCAAATGTTCCATGGACAGGCATAACTTGAAAGATTGAAGTTAGTAAAATCGAGTGCAGGTGCAGATTGACCTGCGGTGTAAATAAGCGCGGCAGCTTCGCCAAACACGCGTCCCGCAGATAAAATCACGCCGGTGATGATGGCCGGCATAGCGCAGGGAAGCAAAATGTGAACCGTTGTTTCCCATCGTGAAAGGCCTAAAGCCAGTCCCGCATCGCGTTGAGATTGGGGAACTGACTCGAGCGCTTGCTGAATCACGCGAACGAGCAGGGGAATGTTGAAAATGGTAAGCGCGAGCGCACCGGAAAGAATCGAAAATCCCCAGCCAAACGAGATGACAAAAAGCAGAAAACCAAACAGGCCAACGACGATCGACGGAAGGGAAGCCAGCACTTCAATGGCGGTTTTAACCGCGTGAGTCACTTCATTATCTGGTGCATATTCAACCAGAAAAATGGCAGCCCCTAACGAAAGGGGCAAAGAGATAAGAAGCGTGAGAACGAGTAGATAGAACGAATTGAATAATTCGGGACCAATTCCGCCGCCCTCTTTAAATTGTTCGGGTTTAGACGTTAAAAACTGCAGGTCGAATGCCTTGTTTGCACCCGAAGCGATGATGTAGACAATAAGGGAAATCAGCAAAACAAAGATGGCTGCCACGATCGCAGTGAGGACTCCGGTCGCAATTTTGTCATTGCGTTGTGCATGCCGGATGCTGCGCTGTGAATACTTCATTGTTTCTGCACCATTGGACTTAGTCATGTTTGACCTCCGATTTTCTCCCAATGAAGTGGACAATCAAAATGAAGATCAAAGACATTACTAAAAGAATTAATGCTAGCGACCACAGAACGTCGTTATAAACCGTATTCATAGCTTCGTTTCCCATGTTCATCGTCAAGATTGAAGTCAACGTTGAGGCTGGTTGCGTAAGTGAGGTAGGCATCGCGGGTGCATTTCCGATCACCATCTGTACGGCTAGCGCTTCACCAAATGCGCGTGCCATTCCAAGCACAACGGCAGTTAGAATGCCCGGAGTAGCTGAACGCAAAACAATATGCCATATGGTTTGCCAACGTGTACCACCCAATGCCGCCGATGATTGACGATATGGCGCGGGAACCGATTCAAGTGCATCGATGACCAGGGATGTCACCGTGGGAAGCACCATCACGGCAAGAACCAGAGAACCGGCAAGAATTCCGTAGCCCGTTCCGCCTGAAATATTCCTGATCAATGGAACCAGAATTGTTAATCCTACGAGTCCAAATACGACTGACGGAATGCCCACCAGCAGTTCAAGAGCTGGACGAAAGAATCGACGTCCAAAACGAGGATTCACTTCGACCGCATAGATTGCTGATCCCACCGCAAAAGGAATCACAATCGCGCAAGACAGCAGGGTAACCGCAAAGGATCCGACGATCATTGGGAGGGCGCCGACGGTGGGCAAACCTGAAGCGTCAAGGGTGTGCGGATCCCAAACTTGTCCCGTGAGAAAAGCGATGGGGCTAATGCCGTCGCTTATGAAAGTGCTGAGCCCTTTTGCCGTAACCATCACAATGAGAGACGCGAGCGTGATGAGCACGATGCCGACACATATACCGGTGAGTGTTTTCCCACCTCTCTCGATCTGACCTTTGGTCAGGCGAGTCGAATCCTGCGGGCGTGTGCCGTTCGCACGATTGTGCAATGTGCCACTGCTTGTGGCGCTCCTGTTCGGCATGTTGTTAACCAAAGTACTGTCGTTCATGGTTTGGTCGCACCTAGGAAAGCTGCGTGACGTTTCCCGCAGCATCACGTTCAACTTTCATGCTACTGATGGGCACATATCCGTTATCAGCAACGAGTGAGCTTTGCACTTCATTGCTTGTCATGTAGTTGATGAAGGCCTGTGTTGTATCATCGGGGGAATTTGAGGTGTACATGTGCTCGTATGACCAGATTTTCCATTCGTTGGTGGTCACATTATCTGCAGTTGGTTCGACTCCATCGACATTTAAAACTTTGAAATTGTCATTAAAGTAGGAAAATGCGAGATAAGAAATGGAACCTGGTGTTTCGGCGACCATTCGTGCGACCGTGCCCGAAGAATCTTGCTCTTGTGGATTAAAGTCTGCAGGCGCTTGTGCACCGGCAAGCACGGCGTCCTCAAACGTTGAACGTGTGCCAGATCCCGATGCGCGGTTGATGACGACAATATCTTCATCAGGTCCGCCAATCTGGCTCCAATTGGTTATTTGACCAGTGAAAATGCCGCGCAAATCATCCATGGAAATATTGTCAAGCGGTACATCCTTATTTACGACCGGAGCCATGCCTACAACGGCAACACGATTGTCGGTAAGATTTTCTGCATCAGATGGATTGGCAAGCTTTGTTTCGGCAAATACGTCAGAATTGCCAATTTGGACGGAACCTTGTGCAATTTGGGTGATTCCCTGACCAGACCCTCCACCCTGAATTGTGATTTGCACATTGGGATTTTCTGTCATGAACTGTTCGGCAGATGCTTCAACGAGTGGCTGTAAGGCTGTTGAGCCTACCGCAGTGATGGATCCCGAAAGTGAGTCAGAAGAGCCATTTGAACTGCCCGAAGAATTTGAGGGCGAACAGCCGGCAAGGCCGAATCCAGCCGTAAGGCTTAGCGCGAGAACACCACCGAGAACGCTTTTGGCAAGTTTACGTGTCGCACGCTGAGGTGATGATGCGATGGGTCGCATACAAATCCTTTCTCATAAGGGTTTTATAGGTTTCTGTATAAAGTTGATAGACGTAAAGTCGACATGTGCAGGGCTGAAATGTGTGTGATTGAAATGTACAGGATCGATATACGTATGCTTGGAATGCTCAAAGGTGATGCAATACCTTGGGCAATATATAAGCAATAGCGTTTCATCAGCCATCAGCCAAAACGGCCCGAAATATAATCGCGTGTACGCTGATCGTGGGGATTATCGAAGATTTCTTTGGTGGGTCCCATTTCGACAAGATGCGCAGGTTCGCTCATCGATTCGCGCAACATGAACATCGTGGTGTCAGAGACACGCTGAGCTTGTTGCATGTTGTGGGTAACGATGATGATGGTCATCTGCTCTTTTAGTTGTTGGATGGTCTGCTCAATTTGGCTTGTTGAAATTGGGTCGAGCGCCGAGCATGGCTCGTCCATCAGCAACACTTCAGGGCTAATGGCAAGGGCACGCGCAATGCAAAGGCGTTGCTGCTGGCCGCCCGAAAGACCGAGCGCCGATTTGTGCAAGATGTCTTTCACTTCATCCCAGATGGCTGCCTTGCGAAGGTTGTCTTCGACAAGCGCATCCAGGTCGGATGCGGAAACACGTCCACGGAGGCGCGGTCCGTAAGCCACATTGTCATAGATTGACAGAGGGAAAACTGAAGGCTGCTGGAATACCATTCCCACACGGGTACGCAGCGCAACCACGTTGGTCGCAGGGCTGTTGATGTCGTGTCCATCCAGCTTGATAGAACCGGTGACCGTGACATTACCCAGCATGTCATTCATACGATTAAATGATCGGAGAAGGGTTGATTTTCCGCAGCCTGAAGGGCCAATAAGTGATGTCACCTGATGAGATGCGATCGCGCAATTAACGTCACTTACGGCAGGAACACCGTTGTAGGCAACCGAAACATTCTGCACATCAAAACGACCTTGCTCTTTGCTTGCTGCCTGGTCGAACACAGGATCCTTAACTCTCTCGCCTGCCAAGTGAACGATGGGCGCGGGGAGATGTGGTGTCAGAACGCTTGTCCCGGCTGATGCAATTGTTCCGGCTGATGCAATGTTTTCCGCTAATGCAAGATTCCCGTTTATGGCGATGTGTGCATGGTTTTCGACCCGCGGGCGGGTGCTCGACCTATCGCTTTGAACCCTCATGGGTTTTACCCTTTCTCCTGAGTAGTTGATACATTTCAAATGGTAAAAAAGTTGGAATTTTCGATGGTCAAATTGATGTGAACTAACGTTGCATAGATGTGAAAACCGGTGCCATAAATAAATATGCCAGGTGGGTGATGATAAACTGAACGTGTCATCTGCGGATGCGAAAAACACAGCGGCGTAAAAACACAGCGACACAAAAGCGCAATTGCGTGGACGCACCATGCAGCTATGGCGAAGCTTCTTGGAGGAGACACCATGTCAAGTATCTTGCTTGTTGAAGATGACCAAACAATTCGACTGACGGTCGAGTTTTCTCTCACAAAGGCGGGTTATGAAGTCACCAGTGTGGGCGACGGTGAACAGGCACTTCGATGTGCATATGCGATCGATCCCGATCTGATACTGCTTGATGTAATGCTGCCGAAAAAATCCGGTTTCGAAGTAGTTCGTGATCTGCGTGAACACAACGATGAAGTGCCCGTGATCATGCTTACCGCCCTCGACCGCGAAGAAGATAAGGTAAAGGGTCTCGATGCAGGCGCAGATGATTACATTACGAAACCCTTTTCTACCAAAGAACTACTCGCGCGCATTCGCGCAAATATGCGGCGTGCCACCATGGGCACAACCACTCATACGGGTATTATTGAGGCTGGTCAGCTTAAGATTGATGTTGATGCGGCGCGTGTTTTTGTCAATGGCGAGGAAGTGTTTCTTCGTTCGAAAGAATATGCGCTGTTGGTAGCCATGGCTTCGCGCCCCGATGCGCTTTGCACCCGACAGTGGCTTGCGCAGGAAGTATGGGGCGAAGACTTCCTGTCAACATCGCGCACTATTGATACGCATGTGCGCCGTATTCGCAAGGCAATTGAGCGCAATGGATGGACATACATTCAAACAGCTCATGGCATGGGGTATCGTTTTTCTGCCGTTCATAAGGACTAATAACCATGAAAGAGCATACACACGGATGGCGCGCCTGGTTGATAGGAGGGTTTGCGATCATCATCGTTGCGATGGTGGCTCTGTGGGGCTACTCCTTATTTTCTCCAATTGATCAGGCAGAACAAGAACAAGAATACAATAATCTTGAAACCGTGGCACATGCGGGCACCGCATTGATGGAAAACAGTTCGCTCGATCCTCAAGATGTTGTTTCAACGTTGTCAGACAATGGGCAAATCCGTGTGACCATAGTGGCAGCCGACGGTTCCGTTGTTGCTGACAATACGACCGATGCTGCGGCTATGGGGGACCATTCCCAACGTCCTGAAATCCAGGCGGCTTTATCCGGAAATACTGGTCGTGATCGGCGCTATTCCGATACCGAACAGGCGGAATATGTATATGTTGCCGTTCCTGTAGAATACGAAGGTCAAATGGGCGCACTTCGCACCTCGATGCCGTTATCTGAAGTTGAATCGCTGGCGCAGAATTTCCGCAACACCGGAATGATTTTGCTTATTGTGGCGGTTGCCCTAACGCTCGTAGTTGCATGGCAGGTGTTTCGGCATACCTCAAGGCCGGTGGATCAGCTTGAACGCGTTCGTACCGATTTTGTTGCCAATGCAAGCCATGAGTTGAAAACGCCGGTAGCGGGCATTCGGCTTCTTTCTGAATCGATAAAAACAGCGTATGAGGATGGGGATACCCAGATGATCCCCGTTTTCAATGATCGGTTAGACAAGGAATCTGCGCGTCTGCAAAAGCTGGTTACCGATCTTTTGGATCTTTCTCGTCTTGAGGGCGTTGAGGGTAACAATTCCGGCGCCAAGGAAACAGAAACTGTCAATATGTGCTCAGTTGTGGTAGCGAGTTTTGATGCTCATCGTGATGTGGCACGCAAAAAAGGGCTCGAATTTCAGTTGCATGATGAGGTTCCCGATGGTCAAAAGTGCCTGGTTGAAATGTCACCTGCCGACGCAATGTTGTTGGTAGATAACCTCGTAGAAAATGCTATCAACTATACGGAAAAGGGAACGGTCACGGTCTGCCTTCGCAGCGACCAAAAGCATGCGATTCTTATCGTTCATGATACGGGAATTGGTATTTCTGCAGCTGATCAAAAGCGCATTTTTGAGCGCTTCTTCCGAGCTGACAAAGCGCGCTCACGTGAGGCTGGGGGCACAGGGCTGGGATTATCTCTGGTCAAACACGTTGTTGAACGTGTGCATGGTTCAATCAATCTTCAGAGTGAACTGGGCAAGGGTTCAACGTTTACTATCTATCTTCCCAAAATGAAACAACAATAACGCACGAGCGCCCAGACGGTAATGTCCGAACGCTCGTGCATCTAAGGGGAGAAGAAAAGGGAAATATCTATTTTAAAAATTGCTATTTCAGAAATGAGTCACGGTCATTCACCTGATCAGCTACTCGGTTGTGCGCGGTTTATTCCGCTGCCACGGTGTGCATGCGTGCGCGGATAACACCAACGATAACGGGCACAACCGATATGGCAATAATTGCGATGGCACACAGCTCAAAGTGACTTTGCACGAAGGGAATGTTTCCGAACACGCAGCCAAGAGTGGTAAACAGGGTTGCCCACGTCACGCCGCCGAGCACATTCCACAGGGTGAACTTGCCCCACTTCATTCCGCCACTGCTTGCAAGAAACGGGACGAACGTGCGTACAAAGGGCATGAAGCGACCCACAAACACACCAAATGCGCCGTATCGATCAAGCACGTTTTGTGTCTGTTCAATTCGTTCCGGCGTGAGAAAACGGATTTTACCCGAGCGCACAATACGTTTCCCAAGCTTTGACCCGATGGCGAAGTTGCATTGATCGCCTACAATTGCGGCAATGCATGCCACGCTCACCAGTACAGGAAGGCTAAACCCGCCATTCTGCGCGAATACGCCTGCTGCAAAAAGCAGCGAGTCTCCCGGCAGGAACGGGAAGAATACCACGCCTGTTTCTACAAATATCACTAAAAACAGGGGTGCGTAGGCGAACGGGCCAAATGCTGAAATCCAGTACAGGATGGCATTTGTTGGATTTGATGTAAATGAAATAAGGGATTGTAGAATGTCCATGGCTTTTCCTCTCGTGTCTTTCTTGTCTATGAAATGGTTCCGTGTTTACAGGTGGAATGCGCGGTCCACCAGCCCGTTTTGCGTTGAATCGCCGTTACGATCTTGATGGCAAGCCAACCTAGGACAAGCCCTAAGACGATGCCGCCTAAAACGTCGGTTGGGTAGTGTACATACAGATACAGTCTTGAAAAGGCGATACATATCGCGAGAATTCCGGCTGCAATTGTCAAACCATGGGGAATTTGCGGCTTTCGTGCAAACAACAGTGCGCCGAATGCGGCAAATGCTCCGCAAGTATGCCCTGATGGGAAAGATGATCCATGCGGATGGCTGACGAGTAGGGTAACTGCGGTATTCACGTCACAAGGGCGTGGCCGCATGATGAGCGGTTTTAGTACGAGTTCCGTAGCTATACCGGCAAGAGCAACCGCGACTATGACGCCGATTCCCACGGGGCGATATCGCTTCGAAAACAAAAGCACGCAGCCAAGTACAATCCAGACCAGACCCAAATTACCTATGGTGCTCACGGCGACCATGAGTTGGTCAAGCACGGGAGCATGTAAGGTTTGTATCCAATCCAGTATTGTCAATTCGTTCATAACGCACACCTTTCTTTGTGTGAGGAAATCATACGGTGTGCAGTTGAACTGAAAATAAACTGAAGATGAACGCACGATGAACTCGTGCAAAAATTATTTCGCGCGAATACGATAACCTGCGCCGCGGACCGTTTCGATAATGGTAGGATTTGCAGGATCTTTTTCTATTTTTTGGCGAATGCGTTTGATGTGAACAGGCACTGTTTGCGCATCACCGTAGGCATCGCTACCCCATACGCGTTCATATAACTGATCACGGCTCATGACCACGCCCGCATTGCGCGCTAGGTACAGCAGCAGTTCGTATTCTTTGTTGCGCAGGTTTACGGGTTTGCCTGCTACTTCTACGGTATGTGCCGCAGTATCGATGCGCACGGGTCCCACTTCAACGATGTCATGAGAAACCGTGCCTTTAAGCTGATCATATCGGGCAAGGTGCGCCTTGATCCGCGCCACCAGTACCCCAGGTGAAAAAGGCTTTTCCACATAATCGTCTGCGCCTAAACCCAAGGCACGAATTTTATCGATATCGCTATCTTTTGCCGTAACCATGATGATGGGAATATCGGACGCTGCGCGCACGTTGCGGCAGATCGTCATTCCGTCTGTGCCGGGAAGCATAATGTCGAGCACTAACAAATCAAAACGTCCAGAAAGGGCAAGGGTCAAGCCCGTCGTGCCGTTCTGTTCGACCGTAACTCCAAACCCCGATGCTTCCAGATAATCGCGCTCGAGCGCCCCGATATCGGGGTCGTCTTCAACAATGAGAATGTTTTTCATGCTGAACCCTTTCTCACTTCGAATCCTTTTCCGGAAGCGTAATCGTGATGATAAGCCCTGCTTGTCCATTCGGACGTGCCACTATGGTGCCGCCCATTCCTTCTATCGCGCGTTTTGCAAATGCTAGACCGATACCACTGCCTTTGGTCGTGGAAGCGCGTGCCGTATCGGCGCGATAGAAAAGATCAAACAACGAGGAAGCTTCTTTTTCGGACACATGGGTGCCGTGATCAGCTATTTCTATAGTGCATTTCTTATTTGCGGTTTGATTGTTCGACTGTTCATGACTTACATGAATTTGCACGGGAGCAGGTGTTTGGGTTCCATATTTTACGGCGTTATCAAGAATGTTATTGATCACACGACGCATAAGCTGAGCGTCAACATATACGGTTGCGGGCGCAGCCTCAAGGGTAATGGCAAGCCGATCGCGATAGTCATCGGCACATTCTGATACGAGCTTGTCTATGCGTGTCAATTCAGGCTTGTACTCGCTTTGCTGCAACTCCAACTTCGAATAGTCCAACATGCGCTCGAGCAGCGCTGACATTTCGTTGGACTTTCGGATGATCGTATCCAAATAGCGTGCACGTGCACTTGGCGTTGCCGCCACACCGTCGCGCAAGCCTTCGGCATATCCTCTTATTGAAGAAAGCGGTGTGCGCAGGTCATGCGAAACATCAGCTACCAATCTAGCACGGCGACTATCCTGCTGCTTTACTGCAGTGATAGAAGATTCCAACGCGTCAGCCATGCGATTGAATTCGCGGCATGCTGGAGCAAATTCATCTGAGCCGATGGTATCTATGCGGTAGTGTAAATTTCCCTTGTCCAGCTGTTCAAGGCCCGATTGGATAAGACCCAAACGCTCCTGAACTTTTCGTATGAGAAAACGTGATACGAAGCGGTTTGCCAAGATGGCCGAAATCACGACCACCAAGAAAAGGGCAACAATGGAAATAATTGCGAAGGTGACAATTCCGCTTCCAGAAATTTGGGGTCTCACGGAGCCCTGGAGGTATAAGCGCCATTGACTCCCACCTGCTTCAATCGTTGAAACGCGTACGGCATTCTGTCCTGACTGGATAAATGATGAATCGCCCAATTGGTGCGCTTGCGCGAGCAGTGAGGGATCTGAATCGGTGGAAGTGCGCGCATCGTACTCATAGACGGGTGGCTCTGACGATGAGGACCCCGCGGCGTCGGACGATGAAGATCCCGTGGCATCAGATGATGAGGACGCCGCGGTATCGGATTGTGAACTATCAGATTCGCTCGCATCTGATTCGGTGGAGTCTGCAGAAGAATTTGCGGGTTCGATGATGAGTCCCATATCGAGTCTGTCCAACAGGGAATCCAAACGATTAAAACGTTCGGCACTATCGCTTGTGCCAGACGATGAAAGCGCAGCAGTTGCTGTGGCATCTACCGAAATGCCGGCTTGTTGAAAATCACTGGAGTCTTCAACGATTGACCCAGATAGGAGCACGTTCCACCCGATAAGGGCGCAAATAGCTGCGCACAGCAGAGCCGCAAGCGCGGGAACAATAATCATGACAGCATTCGAAATAGCAATACGTCGCTTGAAGCTTATCTGGCCGCTTTGTCTGCCAGGATGTTTCATGCCAGCCCCTTCGTTTATATTGGACGTCTTTAATCATTGCAGGCAAGTGACATAGAGGCAAGTGCGTCTAACAACTAAGTTCGTTTCGTCAAATGCGTATATTCCCATGGGAGCTTTCTCAAGAAACACATTGTTAACCTGCCAAAACGTACTTTTAACACGAGAGAAACGGTTCTTAACATTAGAGAAATGGCTTCGAAACGTTGTTTTTCGATACTTTTTCTTAGATTCAAAGAGGCAGAAACTCCGGTAAATACCAGCTGAGGATACAAGCGGCTATTTACTACCTCCAGAACAATCAAAAAGGGGTCCAAGGGAGCAAGGAGCTCAAGAAAACGAGCTCGAAGAGTACGGACTCTACGCAACGGAAAAGTTGGAGGTCGATTGGCATGTTTGACACGGGATCATCCGGATTCATGATTATTTGCACCATGTTGGTGCTGCTCATGACGCCGGGCATTGCATTTTTCTATGGCGGGTTGTCGCGACGGAAGAATGTGGTGAACACGATGATCATGGCGATGGCCACGCTCGGCATCGTCGGCATCACATGGACACTGCTTGGGTGGTCGCTCTCGTATGGTGGCGATGGCTCGAACCCGTTCTTTGGTGGCTTCGACCAGCTCGGCTGCTTCTCGGCAGTATCGACAATGCTTGAAGAAACTGCCAATGTTCCTGCGGATTCGGTGTACCCCAGTATTATCAACATCGGATTTCAGATGTCATTCTGCATGATCACCTGCGCGATCATCTGTGGCTCGATTGCGGGTCGTATGAAGTTTGGCGCCGCGTGCGCATTCATCGCTATTTGGTCGATTGTGGTGTACCCTCCGCTGGCACACATGGTGTGGGGTGGCGATGGCAGCTTCATCGGCGACATGATCGGAGCACTCGACTTTGCAGGTGGCGATGTTGTTCACATCAGTTCCGGCTTGACGGGTCTCATTCTCTGCATCCTTCTGGGGAAGCGTCGTGGGTATGGCCTGGTCAGCTATCGTCCTCATAATGTTCCATTTGTGGTGTTAGGCGCCACACTCCTGTGGTTTGGGTGGTTCGGCTTCAACGGTGGATCCGCATTTGCCGCAGATGGAATTGCCGCGCTGGCAGTGTTAAATACGGTCGTGGCTTCGGCTGCCGCGCTTGTTTCGTGGATGATTATCGAGCGCGTGAAGAACGGCAAGGCAACATTGGTTGGTGCATGCACCGGACTCGTGGCTGGGCTGGTTGTGATTACACCGGCTGCGGGGTTTGTAGAACCATGGGCCGCACTGGTCATGGGACTTATCGTTTCTCCCGTCTGCTACTGGGCAATCTCTTTCCTGAAAAAGAAGTTTGGCTACGATGACGCACTCGATGCATTCGGCTGCCACGCAGTTGGTGGTGTAACGGGCGGAATCTTGACCGGCCTGTTCTGTGTTCCGGAGCTTTCTGCCACGGGTTTTGGCGGATTGTTCTATACCGGCGATCCGACCCAGCTGATCAGCCAAATCTTAGGCATTTTGGTTACGATCGTTTTCGTCGGCGTGATGGATCTGATCATTGGTCTTATCGTCAAAGCATGCTTCCATGGTAGCCTGCGTGTAAGCGAAGAAGATGAGGCACGTGGTCTGGATGTCGCAGAACACGGTGAAAGTGCGTACCCGGCATATCTGGGCTTGGACTAACGGTTTGCAGTTCCAAGGCGCGCAAGAAAGGTCAAAAAGATGAAGGTAATTACTGCAATCGTCCGACCGGAAAAACTCGAGCCGTTGAAAGAGGCATTATTCAAGGCGAAAGTTTCCGGCATGACAATTTCCCAAGTCAACGGCTGTGGAAATCAGCATGGGTGGAAAGAATACTATCGCGGAAGTGAAGTTCTGCTTAATATGCTTCCGAAGGTTAAATTCATGCTGGTGGTAAATGATGAAGATGTAGAACGGCTCGTAAACCTGATTTGTGATACCGCGGCCACGGGTGAAGTTGGCGACGGAAAAGTCTTCGTCACGCCAGTTGAACAGGTGGTTCGCATTCGCACGAGAGAAACCGGGTCGGATGCAGTTTAACGCGTACATAAAGAGTTTAACGAGTAGATAAAGGCGCGCCTGAACTTCTTTTCGAAACTTCTTACGGATTGCCTGCAGTTGTTTGCATTTCAACGCATTAGGGTAATATGGAAGAAAATGATGATCCATCGGAGGGCGCGTGGCTCAGTCAAAAAACATACCCGATCAAATTGGCGACGCAATTCAAGATGCGCTGGAACACCAGGACTTCACCAAGATTCAAGGCATGGTACAGCAGGGGGTAGACGCTGCTGCCAAGGGTATTGGTGAAGGCATTTCTCAGGCCGCCGAAACGTCCCGCAAGATGTACAAGGATTACCAGGCGTTCCAGGCATCTCGTTTGACGCTTGATCAGGAACAACAGGAACTTGCGCGCGTTTCTCCCTCGCGCTTTGCCAACCCGCACAGTCAAAAGATTTCTGGGATTCTTATGACCATCTTTGGTGGTTTATGCTCGGTTGGCTTTGGAGCCACATGGTTTGTGATGCTCATCGGTGCACTCATGGGGGCGAGCGCGCTCGTTGTTCCGTCCTGGATATTGCTGGGATTGACCGGAGTAAGCGTCGGCGTCACCGTTGCGGGCGGAAAGCGCTTAGGACTGGTGAGCCGTTTCTCTAAGTATCGTCGCCTTATTGGAGCCTCGCCGTCGTTTTCGCTTACTGATCTGGCGGGTCGTTCAGGCCGCACGGTAAAAGGGGTTGCCAAAGACCTCGCAAAAATGATCAAAGACGGACTGTTTCTGCAGGCTCATGTGGATACCGATGCGAATACCGTATTCCTTACCGATTCTGCGTATCAGGAATTCCAAAATAATCTTGAAGAAGAAGCCAAGAAGAAGTATCGCGAAAGCGTTCGCCAGGAAACGGTGAGTAAGAAAGAGCGTCCTCTTACCGATGCAGAACAGGAAACGCTGCGTCAAGGGCGCCAAGTATTAACGCAGATCAAAGCCGTTATACCAGGGTTGGGATCGCCTGATACTGAAAAGAAAGCCCAGGCCATCTGCACTATTGCAGAGAGCATCTTCAATCGCGCCGAACAAGACCCGGATGTCATTGGGAACCTGGATCAGATGGTCGATTATTATCTGCCGCTCACAAAAAAGTTGCTTGATACGTATACCGAATTGGCGGCGCAATCACTTCAAAGCGAAAGTATCAGCACGTCGCGACACGAAATTGAGGATACGCTCGGCACGCTCGTACGCGCGTTTACAAAGTTGCACAATTCGCTGTTCCAAGAAATGAACCTTGATGTTTCTTCCGACATTTCCGTACTTAATGCCGTGCTGGCACAGGACGGCTTGACCGATGACCCCTTCGACAAGAAAGCAGGAAATAAATGAGTGACCAGATCAAGCTCACGTTTGATGCGGATGACCAAGATTCCGATAAACATGAAAACAAGGCCGCAGATATCGCGCGCCAGATGAACGAGATTAACGTTCCTTCTTCTGGGGACGTTCCCGCAACAGAGCCCCAAGATGCGGGTGCCAACATGCTTACCCCCGAAGAGAAAGCACAGGTGGATTCTTTTTCAAAGCAAATTGATGTGAACAGCACCAACGCCATTTTGCAGTATGGTTCGGGCGCTCAGAAAAAGATGGCCGATTTTTCGGAAACCGTGCTGGGAAGTGTTCGCACGCAAAACCTCGGTGAAGTGGGCGATTTGCTTTCTAATGTGGTCAAGGAGTTGCGCGGTTTCGACACCACAGATGACAAGGGCTTCAAAGGCCTGTTCAAGCGCGGTGCGAACAAGATTGAAAGCTTGCGCGCAAAATACGACACCATCGAAGGCAACGTGGACAAAACCGTGAAGGTCCTGCAGACCCATCAGCGTAAACTGATGAAAGATTCCGCAATGCTGGACAAGCTGTACGACCTCAACCTTGAATATTACAAAGAGTTGACCATGTATATCCTGGCGGGCAAGAAGCGCCTGCAGGAAATTCGCGAAGGTGAGCTTAAAGACCTGGTTGCGAAGGCTGAGCAGACAGGCAGAACCGAAGATGCTCAGGCGGCGCAAGACCTTTCGGCAAAGTGTGATCGTCTGGAGAAAAAGATTTCTGACCTGCAGCTCACGCGCACGATCGCAATCCAAACGGCGCCGCAGATTCGCCTGGTGCAAAGCGGCGAGACCGTGATGGTCGAAAAGATCCAAACCACCATCGTAAACACCATTCCGCTGTGGAAAAGCCAGATGGTGCTGGCGCTCGGTATTAATAATTCTACGCAGGCGGTCAAGGCCCAGAACGAAGTCACGAACATGACGAACGAGCTGCTGCGCAAAAATGCCGATATGCTGCATCAGTCGTCGGTGGACATCGCGCGCGAAACCGAACGTGGCGTGGTTGATATCGAGACGCTTAAACACACCAATGAGCAGCTGATTCAGACCTTCGATGAAGTTCTGCAAGTGCAGAAGGAAGGTCGCGAGAAGCGTCAGCAGGCCGAAGTGGAAATGAAGCGTATCGAAGATGAGCTCAAAACGAGCTACTCAAGGGTAATAAATAATGATGCACACCTGCCTATCTTCGAGACACGTATAGCGGTTTCGCGCATGTAATGTCTTAGATAGGTGATCTTGGACAATCGAAGCTTTGTCTCTCTAAGGTTCTTGTTACTCAGTATATTGAGTAAATTTACTCAATATACTGAGTAAATTTTTGTCATAGTGCAATCGACTGTCTAAAGTCTCAAATGTGCGTTCTGCTTGTGTTTTCGCTGTTCAGAAATCATTATTGTTATACGTAAAGGTTCCCCGCTTACAGCAAAAGCGTTAGATAATGCGATTCTTTAACGGATTACTATACAATTACGGGGATCACCCAATAAATGAGTAACTGCTAATTGGAGCAAATCATGATTGAACGTGATATTTCCCTAAAGGCCCTTGATTATTTAAAGTGGTTCCCCAGCTTTTCCATGCCCTACAAGTGGCCTCGGATGAGAAGGGCACTCCTGGACAGTATGTGCTTTCAGGGTCGCAAAACTTTTTGATGATGAGCAATATCACACAGCCGCTTGCCGGTCGTGTCGGAATACTCAAATTGCTCCCTTTTTCATATAAGGAAGCGCTTCGTGCGCAATCTGATTTAACGCCAGATGAATTTACGATCGCAGGAGGATATCCGCGGTTATACGATGTGAATATTCCGCCTGCAGCCCTATCACACGAATCTGCGGAAACGTTTGATAAGAACGCCTAAAGTTTATTTCTACGACACGGGGCTTTTGTGCTACCTCTTGGGAATAACGGATGCTGAGCATCTGCGTTATTCTCCATTTCGTGAAGCGGTGCTCGAGAATCTTATTGTTGTTGAAACAATGAAACGTCATCTTAATGCAGGTGAGACACCTCATCTGTTTTTCTATCGCGATGGTAACGGAGTTGAAGTTGACCTGATGGATAGTACGAATCCATCGAAAATGGAGCTCATTGAGGTAAAAGCGTCACGCACATTTCAACAGAATTATTTGCGACATGTAACGTCTGTGGGTGAAGCGCTCAATGTTCCACCAGATCGTCGTTTTGTTGTGATGCGCTTCCCAGAAACTACAACGTTGAAACAAGCGAAGATCTGGACTGTACGAGACTGGCTGTTGCGATAGCATGTTTTAGGTATTTCGCTTTTACGCTATAGGAAGATCAAACTTGAAAAGTAACCTTACGCCTACCGATACTGAAACGGACAAACCGGACGATACCCTGGAAAACAAGCCAAAATCAGGCAGCAAATTAAAACCCGGCGCAAAGCCGATGACGTTCATCTTGAGCTTCGGCGTCGTAAGCATGCTGATGGACATCGTCTACGAAGGTGCCTTAAGTGTGCAAGGACCACTGCTGCTGTCGTTGGGCGCATCGGCAGCCATCGTAGGTATCGTTTCTGGTGTGGGCGAAGCCACCGCGCTTGCCGGACGTCTAGTCAGCGGTCCGTGGGCCGATCGCACGAAGAAGTACTGGCTGTTTGCCATCATCGGTTACGCGATCACTGCAATAGCGGTCCCTGCGATGGGTATCGTGGGCAGCGTTGGCGGCGTGGCATTTTTAATCATCTTCGAGCGCTTCGGCAAATCGGTGCGCACCCCGTCGCGCGATGCAATGATTTCGCATGCGAGTGCGGCAGTGGGGCGTGGCAAGGGATTCGCCATGCACGAGATGATGGACCAGATCGGAGCCATGGCTGGTCCGCTTATTGTGGCGGCGATTCTGTGGGCGACGGCGAACAATTATGCGCCGGCCTTGGGAATCCTCGGCATTCCGGGCGTTGCCGCAATCTGTGTCCTGTTGGGTCTGCGCCATCGCGTTCCGGATCCATCGGTCTACGAGGAAAACTTAGAAAATGTCACGTCGGGCGCGAACAATGGAAGTGCAGATCGCGATCGTGCTAAAGCGGCTGCAAATAGGAATGAAACGGATGCGCGCCAAAAGCAGGTCGCTCAAAAGAACAAGAAATCAAGCGTCGTCTCACTGTTGCCAAAGACATTCTGGGCATATTCTACTATCTGCGGCTTAGTGCTTTCCGGGGTAGCGACCTTCGCAGTGCTTTCATATCACATGGTTTCAACAGGCATTATTAATGATGCAGCCGTTCCGGTTATCTATGCAGTAGCGATGGCTGTGGATGCGGTGTTCGCCCTTATCACCGGCACGTTGTACGACAAGCTGGGGCCGCGTGTGCTGCTTGTTTTGCCTATTGTATGCGCGGTCATTCCACTGATTGCCTATGGCGACCAGCTGTGGATGCTCGTTACGGGTGCGGTGCTCTGGGGTGCCTCGCTTGGTATTCAGGAATCCACGATGCGTGCGTACGTTGCCGATCTCGTAAGCACCGACCATCGAGCTTCGGCTTTTGGTGTGTTCTCAGTGTTCACTGGTATCGGATCTTTTTTGGGCGGCACAATTGCGGGAGCGTTGTACGGCATCAGCCCGTCACTCATTGCGGTATGGTCTATCGCCATCGAAGCCGTGGCCTTTATCGCTCTCATCGTGGTGACACGCAAACAGAAAGCGTCGCGTGCGTAGTCTTTCGTGGATAGCTACACACCACAGTTTTTCGTTCCTGGCCTTGAATGCGTAGTTCTGCGCGCATAGAACACACAAGCCAGGCGCACAGAAAAGGGCGAACATACCATGCGCTCAGCCTGATATGATCGCCCCTTCGAATCACCTTGGCCACTTGGACCAATGCCTATGAATTAGCTTATTGCCTATGAATTTTGACCCATACCTATAAAGGCCTAGAAGTCCTCTTTGGTGACGGATGCTTTGACCCAGCCCTTATCCCAAGGAGCAGATTTCTGGATGTCGCCGATCAGCTCGACGAACTTCCATTCGCCATCAACCTTTTCGTACGTGTTTTTATAGTCGCCGATCAAAATGTATGCATCTTCGATACCATCTACGATCATGTTGATGGTGCACAGCAGACGGAAGCGCCCTTCGGCGGTTTTGCCATCGTCGTGGACCGTTACCTGAGGAACGCCCATAAAATGCTGCCCCCAAGGAATTGCTGCACCGAGTCCCTTTGCGTGCTTTTTGATTGCTTCAAATCCGCGTGCCGTTCCACCCACGCCGGTTATTTTCCACAAACCATTTTCAACGAACAGTGATGCGATGCCGTCTCCTTGATATCCATGATCAAGGTAATATTCATATTGATACATCAGCTGCTCACATGCGCGAATGTCCTCAAGCTTCTGAACGCGTTCTTCTAATGTTGCCATGATGGCCCTTCTTTCTGTTTGTTGTTTGACGTCGTTTTGCAACGACGATTGATACCTGAATTGGAAATTGAATTGCGAGCTTCCAGGGGTTGCCTGATGCCATTCGGCGCTGCTTGGGAGTGCCTGCGTTACCTAGCACTGTTTGGTGTTGCCTGGAACTATCTTGCAGTGCCCAACGAGGCCTTAACCTAGCCTAGATTCGGCAGCCTACCTCGCGACCTTGACGCAACGCCTCAACCATGACGCTCGTGTCTGCACCATTGCATGCACCGATTGCGTATGTTTCTGGTGCCAGATCTTTCACCTGGTCATACAGGGTGTGATCTTCGACAGGAGATTTGAATACCATAATGGTGTCGGCATCAAGACGCTTCTGTTCGCCGTTTTCGGTATACGTAATGCCCTTTTTATCAATCGAGTCGTACGTAACACCCTTGTGAATCGAAACATCGTGCGCGGCTAACCAATCGAGCGACGCATTTAAATACCGTGGTGGATAGCGCAGACCAATCTGATCAGAGTCTTCTAGCACGGTTACATTCTTGCCGCGCTTGCGAAGGAACACCGCTCCTTGGATCGCCTCAATTTGACCGCCGAGAACAACGCAGTTCTTGCCGATGCCCGGAAGGGCGATACTTGAAAGTTTGTTCATGGAATCAGCGCTGAAGAACCGCATGGCCTTAAATGCTATCTTCGCCAGATCGGGCACGGTCGACACGATCTTTGAATCGATGCCAGGAACATTTGGCGTGGGGTAGTGGCCACCCGTCGCAACGATAATGACATCGGGATTCATCTTCTGTATCAGCTTTGGTGTGACCTCGGTCTTTGTCTTGATGGTAAGGTTTGGCTGCTTTTCTGCTTGTGTGGTAAGCCAGTTGATAAGCGCAGGGACATCTTCGGAAGCAGTGCCCTTAACCATGGTGGCAAGCTTGAGCTCCATGGCCAGCTGCGGTTCCTTTTCGTACAGGGTTACCGTGTGCCCACGCTCCGCAGCGGTGCGTGCAGCTTCCAAACCCGCTGCGCCTCCACCGATCACAAGCACGTTTTTCGGATGGTCGGTCGGCTGCGGAGTTAACTCTGCCTCACGTCCAAAGGCGGGATTCACGCGGCAAGCTTTCTGATGACCAGGGCGTATCCAGTCGCAGGTGCCGCAGTGATTGCAGCGGCGAATGTCTTCGGGACGCCCTTCTTTCACCTTGTTGAACATATCCGGATCGGCCCATGGTGCACGTGAAAACAGCGCAAGATCAATCTTATCTTCTTCGATAAGCCGCTCGGCACGTTCCGGAGTAAGTGAGCCGACGCCGAACACTGGGGCGTTTACATGTTTTTTAATTTCTGCGGCAGGAGGAATGACCAGGCCATCGCCGCCGTTTTGAGGAAGGCGATCGGCATACTGAGCCATATCTTTGCGCACTTCAGGGTACTGCCAAAAATCGGCTGCATACTGGAATGGAGTTTTACCATATCCGTATCCTGTGACGCTGATGTAGTCAACGCCGGCCTGATCAAACGCCTGGGCAAGTTCGACGCCTTCTTCCATCGTGATGGCGTCTGGATGGCAGAATTCCTGGCCATTCATGCGAATGCCAATGATGAAATCTGATCCGCAACGCTCGCGAATACCAGCGATTATTTCGCGGGCAAGACGGGTACGGTTCTCAATGCTTTGGGGTCCATACTCATCATCGCGATGATTCCACACGCGCGAGCAAAAACTCAAGATCAGATAACCATTTGCGGCGTGCACTTCCACACCGTCGAAGCCTGCTTTTTGCGCACGTTCTGCCGCATCAATGTAGCGGTCACGATATGCGTGGATTTCATCGATGGTAAGGGCACGTGTTGGAAAACAATAGGGAACAGGGCTTGGCAGTTCATCAGCGGAAAAGCTCGATGCGCACCACGCGCCACCCTTTGTCTCAAGCGCTGCGGCGTTCTGAAAAATCTGACCGATAATCTCGCAGCCGTATTGATGTACCGCAGAGGTAAGCTTTTTCAGCGGATCGATGAACTTGTCATCATAAAGTCCCAAAAATGGATATCCCCGATATCCATAGGGATATTCCGTATCCGTTTCCTTATCAATTAACATTTTTGGATCGTCGCTCAGCATTGCACCGATGATGATGGCCGCGGCGCCGCCTTTTGCGATTGCCTTGTACGGGCCAATTATGGTGTCATTGCACATTTGATCAGGACCGGCGAACAGCGTGGATGAAGGCCCTTTGACCATGCGGTTTTTCCACGTGCGAGTTCCGATCTTGATCGGTTCAAGCAGTCTGTCGAAATCTCCCATTGTTTTTCCTCCGGCATCTAAGTGATTTATTACCTGTCTTCAATGTAGCGAGCGGGAATTCTGCTGAGAACTGACGGAAGATCGTTATGGTCAAGCGGCCGTTTGACGAAACAGCAAATCGGTATAATTGAAGTTGACGCATCGATGCATGAGTCAATTCCGTGTCTGATTTGCCGTGATGGTGAACATGGTACATATATAGATCGCGAGCAGCGGGGGTGGAAATGGATACCAAAATGGATACCAAAAACAAGCTTGCTGATGCGCTCGAGCAGCTTATGGAAACAAAGCCGCTGGATTCTATTTTCGTCACAGAAATTGCCCGCAAAGCACAGGTGAGCAAGCAGACGTTTTACCACCACTTCGAAGATAAATATGCGCTCATGGAATTCTGCTACGAGCGCATGGCAATCCCCACATTCGAAAAGATGAATAAGTATTACCCCTTTAGCGAAGGCTGTCGCGATTTATATAAGCTCTACCACAACAAAGAGACATTTATGCGCAATGCATTTTCTTCTAAGGATGTGAACGGTCTCACCGAGGTCATGTTTCGGCATGTACGCCAAACGTATCGGCACTATTTGGCTGCCCAGGGGGTAAAGGATACGGGCGATATCGCTTTCATGCTCGATCTGTTCACATATGGGGCAACGATTCTTACAAAAAAGTGGATCGAGCGTGGCATGGATACCCCTGATGATGAACTCATTCGCCTGTGGCTCAAGAGTTTGCCCGCGCCACTTGTACCGTATTTCAAATAGAGCGCTTCGGTCGCGCTTCGCTGTCGTACAATCTGTGAAACTGGACCGCTCATCGCGGGCAATAAGCTCGCTTGGTTGCGGGCAGTTCTTAGCTTGCTGTATCCACACAGCACGTCAACTGCATCAACCCTATCTGGGAAAGGTGGTATTCCATGGATGACGTCAAAGAAGTCTACGTTCCGTACAAGGGGTTTAAAACCTACTGCAAAATTGTAGGCGAGCGCAAACCTGGCAAAAAGCCGTTGCTTGTGCTGCACGGGGGACCGGGCATGACACACAATTATTTGCTCACGTATGCTCAGTTGTGGGAGCGCTATGGTCGTCAGGTGATCTTCTATGACCAGATCGGATGCGGAAAATCGAGCATCCCTCATCAAGATGACAGCTTCTATACCTATGATTTGTGGGCCGATGAATTCTACACGGTTCGCAAAGCCTTGAACCTGGATGATATCCATCTGTTTGGCAATTCGTGGGGCGGCATGCTGGGCATGTATTGCATGCTGCGTGACGATTCGGGCGTCAATTCGTTTGTGATTAATAGTTCGCCGGTGCGTATTCAAACTTGGCTTGACGAAGCAGCGCACCTGATCACGTTTATGCCGGAAGATATGCAGAAGGCGCTGGCAGAAGCCGAGCGCACGGGAAACTACGACACGCCTGAAGCCAAGGCTGCATATGACGAATATTACAAGCGTCATGTAGTTGGTTTTTACGAGAAGGATTATCCAAAAGAGGTCGTCGACTCGTTTGAACAGACGGGTGAGTGCTACATGGTGATGCAGGGCGCAAGTGAGTTCGTGGTTACCGGCAAAATGAAGGATTGGGACATCCGCGATCAGGTCGGGAAGATCAAGGTTCCATGCATGGCACTTTCCGGCACCGACGACGAAGGCACGCCCTACACCATCAAGCAAGGCGTCGATCTTATCCCGAATTGCAAGTGGACGCTGGTTGAAGGTGCACCCCATATGGCAAATCTTGTACGTCCTGATGTATGCCTGGAAGCGGTGGAGAATTTCATCAGCCAGTACGACTAATTCTTTGTGGGCGATTTATACCTAATGCAATGTGGTTACAATTCCGTAACGTAACTATGCTTTAATGACACAATCACAGTTTCATTCGTGATCTGATGAGGCGTAATGCTTTTGCGTTGCTGCTTGAACGAGGGGCAACGGCGAAGCCAATACGTTTCACCAGATCATCTTTTTAACTGTCTGTAGCATCTGCAACTGTTGATTCAATTCGCGAGTCAATGTTCGACTTTAAACAAAATATTTTCTTCGGGAATGGCGAAAGGAAGCCAACATGCGCATTATCGATTCTCAAGTTCATACGTTTTCGCGTAACAACAAGCCCTGCGCAACGGCGAAACCAGGCGAAATTCTGCGTTTCGACACGCTCGATTGTTTCTCAAACAAGCTCACCGACGAATCAATTACGATGGCCGACCTCAACTATGGCTATGAAGTCGCAAATCCAGCGGCCGGTCCGGTGTATGTGGAAGGTGCCGAACCGGGAGATGTGCTCGTCGTCGACATCTTCGATATCAAAGTGGCTGATGAAGGCACGATTGCAACCGATGATCACTGCGGGCCATTGTTCGAGGGAACACCGTATGCTACCAAGAAAATCAAGATTGAAGATGGCTTCGCGCAGTTCAATGACCTCAGGTTCCCCATCAACCCGATGATCGGCGTTATCGGGTGTGCGCCTGACGGTCCCGATGTCATCAACGGCTACGTGGGAAACCACGGCGGCAACATGGACAACAAACTCATCACGAAGGGCACGCGGTTGTATTTCCCGGTACGCGTGGATGGAGCCTTGCTGCAGATGGGTGACGTCCATGCGACGATGGGGGATGCCGAACTGTGCGGCACGGGCATCGAAATTCCCGCAAAGATTATCGTGCGCATCGATCTCATTAAAAACTTTGAGCTGAACTGGCCGGTCTTGGAAACCAAAGACAAGTGGTATGTGAATGCCTGTGGCACCGAATACAATGATGCCCTGGTCAATGCGAGCAAAGAGCTGCAGCGTTTGCTTATGAATGTCACCGGCTGGAGCGCGCTCGATACCTACATGTATATGTCCGTTCAATGTGACGTTGAGATCAACCAGGGCTGCAAACCATGCTCGGTGGATCTCATCATTCGTTTTGGGGCTCCAAAGATGCCTGAATTTGGGCGTCTGGTGAGATAGATTTTGTCAGGGCAGTTCGCACGAAGCTTCACGCGCAATGGTACGCGTGGAAATTCGTGGAAATAGTATTCGTGAGTAGAAAAAGGAGGTAGATACCAATGGCACAAGCCCAGGATGCTTCTGAAGAACTTGAACAATTTGGCTACAAACAGGAGCTTAATCGATCATTGGGTCTGCGCGACGTCGTTTTGTATGGCGTCCTGTTTATGGTGATCATTGCGCCACATTCGATTTATGGTCTGGTCGATTATCAATCTGGCGGTATGCCGACGTTGGTGTATATCATCGGCTTTTGCGCGATCATCTTCACCGCAATGAGCTACATGAGAATGTCCAACAAATTCCCGATTGCAGGTTCGGTGTACTCATATGTGCAGCGCGGCATTAACCCGCACGTGGGATTTATCTCCGGCTGGCTCATCTTGCTTGACTACTGCATCAGTCCCGCGCTGTTGTATGTTATGGTCGCGAACTGGGGTACGCTCCTTATTCCGGGAAGTCCCTGGTATTTGTGGATTATTGGGTTTGTAGCATTGAATACTTTTATCACTATTCGCGGTATTTCGATGACGCGCGGTGTCGATATCATCATTTTCATTATTGAGATTTTTGCTGTCATCGCCTTCGTGTGGCTGGGCACTCAGTTCATTTTAGGTGGCGGCGGTGCCGGCGAATTCAACATGGATCCAATTTGGCAGCCCGGTAAAGTTGATGCCCACTTCATCGCGGCAGGTATTTCGATTGCTGCCTTAAACTTCCTTGGATTTGATGGTATTTCGACACTGGCGGAAGAAACCAAGGAGCCCGAAAAAAATATCGGGCGCGGCATCATGATTGCGTTGTCGATCATCATCGTGGTATTCATTGCACAAACATACATTGCTGCTCTTATTAATCCTGATTGGCAAAACATCAATCAGGACACGGGGTTCTTTGACTGTGTGTATGCCATTGGTGGCCAGCCATTCTACATTTTGATGCTGCTCATCAACATCGTTGGTGTCGGCATCGCAAACATTATGGCTGCTCAGACGGCAGCATCGCGCCTGCTGTATTCGATGGGTCGCGACCGTGTGATCCCGAAAGTATTCGGCAAGGTCCATCCGAAATTTAAGACTCCGTATGTGGGTGCTATCTTCCTGGGAATTGTTGCCCTCATCCTTTCGCTGTTCTTAGACATGAGCTCGCTCGCAACGCTGGTAAACTTTGGGGCCTTAAGTTCGTTCATCATGCTGAACTTTGCGGTGTTCCTGTACTTCTTTGTGCGGAATAAAAAACGTCATAGCTTCGGTGACGTGGTGAAATACCTTATTTGCCCTTGGATTGGTATCGTTATCCTCGTGTATGTTTTTACAGGCTTTAATACTCTGACGTATGAAGTAGGCATTACATGGCTCATCATCGGCATAATCGTAGGTGCGGTAAAGTCGCATGGATATAAGGAAGTGCCCGAAGCGTTTAAGCATCTGGATGCGTAGGGATGCGTTTTTGGATACGTGGGGATGCGTAGATACGTAGAAAACCAATAACAATTTGCCCTGGAATGGCGTGAACTCATTTCGTCGGAAAACGTCCGGTTTGGTTGCAATGCACAAGGCTGCATATGCAATCGCCGGACGTTTTTGCATGCATAGAAATTCGCCCGCCAACCTTCAGCCGATTAATCTGAACGCTCTTCAAGAATATCTTTATGCATAATTGACTATATTCTTTTAAACAAATAATATGTGAACCTATTGAATGCGATCTCTTAAAACAAATGCTGGAAGGCATGAAAATTTTCTGTCAGCAAAAATCATGCAGAGGTCTTTTTGATAAGGGCCGCGCGTTGAAAGCTGATATGCATCGATGATTCATGAGGGGCATTCGGACCAATCGCTATTCTATTGAAAGGAACAACATGAACAAAACTGCGTCACGGAGCAAGTTTTCTAAGATCATTGCCGTATGTGCGATTATGGCGCTGGTTGGCGTGTTTGCTCTTGCTGGTTGTTCGAGCCAAAGCTCTTCTTCGGACTCCAGCTCCAATTCCGCCTCAACCACGAGTGAGAGTTCTTCAACAGAAAGCACCACGCTTCAGGTGTTTGCTGCGAACTCTCTGGAAAAGGCATTGCCAGAAGTTGAAGCGCTGTACACGCAACAGCATCCCGAGGTCACTTTCTCTGACACCCAGTACAAGGCGTCAGGCGATTTGGTATCGCAGTTACAGGCTGGTGCATCTGCAGATGTCCTGATCACGGCTTCATCTTCGACAATGGACAAAGCTGATACCAACGGATCAATCGACGAAAGCACGCGCACAAATATGTTCAACAACGATTTAGTTGTTGCCGCTGCAGAAAACAGTAATTTCAATGTTTCAAACCTGACAGATTTGGGCACGGACAGCACCATTACCTCGGTTGCTATTGGCGAGCCAAACACCGTTCCTGCAGGTAAATATGCGGCACAAGCACTGCAGTCTGCGGGGCTTCTCGATTTCACCACCGCCGATGATGGCAATATCACCATTCAGGACAATGACTTTGTTACCAACAAACTGAATGCGGGCGCTGATAAGGTTGGAACAGTTGCTTCGTATGTAAGAGAGGGTCAGTGCGATGTAGGCTTGGTCTACAGCTCTGATATCTATCGCTATGACGGAATCAAGAACATTTACACCATTCCTGCTGATATGCATAAACCTATTGTCTATCCTGGTGCAGTGTGCACGTCTACCTCAAATGCTGATGTAGCAAACGACTTCCTGAACTTCTGCTTGAATGATCCAGATGCTCAGAGGATCTTCTCCGAATATGGATTTGAGCTGGCCTCATAAGTCTTCAAAGCTCAGATGATGACGAATACGTTATAGGAGCGAAACGTGCGCTGGTCATTTTGTATGGCGAGCGCACGTTGAGTTTGTAGAGAGAAAACTGATGCGCACTTTTTGGCGGGAAAAGGCATATGAAACGGGTGGTATGATGCGGGGGCTCCGCGTAGCGTTTGCGCTTGTGGCATGCGTCATACTGATCGTTTCCTATGCAAAGCCTGCTTGGGCAGCGGGTTCCACACCGCGTGATAGCAGGGGCGGAAATATCGAGCAGGCTGCGGTAACCACGCAGGATGTGTCGAGTTCGCGCGATGGATTCGCAGGTAATTCCACGATTTCTGAGTCCGGCGATGCGATCGTCGTAAACGGAACCGATTATGCAATCAATTCGTTTTCGCGTTCAAACAAGGATACCAATCGAACCTACAACGATGTCTACTATGGGTATCGTTACCCCGTAGAAAGTGCGAACTGCTTTTCGGTTGTGGTCGCGCAGGGCTATATGCTCGTATATATTCCGTCGTCGGTCATCGACCAGTTCGGCATCGACATAAACGATGCGTCATTCCAGCAGACATTTCTTTCCATGCTTGATGCCGTGGACAGGCAGGCTTCTCGCGGCGGCACGATGTTTGCCGACCTGCAGGATGAGACCATTTATTTCACCGATTCGTCGCAAGTTGTTGTGGGCGATTACACCTATTCTTTTAATGTAGAAATCGAAGATGGCCATTATTACACCACGGTGGTGCAGTCGGGTTCTGAAGATGGGTCATCGGGCGGTTTATATGCGGAATCGGGGGAGTTGAGCGTTCCGGCGGAAACGGTGGTCAATACGCGTGCCACGGGACTTGCGGCGCTCCAACAATTTTTAAGCAATCTTGATTGGTCGCCGCTGTGGGTATCGCTGCGTACGACCTTTGTGGCAACGGCAGTTATTTTCTTCCTCGGCCTGATTGCCGCATGGCTTACCATTCGTGTGTCGGATAAAGCGAAAGGTGTACTGGACACGCTCTTCACGATCCCCATGGTGCTGCCGCCAACGGTGTGCGGCTTTTTGCTCTTGTTGTTCTTCGGCAAATCCACGGCCATTGGTCGTTGGCTTATCGCGCACGGCATCGACATCGTGTTCACCTGGCCTGCTGCCGTTATCGCATGTATTGTGGTGGGATTTCCGCTGATGTATCGCACCATTCGTGGCGCGTTTGAAAACATTGATTCGTCGATGCTTGATGCGGCGCGCACGCTGGGGTGGAGTGAATCGCATATCTTCCGTAAACTGATGATTCCGCTGGTCTGGCCTTCAATTGCGGCGGGTACCGTTTTGGCCTTCGCTCGCGCGATGGGTGAATTTGGCGCAACGCTGTTTTTCGCTGGCAACTACGTAGGCGTCACACAGACAATCCCGATCGCAATCTACTTCGACTGGATGGCCGGACAAACGGACGTGGCTATTTTCTGGGTGGTTGTAGTCATTCTCATTTCTTTCCTGGTTATTCTGCTTATCAACGTATATTCATCGCGCACGCAGCGCTACATGAAGGTAAACGCACGCGACCGAAAAGTTGAGCGTTTTATCGCGCATTACGATGAAGGCCAGGATGGGCAAGACAGCCAGAAAGACAATTCGGAAACTGCGGGGGAGGCGCTCTCATGAGTGTGCATGTTGACATCAAAAAGCGTCTTGCCTCGTTCACTTTAGAGGTTGCCCTTGATGCAGGTTCCGAAACGCTTGGTCTTTTGGGCGCCAGCGGCAGTGGAAAATCCATGACTTTGCGCTGTATTGCCGGAATCGAAACACCTGATGAAGGCATTATCCAAGTCAACGGCACAACATTCTTTGACAAACCAGCAGGTGCACGCCATGCAAAAGTGAATCTGAAACCTCAGGAGCGAAAAACTGCCCTGCTCTTTCAGAATTACCAGTTGTTCCCTAATCTGAGTGTGTTCGACAACGTTGCTGCGGGTATCGATCGCTCGCTGGATGCACGCACGCGCCAGGATATCGTGATGCGGGAGATTGAACGATTCTCGCTCAAGGGCCTCGAAGCGCGCTATCCATATCATTTGTCAGGAGGTCAGCAGCAGCGTGTAGCATTGGCGCGCATGTTCGCATCGAAGCCTGGTATTTTGATGCTCGATGAGCCGTTCTCTGCCCTTGATGTACATCTGAAAAGTGGCTTGGAACAAAATCTGGTGGGCGTGTTTGACCAGTTTAATGGCACAATCTTGTATGTGAGCCACGATATCGATGAGGCATTTCGATTCTGCAAGCGTATTGCGGTCATTGATAATGGCAAGATCGATGAAGTTTCCGAAAAGGATGATCTGGTGCAACATCCGAGGTCTCTAGCAACGCTGAAACTTTCTGGCTGTAAAAATACGACCCCGGCTACCAAGACAAATTCCCACGAAGTGTTCCTGCCTGAATGGGGAATTCGCGTGCATGTCGCAGATCTCGTGTCGGATGATGTGAAGTATCTTGGCGTGCGTGCGTTTGATCTCAAACTCGCAGCTGGACCAGGGAAAACTCCAAATGATAACGTTTTTCATGTACGGGCTGATCGCATCAGTGACTCGCGTTTTGAGCGCGCCATTATGATGACGGTTCTGGACATTGAAGGCCAGGAAGCTCGTTCTGCGCGTGATAGCCAAAACCCAAATAAGGCGCATTTTCTGAAATCGCGCATTCAATGGGCTATTGATAAGACGCATTATGACTTAAGCAAATTGCCTGTTGAAGGCGAAGATTTCTATATCAGGATCCCGGACAACTGCGTCAATCTTGTTTCGAAATAGAGCCGTATATGTTAAAGCCAGGTCGTCACAGGCTTATCATCCCAGCCTACTGAAGTGCGCTCTAACCTGCTCGCGTGAGCCTATGATTCCCGTGTTATAACGACTGCATTGCTCCCGAGATCTTGGTATATCTGGGCAAACACTGTTTCATTGCGCGGAACCATTCCGCTAATTGAATCTGAAATTAAAACAATTCCTGTGGTAGAGTCGTAGCCCTCGAGGACCACGGCGTGCTCATTAGAATATCCGGTGTATCCATCTGCTTCTATTACCGGAGAGCCTACGGGTGACATATTGACTGTTGTCCACACAATGACTGGCTCACCTTGAGATACATACCAGAGCAACTGCGGAAACGGAGTGCCTGATATGTCGTGGGCACGCAGGTCGGATCCATTAGAAGTCAGGAAATCGTTCGCCGCGTTTGTCAAACCTGGTGGCATGATGAATCCACCGGAATACGTGAACGGGTCTCCCCAGAATGAATACACGAAATCGTAATCACTTTGGGGAATCCAGTTTGCGGCGATTTCGGTTTTACTTAGGTCAAAATCCCAATAGCGAAGCGTGTTTGTTAATGCAACTGACTCGCAGCCGGTGGGAAGTTCAGGGTACTGCATATAGCAGGGCACGTTAAGGTTCACGGAACCGGAAAACATTCCCAGACCCTTTTTATCGAAGGCCAATGTTCTGTTTGAAGAAAGAGATCTATCAGGGGTTGCAGAGCTCGCGGTGTTGGCTGATTCGTCAGAAGATGTCTCATCGTTAGACGTTTCGTCTTGAGATGCCTCGTCAGAAGACGCGTCTTCCGAAGATGAATCGTTTGCGGCGTTTGCAGTCTCTTGCGATTCTGTGCTTGCTTGGGATGTGTCAGATGCGCTTGGAGCTGCGCACGAACGAACAATACCCACGATGGCAATAATAACTACAACAATGATTGCTATTTGGATAATCCGATTTCTTGCTTCTTGCTGCGTAAGAGCTTCTTGAAGTTTTGCCGAAGTGTGTTTTGCTTCATCTTTTAATTGCGCTTGGCTGATTTTCGCCTCATGTTGGGCATCTTCTTTAAATTGAGCATGCTTTGCTGGAGGAACATTTCTGGTATGCACGTGTTTTTTACCAGCGGCATCATCGTGTTCGGAGTGATGATCCATCGGTGCCTCCCTCCAGTTTGTCAACGTTATGCCTGTTTTTGCGCAATGAGAAAGACAGATTCCGCAAAGCTAGAACACTACTACAAGCTGAAATAATCTTAGAAACAGCATCTTCTCATAGAATAGGTATTATCCTGGAAACAATTCTAATAATCCTTATGTAATAATAATGTACAAAAGACGTCAATATCGTCGCAGCTCATCTAAAAGGAGACACCATGTCCGAAGACAAAGAACCCACCCCCGCACCACAAGCCTCCAGCGAAAGCGCTCTCGCTTCCTCCGGTACTCCTGAGCAGAAGAGCACAGCTCCTGCTGCAGATGCGGAAAAAACGGCAAAGGCGGAAAAGCCTGCAGAAGTCGAAAAAACTGCAGATGTAGCAAAGCCTGCAGAGGCAGAAAAGCCAGCCGAGGCAGAAAAGCCAGCTAACGCAGAAAAATCTGCCGACGCAGAAAAGCCTGCTGCACAAGCAGATTCAACAACCCCCGCTCGACCAGGATCGCAACAAGCTGCTCCAAAACCTGCGAGCAAAGGTGCTCCCGTACCCCCACCGCAGTATTCCGCAGCACAATCAGCTGCGCAGGCTGCGCCACAAGGCACTTCGGTACCTCCGCAAAATGCAGCACCAGCGGGTGTTGCTGCCGCGGGTGTCGCTGCTGCGGGTGCCGCTGGCGCGGGAACGTACGCAGGTCAACCGCAACCTGGTCCACAGGCAGCTCCACAAGGTACGGCGGTACCCCCAAATGGTGCTGCACCAACAGGAACATATGCCCCGAATGGAAATGGATATGCACCGAACGGAAACACGTACGGCGCACCAGCAGGTGGGCAAGGAGCACCCGCAGGACAAGCTAACTATGCAGCTGGCGGCGCGACGTATGCACAGGCAACTACCTATCCTGCGAACGGGCAGGTCAAAGTCAAGAGAATCAACAAGCATGTCTTTGTTTGGGTACTGTGCTTCTTAGTTGGGGGAATTGGAGTAGACAGGTTTGTACGTGGCCAGATTGGTATCGGTGTTGCAAAACTCCTGCTCAACTGGCTTACCTTCGGCATTTGGAACTTCGTAGACTGGATTATTGCGTTGTACAAGGCATACAGCAACAGTGAATTTGGCAACGAAGAAGACCTCGTCTTCATCGACGGAAAGTACGCGAAGTAGGGGATATCGCTGGCTTTGCGAGTTTGTTTTTATTCGCGGGGAAACCTATCAATTTTGCATTTTTTGATCGCGGAATGGATGAAAAATCAGAATGAAAATTACTGGGCGTTTGCTCTTGCAGGCGCCCAGTTTGTATCTTTCAATTTTTTCCTCAGTGACTTTGCATTTCTAACCAGGCATGCATTTCCTTACGCATGTCGGCGAATATTTTTGTGGTTTGCTCGTTCGTAAACGGCCGTGTGAGCATTTTATCCAAATAGCCCTGTTTTTCCATGATGTGGCGACTTATGGGATATACCAGATCAAACGCGAAGCAGATGTGACTTACCACATAGTCTGCCGGGTAGGTGCGCTCGTCACGACGCAGGGTGCGATGCTCGTGAAACCCGGCAAGTGCCTGAGACGAGACGGGGCTCGCTTCAAGTTCTGATTCACTGACACCATAAATAGATTCAGCCGATTCGATGCAGTTGACTTTCACAATGTCAATCTGGTCGGCATCACGCACCACTTCGCAGAATTGACGTGTGCGTTTATTCAGGTTGGATGGCAGTTGATAGTCACTGTGCTCGGCAACCGTAGACCGAATAAGCGCATCTTCATCTGGTGCGTCGGCAAATCTGCGAATGATACCGTCGCTATTGCCGTCAGTGCCGTCTCCAGCGCCATCGCCAGTACCAAAGAGAATCTGCGCGCCAAGCGTAGCATGCGACACTGATTCGCTATCTTTGAAGGTACCGTATCGACGCACCTGCTCGAAGCGACCGATATCATGCAAAAGCCCGCAAAGCCAGGCCAGGTCGACATCGTCATTCGACCAGCCAAGCTCGCGGGCAATTTCATCACACAGGTCGGCGACACGATAGGTGTGATCGACCTTCAAACGAATTTTTGGATCTGCGATATCGTAGTCGGCGACGTACACGTCAAATGCATTTCGCGCTCGCGTCCGATCGATATGCATATGCATTTCCTTTCTTTAAAGATATATAGCTAGTAAAACTAGTACTTTTTATCATTCAACGAAGGGGCTGGGAAAATATCCCAGCCATATCCAAGCTGCACCACGAATGGCTCGATCTTGCCTTCCCCCCAGCGAAGGGACTGGGAAAATATCCCAGCCATTAGCTCCCGACGTAGCCATTTAACCCTAACTTGTTCCCTCAACGAAGGGACTGGGAAAATATCCCAGCCATGTCTCATCGCACATATGAGGATGGATAGCCTTTAACCCTCAACGAAGGGACTGGGAAAATATCCCAGCCATCGAAGAGTTGCAAGCGTGGAGCGACATGTACGGCGTCCCTCAACGAAGGGACTGGGAAAATATCCCAGCCATGTCCTAAGATGATCGGATACACAATGTGCCTGCAGTTCCCTCAACGAAGGGGCTGGGAAAATATCCCAGCCATACGAAAAAGTCTGCTTCGCCATCGATCCCACGAACCCCTCAACGAAGGGACTGGGAAAATATCCCAGCCATTTCAAAGCCGCGGCAATCCCCGTGACTTGCTCCATCCCTCAACGAAGGGACTGGGAAAATATCCCAGCCATAAGGGCGGCGTCAATTCAGGCAAGGCGCGGCGCAACCCTCAACGAAGGGACTGGGAAAATATCCCAGCCATTTTGCTTACTGCGAGACACGTTCCCTCTTTTCTGCCCCTCAACGAAGGGACTGGGAAAATATCCCAGCCATTCGTCCACCCGCTTGCCATGGTGATGGTAGAGGTCCCTCAACGAAGGGACTGGGAAAATATCCCAGCCATCTCTACCAGTTGAAATGCTCGGCGTAACCTCTAAGACCCCTCAACGAAGGGACTGGGAAAATATCCCAGCCATCTGTGCGTTCCTCCATCAATCCAACGCGCTTGTAATCCCTCAACGAAGGGACTGGGAAAATATCCCAGCCATAGCCTCTATAGTATCATCGCTTTTACCAGCTTTTTCGTAGCCGAATGCGAAATATAACCAAATTAAGTAGTTTCCATATGGAAAGACAATCTGCAAAAAAATGGTTACGAGACTCATCAGGCGGAATAAAGATGCGAGAAGTCATGAAACAATTAGCGACGAACAACTTCTCGCATAATAGTCAATATGCTTTCTTCCCTCAGAGACTAGAGCAAGTTAAATAGAACGACTGAATTGCAGAAACCTATTTGGGGATTTTTGGTCTAACTTCTTTGGATTAGCTAGATAACAATTGGGCCTTCCGCTTGCGGATCAATCAAGGCGCCTAATTGCAAAATATTTCTTTTTCTTGCTGACGCTATTTTTCCTAAATCGTAAATGAGTACTGAATCTTCATGAATTGATATTTCATTTTCAAGTTGCACCAAAAGTCGTTCAATGCGGGTAGGGGATGCTTCTATTTCAAATAAACTGTATTGCAGACGATAACCATAAGATTGCAATACAGTTGAAACTCGAGATCGACGATGGTCACTGCTAATGTCATAAGCTACTAAATATCTATGTAAATCTTTGCTCATCTTATGCGAATTCCCTTGTATCGAGATTGAGATCCTTCGAGCACTCCTAGTATTTGACGAGCTTGGATTTCAATTGCTCTACGCCATGTGACCGAATATCCAAAAATGGGATGATGAATCTCAGTCATTATTCTACGTTCATAAGCAGCGATCAATGTTTTCCGCGCACTATTTTGCATGCGTACACTATCAAGAATGTACTGAAATTCAGAAGATTTAATTTCCCCGTTATTCACTACAGTTTGCACAGCAGAATCTGCAATCGGTGCTCTGAATTCCTCCATTAAATCAAGAGCCAGAGCTGGCTTATTTCTCCCGCTACTATGGAGAAAACCAGCATGTGGATCAAGCCCACATGCAATGATTGCGCGAACTATATCACCCAATAATAAAGTATACGTGTAATTAAACATTGCATTTAAAGCATCTTTGGCAGGTCTTCCGCTTCTTCCGTGCCATTTCCAGCAGCTACGCTGTGGCTCTTTCAATAGCAAAATCCAGTATTTGAAATAGAGTGCTGCAGCATCACCCTCGCACCCGAGGACATCTTGCCATCGTTCTGCGACATTTGCATGAGCTTGAATTGTGCGTAACTGATTGATGATCTTTTTGTCTATTCCGCCTCTCCTGAGTTGCGTAGCCTGATTAGCAATTTTGCAAGCAATAAATTCACGGGCAAAGGCCAATCTTCCTTCGTAAGATGCAATGTGCTGCTCTGTGCGCGTTTGGCCGTTAGGACCATATGATGAAACTGCCCAACCTGTTAATTTCCCTGACCCAGTACACCAAAGAATAGTCAGCCCCCTCCAAAGCAACTCACGAATCAGACCGCCAGATATATTGATATTCCCATGAAGTTCAAGAGCTTGAATGGTTTCCAAAGGAATTTTTGCAAGAGTTTTTCTATCTTTAACTACAATCATTTGTCCTTGCTTAACTCTTGCGTAAGAGCCTGGAGTTGTAAGGTATACAACCTTGCTATCCGGGTCATTAACGAGTATTCGCTTAGCAACTGGTTGTAATTTTCGCTCTTCAGGTAGGCACACTCCTTCATGTGAACAGTGGTCGCAACGTGGATCATCTTCAAGAGGTTCCGGGGAAGAGCTTGCAGAAATTAGCTTCTTTGTTTGCCTTACTGCATTTATTGCAGCAGCATAATCTTTCTTAGTGAGTTTAACTTCAACGTGACGATGATGCGATGTAAAGAAGATAGAAGTTTTAGATACGTTGTAACCTGAATCTTCTAGACATTTTTGTTGTAAAGCCAATTGAATGCGCATAGCTTCAGTAATCTCAGGGCTTTTTCTTATGGGAGTTGCTTTATATTCAATTATCTCGAGGCCAGCATCTGTTTTGATGATACTATCTAACTTTCCAGTAAGTCCAAGCTCCTCGCTTGAAACTTCGAGAGATCGAATTTCATTTTTCCGTTCAGTGGAATAGTTATCAACATTCTTATGCGCATTGAACCCAACTTGCATTTGGAAGGTATCAGTTTTTTTCCAGATGCTTCAAGCCATGCGCGACGTGGGTAATATACCCATTGAAGAACAAGGCTAATTGGTATTTTATCGTCATCCATAATAAGCACCTCGTTTAATTAGATAAATTGAAAAGTTGCCCATAATCTGCCCAATATTCGGTATAACTTGCATCGTATTTTGCTACACGTGGGAATAGCGCTAACGCTTGATAATCTGATTTCCGCATTTGAGCTTTTTGCGCATTCGAATCAGTCTGTTGAGAAATAAAATATTTACATTTTTCATAAAAAGGGCGAGATCGGAGTGTAGAACGAATATGCTCGATATACGTCGGTTTCGAGAATATGGGGAGACAAAAGAAGATGCTTCTTCTAGAGTGATTCTGAATAGTAATGGCGCCTATAGCGTTAGACTGTAATGAGTGACCATATGAAACAACAGAACGAATAGGGAAGAATACAAAAGCATGCAGGGCACACCATAATTGAAGAGTATCAGCGGGCCCTCTCATTCTTAAACCGGTTGCAGAAGTGCTTTGCGATAAAAGTTTTTGTTGATTTAGTTCGTCTTTGCATCTATCGCCACATAGGCGATGAATAGCTGACTCATTATTTTCTATCTTTGAAACAAGTTGGCATACTGGTTTTAATCGTGAGCGTACAAAATCATCTCCACGGCGGGTATCTGACATCGCCCATGGACTTAGACCTACATCAACTTTACTTGAGTTAAAGTGTCCCTTGTTGTCCATTGCCCAATAAGCAGGAGAGCCTAAGTTATTTAATGCAATTTGGGAAAGCAAATTATTATCCATAAGTTGCATGGCTGACATTCTGCCTTGTTTGTAGCGCAAAAGGCCCTCTTCGTTTGTTTCTATTGATGAATTGACTTTAGGACTCAAAGGCGATGCTGCGGCTTCTTTTTGCTTCCCTGATTTATCAGCATATTTAAAAGTAATTTCAGCTTCTGGCCATTTTGCTTCTAAGGAGCGTTTAGTAAAGGTAATTACTTGCCCTGTCATTTCCTTATCATCAAGTCCGTTTTCAGAAATAACTTGAACTTGATTTTGGTCAATCCATTTGATTAAGACGCCTTGTCCAGTGGTTTCTTCTACTATGGCAGCTAATCCTAAAGCTGTGCAATGAACAAATAAGTCTGTTATATCTCCTTTTATAACCAAAGTACTCACCTGCCTTCAGCTGAAACTTGAGCATCAGCTGCACGCAGTAGGGCTTCAAGATATGCTGTTGCCCAATACCCATAACGGTGGTTTGTCAAAGAAACAATTCGATCCCAAAGGCCAGTATCGAAAAGAAGAGAGGCAGATTCAATGATTTTATTTGATGATTGATCAGGCGTTTCGATCGATGCAATACCTCGAAGCAATTCGTTTGAATTCTGCTTAAAAAGTGTACAACCATGTCCATGGCTCTGGCCCACTAAACGAGCCACTAGCTCTTTGTCTAAATTATCAAAATCCTCTGCAGAGGACCAAACCATTGCTGCTGACAATTGTTCGTGTCTCCAGCCGTCTAGAGCGCAAGTTTTTCGAAAAATTCTTTCTTTTTGACGCGATGATTGTCTTCCCTTGGCGAGAGGTAAATCAGGGAAGCTTTTCGAGGAACTATTGAGCCTCAACAATTCCTGAAAACGAGGATCGATTTTCCCCGCATCGTGCCATTTTCCAGCTACTATAAGCGTTTGTTTTTCTCTATCAGTGAGATAAAGATTGTCTGCAATTTGTGATGCACGTTCTGAAACTGCAGCATTATGATCTTTAAGAAGCACAGCTCTATTTGTGTTGTGAGACATTCTTTCACTGAAATTCTGAAGGCCACTAGTTGATGGCGTATAGACGATAGCGAACCCATCGTCTGGCAGATCGCCCCACAGTAATAGATCCCAAGTTCCTGCGCCATTGTCGTTATGCACTGCTTCTAAAAGTTGCTCTGCAACAGGACTTTTTTGATGATCAGCAGCTGTTAAATTATTTAGAGCATTCTCAATTGTAATGTTTTCAAATTCTGTGGGATTCTCAATATACTCGGTAGCAATTTCTTTTAACTCAGGCGTACAGCGAATACTTATACTTTCTTTTTCAACTAGAGAATCTACCTCCGGTAGAACGAACAAGGGGACAGGGAAATCTTTCTTTTGGTTTTTCTCGCTAATGGCCTTGTAATAAATATCATCTTTCGAAATATTGTTTTCAGTTAAAGTGCCTTTATCTTTTGGCATATAAACAATATCTCTAAGGAAGATTTTTACTTCATCGCTAACAACGAAAATGTCACCAGGTGCAATTGAAGTTTCTGAGGTGCAAGCAGTAATAGGAGCATCGTGCCTTATCAATAAGACAGATGAATTTGAGGTTGAGCTAGGATCTGTCAAAACATTAAGGACATTTCTAGCCCAGGGAATTATGCATGGAATCATTTCTACTTCAATCGGAGGAACCAGTTCAAGCAGCTTAGTCATATTTGCATCTGAAATTGGTCTGACCATAGAACTCTCGTTTTGAGCTTGGGGGCGTTTTCTTACAACGAAATATACTTCGGGTGATTCAGAGAAGTCATCGCGCAACCAAAGATCAAGATTTGAAGGATGTCCGGTTAAGACAGGTGATTCAGCTGCCATGTCTTCGCCGGTATTACTTAGGTAATCGACATCCGTTAACTCTAAACGCTCAAAAGCTCTTCTTCGAGGGTGAACTGCTTTTGAAGAAAGGAGCGGGCGCAAACCGTTTTCATTAAGAGACTCGAGCCATGCTTTTGCTGTTTTTAAATCTTTCTCTACATAGATTGAATTCTTAAGTTCTTTTGGAGCCCAAACCCAGATAGGTGCGTCTTTATATTTACCAAAACGATTTACACGTCCAGAACGTTGAATAAGTGCCGATTGATCAGCAAGCTCAGTAATTAACCCACGAAAGTCAACATCTAAACCGACTTCTAAAGTTTGAGTTCCTACCAAAATATCAATTTTGGCAAACTGGTCCGGATCAAGAAGTTGCTTCTCTATATGCTTTCTATCGAAAGGTCGCATTTTACCGACGATACATTCAACATGTAAATGAGGTGCAACTTGTTCAAGCTTCTGTGCAAAAACTGAAGCAATGTGAGCTGAATTAAAAATACATCCAATAGTTCCGCCAACTTGTTGATGCATGTTTTGGCAAAGACCTACAATCTGTTTTGTCCAGTCTTTCTTTCGTGTATTAACTTCAAATGTTGTTACAGGTTTTGGACGAAGCATACGTTTGCGTAAAGTTTGATCTACTTCAAAATCCTTTTGCTCAAGCTTTATAGCAGTGAGTTCGTTTTCTTTTTCAGGGTTATACCATTTTGAATCATTTACTTGTGTTGCTGATGCTGCGCAAACTTGCAGGGGACTTGCCTTTAAAGGATGCTCTGCGTAAGATTCAATGCGTTTAATTTGTCTTGCAGTTATATTTAGCTGCCGGTTGAGATGTGCTTCATCTAGGAATAGAACTGAATCATAAGCGAGCAACCCTGCTTCAATTGGTCGCGCTCGTTTACTTGTCCCATAGCCGCGAAACAGCAGCCTGCTTCCAATCATGTCTGGCGTAGCACAAATAATCATTACACGTGTTGGGTGAAGTTTCCAATCGCGTGAATTTGCATTCAAATCATCTAGTCCTCCTCGAAGTTCCACAGTTGAGAAAAAATCAATATTATTTTTCTTCTTTACTGTGCCAACTTGTCTTTGGATAAGCCCTGTGACGATCTTTCCAATAATGCCTTCGGGGTTTTCTTGATAACCGCTAAGCATATTTTCGTGAATCTGTTTCGCATGTTCAAATTGGCTATCCACCAAAGCTCGTCTATTCACTGTCATGAGAAGTCTGCGTGGAATAGCACTTTTATGCGTACCGATCGCACCATTCAAAAACAAATGAATCTCAATTGCTGATGTTTTTCCGGCTCCGGTAGGAACGTCAAGCATATCTGGCCACTTTTTGTTGTCGATGAGAAATTCAAGTAAACGTACTTGCCATTGATAAGGTTTTTCCCCATTATTCAACGAAGAGAAAAACTCCTTAAAGTCAGAAATGAGAGTATCTTTTGGCAAGCCAAATGCGTTTATTACTGCATTATTCATATTGCCTTCTTCCCGTCGCTTTTTCTTTTATCAATAACAGGAATATCAATAGGAACCAGAAATCCACCAGATAAATGGCGCGTTTGGCCAATAGCTAAGGCAGCAGTCTGACATTTCCCCAATAATTCGCCAAAATTAATAAGTGCTGTTCCTGCTAGGAAAAATGATCCTTTATTCATATGGTGAATATAATTGTTTGGATTTTCTGGGTGTAAGCTATGTTCGCCAATTATTTCTATTTCTGATTCTGTTACCAGTTTAGAAAGTAAAAGCTGGCGTTGGTCACTATTACCTGAAACATGAAATTTATCTCGGAAAACGTAGCCTATTGAAACACGCATTGCATCGGCGATTGTCCACTTTTGACCATACTTACTTGGAGGTCTACTATCGCTTACATATAGAGGATATGGTCGCCACCATCTTTGATTTCCAGCATCAGGATTCTTCCATAAAGAAGTTAAATCAATATTCTCTTGCGCTGTTTTTACGTGGATTCTTCCGAGGCCTTTTCCATATAGCTTTAAGCCTCTTCTTGTAATGCTTTTGATAAGAGCAATGTCTTCGTTTTGGGCGTCATTTGGAAACATTAAGAGAAAAGCTGACCCTTTATTAGCAAATTCAAATGATAACGGCATATCAGGTGAAAGAATCTGGATTGAAAGTCCGTTTGCAGGTTGCTTTAGCTGTGGATTAAAACGTTTTAATCTTTTACCACCTAAAAATATAGGAAGGTTATCGCCACATATTTTGACAAGTGCACGATGAAGAACTACTGCCCATCTTAGATAGTCTTTTTCAAGAGGGATCCAAGGATCTCCATTATCTTTTTCCACTTGTAACAAGGTCCCTGTTTGCCATGGAACGTTTTGAAATACTGGTTGTGGAGAACGGTAAAACTCTGTTACCACTCCTTTATAGGATACTGGTAAAGGGAATTCTCCGCTCTTGTCTAAATGCGAACCTTCTTTTTTCGGGATCTTACTATTGTTTTGTAAATACTCTCTTTGAAGGAAATCTGCTCTTCCGCAAATAGGAACAGGGCATTTTATATCATTTGCGTAATTAAGATTATGCCCCTCTAAATGCTGGTACGCATCTGCAGGAATTTTGGATATCTCAGTCACTGAAATTTTTACTGGGGACGATACTTCACCAAGATATGCAATTTCGGTTGAGAGCTTTTTAAGTAGCACAAAAGTATTATGATCAGGTGAGTTTTGCCACCACCAAATCACGGGTCCGTCCAAAGCTGTCCTTGATACCGCGCGCTCGCCTTGTGGTTCTGTAATGAAAAAAGAGTCACCTTTAGAAACTTTATATTTTTCTTTATTGCGAAAAGCGATCACTTCGCCTGTTTCATTTGCTATTCCATTTGGAAAAGAAATAGCGTCAGGTGGATTGCTCTCAAACCATTCCACTGCAGCTTTTAAATATTCTGGTAGTTCTCTAACATCGCCATCTTTAGTTAAGCTACCTTCGGTGTTTTTGTCATATGTGGCAACTGAATATGCTGCAGAAATGAATGCAGATTGTAGTCTTGCAATACTTGGATATTTTTCTGAGTGATGAGCTCGATCATGACCCTGATAATAACCAAAGAGAAATTCAGCGCTAATTTTCAGAGACATAGCTCCTACTCCTTATCTTCCTCCTCGGCGCTTGCTTTAGCGATAATTCCTGGCTCGCCAGTAACTTCGAGAATTTGGCCTTGCCATTGGATGCCTGTTTTTTCTGCTGCTTGCGCATATGCTTCTTCTAATAAATTGTCGGCTTGATCAATGGTTAATGGTTCGCATTGAAGAGAATCGCCCATTCGTTGGTCAACCTTGCATATGGGTTTTTCTGCTTCTATTAGATGCGTATTAGCCCTTAGGTATAATTCGCTATCAGCTCGGACCATTGCATCGATAGCCATTGCAGAAAGGAGTGATCGAATTGATGCATCTCCATCGGCACCTTTTCCAAAATGGAGCTGGCGTAATGTTGCAAAGCTCAGGACATATGAGCGAATAATACTAGATGTTGCAATTCCATCGAGGGCCTCTACTCCTGGGGGGATGCTCCCAAGTCCAAGTTCAGAACCCTTTACATCTTTTTTAGTGCCATTTAATTTTTTTATTTTCTTTTCAATTAGGCTCTTTTCTGTTGCTTTAGCTATTTTTCCAGCTGTCTCTGAAGAAATACTAACGCTAGCAGCTATTGGGTCTATTCTTGCACCTGATCTTTTAGTTACTAATGAATTTGGTTCTGAATATTGATCTGCAAGAACACCAATAATTTCACCAACAACTGCTGCGGGGAACTTTGCCTGGTGTAGTTTACGGAGAGAATCCCAACCTCCGAATAAAACGGTTATGGGACTAATTGCAAATAAATCCCACGCGTTACGTTGTGTAGAATTCCTCGCCGCCCAATATGCTGGATTGTCGTCGATGGCTTTCCCATCAACATAACCAAAGCGAATATGCCCATCGAATGCTCGATGGGGTAACGTAAGATCCCATTCGACGATAGGATTTTCTTTATCTTGATATGTGACACGAATTCTAGGCATTTTTGAGAATATTGGATGCCCGTTGTTGATGGCTTGTCGGATAGCATCTTCCATACGGTTTGCAATAGAGGTACGTGAATCAACTAGTACCGTACGTGTTGGTTCTCCGTTAATAAATCGTGTTTCAAAAACATAGGTTCCGGAATCACTATTTTGAAGTGCATACTTAGCAGGTGCTATAAGGGCCTGTTCGCCTGCGGCAGGACGCAAATGTGTAACCTCAGAAAGAGCCGATGGACCACCTGGTTGAGCTGCGGAATTAAGGATTTCAAGATTTACTGATGTCATTGCATGTACCCTGTTTCTCTTTGCTATCGTTCAAACAATTTTCATGTTGAAATCAAGAAATGAGATACCTGTTATATTGCCGGTAAATAAGACAGTCCCTCATCTCTAAATATCAAAACTTATATGCAAAATAATAGCGTAATTCAAGTAATTACATGAGACATTAATGGGACAGATAAAAAAATGGTGGGCAGTTCTTACCAGTAGCCCTTGCTTGCAGCAGATCAAAACATATTTCAGACTAAAAAATCTGGTATATGAAAATTTCATATACCAGATAAATTTAAATTTTACTAAGGACAATAATCAATTTATTGTTCCTACATTTCGCCACGTGACTCGCGCTCGGCAAGTTCATGAACGATCTTTGGATACATCTTATCAAGCTTATAGAACAGAAGCACAATGATGACCACGCCGGAAACAATGAGGGGACCAACTTCGTAAATATTAATGATCATTTGAAGAACGCTTGCCGGCTGATCAGCACCACCAGCGGTCGAACTCACGTAACCAGCAAGGCTTAAGCACAGCGTCATGATTGCACGCGTCAGACCAGCACCAACCTTGGTTCCTACTGAACCAGCGGAAAACACGAAACCTTCCTGGCGAATATGGGTCTTCCATTGACCATATTCCACGGCGTCGCCCAGCATTGCAAACACCACGGCGTTCAGCGGGCCAAGGCCGATTGAACGGATGACGCAGCTGAACATGATCAAAGCGTAGCTATCCTTAGGGCCAAAGCAGAAAATCAAGTGTCCCACAAAGGCGATGATGGCACCCACCAATGCGCTATTACGCTTGCCAAATCGCTCAACAATCGGCGAGCAAATAAATACCGCAGCCGATAGCACCAGGGTTTCCACGGTAAACAGCTGGCTGTACATCCAGGTATCATCGCCGAAAATGTACTTGCAGTAATACGGAAGAATGGTGCCGGAAACGCTAAAGGATACGCTCTGCATGCCCCAAAGAATCATGCATGCCCAGAAATACTTATTGTGGAACAGTGCCTTAAGTTCGGTTTTAACAGGCAGGTTTTTCTTTTCTTTTTCTGCCTTGTCGCGTGCGGTAATTGAGACATTCTCTTTGCAGTTTACAAAGCAGATGACCAGCAACACAAATGCAATTGATGCCCAAAGGGTCATCGCTTCAATCCATGCCTGCTGGGTGTTGCCTAAAAAGTGAACGAGCGGCATAGAAAATGTTACTGAAAGGATCTTGCCAAGCGGCGACAAGCCCATACGATACATGGAAAGCTTGGAACGTTCTTCTTCGTTGCGCGTCATCATTGACGACAGCGAGCCATACGGCAGGTTAATCGCGGTATAGCAGATGGTGTTCACGAAGTTGTATGCCACGAACACATATAGAGCCTGCAGCATCATATCGGTATGAGGAACCGTGAACAAAAGCACGGCGGATAGTGCGAATGGGGCTGCCATGCGAATAATCCATGGGCGGGATTTACCGTACTTTGAATGCGTACGGTCAACGATGACGCCCATAATCATATCGGACAGGCCATCAAGCAGGCGAGTAAGCAGGAACACGATACCGATAAGTACCGGGTCAATGCCGATGTAGTCGGTATAGAACATAACAAGCAGTGAGCTGACCATGCCAAACACAATGTTGCATGCAACATCGCCGCCTGCATAGGAAAGGTAAACCTTCTTTCCTAAAGGCTTCATATCGGGGCGTTGTTTTATTTCCTCGATTTGCTCTTTGCTCAGCCTACTTCGGTTAGGTAAGGCAGATGCTTCTGAATCAGACAAGCTCTCAATCCTCCACGCGGTCGTTCATACAGCCCTTTTTCAGAGGCAAAGGGGATGTACAACGACATTCACAAGGCGGATAACCTGGCGCAAGGCCAGTTGGGTTCTGCTCGGTTCTCTATGCTTCTGAAAAAGGGCGCTCTTGCGAATGTTAGTATGGCTCCGCATACCATTTGGACAAAAATTGCGCCGCATAGGTGAATGAAGCCAAGCTAACGGAATAAATCCTGTGCAAAGCAGTGCCTTACACAGGATTACATTTTGCAAGAACTAACATCTATTATTTTAATAACGAATCTATGACGGTCAAAAAACTGCAACCAAGCAGAAACTTTCTATGCCATCGCGTTAGATTATTAAAGTTATCGCACTATATATTTTGCTACAGTGCCTGACGCAACATCGGCAAAATTGATCGCACGCAATACCGTGGTGCTGATTTTCTCGCCAAGTCTTCCTATTGCTTGTTTTGTATTTTCACGGGTGAAGGCCTGCGCAAGAAGATGTTGGGTTCCCGGTTTTGCTGAAAGTATCGCTCTTGGCTTTGTCGGTGATGCTGCCGACGCCAGCCCAGCATCTTCGTTCGCGTGGTGGGTCCCAGATGTCTGACCAGCCGAAGAATTCCCAAATGCGGAATTTTCGCCCACGAACGATTCTTTCACGTCGCGCCCCTTGACACCTGTCGGGCCCAACCGGTTGATAAGTTTCTTGCGGGAAGGATCATTTTCGTAGCGACTTGTCGCGGTGGCAGGCAGCCCATATTCGGTTGCATACATCCACGGCGTAACTTTAAGCGTGTGATAGAAGCTGTGCGTAGCGTATTTTGCCGCCAACTGTTCGGCAAACCATCCCAGCCGCGCAACGCCACCAAGCGCCAGTCGATTGATGCCATCCTTGAGCCCGTAATTTTTGGCTTCGATGATGGCGCCCTCAAGGTCGTAGAAGTCATAGGCGCAGCGGAAGAACTCCATCTGTAAATCCCACGGCGACATGTGCCGCGGCTGAAACGTCGCGTTCATCATGTCAAAGGCAACCCAATTTTTTTCGTTGTCGAGAATCATGCGGTTGTCTTGCTTATAGTTTTCATACACCGGGGTTCCGGGGAAAGGCGTCAAAATCGCAGGTTGCAGCTTCGATGCGCCGATCTGCTTGGCGAATTTTGTTGCACGTGCGATATCGCGCGGACCATCGCTGTCGATGCCCAGCACGATGCTTGCAATCATATGAATGCCGTGTTCGCGGCACGCTTCGCCCGCACGACGAATGTCGTTGAAGTTCTGGTGCTTGTTGATGCTGTCGAGCGCTTCCTGGTTCAGCGACTCGATGCCGATAAGCACCCAGTTCAAGTTCGCTTTCGACAGCAGTTCGAGCAGTTCAGGATCGTTCGCCATGTCTGTGCGTCCGAAGAAAAATGTTTCTTTTGACTGCAGGTTTTCGGCAATGATGCGCCGGCAAATTTCCTTTGCACGTTTCTTGTTCGCGGTGAAGTTGTCGTCTTCAAAGTTGATGTACTTAAAACCCATTTCCTTATAATGGCGAATTTCTGCGATCACGTTGTCCACGCTGCGCTCGCGGTAGGGAGAAAACATGCGTGTCGTGGTGCAAAACGAACAGCGGAAGGGACATCCGCGGGTGGTCATGATGTCTGCAGCGTCCACCGGCGTTTGTAACACTGAATAATCTGGCCACGGAACAGCGTCGAGATCCTTCACTGGTTCACAATGGACGATCGGCTCGGTGCGGCGACCTTCGACCACATCCAAAATGGTGTTTTCGCCTTCACCAATCATCACCTGGTCAGCGTGGCGAAGCGCCTCGTCAGGCATGGCGGACACGTGAAGGCCACCCATGATCACATGGGCATGACCTTTGGTTTTGAACATGTCGGCAATTTGGTAGGCGCGAGGAGCCACGGCGGTCATGGTATAAATGCTTACCACATCGGCCCATTCGAGGAGCTCGTCGTAATCAACATTGCCGCGAAGTTCCTCGTAGGCGCGCACGTTGTGACCTGCGCGGCGTACGATTCCTGCCAAAATCAGCGGGCCGGTAATTGCGTCGCGCGTGCCATAGAGACGCGAACCAGCACGATATACGGGTTGGCGTTTAAGCCATGGAGCGGGGGTTATGAATGCAACGTTCAACTGACTCACCTCAAAAAACGATCGCGGCGGTCAGCTTCCGTTGGAATGAAATAGTCAGCTGTAGCAATAGCAAGAAATGCTTGTACACCGCGGCTCACGTGTGTGATGCCTGTCGCTATGTATGTGGCTGACGTTGAGCTATTTTTCTGTCAAAAGGGAAGTGCCGTCGTGAGCTTTTATTCTGGTAATTCTGGTTTAAATCACACAGCAGCCCAAAAGGACGCAAAAGCTTAGGATGTTGACTATCCGTTATGATGATCTGACGGGGGCGCTCGCTCTTTCTATGCTTGTCTTGATTTGCCTCTTGGTTGCCTCTCGTTTGTCTTGTCGTCGTCTTTCAGTCGTCTTGTGGCTGTTTCGCGATTACTTCGTGGTTGTGTTGCAATCGTTTCGCGATTGCCTTTTGACTGCCTCGTTACAAGTTAACGCCTGATTTTCTCCAAGATTGGCGAAAATAAGGCCTTAAAATCGCCAAAAATGGCGAAAATAAGGCGATAAGTTCGTGATGCGGATATATGGAAAATGTTTTGTCAGGTAAAAATGAGAAAAAAGATGTATACGCAAAAAATAGGGGCACTCCCCGAAGGAAGCCCCCCTTTAAAACGGTCGAACCGTTTTTCGTAATGGAATAATTGTTCCAATTAATCTTTTTTCTGTCAAGCGCTGTTTGCCTCTTGTCACTCTAAATTTATTGTTCAAACCAACCTTTAATCATCATTTGGATAAAGGCAAAACTGGTTCTTACTGGCGTACTTGCGGAGTAGTAATTTACATTGCGATTCATTCGATTAGAAAGTTTATGCAAGCTTTTTGAACGTAAGATATGAACACCATTTGAGGAAAGCTTGGTATGCAAATAGAGGGTCGTCGCAATTTGTTGTAACCTCTCGTTGCTAAGTTTAGTGCGACGCATGTCTCGTCCTATGCCAATTTGGCCTAAAGCTTTTGTAACTTCTCTTTGGGGTCTGTGTGTCGATGATCCAGATTTAAGATCATTTAAGATACAGTTATCATGTGCACATCCATTACGTAATCCTTTAGCGCTTTGAAGCGCATAAAAATTGCTCTGCATGTGTCTATCTTCAAATCTAAAGGCGCAAAATCTATAGAAATGTATAAATTGTCCAAATGGAATGACCTCCATGAACTCCCATGCTGGGTAATCACTTTTAGGACGACTTTTAATAAGACCCTTCGTATAAGGGCTGGATAATCCTCGACGAATTTCTGCAATTACTGTATTGGACTTCTTTCCATCGATGATTATTTCTTTTTCTGATAAGAAATCTTGAACGATTTTGTAACCATCTTCTCTATGCAGTTCTATCTGTTCAAGCAAATGCATTTTTGCAAAATGCTCTATATCAAGCGTTATAGGAAGAAGGCAATCCCGCAAATGCATATCGATAATGGATAAATCAACAAGCATCCCAAAATCTAATCCTATATATATGCCGTTAGCATCGCCGCCAACACGCTTTTCGAAATTAGTTCGATATGATCTAAGACGAAAATAATTATTATTATCTCGAAGATATTTTTCTGCTTTTTGTTCATCGTAGATGCTGAACAAAACACCTTTTGATTTTAGGTGGTTGACTTGTTGTGGCGGGGTAAGCCAAGACTTCTTTTTGACCATAGAGCGTCACTTTCTTCTCAACTTCATTTTTTCTACTGCTTTACCCTTTGGCTTTTCAAAATTGGCATTTTATCTAATACAGTAAAAGAAGCTAATAGTAATTACTTTTCTTATTTCTCTTTCATAGCCTCAGAACGCACCGTGTTGAAGAATGTACGGTAGCGTTCTTTTTCGCTGTCCAGACAGGCCACGTAATATGTCGTTGAAGCTTGTGGATCGCTGATAGGAATCGGAACGCGGCCATCGGTGAGGTACCCGTCTTCCATCATGGCTGACGAATTGAACATGGCAAGCGAAGACGATTCCGCAAGAGCATCCATCGAGTCGATGTTGTCCTGAATGATCAGGTTATACGAAGGGATTTCCTCCTGACAGATTCCAAGCCAAAAGCCAATATGACGATGCACTACGATTTGATACTGTGCCATATCGTTAAACGTAACGCTCTTTTTTGAAGCAAGCGGATGCGCCGTTGGAACATACAAATACAAAGACTCTTTGATATATCGCTGGCAAAAGAGTGAATGATCATCAGGCTGTGTATGAAGCACGATGATCTGAAATTTCCTGTCGTGAAGTCCGCGGAGGAGCACCTCATCCTCTGCTTCCATACGCGTGGTTATCGCTTTTTCGGGATATTCCGTCTCGAGCGCGGGCGTAAGACGTGCCAGGGGCAGCGGCGCGCACGATCCAAACGCAATGCCGTTTAATCTTCGATCCATCGCTTGCATCTGCTCAAGCATATCGTCTTCGTCTTCTAAGATCCTTCGCGCATAGCGAACGGCAACTTCTCCTGTTTTATTGAGCGAAAGGTGTTTTCCGTCGCGGTTGAAAAGCTGCATTCCCGTTGTTGCTTCAAGTTTTCGCATCGACCGGGAAAGTGCGGGCTGAGTGATATGCAGCTCTTCGGCAGCGCGCGAAAGCGTTCCAAATCGGGCAAAGGCTTCCAGCTGTTGAAGCATATTGATTTCGATCATGCGTCGTTCCTTTCGTCTATATAACTCATGATTATATACATATGAGGAAGAAGCATTTCACAGAGCTCCGGAAAACAGAGAAGATAATCCCGTCAAGAAAAACGAAACGCCTTCCAAAGAAAGGATTGAAGATGCCAAAAACGTTAGTCCTCTACTTCTCTGTTTATGGGACTGCAAAGAAAACAGCGGAGGAGATTGCTCGTCAGACTGGTGCTGATATCCAGGAAATCGAGCCTGTGAAACCCTACGACAGCAATCGCGACCACTATGATGCACTAGCGAGGCGGGCAAAGGTCGAGCACGATCAAGACCAACGTCCTCAGATTAAGAACCACATCGATATCAGTGGATATGACACGATCTTCCTTGGCTATCCAATGTGGTGGTATACATTCCCCATGATTATATACACGCTTTTCGACGAGCTTGATTTTTCAGGCAAAACCATTGTTCCGTTCAACACGCACATGGGCTCTGGAGACGGCAGCACGTATCGCACGATTCAAGAGCTTGAACCCAAGGCACATGTTGTCGAAGGATTCCCGATTGAAATGCGTGATGCAGAGAAAGGAGATCTCGAGGGCATCCATCGCTGGTTAGAGCGCATCGGTGTTCCTACAAAACAAGGCATTTTGAAATAAGCAAGAGACAAATCATCGGAAACAAGTAAAAACGAACGTTTTCAATACCAAAGTAAACAGAAAGAGAGAAATAAAAATGACTAAGCAGAAAATCGTATTCATGAACAAGGATCTCAACCTTCGTCTCGCCGGAGTTCTTCGCTTGCCGGATAACTTCGACTTAAGCAAGAACTATCCCGCCGTTGTCGTGATCGGCCCGATGCTTTCCGTAAAAGAGCAGGCACAAGCAACCTATGCGAAGCGTTTGACCGCAGCAGGGTATGTAACGCTTTGCTATGACGGTGCATATTTTGGAGAGAGCGAAGGCACGCCTCGTCAGCAGGAGCTTCCTTCAGTGAAGGAAAGCGATATTGAAGGCGCGGTTGATTTTCTGGAAAGTCTTCCGTTTGTAGATAGCGATCGCATCGGCGGCTTGGGAATCTGCGGCGGCGGATCATATATGTCAGTTGCAGGTGTCAAAGAGCCACGCTTGAAGGCAATCACCGCGGTCGTTCCTGCAATTTCAGATATTTCTAAATCACCAATGATGGGATTTTTCCGTCCTGCTGAAGAAGTTCAGGCTGAAAAGGACGCATACGAGGCAGGTAAGGGCGAGCTTACGTACCTCAACTTCATGCCGCGCAACTTCGATGAAGGTGCTGCGTACTATTACACCTCTCGTGGTGCCACTCCCAACTATGACAATCGTGTCGTTTCTTGGAGTCAGCTGGACCTCGTTTCTTACAACGTTCCTGAGATTATGAAGGACATGAAGAAGCCGTATCTGGTGATTTCTGGTGAAAATGCGTGGAGCCGTCCATCTTCTACTGAAGTTTTCGATGCAGTTCCTGGCGACAACAAAAAGATGGTTGTTGTTCCTGAGGCAGGTCACTTCGATCTGTACGACTTGGCTCCGTATGTTCCTGAGGCATTCGAAGAGATTCTCCCATTCTTCGCAAAGAATCTTTAGAGGTCAAATCATGTTAGTTCGTTCGCAGGTGTAGGGTATCTATGATCAGGTTGGCATTTCTCCTAAGGCTGTGGCAACCGCCGTACTGTATGCGATTTCTCAGCCTGATGAGGTGGATGTTTCCGATCTTATTGTCAGGCCTTCTAAAGAAACGTAGTTAAATATAAGCTACATGATATCCATGATAACAACATTTCTATATCAATACTTTCTCAAATAACTTTCTATTATTAGAGGAAGAAGAACGCTACGTATTCGCAATCGCTCCAGCGAAAGGATGACATTATGGACAGAAAAACCATCATGACCAGAAGAGGTTTTCTCGCTTTTGCAGGGATTGCGGGTGCGTCTCTTCTTGCTGCGTGCTCAAGTTCGAATACTTCCAGCTCGAATGCAAACGGAAGTGCAAATACTACCGGCGACAAAACACTTGTCGCGTATTTCTCAGCTTCAGGTCACACACGTGCGGTGGCTGAGGAAATTGCCTCACATTTAGGCGCTGATATCTTTGAAATTACCCCCGTTAATCCCTATACCGAAGAAGACCTCGACTACAATAATGACGATTCGCGTGTTGCTCGTGAGCACAACGATACGTCCCTACAAAATATCGAGCTTACGCAGGTGACTCCCGACAATTTCCAGGATTATTCAACAGTTTTCTTCGGCTATCCCATTTGGTGGATGAATGCTGCGTGGCCCGTGAATAACTTTGCAAGTGGAAATGATTTTACGGGTAAGACAGTTATTCCGTTCTGCACTTCCTACTCTTCTGGCATTGGCAGAAGTGGTGACAACCTGGCTTCTATGGCAGGCACGGGAGATTGGCAAACAGGCCACAGGTTTGACATGAACACCAGCATGGATGATGTTGATGCGTGGGTTGATTCGTTGAACTTATAGCCGAAAGGTGAACAAAACTAAGGCTCAAGATCATGAGAAACATGAGCAGACGAACATTCCTTGGTACCACATTTGGAGTTCTTGCCGCACTCGGCCTTGCAGGATGTGCCCGCAATGATGATCAGGGAAATGACTCGAATATGGCAACAGATTCTTCAGCAGATCAATCAGCAAATCAGAATTCTTCAGGCAATTCTTCCAATGGTGCAGCGGACAACTCCTCGAGTAATGTAAACGGAAGCTCAAACACTGGTGAAAGTACGGGAGAAGATCCCGTCATCGGTGGCGGTGACCCTGCCTCATGGCAGGTGAACAGAAGTAGCCAGATGGATCGCGGCTTTTCCGTAGATAATGTGCTGCATGCCAATGAGGTAGGAGACATTTCCTTTTGTCTTCACGTGCCGGATAGTTACGACGGGTCTACGCCGTTTGCGCTCTACCTGGCACTGCCCGGCTATAGTGGCCTGCGTTTTCAAGGTGCTGGTGCGAATCTCCGAGAGGATTTTCCCTTTGTGGCCAACGATTATGTGGCAGACATGATTGTGGCATCTCCGCAACTTAACGATTGGGAAGATACGTCAGCCCGTCAAACTATTGCTCTGACCAGGTGGCTTTTTAGCGCCTACAACATCGATCCTGCGCGTGTGGCGCTTTCGGGCTACTCAGGTGGCGGCGAAACCATTTCGATTGTGCTGGGTATGGAACCGAATCTGTTTGCGGCGGCACTTCATGGGGGCAGCCGCTGGGACGGCGATCTCAATGTGCTTGCCCAGGCACGCACGCCGATATATCTTGCCATTGGTGAGGCAGATAACTATTATGGCTCGGGATATGATCAAGATACGTATCAGGAGCTTGTAAGCCTCTACTCTGACCAGGGGCTTTCCGATGATCAAATGTCGCAACTTGTGGTGTTGGATGTAAAGCCGGCTTCATATTTCAGCCAGTTGGAAAATAGCTCAGACCAGCATCGCGGTGGCGCGCAGCTTTTCCCGCATGACCAGCAAATTATGGGTTGGCTGTTCGACCACGTGCAGAATTAGCTAGCTTGTTTGATTCCTTAATCTGATGTGCGAGGGTCCAGCACCAATGTGCCACTGCATTAATCTTGCTTGAGCTGGTCTTTTAGTACATCCAGATATACTTCGGCGGCCTTGGTGCGCACCTGGTACTTTTTCCAAACGATAGATGCCTTGTCTTTCCCTGAATCGGCAAGAGGAATAAAACAAATATCGGGGTCATTTTCGGTATTAATCAGCTTGTCGAATGTGAGCGCGCACCCGAGTCCATCGCGCACCATCATCGTTGCGTTGTAGACAAGATTGTACGTCGCCACCACATGTGAACCGTCTCTTGGAAGTCCCTCATGATGCATCCACGCAGCTGCTTGCCGACTCCCCAAAACAGAACGTGACACAATAAGGGGCTGATCGTGAAGGTCTTGCGCGGTCAGGCTTGACCTGCGCGCCAGGGGATTATCGCGTCTGAGATATACGCCCCACCCATTGGATCCAGGAATCTGAATGTGTTCGTATTTGCTTTCATCCGGAATGGCGAACGCGAGCGCAAAATCGGTCAGACCCTTGTCTAAATCATCGTACACATCTGCGGTATCTCCGCTGGATATATGAAAGCGCACGTCGGGATATGTTTTTCGTAAGGTTGCCATCGCCCGCGTGAGGAAGTGCATGAGATGTGTTTCACCTGCTCCGATGTATACATCGCCGGAAACGGTGTCACCTGAAAGTGCGATCTCAGATTCGGTACGATCTACTAACTCGAGGATTTCGGCGGCTCGTTTTCGCAAGAGCATGCCCTCGTCGGTGAGGGTGATCTGTCTGCTTCCGCGAACCATGAGCTGTTTACCCAGCCTGCGTTCCATGTCTCTGAGCTGCCTGGATAAGGTAGGCTGTGAAAGATGCAGTGCTTCTGCGGCGCGAGTGATGCTGCCTTCGCGGCAAACCGTTAAAAAGTAATACAGAACGCGCAGTTCGATGTTCATATACTGCTCCCGAATTTTCGTTGTTTTTGAACCATGATGCTTTCAAATTATCCGATGCATGAGTGATTCGTATACCTCCGTTTTAACCATGCCTATAAAGCATGAATTGGCATGATAACTAAGTATTATTCATCTCATGCGTGCGGTGATACATTGCTTTTAGGGAAATTAACAGGAAAGACAAAACACAACCCAAGGAGTGAAAAACATGTCCTACGGTTATATTGCAAAACTTGATCCGAGCGTCACCAGAGAGCATGTTCGTTATAGCAACCGATATGGAATTGCCATTGCTGCGGATATCTACCATGCAAAAGATCTGGACACGGCACAGAAGTATCCGGCTTTAATCGTTGGCGCCCCATATGGCGGTGTAAAAGAGCAAGGGCCATGCGTCTATGCAAATGAGCTGGCGCAGAGAGGTTTCGTGGTACTCACATTTGACCAGGTGTTTATGGGTGAGTCGGGCGGCGAACCACGCAACGTTTCGAGCCCCGAGCTCTTCGTCGAGTCGTTCAATGCTGCCGTTGATTATCTAGGCGTAAAGGTTCCGTACGTCGATAGAAACAAAATTGGTGCGATTGGTATCTGTGGATCCGGCGGCTTTGCACTTTCTGCCGCTCAGTGCGATACGCGCATCAAAGCAGTTGCCACTACGTCGCTGTATAACATCACCGATATCCGTGGAATGATGAATCCGACAAAAGAGCAACTTGACCAGATGAAGGATGCGCTTGGCGAACAGCGTTGGAAGGACTTCGAGGCGGGACAGCCGGAATATATTCCGAGTTTCCCCGAGACGCCATATCCGGATGTTGATGCGCTGCCAAAAACTGATGCGATTACCAATGAATGGAATCGCTTCTATGCGGTACCGCGTGGTTTCCATCCGAATGCACGTGGCAACTTTACCACAACATCCCAGATGGCAATGATGAATTGGTTCGCCCTGGACTACGTGAAAGAAATTTCTCCGCGGCCAATTCTTTTGGTTGCAGGTGATCGCGCGCATTCAAGAAGCTTCTCCGAAAAGGTGTACGAGATGGCAGCAGAGCCAAAGGAACTCTACATCGTGCCTGATGCTGAGCATATTGATCTGTATGATCAGACGGACAAAATTCCGTTTGACAAGCTGGAAGACTTCTTTAAGAAGGCTCTTGTGTAAACCGACATGAGGAAGATCGGCACAAAGTGTGGGTAAATGAAATGGCGAATCATTCAAATGAAAAGGCTGATCATCTGAACGAATCTGAGGTAGTGCAAAATCTTGAAGCGGCAGGTTGTTCTGCGGATGAAATTCAGTACTTCTTGAAGCTTGCCAAAGCCGGGAAGGAAACTGATTGCAAGCGTTTGCTCGACGTACATCGAAAAGATCTTTTGGATAACCTGCATAGCTTCCAGACAAAAATTGACAATCTTGATTATCTGAAATATCAGATGAGAAGCGTCTTATAGGAATAGCAGGTGAAAACGGGTGCAGAAAAAGAAAACGAATAGACAGACAAGGCGCATAACTTCCGCTCTGCTTGCATTAGTTCTGACGTTTTCCCTGGCGCTGCTGGGGTGTAGCTCAAATTTGTCTGCGTCGGATAGCACCGGGGCTGCTTCTTCTGACGCACCAAGTGCGCAAGCAGATAGCGAGCAGACAAATAATTCTCAGGCCGACGAAAACGACAGTGCGAGCGCAAACGCGAATCAAAGCTCTGCAGCTCAAGCCAACACCTTAGACAACGTGCCTGTCATCCAAGATGAGGCAGCCTATACCGTGTATGAACTGCCGTTTCAGCGTGGTGATTTGCAGATATATGGAAATTTGTATCTTCCGAAAACAGGAACCAGTCCTCATCCAGTGGTGGTTTTGTCCCATGGATTTGGCGGCACGCACGCCGATACGGCTCCATATGCACAAACGCTTGCCGAAAATGGAATTGCGAGCTATGTCTACGATTTCTGCGGCGGGTCTCCCTACAGCCAAAGTGGAGGCGACATGCAGCACATGTCGGTGCTCACCGAGCGTGCTGATCTGCTGACCGTGCTCGATGGAATCAGAACGTATCAGTTTGCTGATGACAACAACATTTTTCTTGCGGGGCAAAGTCAGGGTGGCTTGGTTTCGGCGCTTGTTGCCGCGGAATGTCCAGACGAAATTCGCGCAATGACCTTGTTATATCCTGCGTTGAGCATTCCCGATGATGCCCGTGCGCGCTATACTAGTGCCAACGAAATCCCTGATGTTATGCAACAATTCGGCATGACGGTCGGAAGGCAATACTACACCGACGTGCTCAACATGGACGTGTATCAGGAAATCGGAAGTTATCCCGGGAATGTTCTGATTATTCACGGAAGCGATGATTCGATAGTCCCTATTTCCTATTCGCAAAGAGCTACGGAAACGTACGCTTCTGTTCAGCTAATTACCCTCCAAGGCGCGGGACATGGCTTTTACGGATCATACCGCGATACCGCAGCAAACGACATGGTGAGTTTTCTGCAGCAAAACATTCAAACAGGGGATTCTGCGAATTGAGGGGCTGCAATGGTCCATTAACGCGAGCCTTCGCCGCTTGGCTTAAATAAACTATGAGGAACTTGGGGTAGGAGCGAATCATGAGTGAGAAAAATATAGACCCTTCTGATCACAGCATCGACCGCAGGAAATTTATCGAGGGGTCAGTTGTCTTTGGAATCGCCGCCGTAGGAGCAGGTGCAGGGCTTGTCGGCTGTTCTTCTGGCGAAACTTCATCCGGAAGTGGTTCGGAGGATAACTCTGGGCAAAGTGGTTCTGGAAGCACTTCACAAAGCGGTTCGGGCTCGTCTTTGTCGGGCTCACAAAACGGAAGTTCCAGCACCAGCAGCTTCACCAACAGCACGGGAACCGGTTTTGATACCAGCAGATCAACGCCGGGTGCTGCAACCGTGTACGCGACGCGCGATATCAGTCCGGAAGGTCTGCTTCGTGTGTATCAGGCGCTTGGCTGGACACCGACGGGAAATGTTGCCCTAAAGCTGCACATGGGAGAAGAAGGCAATACCAATTATTTAAGTCCTGAATTGTTGCGCCCGCTGGTCGAGGCCACGAATGCCACGTTTGTTGATTGCACGGTGGCCTATGGCGGCAGGCGTTCAACGGCCGACGGTTATGCATCGCTGGCCGCGGATCACGGTTTCACCTATGCGCCGGTAGATATTCTTGACCGTGATGGCGCGATTTCTCTGCCGATTAGCGGCGGAAATCACCTGACAGAAGCGCAGGTGGGATCACACGTTTCTAACTATGATTCCATGATTTCGGTGGCCCATTTCAAGGGGCACTCAATGGCAGGCTTTGGTGGCACGTTTAAAAATCTCGGCATTGGTCTGGGAACCCCTGCGGGAAAACGGTCGGTGCATGGGTCGGGCTTCAGCTCGGACGATCAGTTCCTCGAGCGCATCGTCGAGTTTTCCAAGGGCGCCTTCGACCACTACGGTCTAAACATGGCATGCATCAATGTGCTGAACAATCTTTCGGTCGATTGCGATTGTGACGGAAATGCGGCAACTCCAGGCATGGCAGATATTGGAATTATGGCTTCTTTGGATCCGCTCGCACTTGATCAGGCAAGTGTCGACCAGGTGTATTTGAGCAATGACCCTGGCAAGGATGCCTTGATCCAGCGTATTGAATCCCGGAATGGGACGCATTTGCTTGACTACGCGGAACAGTTGGATGTGGGCAGCCGCCAGTATGAACTGGTAGTTATCGATTCGTAGGTTGGTGCGCGAATGTCTAAATTTTTCGCATTAGCCCAAGGCTTTCCGCATGAATGTATATAACACATAGGACGAAACGCAAGCATCATGATCATTAGTACATCGCGACGTACCGACATACCGGCATTTTATTCGACGTGGCTGCTCAATCGCCTGAAGGCAGGGTATGCCTGTACGCGCAACCCGATGAATCCGCATCAGATAAGCAAGGTCCCGCTTACACGAGACGTGGTCGACGGCATCGTTTTCTGGACGAAAAACCCGGCACCCATGATGCGCAATGCCGAGCTCATGGAACTACTGAAAGATTATCCGTACTATGTCCAGTTCACGCTGACGGGATACGGCACAGATGTCGAGCCTCATGTGCCTCGGGTCGAAGATTCGGTATTCACGTTTCAAAAGCTGGCGGAATGTATTGGGCCTGAATGTGTGATCTGGCGTTACGACCCGATCCTTCTTTCGGACACGTATACGATTGACTACCATGTGAAGCATTTTCAACAGCTTGCAGATGCACTTGCGGAAAGCACGAAGCGCGTGGTGATCAGCTTTATCGATATGTATCGGAAAATCGAGCGCAACATGGCAAGCCTGGGTGTGCGCGCACCATCTGCAGATGAGATGAACCAACTTGCGGCATCACTTGCAGAAACTGCTCACGATCATGGACTTGAAATGGCAACGTGCGCCGAGCCGGTGGATCTGGAAGCATACGGGATTACTCACGGGAGCTGTATCGACAAGACCTTGCTCGAACGCATCAGTGGGTATCGCTTCAGCAGTAAGCTCGGCAAGGATAAAATGCAGCGTCCCGAATGTGGCTGTTGCTCAAGTATCGATATTGGTGCGTACAATACGTGTGCACATGGATGCCGGTACTGCTATGCAAATTCTTCGGACGCCTCGGTGCGCAAGAATGTTGCAGTGCATGATCCGGAATCTCCGCTGCTCGTTGGTCACGTATTACCTGATGACAAGATTACCGAACGCAAAGTTCAGTCTTTTATAGAAGGAGTAAATGGATCACCGGCCAGCCAGCTATCATTGTTTGAGTAATTGTTATTAGTTTTCATTGGTGCGTTGCTACAGCGCACATTTCTGGGGGAGAACATATGGAATACCGCGTTTTGCCACATGGTGGCGAGAAAATAAGTGTTGTGGGACTTGGCATGGGGAGCATCCACGAATCAAGTACCAAAGAAATTGCGCGCATCGTAGATACTGCCATTGATGAGGGTATCAATTATTTTGATATGGTCCCCAGCAGATCGAGCGCCTTTGAAGGATATGCGCGTGCTCTCAACGGTAAGCGTGACAAGGTCATGCTGCAGATGCACCTCGGAGCTGATTATTCCGGCGAAGGATACGCGTGGGTAACCACGAATACTAAGCGCGCGATCAGCCAGTTTGAAGAGCGGCTGCGTACGTTCAACACCGACTATGCCGATTTTGGATTCATCCACTGCATCGACAACGATGCCAACTTCGACAAAGTCATGAACGGTGGCCTGTGGGACTACGCGTGCAAGATGCACGACGCGGGCGTCATTCGCCATATTGGTTTCAGCACTCACAACGCAAATATTGCCCGAAGATTTTTGGCAACGGGGCAGGTTGACATGGGCATGCTGGCTATAAACCCGATGTATGACTACACCGACGAATCAGTATACGGAAAGGGGAGTACCGACGATCGCGCGTCTCTATATCGCGAGTTCGAAGCTGCGGGTGTAGGTATTTCGGTAATGAAGCCATTTGCCGGTGGGCAGCTGCTCGATGCACAGGCGTCGCCTTTTCGGCATGCGCTTACCACACACCAATGCATGCAATACGTGCTCGATAAGCCCGGCGTAATGACTGTTCTTCCCGGTGTGCGGAATATGGACGACTTGGACGACATTCTGGCATTCAGTGACGCTGATCCTAGGCGTCGCGACTATTCGGTGATCAGCAGATTTAGGCCTGTTGAAGCAGAAAAAACCTGCGTGTATTGCAATCACTGCCAGCCATGTCCCGAAGGAATCCTGATTGGTTTGGCGAACAAGTATTACGACTTAGCGCGCATGGGCGATGCGGTAGCGGCGGAACACTACCGCAATTTAAATCGCCATGCGTCGGATTGCGTGCAATGTGGCCACTGCAATGATCGTTGCCCGTTCGGCGTTGATCAGATGGCCCGCATGCGCGAAATGGCGGAGTATTTCGGGTATTAATCCTTCCGGGCAGCGATTTTTCGAGCAGTGATTTTATGCCTGGCCAACCGTCCAGGTGGCGGAGCCGGTTTGCTCTTCGCACATCTTGCGGAAGAGTCCGTTCTCATGCGTCATCAGCTCTTGCGGTTTGCCTTGTTCGGCGACCACGCCGTTTCGCAGCACTACGACCTTATCCGCGGCGCCGATCGTGCGCATCCGGTGTGCGATTACGAGCACGGTGCGACCCTGCGTCAGTTGAGACAGCGCTTGCTGCACCTTGTTCTCGCTTTCGACATCTAAGCTGGCCGTGACCTCGTCAAGCAACAGAATCGGCGCATCTTTCAGCAATGCTCGTGCAATGGAGATGCGCTGGCGTTCGCCGCCAGACAGGCGCGCGCCATTTTCGCCAATCATGGTCTGATAGCCCTGGGGTAGCGCTTCGACAAATTCGTCGCAATACGCGGCACGAGCAGCAGCCAAAACCTCGTCGTCGGTAGCGCCTTTGCGGCCCAGGCGGATGTTGTCCATAACGGTGCCGTCGAACAGCATGACATCCTGGAACACCATAGAAATGTCGGACAGCAACTTTTCGGGATCAACGGTTTTCACGTCCACGCCGCCGATCTGCACCGATCCGCCGTCGGCGTCCCACAGGCGTGCGGCCAGCCGGCTGCATGTGGACTTCCCTGAACCAGAAGGCCCAACCAGGGCGGTTACCTGGCCTTCCTTGGCCGTGAAGTTTACATCGTCAAGCACGCGGCGATCGTCGTAGGAAAATGCCACGTGATCAAAGCGAATGTCATATCCGTTGGGGCTGAAAGTTTCAGAACCGGTGGCCAGAGGCTCGTCGTATAAGGCCTGCAGACGCTCCGAGGCCGCTTCGCTTGAAAACAGTTCGGCAATCAAAGCCAGCGCCTGGTCAAACGGGGCATACAGGCGGCTTGCCATCAGCAGGAATGCAAACATCAGCGCAAAATTAATCTGACCTGATATCAAAAGAATTGCACCCACGAGGATGGTGGTTGCCATGCTCAGGCGCAGGGCAGCAGAAGCCAGGTTCACGGAAATTCCTGCGAACGCTTCGATATGGATGGTCGTGTGTTCCAGGTCATCGATGCGCGAATTCAAGTTCTTCTGCATGGCGTCTCCGCCGTTGAACGCACGAATCTCTCGCACGTTGTCCAGCATTTCCTGAATCGCGTCACCCACCTTTATGTTCGCGTCGCGAAGCTCAAGGGATTTCCGCTTCATGGAATGACGCTCGCCATAGAGCAGCCCAAACGCCACAGGTACACTCCAAAAAGCGGCCAGTGCTAATCGCCAATCGAAGATGAACGCAACCACGGCGATGATCGCGGTGGAAATGTATGAGCCGTACAGATAACCCAGCACATGTGACCACACATGCTCAAGCTTGGCCACGTCGTTCATCAGGGTGTCTGCCAGATCTGCCACGTCGCGCCGTCCGAAAAACGAAAGCGGCAGTTTGCGCATGCGCTCGGCGATGCTTACGCGCAGGTGGTTCGATTCGCCGTATACGGTGCTGTAGGTGTTTCCGTATTGCTTGTAATGGAAGAAGAACGAGACAACTAGGAACACTACCAGGGCAATCACATACGGGACAAGTCGCGGCATGCTGCCCAGACCCATGAGCGCGTTGTAGAGCTGAACCATCAGCGCAAACAGGATGATGATTCCTACCATGTCGAACAGGTTGACCAGTACGGTCCAAAATGTGCCGGCTTTGATGTTTTTCGCGCCGTCGGGCGTGAGCGCGTATCTATGTTGGAATTTCTTACCGAACATCTGCTGCCTCCTTTCTGCCAATTGACCAGGTGAGAACGTGGTTGTAGTCACTCCACATACGAGCGTATTCGCCGCCGGCGGCCACAAGCTGCTGGTGCGTTCCCTCTTCGGCTACGTGTCCTTTGTCCAAAACGATGATGCGGTCGGCATCCACCACGGTAGAAAGACGATGCGCGATCATCAAAACGGTTCGTCCGCTCATTAAGCGATTGAGTGCGCGCTGGATAAGCGCTTCGTTGTCGGGATCGGCAAATGCGGTGGCTTCGTCCAACACCACGATGGGTGCGTCTTTCAAGAAGGCGCGCGCGAGCACGATGCGTTGGCGCTCGCCGCCTGAAAGAAATGTTCCGCCAGTTCCCACCAGGGTATCGACGCCTTCAGGAAGCTTCTCGATAATGTCGTTGCACTGAGCTGCGGAAAGTGCCTGCATCACTTCTTCCCGTGTTGCTGAAGGCCGCGCCATGTGCACGTTTTCGTAGATGCTGGTCTTAAACAGGCGGCTGTTTTGGAAGACGAACGCCACCTGGTCCATCAACAGCTTCGGATCGATTTCGCGCACGTCCACGCCGCCAACGCGTACGCTGCCGTGCTGCACATCCCAAAAGCGCGGAACCAGGCTTGCCGCCGTCGATTTGCCGCCACCACTTGGGCCAACAAGCGCCACGGTTGCGCCGGCAGGCACATCAAACGACACGTTGTCGAGCGCAGGATGTTCACCTTCGTCATAGGTAAACGTTACATGGTCAAACTGCACGCTGGAATCTTTGGGCGCGCTCGTGCGTTCTGCGACCTTCACCTGGGGCGCGTTCATGATCTCTTTGATACCCGCGAGCCCCGCTTCGGCCTGGCGCAGGTAGCCCCCGGAAAACATGATGCGTGCAAGCGCGGTGGAAAGGATTCCCGAAAACACCGCGTAGAATGCGAAGTTGGTGATGAACAGGGCGAAGTTATCCGCGCCCGGCGCCAAAATGATAACCACAGGCACCAGGAATAAAAACGAACCTTCCACAAACGTGAGGTTAAGGCTCTGCGGAGCCTTGCACACCGAGCTTTCGTATTCCGACGCCTTCTGGCTGTATTCGTCGATGGCGCGTTTGAACACCTTAAACGAATCGACCGTTTGCTGAAACACCTTTACTACGGGGATGCCGCGCACATATTCGGTCGCCGATTTACTCAGGTCGTCCATGGCCTGCTCGTAGTCCTTCATGATGTCCTGACTGTTGCCGCCCATCATTGCAGCCATGCAGGCAAGCGAAATCACGACGATGACCAGGCACGACAGGCCCATGCGCCAATCGAACACGAATAGCAACACCACCATGGATATTGCGAGAACCACGGTGCCAGCGATATCGGGCATACTGTGCGCGAGGAAGGATTCTCCCTCCGAAGCCGTATCAGAAATGCGGCGACGAAGCATTCCCGACGCGTGGTTATCGAAATAGCCGAGTGGTGCGTGCAGAAGTTTCCGTACGCATTCTTTGCGAATGTTGGTGGCTACGCGGAATGCCGCGCCGTGGCTGCACATCAGCGCGAAGAAGTAGACGACGATGCTGCCCAAGGCGAACCACAAGGCTGCCCAGCCGTAATTCACCGCCGCTGATGCTTGGCTCCAGTCTGGTGCCACGCTTATCGCTGCGTTGACCACCTGCCAGATGCACACGTAGACCGCCATGCTCAGCAGCATAGCGATGCCAGACAGAATGCAGCCCACCACGGTAAGCCACTTGTACGATCCGGCGAAGGCCATGAGTTGACTCACGGTACCAGGCTTTTTGCTTTCTTCCCCCATGCTATCTCCTATCTATCGGTCTTGCCCAGTCGATGACCAGGGCATTGCTTGTGTGAACAAACTCCATGTCGTGCGTAATCACCACCACGCACCTGTCCGAAAGCGCCATCTGGTGAAGTGCGTCGCTTACTTGCTGCATGTGCCGAAGATCAAGCCCGCTTGTGGGCTCGTCCAACACGATAATGTCGCGCTTACTCACCAGGGCGTCGGCCACAGCAAGGCGCTGACGCTGCCCTCCAGAAAGCGTGGACGGATTGCGTTTGGCGTAACCGCCCAAGCCCAAACGCTCGAGCGCGTCGTGCGCCTGGTCCTTTAGAGATTCGTCTCCGAAGGTCACTTCATCTAAGGCAGTCTCCCCAAAAAGCTGCGCATTTACGTCTTGCATAACCATGAAACTGCGCGCGCGAAGCTGCTTGCGTTTCGTAACCTGCCCATCGATGTTTAATGTGCCTGTGTTTGTCTTCTTCAATCCGCACAGTACGCGCGCCAACGTTGTCTTTCCCGCGCCGTTTTTGCCGGTAATGGCGCACACGCGACCGCGCGGAATATGAAAATCAATGTTTTGCCAAACGGGAATTCTCTTGTTTGACGTGGTAAGTCCCTGGGCAACAATTCCGTCGTCTCCCACGGGACCTGGTTCGGGTGCGATATCGGGCGGGCGGGTGCATTGCCGAAGTCCCAGCTGCGCACGATCTGCTGCATTCATGAAACGAAGCTGATCGGGCGTAAACGTGCGTTCCACATGCCCGTCGCGAATGTAGAAAACCTCGTCGGCAATATCGATGGCATACCAAAGTCGATGCTCGGCGATCACGACCGTTTTCCCCTGGCGCTTCCATTCCGCCAAAACCTTGGCCAGCGCTTCGATGCTCTGCTCATCCAGGTTTGCAGATGGCTCATCCAACACCAGCACATCGGGGTCGGTGGCATAGGCACTTGCGCAGGCAATGCGCTGTTTCTCGCCACCGGAAAGTCCGAAAATGTCGCGGCCGAGCAAATCCTGCACGCCGCACACTTCGGCGGCACGCGCAAGAGCGCGCTCCATCTGCGGTCGCGTGGCTCCGCGATTCTCCAGACCAAAAATGATTTCATCGGCCACTGTCAGGTTGAAAAACTGGGATTTCGGATTTTGAAACACCGAGCCCACCAAATCGGCCACTTCCCACTGCTCAAGATCCTGCGCCGCCTTGCCCGAAATCTGGATGGTGCCGGACACTTCGGTTTGCTCGTCGTGGAGCAAAAGGCCATTAATCAGGTTTAAAATAGTGGATTTTCCGCAGCCGCTCATGCCGGCCAAAAGGACAGTTTGGCCCTTTTCGATGTCAAACGAACAATCGGAAAGGGCGGGGTGATCAGCGTTTTCGTATGTCAGGTTTACATGGTCGAAGTGAATCATCAGGTCATCACTCTCCACGCTATACAGGCGGCATAAATCGCCAGCGCCACCGCAAGCACGATCGCATCACCGGCCGAAAAGCCAATGCGGTGCCACGACGTTTTCTGACAGGGATTGTCGATGCCGCGCGCTGTCACCGAGGCGGCAAGATCGGCAGCCGTACTTGAAACGTTGAGGAGTAGGGGCACATATATACAGTCGACGCGCCGTTGCGGCCCGTGGGGTTTACGCAGCCTGGACGCATCGCGCACGTGGGAAAAGTCCTCGCGAATGGCGGGGAAGAATCGAAGGGTGGCCGTTAAGGCAACAATGAGTGTGTTCGGAATATGTATGGCGCGCAGTGCGGCGACGAACTGGCCAACCGATGTCGTTTTGACCAGGTACACCGCAGCCACTGCGCATGGAAAAATCACTCCGCCGTAGCAAATGACGGCAAGCATAACTCCAACTTGTGCGGGAAGTACGGGGATGATGAATTGTGCAAGACACATGATGCCCACGTACACCGCGAGCAATTCGAATACCAGTTTCGGCATTCTCTCGATGATGAAGAGGATGCAAAACAGCCCCATAAAGACAAGGGAGAACGAAGACAAAGGGGCTGTGAACACCACAAAACACGAGAGTAAGGTGAGCAACAACTTGGTGCGGGGGTCGAGCCCACCGTCGTCTCGTTCAGGTGCCCTGTCATGCGAATCCATCACGTCATCGATTCGCATGACATTTGCATGCATCTTCTATCCTTCCTAATTGAAGTGGCGACGCATCATCCGTGAACCGAACAATGCGCCTAAGATGGAGCCCACAACAATACTCGCGATGATTGCGATAAGTGTTTCTGGTGTAACGAGTTGGTAGAGAGCGTCAACGTATGCGGGCGGCATCGTCGACATAGAGGCGGCGTAGTATTCGTCGCGCGTAATATACAGTGGAAGGAAGTCACCCAGGAATCCTAGGTTGAAGCAAAGGAATCCCATCGTTGCTAAGAATCCTGGGCGGTAGTTGGCGCGCTTGACGAAAAATTCGCACAAAAGCCCGCCGATAATACCTGTCGCGACTATCATCCACGTGGCGGCGAGGAATACGAAGCCTGTTATCACCGCGATGATAAGGAAGGCACCCGGCTTGCGCACTTTGGACATGATCAGCATGAATATAGGGCCGATAAGGATAGCATCGATGAAGTGAGAGGAGAACCATGCATAGGGGCTTAAGCCGCCTAGCAACATAAACACGAAACGGATGGCAATGATAAGTGCACCAAGTGCTCCCACCATTACTGCATCACGTGACGTCATTTTTTTCGATGATGATGATGACGAAATGCTCTTTTCCATACTGATCACCTCCAATTCAGAACCTTGCACATTCCTGTGCGTCAAGCTTGGGTATGTCCTAACTACTTGTGTTTGTTAGGTGCACCTAACTTATCACATTGGAGAATATTTGTCGTGGTTTTGTGTCCGTTTGGAGTAGAGAAAAATTTGCGTTGACCTGCGTCGTGAACATCTTAGTGCACGCGAGAGGGCATGGTTTCCCAGGTGAGAAACACAAATCCTAGTGAATTTGTAGGAAATAAGTTCAGTCGAATTTGTGGCGATAATTTGGATCAGAAGTGAACGCGCTGCGGGCGCGCGCGGTGAACGGCGCGGATGCGGCGCCGTACGGTGTTCGGTAGCGTATTACGGCAGCAAATTACTTACATACGGGGTCTTGCCGGTACGCACATCGTTGTAGAAGCCCTGCTTCCAGTCGATATAGTCGATGCTGTCGTTGAGCTGCTTTACCTGGTCAACCAGCTCCGCGCGCTTCCGTTCGAGAATCTTTTGGCGCTGGGGGATGGTCTTTTCGCCCTGCAGGCAAAGCGCCAGATATGTCTTCATTTCGGCAATCGAGAAATTGCAGCGTTTCAGACACGCCAAGTCTTTTATCCAAGCAAGGGTGTGGTCATCGAACACACGACGATTGCGATTGTCTCGCTTCACGCCCGGCACCAGGCCTTCATTGCAGTAGAACTTAAGCGTCTGATACGTAAGACCTGCAGCTTCGCATGCCTCAAGCATCGTGTGCATTTGCCCTGCTGGTGCCTTTGTTGCGGTGGCGGTTGCTTCTGCTATAGGCGTTTGCTTCGCCGCTGCTTTTACCGTTGATGCATTCGCCATAATGTCCGGCTGACCTCCCAAATTGTTCACTAAAATGAAAGTAACAGGTTCACTGACCGATAGCAACTATCGGTAGATATACTCGGATCATACCACGGAATCAAATGGAAGGATCTCGACATGGCAGACTACAACGACAATCAATGGACGCTTGTCTACGACGGAGCAATCACCAAAAATGTCGATGGCAAGGTCAACATTCATCCGGTCACGTATCCTAACAACATCGGTCTGAAGATCGCGGCTAATCTGTACACGCCCGCGCGCTATGACGAAAACGCACGATATGCCGCAGTGGTGGTCGCGCATCCAAACGGAGGCGTAAAAGAGCAGGTGGCAGGTTTGTTCGCGCAGTTCCTCGCGGAGCATGGTTACATCACACTGGCATATGATGCGGCATATCAGGGCGCAAGCGAAGGCGAACCGCGCCAGACGGATATTCCTGCCAGCCGTGTGGAAGACATCCGCGCAAGCATTGATTACTTGATGACCATTCCGGCGATCGACGACCATCGCATTGGAGTGCTCGGCATTTGCGGCGGAGGCGGATACGCTATTACGGCAACCGCGGAGGACAAGCGCATTCAATCGGTGGCGACCATCGGTATGTTTAATACGGGGCGCGTGCGTCGCAATGGCTTTAAGGATGCGGACATGACGGCCATTCCCGTGCGCCTGCGCGAGGCGGCCGTGGCACGCGTGGCGTATGCGAAGACGGGCGAAGTGACATATAAGGGTGAGCTTCGCACCGCGCCAGTGCACTATACCGAAGAGCAGCTGCAGCAGATTCCGGCGGGACTATATCGTGACGGCGCGTGGTATTACGGCGATCGGTATTTCCATCCGCGTGCACAGAGCCGCTACACCACGATGAGCCTGATGGATTTGATGGCGTTTGATGCGGAAGATGCGGCAGACCTGATTGATCAGCCGATTCTGATGATGGTGGGCGATGTGGCTGACACGCGCTATATGACTGAGGATGTGTTTAAAAAACTGACCGGGACTACCGACAAGAAGCTTGTTTTGGTTCAAGGTGCGAGTCATATCGACGAATACTGGAAGCCGCAGTATGTGACCTTTGAAGAGCAGAATCTGTTGGAGTTCTTCGGCCGCACCCTGTAGGTTGACCGCGATGCACTTTGGTTTGTGCGTTAGCCTTTCGGCTTAGACCATACTCTTATAAAAAATATCCACTCAAAAACGAGCCGCCTTATGGGTGGCTCGTTTTTTATAAACCGTTCTGTCTTGGCCAGGAATAATTCAAATCTTAATTTTGCTTGGGATGTTTGCTTTTCTATTTGAAATAATCCCTGTGCTAAATGAGATAATATCCTTTATATGTGTCATTATGGTATACAATTAACTTTTTATGTATTAGCATGAAACTTTATGGAAATCTGTATTCCAAAAAATGATCAATATCCTGTTGTGATTTTGAACATTAGTTTGGAACTACTGATAAACACAACCATCCCTTATACAAAAGTACTAGCCGAAAATGGCATTACTGGTAATTTTTTGATTTTTGCGAAGGTTTTTTCTTAGAGAAAAAGAAGATAATATTTTACAAATTTTGGTTCTGACTGAGCAGGACAATATGGGCGTGGTGGTTGCTGGAATTACGTCTTACTTTGTTGTAGATACCAATAATATTCTCCTTGAAAGTGAAAATCAGGATGTTCTAGTTGTAACCTTTTTACTGTGCAACCTCCAAGTGAAATTCGAGCATCAATGTTTCTTTACTTAGAATAAAGAAACATTGATGAAATCAGAGCTTGGTATTCGAATGTAAACAAAATTCGGAAGACAACAGTCTATTCAGCGTGTCAATAGGTCGACGATATTATGTTTATTTTCTAATAATAAATGCATTTCAAGAGATTCGTAATTGTCCGAGAAATGATTTGACTCTCCGTAGAAATGACAACACTAAAATCAATATCCCTACTTGTAAAGAGCTGTGCAGGAATACTTATCGGTATTTTGGATTACACTTGTTTTTGCTGATCACGAATTTAAAGAGCTAGACTTCGAAATTGCTGAAAACGAAATCTCACAATTTTTAAAGCAGAATGCCCAGCAGACGTGATGAGCATTCTGCTTTATCTACCGTAAACTAAAATGGTTCCTTTTGTTTATTTACATATGAATTCAAAATAAACTTAAAGTATGTTAAACAAAATGTTTTTTCGCATTATTCCTCATAGTCGTATGAGGAATGATAGTGTTCGCTTCTTTTATCGATAGAATCGATAAAATTTTTTCATATTTTTTATTACTACCCAAGTGGTGTGCGCTCTTGTTTTAGCGTTCCGGCTTCATACATTTGAGAAATTGTTTCATCAGATACTCCCATTTCATGCAGTATTTCCTCATTATGTTGTCCTACTAAAGGCATTCCACGGGTGATTTTTCCAGGATTGTTTTTCATCTTTGGTACTACATTTATTCCACGAATTTCGCCATCATCGTATGCATTTTTCCAGTGTGTATAGATTTGTCGTGCCTGATAGTGGGGATCTTTTTCTCCGTCAGCAAAAGTGTATATACGACTACATGGTACGCCAGCGTTAAGCAATATTTTCTCAGCTTCCGCTGCATCATGTGAGTCGAAGAATTTTGCCAGTGCCTCTTCTAATCGATCCCCTGCAGGAGTTCCTACACCACATAATCCCATGCCATCAAAGAAAGGCTCGGAATTGATATCTAATCCTAAAACCTTAAGAGCACTGCGAACAACACCTGCACCAATAATAAGAATATATAGTGGGACGCCATCTTTGCAGCGATAAGCACCATATCCTGCTGATGTAGTAGAATGTGACCCCTCTCGTTTTGGCAGCTCACCGGTGTTGAGGTAATTCACAACATAATATCCTGAGCAGCGAAGCATTGCCTCAAATTGTGCAACATCAATGCTCTCGCCTTGGCCAGTTGCCTGTGCCCTATGAAGTGCTGCGAGCGCACTTGCTGTAGCAAATAAACCAGCAAAGTAATCTGATGGTTGTGGGAATGCAGGAATTGGCAAACGATCAGGGAAACCGTTCATTTCCATATAGCCTGAATAGGCTTGGCCAATACCATCAAATGACGCTCGTGTTACGTAAGAAGGAATGCCAGTTTGCCCAAATCCTGAAATGTGCACGATGATCAAACGTGGGTTCTCCTTCCATAGCACATCATCGGTCATTCCCCATTTTTCCATTTGGCCACCACGAAAACCCTCAACCATAATGTCGGTATTTGAAAGAAGCTTAAAGAAAATTTTGTGACCAATCTCGCTTCGTACGTCTATGCAAAGTGATCTAGAATTACGCCGATCCATTTGTGTGCCCCATCCTCCCAATACTCTGTTGGGACGTGAAGCATCGCGTCCATTCGGGTTCTCAATCCCGATAACATCGGCCCCCCAATCGCCCAGCAATGCGCATGCAAAAGGTCCAGCTATCGCTTGGCATAAACTAACTACTTTTACGCCTTGAAGAGGACCAAATTGCTCCGTTGTGTTGTCCATCGAAATGCTCCTTTCATTTGAAATAACTTTTTGATGCAAGATGTGCTTACAAGGGAAGGAAGCAAAAACCATGCCATCTGATAACCCTATTTTGGTAAAGAATTCTGGCATGAGAATTGCATTTATGTCATTTATATAATTGGCAGTATTTACAAAACTAAATATGTAGGAGAGATTGACTAAATGGCAAAAACTGAAGATATACCCACATTTGGATTACTTCATGGGTTTCGAGTTGTAATGATAGGACTATCCGTAGCTGCTCCCTTTGCGGCTGAATTGTATGCTGAAAATGGTGCCGATGTAATATGGATTGAAAATCCTATGGTTCCTGATATGGGGCGTTTTTCCGGTCATGCAGGTAGTACTCAGCAAGATCGACGCAACATGCGCAGCTTAGCGATAAATTATACGAAAGGTGAAGGACGGAAGGCATTTCTTTCCCTTATTGCAACTACTGATGTATTAATTGAAGCTTCAGTTGGAGGACGCTTTAAAGCGCAAGGTTTTTCTGATGATGTGCTTTGGAAAACAAATCCTCGGCTTGTGATTGCTCACATTTCAGGATTTGGTCAAACCGGTGATCCCTCATATGTGCGGCGGGCGAGTTATGACCCTATTGCACAAGCTTTTGGATGTACGATGCGCATGAATGGAATACCTGGTCATAAATCAGTTCCGGCAATGGCATTTCCAGGGGACTATTCAGCAGCATTTTATGCATTCTCGATTTCACTTGCAGCATTGCTTAAACGGCAAGAGACGGGTAAAGGGGAAAGCATTGATGTAGCGCAATTTGAATGTCTCATTCGCACACAAGCAAACTATCCTACTGATTATTGGCGTTTTGGAAAAGACTATGTAAAAGAGGGCAGCCACAGTCTTATTTGTGCTCTTTATGGAACCTATGTTTGCAAAGATGGTGAAGAGGTATATGTTCTTTTTCTAGGTCCAGGTGTATTACGTAATGGGCTTCCTCTGATAGGATTGGAATATGGTAGTGAATTATTCCCTGAAGGTGAAGGAATTATTCCTTTTGGAACACATGCTGCCGATGTTGCCGAAAAAGCATTCGCTCGATTTTTAGCTAAGCATACAGCTGCAGAAGTTGAGGATATCTTGGCAAATAATGGAGTACCCTGCTCTCGTCTGATGAATTATCAACAAGCACGTGACAACTCTCAATATAAAGCGCGCCATGTTGTAGATACTTGGACGGCAGAAGATGGTGTTACCCAAATTCCTGGAGTCAAGGTAGTTCCTGAAATGCATAATAATCCCGGAAAAGTATGGCGTGGTGCTCCTTCGATCGGCGAAGACAATGAAGATATTCTCCATGAATTAGGCTTTTCCGATGAAAAAATCAAATCAATGTATGAGCAACAATTGCTTTCTCAAAAGTCATATAAACAATCATTTATTTGTTAACAAGTCCACAGGAGATATAAGTCTACATTTTTATTGTTCTCCCAAACACTTTGTTTAACCCTATTGATGTTTTCTTTTCAGCTGTTAATGGGAGATTTGTTATTTATTTTCGATCTCGTTTAATTTTAATAATTTGTGCCTGGTTTTAAGAAATTAAGTTCTTTTGTAATGCTGGTGTTGGCACGTAATTTGCTTCCTCTTTTTGTAGAAGACCCAGGAGGGTATGTGGTCATTTCTATTCAAGGAGGTATGAATGAAGGCAAGCGAAATTCCTAAATTTGGCAATTTGCATGGCCTAAAGGTCATTAATGCAGCATCGGTAATTGCAGGGCCTTTTGCATGTGAACTGTTTGCAGAACAGGGTGCAGATGTAATCGAGGTGGAAAGCGTTCGTGCCCCTGATATGTACCGTATGTACGGTGATGCATGGTCAATGGACCGCCGTAATCAGCGAATGATGACACTGAACATCCCTACAGATGAAGGAAAGGGAATTCTGTTTCGTCTGATCAAAAACGCTGATTTGTTGGTTGAATCCTCGAAAGGAGGCACATGGGCGAAATGGGGTTTAACTGATGACGTTCTTTGGGAGCACAACCCTGCTCTTGTAATTCTGCATATCACAGGTTTTGGTAGTTATGGCGATCCTGACTATGTGAGTCGCGCATCTTTTGATCCAATAGGCCAAGCGTTTTCCGGATATTCAAACATTAATGGTTTTCCTGATTCTCCGCCAAGTGTAACGAAACCATTTACAGGTGACTTTATGACCGGTTTGATGGGAGCTTGGTCGGCGTTAGCTGCGGTAATGCATGCACGGGAAACAGGCGAAGGCGACTCTATTGACTGTTGTCAATTCGAAACACTTGTACGTTTACAAGGCGCAACGTTGTCAGACGGCATCAATCATGGCATCCAACCGCCGCGCTTAGGCAATGAAGATCTAGTAGGTGCCTGTGCTGGTTCGCAGAAATGCAAAGATGGGTATTGCCAAGTTTCTGTTGGAGGTGCCGGTCCAGTTCGCAAGTTGGTAGAATTCTTTGGATTTGCCGACGACCCTGATTTCCAACCGCTTGGGTCGTATGCGTCAATTACACGTGCTCCGGGCTGCAAAAGCCTTGATGAACCCCTGCCACCCCGTGCTGCAAAATTTCGTCCTGCTCTCGATAAATTCTGTGCCGAGCATACTGTAGCTGAAGTAACTAAGATCTTTGGCGACATGGGTGTGGCTGTTAGTCCTCACATGACTTATCAGATGATGCTTGATGACCCTCATTACAAAGCACGTAAAGTATTCATTGAAAGTTGGGATCCTATTACAGAGAAGAATGTCAAACAAGTAAATATGATTCCACGTTTCAAGAAGCATCCGGGAAAGATTGTACGCGGCGGTGTGCCATATGACACAGATACAAAAGATGTGATGGAAGAACTTGGTTACACATCAGAAGAAATATCTGCCTTATATGACAAAGGAATTCTAAAACACAACGATAAATAAATCTTTGTGTAATTTATAAACTTGAAGGAGGAAAAATGGACACAGGAACCCAAAAGGGCAGTAATTACGCTTGGGCGATTGCGGTTGCTTGTGTAGCATTTTATGCTGTTCCATTAGGATTTGCTGCAAACCATGCTGGTTTATTCACTACACCTGTAATGAATGAGTTCGGATGGTCGCAAACAGATACAACGCTGTACATGTCAATCCAACCCTGGGTGGCAGCGCTTTGCACTCCGCTAGCAGGAAAATTAATTACTAAATATAACCCTCGTTGGATTATGACAGCAGCAGTTGTAGTGTTCGCATTGGCTAACTTGGCATGTGCATGGTTCACTGCGCCATGGCAGTGGGATATCTATGGCGTATTATATGGTGCCTCTGCAGCGTTCTGGATGTATATTGCTACGCCAACTATGGTCAATCGCTGGTTTGCAAAGAGCAATGGCACTGTTATAGGCGTGATTACCGCGCTTGTCTCAGTGTTTGGCGCAATCATGAGCCCTATCGTCCAAAGTTGGATCACGGCATATGGTTGGCAAACTGCTCGTATTATTTGCTCACTTATTGTTTTAATCGTAGGCGGTGGCCTGACAGCTATTCTGCTTCGTGATTCTCCTGAAAAGATGGGGGTAAAGCCGTGGGGATACGGTGAAGTGCAGAATGAGGAAAAGAAAAACAACGTAATCGATATTGCTGCTGATGAAGGGGCAACGCGCTCTCAAGCAATGAAAAGCCCTGCTCTTTGGTTGCTTGTGATTATGGCTGGTCTATTTGTTATTTCTGCATCGTTTGTACAGCAAATCGCTCGTTATGCTTCTACTAATCCTGCTTTAGGTGCTGCTGTTGGCGCTCTTGCAGTTTCTGTTGCAATGGTTGCCTCTGTTATCGGCAAACTTGTGCTTGGCTGGTTGTGCGACCATTTTGGTGCAAAATCTGCAGGAATTGTTGCAGGAATTTGTGGTGCTATTGGTCCCGCTGTCATGCTTATGGGCGGTGGCAGTGTGACAATGTTCTACGTAGGTGTGGCATTCTTTGGCGTTGGCTATTCGGCACTTACTGTTGTACCGCCAATGACCTGTCGCCAGGCATTCGGCAATAAAGATTACAGCGACATCTACTCAGTTGTCGCAACAGGTTTAAATGTTTTCTCAGGGTTTTCGGCTTTGATTTATGCGCAAATCTTTGATATTAGCGGTTCATATAACGGGGCATTCTATATGATGATTGCTTTCTATATCATTATCATTGTTCTTTCTATCATAATTGTTCCGATGGGACGTAAGTCGTGGGCGCGTAAGTAAATAAGTATCATTAACAATCCTTCTTAGAAACGGTAAGGGGTCTTCAATAGAAGACCCCTTACCGTTTCTTTTTGGCTATATTAATTGATAAGGGGATGCGCCCATAAAACTGGATAACTTATTCCACTAATCTTTGGAATGGGAAGGGCAAATTGGACTTTTATTTAAGAACCTTCAAGCATATTCATGCTCGTATACTGCTGGAGATACATAGCCTAATGTTGAATGGAGACACACTCTATTGTAATAGAGCTCAATGTACTTGAAGATATCTTGTCTTGCTTCATCTCTTGTCTTATACCTCTTCTCATTTACGAGCTCACGTTTGAGCGTCTTAAAGAATGATTCTGCCACTGCATTATCTAGTGGAGTGCCTGGACGGGATACAGACTGTACAATTCCGTGGGATTCAAGGCATTTTTGGTAGGCTCGTGATGTGTACTGAACTCCTTGATCATCATGGAAGACAAGCGAGCCATCATCTGGTGGGTTTTCTCTGCCAATTGCCTGTTCAATTGCATCAATTGCAATCTTTTCAGTAATTCGATTAGACATTGACCATCCTATTACCCTGCGAGAAAACGCATCTATCACTGTAGCAAGGTAGAGCCATCCCTCTTGGGTTGGAATATAGGTAATATCTCCAACCCACAACCTGTTTTTCTCACTTACCGTAAAAACACGTTCAACTATATTAGTTCTTGGACCACCAGGCGCTATTGCCTTGTGTTGTTTGTGCTTCTTTGTAGCACCTTTGGCAACGAGATTAAGCTTTTGCATGGTGTGTAATACTCGTTTATTGCTTACCGTAATACCAGTTTTTCTTAATTCTTTGTTGATACGTCGATATCCATATCGCCCACGATGACGATCAAGTATCTCTTTCACAAAGCCCTCAAGCGCTTCACGTTCGATCTGAGATTTCGATTTGCGCCTATGGAGGTATTCATAGTATCCCGACGACGATATCTTTAAAATCTTGCATGCCTTCTTGATGGGACCGTATTCGTTCCTATGCTGTTTGAGGAATTCAAACCTCACGCATGGTCTTGACTCAAGAAGGCCCGGAAATTTTTTAGTAGCTCATTCTCACGTTCTAGTTCTTCTACCTGCTTTTTTAGTTTGACGATCTCGTAATCTTTATTGATCTTAGGACTTCCGTTACCGGGAAAAGCATTTTCTCCCATCTCCGTGTATTCGGCTGCCCATCGTCTCAATGTCGAATCTTTAATCTTGAGCTCCTCTGAAAGTTCTCTAACTGTCATATCGCCAGAAAGAACCACCTTGGCTGCAGAGATTTTGAACTGCCTGTCGTATCTTTTTCTTGTTTGGGTCATATCGAACACCTTTCGCTCTTAACTTGGTGTTCAATTTATCTTACCCATTCCACCTTTTGACTTCCTGTATTGCTTCGGGCTTAACCATCCAAGGGATTCTTTGGACCTCACGTCCCGATAATATCTCATATACTCATCGAGCTGCTTCATAAATTCATCTGTACTTACACCATCCCAGTCAAAGTAATAGAAGAATTCGTTTTTTAGTCTTCCAAAGAATCCTTCCATAGCAGAATTATCAGGAGAGCAGCACTTGGCAGACATTGATTTGGTAAAGTCGTACTTTCTATATATCTTAATCCAGCTGTGCTAGCAGTAGTGGTAACCACGATCACTGTGGGTTATGGGATGTTCATTGCTGCCTAGGCTTTTACAAGCTTTTGTAAGCATAGAGATGTAAACATAGAGTTTGCAAGGTGGACATTAGGATGTATCCCTATACTTCAAGAAACTGGCATTCCATCAAAGCAATCTTATGACAGGGCTTAGATACACTTTGTTCTCTGGAATGGAAAACTCGGTGATATCGGTAAGCCAAAGCATATTGGGAATAGACGTATGGAAATTATGCTTTACTAATCTCACCTTTATAGGAGCTATACCTACGTTTTTCTTGTAGCAGGTAACTGCCAAACCTTCCTCTGCCATCAAACGTCTTACGGTTTTACCAGATATCATGATTGAGTTTTTACGTTTCCTTAGTCCCTGGCGTATATAGCGGTATCCTCTTCTACCTTTTACTAGTTCTGATTATCTCTTTAGCTTCAGTATAACGATCATGTATATGTACAGTAGTAATAGCTAGAGGATCTAAGTCCTAGAGCAAAAAGCGCCTCTTATGGTAAATCTTTTCTTTAAGGTATCGACGAGAGTAGCCTTTCCGTCATTGCTTTCCCCCTCGATACCTCTGATTTTTACAATTTTCACTGTACCTTCAAGCACTGCAGTCTTAAGTTCAAGCTTGTGGATGTAGTCATCTTTCTCCTTCTCAGACATTTTAACCGGGACTTCGTCTGAGATGTGTTTGAGGTCTTTGGAATTGATCTCAGACAATTGCATCCCTTCTCTACCAGGTACTTTTTCTTCCAATACGATATGGTAGGGACAGGCACACCAAACAAGCATGCAACCTCTTTGTTAGAAATATTATTGTCGCCATATGCTGCAACTAAGGCAACAGCGATGGTTTTAAGTTGATATCTCTGTCTTTCTCTCCCATTCCGTTTTCTCAACCAGATTGATGCTGCGGCATGGCAAATGTCAAACTTCTAGGCTGCATCATATGGGGTATGTCCTTGATCTATATAAGCTATAGCTTTATCAATGGTACTTTTGGGATATGTCATGCGCTCCTCTTACGAGATTTTTCTCCAGGATTTAGGGCGTACCCCTGAATAATTGCATCTAAAAACTTAAGAATGGCACGATATTTGCTCTCCTTAAATTAAAAGGTTTTATGCCTGTTTTAGGAGGAGCAATGGATCGAAGCGTACAAAAGCATCGTTCTGCATGGCCATGGCTTGTTGTCATTGGTTGTATAGGTTTTTATTCTATACCGACAGGAATTATTGCAAATACATCAGGTATTTTTGTTGCCCCAGTAATGGATGAATTTGGGTGGTCACAAACTGACACAACTATGTATCGCACTATCCAGCCATTAATTTCTGCTGTTCTTGCCCCATTTGCCGGGAAAATACTTCAAAAGGGTAATCCACGATGGATTTTGAGTATCGTAGCGCTTGTGTTCGGATTGTCTTCATGGGCAAGTGCATATGCTACTGAATTATGGCAATGGAACTTATATGGAGTGTTATTTGGTATAACAGCTGCGTTCTTTATGTATCTCGCAGCACCTGTCCTTGTGGATAGGTGGTTTAAGAAGAGTAATGGAACAGCTATTGCTATTGCCGCAGCCTCGCTTTCCTTGCTAGCCGCTATTGCCAGTCCTGTCGGTCAACAACTTATTGATGCTTACGGATGGCATACTGCGCGTGCCATTCTTTCCGCTGTTACCACGGTTTGTTCAGTAATATTAACAATTCTTTTCGTTCGCAAAGATCCTGAAGAAATGGGTGTTTTGCCCTGGGGAGCAGATGAAAATGAGAGCAAGGAAGAGGTTGCCGCTGAAGAAAATGAAGGAGCAAGTATTAGTGCGGCTTTACATTCGCCGGCATTATATACGTTGATTCTTGTATGTGCCATCTTTGTTATGTGTGCAGCTTTCTTTCAGCAGATTCCTGCATTCTGCGCTCGAGGCTCTTTAGGTGCTGATGCAGGAGCTGTAGCAGTTTCCATCATTATGGTCGGTGGCATTGTTGGCAAACTCATTCTAGGCGGTCTCAATGATGTAATAGGAGTACAAAATACTGGCATAATTGCTGCATTAGGTGGCGCCTTAGGCATTGCATTGGCATGGACTTCGGGTAGTAACGTAACGATGTTTTATGTCGGCATGGGAATATTTGGTCTTGGGTATGCCAGATTAACTGTCATTGCGCCAATGCTGGCAAGATCAGCGTTTGGCTCTCGTAACTATTCGCAAATTTATTCCTGGTGTTCAACAGGGATCTTTGTTGCTTCTGCCGTAGCATTTCTTGTGTATGGCAGGATTTATGACCTCACAGAATCCTTTGATTTATGTTTTGCACTCGTAATAGTGCTTTATGTAATTGCTGCCATCTTAGTCCCATTCACTGTGAAATTTGGACGTAAGACATGGCACCCATTTAAACAATCGAAGTAATGCTTCTGAAAACGGAATAAAAGGGAACAGAGAGGTTTTTTATGAGCACAGAATATCCAATTCTTGGATCTCCAATCAAGATCAATAGTCTTGAACTGCCAAATAGGTTTCTTTCTACATCTATGTCTCCAGGTCGTGGTTATATCACAGATGACAATCGACCCACTCAACGCTTGGCTAATTACCTAATCGAACGCGCAATTGGAAAAACGGGATTAATCACACAGACACTCGTGCCGTGGAAACGTAATGAACTAGAGACCTATAATCCTATGATTACTCCGCTAGCATCCTGTTACGACGAATCGTGTATTCCTGATTTAGTGAAGTATGAGGTTGACCCTGTCCATAAAAATGGTGGACGGATTTGTGCACAACTTTATTGTGTGCATGATTGGAAACCATCTCCTGATCTCCCAGAAAGTCCTTATGGTCCGTCAGATATTGCAATTTTAAAATTTATGAGTGGTTTCAAAACCATGTCTATTGAGCAAATCAAAGCTTTCGAAGAGATGTATTTCAATGGTGTACGTGTGATTAAAGAAGCTGGGTTTGATGCTGTAGAAGTAATGGCAGGTGTAGGTGGCATTTTGTCACGTTTTATGGCACGTGCCACTAACAATCGAACAGACGAATACGGTGGAAGTTTGGAAAATCGATGCCGTTTTGCTTTGGAAGTAATTCAAGGTACACGTGAAGTGGTCGGTCCAGACTTCCCAATAGTAGTGCGCTGGTCTCCGGTCGATTATATTAAAAGCTCTGCTGGACCAGGACTTTCTATGGAAGAATCTCTAAAAATTGCCCCGATGTTAGAAAAGGCTGGGTGCGATTTACACGATCTTGCTGTGGGTTGGCATGAGACAAGCAAACCGCTAACAACAAAAGATGTCAAAGACCTGCAGTGGTCATGGATTTCGGAAAAGATTAAAACAGTCGCGAAAAAACCAGTAGCACAGGGATATCGCAACACCGATCCGAAAATCATGGAGCAAGCGCTCGAAGCAGGCAAACTGGATATGATCGCCGGCTTACGATACAGCTTGG
>CAIFEG010000001.1:0-12865 GCA_903789415.1 uncultured Eggerthellaceae bacterium | reverse complement strand
GTACTAGCGAGATGCGTGAATGTATTGTTTGCTGTCGCTGTTTGGATGATGTAGTAAGCCAGGGCAAGCCTCTTAATTATTGTGGTGTTAATCCACGTTTTGGTGAAGAGCTTGATCATGAGGCTATTCCCCCTGCAAAAAAGAAGAAAAAAGTTATGGTTGTTGGCTCGGGGCCAGCAGGCATTAATGCGGCAGTATATGCAGCGATGCGTGGCCATACTGTTGACTTATACGAACAAGGTCCGCGTTTATGCGGGTGTGTAAAAATGAGTTCCATTTTTAGTCCGTATCATGAACGCTACATTACATATCTGACCAATCTTTTAAAACGTCATCCAGAAGTACACGTACATCTCAAACACAAGATGGACGTAAACAGTATTAAAGCAGGGCATGTAGATGTAGTCATTCTTGCTATCGGTGGAGATGTAAGAGATTTAGGCGTGCCAGGCGAAGATGGGAAGAACGTAATAACGTCTCATATGTTTCTCGACATGCTAAATGGTGATAAGCCAAAAGTCAAAGGTGCGTTCAATAACTTTATGTGGTGGGGTGCAACCACTTTTTTGAAGATGTACTATACTCCTTCATTTGCTCGCAAAGCTACTGCCTCGATGAGCTGGCCTATTAGTAAGAATGTTGCCATTATTGGCGGAGGATTGGCAGGATGTGAGTTTGGGACGTTGTGCATGAATACGGGGCGTACGACGTCAATTATCGATAGTCACAAGAAAATTGGTTTTGATGTCGGTGGCTCTGAACGTTTTCACATGACAACGGCCTTCAAAAAGGCTCCGAATGTGACTACTTATCCTCTAACTAATGTAACCGAAATTACTTCAGATGGTGTTAAAGCAGTTCAGAGCGATAAAGAAGGTAACAACCATAAGATTTTTGTTCCAGCAAAGACGGTTGCTGTGACGTTAGGACTAAAACGTAACGATCAACTTTATGAAGCAATAAAAGATTGTGCTCCCGAAGTCTACTTAATTGGGGATGCTAACGAACCGCATCGTATTGCCGATGCGACTAAAGCGGGCTATCGCGTCGCTTGTTCGATTTAGGAGTCTGATATGGAACAAAAAAATCGTGGTGTGGTTTATATGGAAAAAGACAATGATGGCATTGCGACTATCTATCTCAACCAGCCAAAAAAAAGAATGCAATCAACGAACGCATGATGGTTCTGCTTCGAGACTATCTGAATGAAACAGATATTGACGATAATGTTCGTGTGGTAATTCTTCGGGGCGAGGGCAATGTATTTACCAGCGGTGGTGATTTGAACCAGACAAATCCAGAAGATGCCACTCCCGAGCGTGCACGAAAAACCTACCGGTCATATGTAGCTGTACAAATGGCTATCCGCTCTATCGCTAAACCAGTCATTACCATGGTTGATGGATATGCTGTTGGTGGTGGTTTTGCATTGATGCTCGCCAGTGATCTGGTGTGTGTTTCAGAAGAAGCTCAGGTTATCCCTGCATTTTGTCAAATAGGAATTGCTCCCGAAATGGCTGTAGTGAAATTTCTTCCTGAGCTTGTGGGAGCTCAGCGTGCAAAAGAAATCTTATTTTTAGGTAATCGCTTAACGGGACGCGAGCTTTATGATTTGGGAATTGCAAATCGAGTATGTCCCTCTGTTGACCTAGAAAAAACAACGAAAGAACTTGCATTAAAACTTGCCTCAATGCCGGATGCCTCTATTCAGGTAGCTAAAGGCATGATAAATGCGATTTCTGATTCAAATCTCTCCTGTGCACTCACTATGGAACAAACAGCTTCCCCATTCTGCACCACAACTAGGGCTTTTGCAGAAACTCAAAAAAAGTTCGCTCGGTAGATACTTTGGCAAAAAAACTCCGTGAAAGGAGGATAGCAAATGTTTGAATACCGCAATATTATTGAACCATTTCTCGCTAATGCACAAGCATATCCAGAACGATTGGCAGTCGTGTATAAGTCGGCACAATTAACGTATCGTGATTTAGACGAATATTCATCTCGTCTTGCACTTACATTCCATGATAATGGTGTAAAGACAGGCGATAAGGTAGCGTATCTTTTCCCCAACTGTATTGAGGTAATAGCTGTTTATTTAGCTATTCAACGGATGGGAGCAGTTGCCGTACCTCTAAATTACCGGATTATTCCACGTGAAATAGCTTATCTTACTAACTCGGTTGATGCTCGCATGCTGGTTTTTGATGAGCAGTTTGAAGATCGTGTGCAAGAAAGTAAGCCACAGCTTCATAAAGGGATACGATTATTTTCTTTAACAAGGACAACAGATTCTTTGCAATATCATTCTGATTCTGAAGTAATGACAAAAAGTCCTGAAGTACCACTGTATTTAGGCGGAGGTCTGTCACGCATTCAATTCACAGGAGGAAGTACTGGTATTCCGAAAGGAGCATGTCGCACTCATGCCGCTGATCTGGTTGAAATGCATGCAGTCATGGCGAGTAATGGAATGCTTGAAATGGATCATCCGATCGCTCTGATACAGTGCCCTCTTGAACATCACGGCGGACATAGTTGGTTTGTGTCATCGCTTTCAGCAGGGGCCACAGTTGTGGTGTGCGGAAAATTTAATCCACATGATGTGTTTGAACAAATCGAATACTTCCAAGTAAGTCATATGATTCTACTCCCTCCGACCACGTATTTACGTTTGGTACGTGAAGGAAACCCCGATTCACGAGAGATGATGTCTGTACGTATTGTGCAGAGTTCCGCGGGTGGCATGACTCCGGAGATTGCTCAAGCTATTTTCGATACTTTTCCTAATGCCAACATTAATTATGGCTGGGGTCAAAGTGAGAGTGGCGTAGGAACGTCAATGCGCATAACGCGCGATATGCTTACTCATCGCGAGCCCAAGATTTATTCTGTGGGAACTCCAATGGAGACACTCAAAATTCGAATTGTTGATGATGACGGCAACGATGTGGAAGAAGGGCAATCTGGGGAAGCAATTGTGCAATCTCCTGCAATGATGGAAGGCTACTACCAACAGCCTAAACTTACCAAAGAGGCATTTCTTAATGGATGGTTGCGTACGGGGGACATCATGTCGCGTGATTGTGATGGGTATTATTACTTGAAGTCGCGAAAGAAGGACATGATTAAATCGGGTGGCGAGAACGTATTTATCAATGAAGTTCAGACAGCTATCTTACGTAATCCATTGGTTGCTGACTGTGTAGTCTTTGGTGTGCCAGATCCTGTTCTAGGAGAAGCCGTAGCCGCTGTGGTCCAGCCTGTTTCTGGTTCTTCCCTCACGGAAAGAGATATTCAGGAAACATGTAAAAGTTATATTGCCAGTTATAAGAAACCGAGATACATCGTGTTTACTAATGATATAGGACGCGATGATGCTGGCAAAGTTCGTTTATCGAATGTAATCAAGTATTTCAACAGCAAACGAAACGATGTTGCTGGGAAATAGAAGTGTACATCAAGCAAAAAAGAGGGGTATCTCATGGATTTTAGTTTAACTGATGAACAACAGTTGCTATTAGAAAGTGTCGATGATGTTTGTGAACGCTATGGAACTGAAGAATACTTCAGACAATGTGACGATGATCATGTTTGGCCAAAAAAATTTACTGATGCATTGCTTGATAACGGATTTCAATCACTAGGCTTGGATGAAAAATATGGAGGAGTTCCCACAGATACGCAGACGCTAATGCTTGTAGCAGAACGCATGTGCAAAAACGGTGTTCCTATCTATATCTATGGAAACATTTGTGCATTAAAGGATATGACTGAATATGGATCTGAAGAGCAAAAAACAGAATGTTTTGCCGAAGTGGCAAAAGGAAATCCTGGTTTTGTATTGGGCTTTACTGAGCCAGGTGCCGGTTCTGATTCCAGTGCTTTGACATCTACCTATGAACGCCGTAACGGAAAAGTATATCTGAATGGCAATAAGTCATTTATGACAAATGCTACAAACAGCAAATACATGCTGTGTGTAGCTCGAAATGCAGCTGATGACGCTAGTTTGAAAGAAAACCGTTCGAAGTTTTCTATGTGGTGGGTCCAAATCCATGACGAAGAAGGCAATGTAATGCCAGGAATCACTATTGAGCCTTTAGAAAAAATCGGTTGGAACATGGGCAATACATGCGAATTGCATATGAATAATGTAGAGCTTGAAGAAAAAGATTTAGTAGGCGTTGAGGGTAACGGATTTATGCAAGCAATGGTTAACTTTGAAGTTGAGCGTCTGATTGCTTGTGCCCAGAGTCTTGGCGCAGCTGAGTGTGCTTTTGAAGATGCTACACGATATGCCACGAAGCGTATCCAATTTGGTCGTCCTATCGGAAAAAACCAGCTGATCCAAGAGCATATTACCAATATGTATATGGATATTGAGAATATGCGTAACTGGGTATATAAGACAGCATGGGAAATCGATACTGGTCAGAAGGTACAGATTGATTCAGCTGTTGCAAAACTATACTGCGGTCGCGCTGCTTTTAAAGTTATCGATACGGCTATGCAGGTAATGGGCGGCATTGGATATACAAAAGATTGCCGTATTTCACGTTTATGGCGCGATCAACGTGTGTATCGCATTGGCGCAGGTACCGATGAAATTATGATCCATATCGCTGGGCGAGCTATTCAAAAATTATATCAAGACTAATTAACTAATTTTGAAGAAGGAAAATACTATGGCTAAGATTTTTGACCCACTAGGTGACTTGATAGCTGAACAAGCAACCGTCGATGAACTGGTTCAAGATTTTACCGAAGATGACTGGAACCGTATGGCTTCATATTGCACAACCTGGAAATTCAAAGATGTGATATGCCACATTGCTTTTTTTGATAATTGTGCAGCTGAACTATTGAATGGGCACGGTGAAAGCGTCAATGCAGTAGCTGATTCATTATCTGAACAAGATAAAGATAACCATGTATTAGCTTTCCGCAATCAACCAGGAACTGACATATTAACCTGGTGGCGCGAACAACGCACAATTATGGATGAAGCATTTATGGAGGGTGGGCCTAAATCTCGCGTTCCGTGGGCAGCCGGTATTCCTCCGATGTCAAATCGTTCGCTAGTGTCAGCTCGTTTGATGGAGCTATGGGCACATTCAGTTGATATTTACGATGCGCTTGGCATTGAACCAGTAGTAAAAGACAGAATAACTTCAACTTTATTTCTTTCTTGGCAAGGTCGTCCAAATATGTATAACGTCAATGGGAAAAAGTTTGATCCGCAGGTACCCATGTACTTAGAACTTGTGCTTCCATCGGGGGCTCTATGGACACGTGGCGACCCCTCTTCACCTAATTATATTAAAGGGACTGCGAAGGATTGGGCTCTTGTTTCTATTAGGCGTCGTAATTGGATGGATACTGACCTTGAAGTGGTAGGCAATCCTGCACGTGAGTATGCATCTATCGTTCAAACATATGCGGGGCCAGCTAGTCCAGCCCCAGCCCCACATCGACAGCGTTAATGCAGTGACAATTTACAAAATAAGTGCGAGCATCTATTTACAGGTGCTTGCACTTATTTTGAACTTTCGTAGACCATCGGTAGTGGTTTACATGAGGAATACATAGAGCATGTACGGCAATCTTCGATGACTTCATCAGCAATACTATTCCATCCTATAGGACGGCATCCAATAGTCTGATAGAAGGGAACAGCATATCCACGCGCGACAAATCTCAAAGTACCCCATTTTCCCTGTGCGCATTTCATTAACTTTTCTCCAACTCCTTTATGTCGAAATGCTTGCGAAACGATAATAGGGTTCACATAGGGATGTCCCTCATAAGTTCTAATACGGCAAAACCCTGCAATTTTGTTTTGAGTAACAGCTACTAATGTTGTTTGGAACCCTGAAAGTGTCCCCATACGTTCTTTTTTGCCTAGTTTCACTAATACTGGCTCATCTTTGGGAATAAAAGACCGAACAATAATATTGAGCTCTGTAGTGGACATATTGTTTTTCCTTAGCTAAGAGAAGGGTTGAATAAACTCCTTTTCAGATTGGTAATCTTCTAATTTTTGTAAAGAGCAAAAAATGTACCAAAATTTTAAATAAATAAGAAACAACATAATATTTTCATTATATAATATAGATTCAAAAGGTTTATACGCCATTTTTTAGCGTTTATATCAATCGGTCCACGAGGGGAATTGGTGGTTTCCGTGCACTCAGGTCTTGACGCTAAAAGTAATACTACTGTTGCTACGCGCGTACATTTAGCTCCAGAATTGCTTCAGGGGCTTAAAGTGCTTTCTATGCCCGTACCGAGTCTTATTCAATATTCAATAAGTCAAGCCGAGCATAATCCGCTTCTTGAGCTTGATTATGAGAGTGATTTTTTTAAGTTGGAACATCTTCCTTTTGAACAGGTAAATTACTTATCTCATGATGCCACTCTGATATCTGAAGAACTAGGTTCTCATGCATTTGCAACTCAGAAGGAAAGGAGTATCGCTTCATTTTTTGATGAAGATTTTTCACGTATTAGGGAAAGATATTCTGAAACTGAAACATTACGTGAACATTTACGACTACAGGTTCCAAGGCTTGGGCTAGAGGAAAGGGAATCTCAGAATATTAATGCTTTAATCGAGCTCATATCCGATGATGGATATTTTGATGGAACTTTATCTGAATTTGCTGCCGAGCGGGGAATCTGCGAAAAGGATGCTTTAGAACTTTTGAAGTTAATTCAAACGATGGATCCTTTAGGGGTAGGTGCTCGTTCACTTGCTGAATGCCTAGCGTTGCAGGTGGATAGTAAAGGGCCACATCCTGATGTACTTCGCGATATATTGCTGAACCATATTGAGGAGTTCGTTGCTAATAAAGTTGACTTTCTTGCCCATCTGTATGGAGTGACTTCTCGAACAATTCTGCAGATGAAGCAGGAGGTTCAGTCCATGAATCCATATCCAGGCGCTTCGTTTTCGCAGCAATGGTCATGTGGATACATTGTTCCTGACATTGTTGTAAGACACGGAAGTTTTGGGGTTGAGGCGACCGTTGTTGGATCTGAGCGTCCTTGCTTACGCTTGAACAATGAATATCTTTCTATGCTTGAAAGCAATAATCTTGATAATTCGACACGTTTATTTTTGCGAGAGAAAGATCAAGATGCAAAAATGGTTCTTCGAAGTCTCGATGCAAGAAAAAGTATGCTTCAGTCATTTGCTTCTTACTTACTTAAAAAACAGTACCGATACTTTATTACCGAAGGCCAACAACTCGATCCGATGACGATGTGTGAAGTTGCAAATGCATTAGATGTTAATGTTTCAACTATAAGTCGCGCAGTACAAGATAAGTATTTGCAAACTCCATGGGGTTCATTTCCTCTGAAATCATTCTTCTCACGTGCTATAGAACGTGAAACGATTTTTGGAGCTTCTAAAAATATTTCATCATTTGAGATAAAAAACATGATTCGTTCAATTGTGGAGGAGGAGCCATCTGATCATCCTTATAGCGATGCAGAAATTACTGATTTGCTTAATGCGCAAGGAATTGTTATCAAACGACGCACAGTTACCAAATACCGCGCAGCGCTTGGTATAAAAACCCAATCATCTCGCAAATGGATTGCAATGGGCGCAAAGGCCTCGCAATTGAGATAGGAGGCTACTGTGTACGTATACAACAAAGATAAAATGGCAGAAGCTTGGCGCATGTTTGTTACAAAAGGAGAATTGGACAGTGATGTAGTGCGTCCAGAAATTGCCCGTTCATGGCGACGTTGTCGAGCTGCGGGAGTCAATCCATGGTCATCTGATTTTCCAACATTAGATGAAGATTTACTTAAAGAAAAGCGTAAAAAGTTCCAGCATTCATTGTCAGTAAATCAACCAGTTATGCGCATGCTATTGGCTCTTTTACAGTGTAATGTATCGCTTATGGACCAAGAAAATTTTGTGTTCGAATTTTTACACCTTTAAGCTATTATCCACGAACGTTTGGCACTTATCTACGCGAAGAAGAAGTAGGCACTGGTAACGCAACTATAGTTGGTTGGGAGAAAAAACCAGTTCGTGTAGAAGGTTTCGAGCATTACCGAACCGTATCTCAGGGATATTCAGGCGTAAGTGCTCCATTTCTTGATATTGGTAATCACTATTTTGGTGCTCTTAATTTGAATAGTCCATTTGGACGTTTACCTGACTGTGCTCTTGATATGTGCGCGATGGGCGTGAAAATGGCAAATGATTTGTTTCTATCTGGGCATTCTATGTGGCTTCGTTTGCGCTCACTTGATTTTTTTCAACCTATGATTGAGCTCATGGATGAACCTGTATTGGTTGTGGATACATGCGGGCGCATTTTGATTGCCAATCGTCAGATGGAATCATATCTTCCAGGGTTTAATAAGTTTCCATATGGGGAACAGCTGGTTTCGGCATATTTCAGCAAGAAATCTTCTATACAAAGTATATTAAATGATCCAATTTCTGAGCATAAAACAATCCCTGTCTTCTTTCAGGAATCGATTCGTAAGCCTATTAAAGAACTAGATTGTAAATACCGCACTACGATTCAATTTAAAAATGGTATGCGTTTTATTGTTCTAGTATTTCAAAATCCCAAGAAGACTTCTTCGAAAAAGAAAAATAAAAAACCAGCTAAGGTTATAGAAGGGGTTTCAATCCATGACTCGACGGTAGATTATATTGGATCTTCAGCTGCATGGCAAAGGGTTGATAATATTGTGAATCGAATAGCGCCTATTAATGTAAACACATTAATTTTAGGTGAAACAGGGACAGGAAAGGAAATGGTAGCGCGAGCAATTCATCGTCGCTCAGGTCGCAAAGGCAATTTTGTTGCCATTAATTGTGGAGCCGTACCTCGCGAGTTGTTTGCTGCAGAGCTGTTCGGCTATGAATCGGGAGCTTTTACCGGTGCGCGTGAAGAAGGTTCAATAGGCAAAATAGAAGCAGCAAATCATGGTACGCTTTTACTAGATGAAATTGGAGAAATGCCTCTTGAATTGCAGGTTGGACTGCTCCGTACTATTCAAGACCAAGCGGTAACACGATTGGGCTCAACTGAATCGCATCCACTTGATATACGCGTTTTAGCTGCTACTAACGAAGACATCCGTGGCATGATAAAAGGCCGTACATTTCGCCCAGATCTATATTACCGTTTAAGTACTATCGAGATACATTTACCACCATTACGAGAACGTGATGGAGATATTGATCTTTTGGCTGAATATTTTAATCATCAGATATCTGATTCTCTTGGGCTTACATATTCTCCTCTTTCAAAAATAGCTCTTGACTCTTTTCGACACTATTCATGGCCAGGTAATGTACGTGAATTACGCAACGTAGTTGAGCGATGCCTTATCGTTGCTGGTGAAGGAGAAAAAGTTACCGAAAAAGATTTACCAATATATATAGTAAATTCACGCTCGAAAGGACATTCATTTTTCCCGGCGTCCTCGCAGATGCCTCTTTCAGAAAGATTAATGTCCGTTGATGAAGGTGCTAATGGTGAGGGTGATCCTGTTACGGAAGAAGCATCTCATTTGAGCACATTTCTCAGCGGTGAAGAAAAGGCAGATCGAAAGCATATTGCCGATTTATTGGTGCAAAACGACGGCAATGTAAGTAAGGTTTCTGATGTACTTCATGTTTCGCGTACAACACTTTACAAACGGATGAAAAGATACCATTTAAAAGTCAAGGTTGTAGTCGAAACGGATGAGGGAGAAAAGGATGTGTAATGAGGCTTTCTAACAAAGCTGACTGCACCGAGATATGCATACGTTTAGGTGGAGTGAGAAATAAGAAGTTGCCTGTCTCAATCTGTATCGAAGGACCCGATGGTATGGTAATCCCTCTCATTAAAAAAGGATCTAAGTTGCCATGCTTCTATCGAGAGGTTTTTTCTCCTACAGCTTCGTTTCAAATGAGTGCATACCTCCACCTTATGGTGGGTAATCGTCCCTGTGTGGCAAATAATCGTGATCTATGCATTATTAGACAGGACGAAGGTGCATTTCAAAGTGCCGGTAAGGCACACTATGAAGTTCAAATACGAGTATCTGAAGGTGGACGCATAAACGTGTCTACTAATAATCCCGGTCAGAAAAAGTCAAGCACTACTCGTATTTCATGTCCTAACACACTGATAACTGAGCAGGAAGTTAACCGATTGATACAGGATGCAAAAGAAAATGCTGAAGTCGATGGAAATGTTTTAAAGACATATCATCGCTTAGATCATTTACGAGATAGAATTCGCAATATTGATGAATCGTTATGGCCAGCAGCAAGACGAAAAATGTCGTTTTCGGAAAAACGATCATATCGTCAATTTCGAAAAAATATAGATGAAATTTTAAGAAAGGGACCACGTTTGTTGGACGACAAAGAAAAAAATACGATTGATTTATATGAAGAACAGATAAACCAATGGCACGAATTAATGGAAAAGGATGCCCAAAAGGTTGCAAAGTGGTATTGGTAGCTCTTTTGAGATGTGCGATGAGAATAGTTTTCAAATGATTAATAGCATCTATTCTTAAATTGGAAATGAGCTGCTAATAAAGTAGCTCATTTTTTAAAGATCGTTAACATACTTCTAGCAATTGTGGTAGTCATCATAGAAGGTTAGTTTGGAAGAAAAAATGTATCGAAGCTAATTTATCCGTTTTTATTTCAAGAAAGAATGTTTATCAGATAATTTAACGGTCAATATTTGTTATTCGTATTGAGCTGGGCAGAAATACTTATCTGCCCAGCTCATTATTCTTCATAGCGCAAATCAGGACTTAATGGATTAGACTTGGAAGCTTTCAAAACGGCATCGAAGAATTCACCCAGAAGAACATTCAGTAGGTGTTGAACATGCAATGAACAGACGCGCCTTGTTTGTGAGATGAATGAAACAAATGCGATTTTGGTTTTGCTCATTTGGGGCAGACAATATCAGATGTACTTATATTTTTCCAAATAATTATTTTTATCCGAACCACGCTTCTTTTAGTACATGGACGCCTGGGGCGATGTCATCTAGACGAATTGATGAGTAACCCAACATAATTTGGTCTCCTATCATTGGATTTGCAAACCAAAAATGGCGTGTTCCGTAAACCGCAACCCCATGTCTTCGCGCGCTTTCGACAAGCTCATCATGCGACATCCCATTTTGCACGGAAATATTCAAATATCTGCGTACACGGTCTCCTTCGATTACTACCTTTTCGCCCATTTCCTCGTGAAGGCTGGAGATAAGCCGCTCACGTTTCATCTCTCTTGATCCATTGATGCGTTCCAGCTGCTGTTTGAAATATCCTCGTTCCATGAAAGTTGCAAGTGTGACCGCATTATTCCACGGCACGTTTTTGGGATTGTTGATCTTGTAGTTATAAAGCCGGAGGAGTTCTGGGGGAAGCACCAGAAAGCCAATGCGCAAGCTGGGGGAAAGCACGTCAGATAGCGAGGTGAAATAGATTACACGTCCATTTGAATCAAAAGATTGCATCGAAGGAATCGGTGAAACAGCATATTGAACGAGGCCACCTGAATCGTCTTCGATAAGATAGCTCTTTATTTTCTCTGCCCAGGCCACCAGGCTCTTTCGTCTGCCGCGTCGCATCACGTTGCCCGTTGGAAATTCATCTGATGGTGTCCAAAGGACAAGTTTTGGTTTCAACACATTAAGTTGACAGATAAAGTCTTGCACAGGTAAATCTGGATCTGCAGTTTGCGTGGCAATAGGCAGCACCTGATATCCTTCGCTTTTTGCGATTTCAAATGAATTTGTAAGTCCCGGTTCGGGCATTGCAATTGAATGCGCTGAAGAATTGAAAAGCGCAAGAATAATTCTTAACGCGGCAGGCCAGCCAGCAACGGGAATAATTTGCTCGGGAGCGCAATGGACATCGCGTGTCTTTCGCAACAAGTACGCAGCTTGCTTTTGCAAACGGTTTACAACTGAAAGACTTTCATAGCTCGTCATCCCAATGTCGCCATATTTTGTGAGCATCTCACGTTCGATTTGGAGCCACGTTTCTATAGGAAACGATCCCGGCTCTAAATTTGTATATGAGAAATCATATTTGACCAGCCCGATGTTATTGTGTGCATACCCTGTTTCTCCTACATGACGAGTAAGCATCGCGCGTTTTGCGCTGGTGACAAGTTCAAAATCTTGATTTGGCGAAGCAACTCGTTCCACATCTGCCACCACGAACCCAGAGCGCGGCTTGCTTGTGACGAGCCCCTGAGCAACCAGAAGCGCATACGCTTTTTCAACGGTTACGTGGGAAACTCCAAGATTATTTGCCAACCCTTTTATAGAAGGAAGATGCTCTCCCGGAAGAAGATACCCTCGAAGAATTGCATTTTTTAGTTGACGTTCAACTTGTTGGTAGAGCTTCTCTTTAGAGCGCCAGTCTATGGTGATCATGAGTTCCGAAAATGATGAGTGACGCATGTTGGTGCTCCCTATCCACCTATCTGACCATGTAAAATGATCGAAATCTGACCATATTATAGCGAGTTTCCGTCGGTATACTTTTTTATGTGAAGATTTTGCGAATTCAAATTTACCCACGTAGATGGGCAATTTGGACGAAGAATGCGAAAGAGAGGGGAGCATTATGGCAAAGTCTGCTTTCAATCCCGTGAAAAAGAAAGGTATTACCCGCCGTTCTTTTTTGGCAACGGGAGCCGCAGCAACAGCGGCACTCGGACTTTCTGGCAAACAGGCATTCGCCGATCAAAACACGATAGATTTAACTGGCGATACCGCGAAGGATCCTTTTGCGGATTGCGGGTTATAGGACAAAAAGTGTGTTTTTCAGTCTAACTTAATCGATCGAGAAAGGG